>CAVXPE010000028.1:0-49251 GCA_963763545.1 Bryobacterales bacterium
AGAACAGCTTCTGGAACGCCTCCTGCATCAGGCGGCGGAGGCGCATCGCTTTCAAATAATCCTTCGCGGGCACGTCGAGGCTGGCCTTCAACCCCGCAATCTGTGACGGGTCGGCAAGATCGTTCACCTTGCCGCTCGAGATCAGCGGCTCGAAGATCGATGCCTCCTCGGCGCCGAGAATGGCCGAGAGCGCGGGGCCGTAAGGAAACTCCGGCAGCTTGGTTTCGACCAGTTGCACGCCTGTCTCTTTGAAGGCGGCCAAGGCGGCGGCAAAAGCCGGCCGCGCGGAGGCATCGGCGCGGTCGGTGAAATCGATGGGCGCGTAGCCGATCTTGAGATCTTTCATCGGCCGCGCATACTGCGGCGTGTAATAGAAACTCTTTCCCGCGCTGCCGGGGTCGTTCGAATCCTTGCCGGCGATGGTTTGCAGAATCAGCCCGCAATCCTCGGCCGTGTGCGCCAGCGGGCCGATCTTGTCCAGCGTCCAGGAAAGCGCCATCGCGCCGTGGCGGCTGACCAACCCGTAAGTGGGACGCAATCCGGTAACGCCGCAATAGGATGCGGGCGTGACGATGGAGCCGGAAGTTTCCGATCCCAACGCGAACGGGACCAGACCGGCGGCCACCGCTGTAGCCGAGCCGCTCGACGATCCGCCCGACCAGCGCGAGCGGTCCCACGGATTGAGACCGGGACCGAAGAGCGAGGCGGAGGCCAAACGATATCCGCCGCCGCCCGCGAGTTCCACCATCGAGAGCTTGCCCGTGAGCACGGCCCCCGCCGTATCGAGCTTTTCGAGCACGGTCGCGGTGTAATCGAACACTTGCGCCGCGTAGGGCTTCGCGCCCCAGGTGGTGATTTGCCCGGCGACGCTGAGCAGGTCCTTGGCGCCGAAAGGAATACCTTGCAGAGGCCCGCGCAGACGTTCGCGCTTGATTTCGGCGTCCACCAGCTTTGGCGCGGCGAAGCGCCTGTTGCGGCAAGGGCAGCGCGAGCGCGTTATAGCGCGGTCCGAGCTGTTCCAGGCGCTCGGCGAAAGCGCGAACCAGCTCTTCGGCGGAAATCTCCTTCGCGACTCAGGCGCGCATTGAGTTCGGGGAATGGTCGCGAAGAAAATTTCGTCGCCAAGGTCCGCCATATCATGCTTTGAACTGAAACGCGGGCTCCGTGGACATAGGCACGTCTTCCTTGGCCAGCGCTTCGCCATTCGCTTTGATGCGAGCCTTCGCGCGGCTTCGAGCGGATCGGCGCGATGCAGCCGGCGTTTGCGCCAGGGCGCGCGCGGAGGCGCATTACCGCCGCGAGTGCGGGCGTAGCAAGTGCGGCGGCGAGTTTGCGGCGCGTGATCTTCATGCTTTTTGCTCCAGCGCTTCAATGGCGGCTTTTTCCATCGCGGCCCGCGGCGCGGATATCGCCCGTCCAGATCTCGAATTGCCGCACCGCCTGCTCGATGAACATTTCGATTCCCGGAATCACCGTGCGGCCCTGCTCTCTGGCATGCGCACGCAGAAGGGTCTCGAAAGGATTGTAGACCATATCGAAAACCACCTCGCCGGGAATATGTCCGTTGAAGAAGCAATCGTTGACATGGGGAAACATGCCGAGCGGCGTGGCGTGAACCACGGCGTCGAAATGGCGGCCGGCGAGTTGCTCGCGCGCCAACGGCTCCGCGTTGCAGAGTCTTGGCGAGCGCGCGCACGCGATCGGCATTGCGCCCCACCAGCGCGATCTTGGCTCCGGCGTCGGAGAGCGCGAACGCCGCGCCGCGCGCCGCCCCGCCATTGCCCACGATCAGCACCGTGGATTTCGGCAGCCGCAGCACGCTTCGACAGCGGACCGGTAACGCCGGCGGCGTCGGTGTTCGTGCCGCGCCATTTGCCGGCCTTGCGCCAGACGGTGTTCACCGCGCCGATGCGCTTGGCGAGCGGGTCCACCACGTCGAGGTAGCGCATGATCCTCTGCTTGTGCGGAATGGTGACGCTGAATCCGGCGAGCGGCAGACGGTCGGCGAGCGAAAAGAAATCGCGCAGGTGCGCCGGCGAAACCAGAAAAGGCAAGTAGACGGCATCCATCCGCCGCGATTGAAACGCGCGGTTGTGTACGGCGGGCGAAATGGAATGCCGCACCGGGTCGGCGATCACGCCGTAAATCTTGGAGGCGCGGTCGAGCTTATCGACGCGATAGATGTGGCGCAGCGAGCGCGCGCTGACCTGCCCCGCCGCGGTGCCTTGCGCGAGCATGGGCGCGGCGTAGGTATAGACGCCGCCGAACACCGGGGAGAGCACGCGCGTGGGAAAGCCGAGCTCGCCCATGGCCAGCACGATCAGCGCTGCGCGCGCGGCGGCTCTTGGCCGCGCCAGCATGCGCGCGTTATCGGACGGCTTGCGCGCGGTGGTAACGACTTTATACGAATCGGCCGGGATTCGCGTCATGCGATTGACGATCGGGTCGAGCGGCGGCGTGGTTTCGAAGTTGTGATAGGAGACGATCACGTGCGCGCGCCCGTTGAACTGGTGCAGCTTCTCGCGCGCCGCCTCCGCCGATTCGATTTCGATATCGATGGCGTGCGCGCCATTCTGAATGGCGAGATCGAGCATGCGCGAGTTGCTCTTCGATGCTGCCGTTGAAGCGTCCGTGGTTCTGATGGCGGCGGCAGGTGGCGAGAATGATGCACTTCCGGGAACTGCTCCAGGAATCCCCGGATGGCCGCGGCGCCTTTGACCGGCTGATTGAGAAAATCGAGCCGGAATTCGAGAAAGGTTTCGCCGGCCTCGGCTTCGCGCCGCGCGTGTTCGAGCAGCGTAGGGACATCCGGCAGGCCGAGGGCGATGCAGATGCGCGGGAGAGACCTCTTCTGCGCCATGATTGCGGAGGAGTCCAGAATACCACGAAGTGGCTCAGGCACTCTCAAAAGTCGCGCGCCTAGCGACGCCCTCTACATCCGATGAATCGCTTTCACCGCCAACAGCGGGTCGTACGCCAGGATGGTCAGGAGCGCCGCTGCCGGTCCGGTTGGCTGGCGCCGATCCTGCTCCCAATTCTGAACTGTCTTCACGCTAACGCCAACCAGGCTGGCGAACTCCGACTGCGACAGGCTGGTTCTCTCGCGAATCGCCCGTATGCCCGAAGACTGAATCTTTAGTCGGCGCGCGGGTTTCTTCTGTCCGCGGAGGATCCTTCCACCTTCGCGCACGCTTTCCAACAGTTCCTCGAACACCTTGGTTTTCATTCGCTAAACTCCTCTTTAACGACTATGGCGAGTTGCGCCAATTGCCTCGGGGTCAGGTCGGTTGACTCGCTCTTTGAGTACGCATAGAGCAGCAAAATCAGGTCTCGTCGGACCGCCCAGTAGTAAATAACCCGTGCGCCCCCACGCTTGCCCCGCGAGCCGGCCGCAACACGAATCTTGCGTATTCCGCCGCCGCCCTTGATTACCGCGCCACAACCCGGATTTGCCGCCAACTGGCCCTGAAACTTCCCGTACTCCTCATCGCTAAGTAGACCCGTGATCTGCTTTGTAAAGATGGAAGTCTCGATCAGCTCCACGCGCCTTGATTATCCGCCATTGGCGGATAGAGATCAAGGCCGTGCTTATTTGTCATTCCAAGTCGGGCCGCGCCGCTAATTACGCCGACTTACCAGGACACTCGAATTTTACTTCACTTGAATCGCAAAAAGCGTCTGATCGTCGAACGCGCTGATATTGAACTTATCCAGATCCTGAAAGATCGCGCCGATCAAGTCTCCGGCGGATTTGCCGCAGTGGGCGCGCAACGCGTGCGCCACGCGTCCGCGGCCGTATTCCTGACCGGCGCGTTGAGATGATCCGTGATGCCATCGGAATAGAGCAGCAGGTATCGCCCGGCTGCGCCTCAAACACCACCTCTTCGTACTGCCGCGAATCCAGCAGTCCGAGCGGGACGCCCTCCACGCGCACCTTCAGGATTTCGCCGTCGCGGCAAATCATCGGCGGCAGCGCGCCCGCATTCGCCATCACGAACTGGCGCGTCGCGGGGTCCCACGAGAAGCACCAGCAAAGAAACATAGCGCGCCTCTACCTTGCGCTCGGCCAGCGCCTCGTTGAGCGCGATCATCAGACCAGCCGGATTCCGCCGTCGCCGCCCCAGAATTCGCAACAGGCCGCTGATCAGGCCGCCATAAAGCGCCGCTGCGGCGCCCTTGCCGCTCACGTCGCCGAAGGCGATGATGCTCTGTCCGCCGGGCTGCTCCAGAATGTCGTAGATGTCGCCTGAGATGCCGCGCGCTGGACGCAAGCGCACCGCCGCTCTCCAGCCCTTCGATTTCCGGCTCGGCGTCGGGCAGCATTACGCGCTGCAACTCGCGCGCGGCGCGCAGGTCTTCGTCCATCACCCGCTGCCGGTCGGCCAGTTGCTTATAGAGGCGCGCGTTCTCCACGCTCGATGCCACCTGCGGCGCGAGCAGCGTCAGCGTGCGGACATGATCGTCCGTGAAGTAGCCGACGCGGTCGCTTTCCAGATCCATCACGCCCACCACGCGGTCCTGCACGATCAGCGGCACCGCCACCTCCGACCGGATATCCGGGTGCGACGCGATGTAGCGCGGGTCCGCGGCCGTATCGTGCACGCGCACTACCTCGCGCGATTCGGCCGCCGCGCCGGTGATTCCCTTGCCGAGCGGGATGTTGTCGATATTGACGCGCTGGTCGTAGCGAATGCTGAAGAGATGCCGCAAGGCCTTCGCGTCCGTGATCCACCAACAGAATGCTGAAGGCGTCGTAATTGATCAGCTCGCGCATGGTGTTGATGATTTTCGGCAGCAGCACGTTCAGATCGAGAATCGACGAAAACTCGCGCGAAATGTTGGCGAGAGTTTTCAGCGTACGGTTCTGCCGGTCCACGCGATGATATAGCCGCGCGTTATCGATGGCCACGGCGACGCGCGCCGCGATCAAGCGCAGCAGAGCGCGGTCGTATTCGGAGTACGCATTCACGCGCGTCGATTGCAGGTCGATCACGCCCACCAGACGCCCGCGCGCCGTCATGGGCACAGCCAGCTCGGTGCGCACGGCGTCCACTGTATTGAGGTATCGCGGATCGCTACGCACGTCGCCCACCAGCACCGGCTCCCGTTGAGCGGCGGCTGCGCCCGTGACGCCTTCGCCAAGCGTGACCGTGAGATTGCGGATCACTTCCTCGCGATGTCCCACGGCGTAGCGGATGCGCAGGTCGCGGCGCTTTTCGTTGTAGAGCAGCAGCGCGAACAGATCGTAGGGCAGCACGCGCTGCACCACCTCGGCAACGTTAGCCGAAAGCTGATCGAGATCGAGCGTCTGCGCCATGACGGCCGACACCTCGAGCAGGAAATCCAGCAGCTCCGAACGTTCGCGAAACCGTACGGGAGCTTTGCGCGCGGGTTGCGCGGCCGTGGCGGGAGAGCGGGGTTGGAACGAATCAGGCAGCGGTGGCCTCGACGATCTTAACGCTGGCGCTGGCGCCGATGCGCGTCGCGCCCGCGGCTGTCATGGTCCGCAAATCGTCGAGCGTGCGGATGCCGCCCGAAGCCTTCACGCCCATCAGCGGGCCGACAGCGGCGCGCATCAACGCGATATCGTGCGCAGTGGCGCCCGGCGGTGCTGAATCCGGTGGATGTCTTGACATAATCCGCGCCGGCCTCTTTCGCAAGCACGCTGGCCAGCGTCTTTTCCGGGTCCGTCAGCAGCGCGGTTTCGATGATCACCTTCACAATGGCGCTGCCCTGATGCGAAACCCGCACGACGCTTTCGATATCCGCGCGCACCGCATCGCGATCGCCCGATTTCAAGGCGCCGATGTTGATCACCATATCGATCTCCCGCGCGCCGGCGCCCACGGCCGTCCGCGCTTCGGCGGTCTTGGCTTCGGTGCTGGTGGCGCCCAGCGGGAAACCAACCACGGTGCAAACCTTCACCGGCGAACCGGCGAGTTCCGACCGCACCAGCGGAACCCAATACGCGTTGACGCACACGCTCGCGAAGCTATACTGCGCGCGCCTCGCGGCACACCTTCACGATATCGGCGCGCGTGGCGTCGGCCTTCAAAATGGTGTGATCGATCAACGCGGCGATCGCCGGGTCGATCTTGGTGAGGCGCTCGCTCGCCGAGACGCGGTCGGCGCCGGCGGAAATAATCTCCTTTGTATTGCGCGCGCAAGTCTGCGGGCAGCGTTGCTGACATCCGGGGCAGACTTGGTCGGGCAGGTTGAGACCTTCGCCCTTCTTGCCGGGGACTGCTTCCAGCTTCCGGGCGCGCGCAAGAATTTCGTCTCCGATCTGCGCCACTAAACTGTCGAGTTCAGCTTGGGTCATTGGAAGCCTGCTTGAGGTATCGCCGCTCGATATCCAGGATCTTCTGCACGCGCGCCTGATGCCGTCCGCCCGCGAAAGGCGTGGCAATCCAGGTACGCAG
The DNA here is from genome assembly GCA_963763545.1 of Bryobacterales bacterium. Classification (GTDB taxonomy): domain Bacteria; phylum Acidobacteriota; class Terriglobia; order Bryobacterales; family Bryobacteraceae; genus PALSA-243. Next base: position 6,423 of record CAVXPE010000028.1, read on the forward strand.
CACGTCCTCCGCCTGGGTTTCGGTCAGCAGCCGCGCACCGAGTGTAAGCACATTAGAATCATTGTGTTCCCGGCTATTTCGCGCTGAAGCTTTATCATAACACAGCGCCGCCCGAATGCCCGGGACCTTGTTCGCCGCGATAGAGGAACCGATGCCCGCCCCATCGATGATGACGCCGCGCGCCGCCGCGCCCGAGACGACTAACTCCGCCACGGCGAGCGCGATATCGGGATAGTCCGCGGGCTTCTCCTCATGCACGCCGACATCGCGGATTTCGAGACCGAGGCTTTCGAGCAGGTTCTTGAGAGTCTGCTTGAGCCGAAACCCGCCATGATCGGCGCCGATGGCGACGGTTCGTTCCGGCATCGCGGCGGCGACAATTTGGTCGCCTGGCAACTCGATGATCCGCACCCCGCGCGACGCCGCAACCTCGCGCGCCGACGGCGTGACGATGCTGCCGAGTGGAATGCGAAACTCGCCGCCGGGCGGGATGTCTTGTGCGGTGATAACGCGCTTCAAGTGGTGATTGTAGCGCAGGGGGATTTTGAGTTACTTGGTTCGAGGGCCGAAGGAGTACACCGATTGGAATGCCGATATTCGTACGCCCGCGTCTCACGGCTCTTCGACGGCGCCATCGGTCCCATGAATGGCTCCGCGACGGCAGGGTAAATCAGGCACGCGCTCGAACGCCGCCGAATCGAGCGGTTCATTCAATTCCGCAAACAGGCGTTTATGGAATCGCCTCCGCTGCCGCATTTTCCAACTGCTCCGCAGCTCATCCTTCGGGTGAACTTCCAGGCAGTTGTGGGGCCAGGCCTTCCAGCCTGCCGCCGGGCTTCCGCCGGCTTCCGCCCGGCGTCTGGCGTTCGTGCCAACTGCCGGATTTAGGGTGAAGTAAGTACAGGCGATCATCCTTCACAGCGGCGTAGCCTCGCGAAGGATACGGTCTCGTGCGTACCAGTGGAGCGACTTCTCAGTGCCGATATGGACTTTGACCCCAAGCAAATCCTGAAGATCCTCCACCAAACCGGCGTGATCCAGAAGACTGCGCCCCGGCTCCCACGCCACCAACAGATCGAGATCGCTCTCCGCATTCGCCTCCCCGCGTGCGACGGATCCAAAAACGTGGACCGAATGAGCGCCACGCCCGCGATGCAAGACGGAGGATTTCGTTGCGGTGTGCGTCTCGGAGCGTCATGAGCGTGACCATACTTATATTTTGCGCCATATCAGGGACTGGCGCACCGGCTATGATTCATTCCTCGACCACGTGAATGCCAAGAAACTGGTTATCGGCGCTATTCTTACACTCACGCAAACGAAAAATGAAAGCCGTCAAATCGAATTCAGCATCGATTTTCACTGGAAAGGTCGCGCCGGCCTGAAAGACGGAATCGCTTAGGGTATCGCCTTCTCGCCACTCATCCAGTAATCCCGATTGAACCAGGTATTGGAGCAAGGCGCCTCGAAAAACGACCGCTTCCACATTAGTTGCAGGCTCGCATTGCTCGGCGATGAATCCAGCATCGATGCCTACACACCCCGGTCCTGCCGCCGCTGTCTGGTCCGTTAGGCCATTGAGTGTCTGCGCGATATGCCAGACACGCTTGAGATCGTCAGGATTCACAGGCGGCAGAGGACAACCTGATTCAAGTTGTCCAAAGAGGCCCTGACTATCGTCCATACTGGCAGTATCGTAATCTTACCGAATTTGTACCTGCGATGCGAATCCTCTGCGCCGCCTCCAAATGCCTGCACAGATGGGATAGCGGTTGCGTCTTAGCCTATGATCCATCAATGTGGCTACTGAAGAGAGTCCATGCTTACGCCGGATTGCTCACATTCGTCAATTTAGCCGTTTACGGCGTAGTCGGACTGTCTGTGACGTTCCTGCGAGAATCCGCACCTTCGGCGCCAGTCGTTCGTTACCAGAATTTCTCCCTGAACCGAATCTCACCGACCGGCAAGTGGCGCAGCGCGTCCGCTCGCAATTGAACCTCTCCCTCGCCACGCCTCTAAACAGCGCTGCGATTGAGCACGACGCCGCTAATAACCTGCGTCTCGATTTCCGCGATGTCAACGGCAGCCACCAGGTCACCGTTCTTGAAAATCAGGGCCGGCTTCGGTCGAAACGATTCGCAACAGCTTTGGGATCTACCTCGATGCTCTCCACGGACGGACCGCTTCGTTCCATGCGTCGGATTGGCGAATGCAACTCTGGGCGGACTATAACGAGTTCGCCATGTGGTGTCTGCTAGCGATGATCGTGTCCGGCTTCGCGATGTTCCTGGCCGCGCGCGCCCGATGCAGGCTGGCGCAGATTTCGTTCGCCGCCGGCTGCTGCGTTTTTGCCGCGCTGTATTTCTGGAACAGATGAGCATGCACCGGAGACTGCGATCTATCCATCTTTTGACGGCGCTTTTCTCGATGCCATTCCTGCTGATCTATGCGATCGGCGCGGTGGAGTTCGCCCACCGCAAATGGCTGCCCCGTTCCGTGCGTTCCACGGAGGAAACCCATAAATTGGCATCCGGCGTCACGGATGCGAGGATTCTGGCCCGCCAATGGCGCGGAGAATTATAGTCCGTCGAGAATTCTCCCGGCGTACTGAAATTCCGCATAACGAGTTCGTTGGGCAGGTCGTTTAATGTCACCTACTCCGTCGCAACCGGCGGCACGACGGTCAAGACAACGGCCAATAACTTCCTGAATACTCTCGCTTTTATCCATGTCTCACATGGAATTTGGGCCTTACCGCAGCCCTTGTTTCTTTGGCGCTGCTGACGCTCGGAAGCACCGGCTCTATTTGTGGTTTCGGAATCACTCATCGCGGCGGATCGGCGTGGTGGCGCTGCTGATTGGAGTCACGACCGCCCTGAGCCTCATCCTTTCGATGCGCAGCGGCTGACGCCTACATGACCCCCGCCGCCGACCGCGCAGCCTTGTGTAGGTGCTCGACCCTGATAGTTGGCTCAATTTCCATTAGCGCGGTCGGTATTTATCCCACCGCGTCGACTAATCGCATAAGGATTTCCGGTCGAAACACGGCGATACTGGAAAGCGGAACGGCGGCGGTCCCGCGTGGTGGCCAGTGTACGACAACCCCGCGTTTTGTCCATTGAGTCAGGATCTGTAAACGCTTCGGCCTTTTCCAGGTGTACTACAGAACAGAATGCTGAGCGCAACCCCCGCGATGCATCCGCGGGAAGCCCAAGAGACGGCCTTGAAACTCGCTCGATGGATTCGGGATCAGAGTACCAACCATTCTCTTAGTGCGAGCGAAGCCATCGTTTACTCAGCGTCAAAACCAGTAGGCACGTCGCGCCCGCAACCGCTCCGGTTATTGCGGCGCGGCTGGCGACGTCATACGCGCCCGAACGCGTTGTGCGGGAGCGCGGTGTACACGAGACCGCCAGCGAATATGCCAAGCGCGGGAAGGAGGCGGGAGACGCGTAGTCTGATTATCGCATGCGATGTTGGGCCACGCCTGCGCAAGTCCTCCGGCGATGGGACAATCGAAAATGATGAAGGAGCAGCATCAGTCATCCATACTGGTTGTCGATGATGACTCCGCGAACCGGAAACAGTGGAAACGGGCCTTTGAGAGTGCCACCTTCAGGGTCCTTGCGGCCGGCAATCGAGTCGACGCTCTGACGTACTTGGGAGATGCCGCTTCAGGAATCGACTTGTTAGTTACAGGTCCAATGCGCGATCGGTGAAGGAGCTCAACTCGCGGTTGAAGCATGTCAACTCCGTCCCACTCTGCCGATGATCATCGTGGCGTCCGCCGCGTATCCAGTAGGCATACAAGACCACCGTGCCATTCTGCTTGAGCCGGTTTCGGATACGGAGCTTGTCGGGCGTACGGGCGCTATTGGCACGGTAACTGGGCCTTCAGAATCGGGCCAGTCTCCTGAAGGTTCTCAAACGATTGCGGCTGGTAAACGGTGATATCTGAAACGGGAACGGCGGCAGAGGGCTACACTGAAGGCGTATGGGCGAGGTGCGATTCTTCTCCACGGCGGCCCTGAAGGCGATACTCGCCCCACTGGGCATTCCCACCATTCTGCTCTTGGCTCCCTCCCTTCTGATTCGCGGGCAGCAACGTCCGTCGGTTGACGAACTGCTCCCGCAGTTCGAGAGATCTACAGTGTTCTGGCAACAGTTCGAGGTCTAAGGCGATCGTCGCTGCGAACGACACTAGTGTTCTCCCCCGGTTGGAACCCTGGTTGTCCCATAAAGACCGTTTTACGAGGAAACGCCGCGTATATCTTTGGCAGGCTTGGCGATCCTCGCGGATTTGAAGTGATTGTCGCCATTCTTGGCGATCGTTCCGCAGAACGTGAGGTTCACGCAATCACGTCCGCAGGGGGTCCTCGCTCAACGGGCAGATACGCCAGGACCGTTACTATGCCGCGCACCTACTGGGTGACTTGAAGGACTCACGCGCGATTCCCATTCTTGTACGTCTCCTGACGGACCCGACGTGAACTATATTGTTCCGTGGTCTCTCGGGCAGATTGCTGATAGATCCGCTATTACACCATTGATCGAATTACTGAGCGATCCCAATGCGAGTATGCGGGTTCTCGCAGTCTACGCTCTGGTAGAACTTAAGGCGACGGATGCTCTGCCGCGCCTCCATCAGTTCTTGGACGACGGTGCGCGGTCGAATTTTGGCAAATTAGAATCTGTCGCCGATGCCGCTCAAGCTGCAATTGTCAAACTGCAATCCGAGCCCGTTCATTAATTCGTTATTCTATAGTTCCTGAAAGCCACCGAATCCAACTGGCTGGTTTGTCGCCGTTGCGAAATGCTACAAACTACCCTCTATGCTGCCCGACATCGCTCCTGTGAGGGGTAGGTATCGTATTTGGTCACGTGGGGTGATTATCATAGCCGCCGCCGATTAGGATTAGGAGGAGAAGGTCTTCCTTGTCCAACGAGGGCGCTTAGCCCAAACCCGGCGGTCGCTGCCTTTGCGTCGTCGCCGAGGCGACTTCTTAATCGAGTCCAAACGCCGGCCTTCGCGATGTGGCCTTTCCGCGCCAGACGAGTAGTTGCCGCGCTCTTCTCGAGTGAACAGCCCGCCGCGACATGCACTGGGTCTTGTTTATCTCATACCCGCTACCCCACAAGTCTCAATTATTCAATAATTTGTGCGCCATCGCGTTAATGTACTTGACGGAAACCTGGAGCCAACTATGCAAGCGGCTTGTTTTCTGTTGCTTACGCCGGTAGTAGAGAAGCCTGGATTGGCCAAATCGGAGTCACAGGTTTTCAAAATAATTTTTAAGCCGATGTCCCCAAAGCACTTAACCCCGATTTTCACCCCTCCTCCACCCCAAATTTGGCGACCATCCTGCTACTCTGAAATCGAAAGAAGGGCTGCTCGTCGCCTCGCGCGTCAGGCAGCCCTTTCTATTTTTGAAACAGGAGAAAACGAAAATGTCCACCCCAGCCCAAATCGCCGCCAACCAGGCGAATTCCAAACTCTCGACCGGCGCCACAAGCGAAGCCGGCAAGAAAATCGTCAGCCAAAATTCTTTAAAATACGGACTCTGCTCCAAGGTCCACATCGCCCTACCCGGCGAGCGGAACGCCCTCGAAGAACACGTCGAAGGCTACCTGAGGCCTATGCCCCGGTCGGCCTACCCGAGCGGGATCTTGTCCGCAATATCGCCGAGAATCATTCAGACTGCAGCGCGCCCACGCGTTGGAGCACGCCCTCGTGACCCAAATCATCTCGGACCAATCGGCCAACGCTGATTCCGGCGACGACGAAAGCTGGGCGGAGAAAACCAGAGAACTGAAAAACGTCACTCTCCAAGCCGGACGCATTCAACGCGCCATCGAAAAGAGCACCGCCGCGTTGAACGCCATGCAGACCCAGCGAAAATCTGCTTACGCCAAAGCTGAAACAGAAGCAATCTTACTCACTCAACTCGCACACGCCAAGGGCCAAACGGTGGACGCCGCGAAAGACTTCCCGTCCCCCGAACTCTGCGGTGGCTTTGTTTATTCACTGCCCGAAATCGCTCGTCTCATCGGTCGCGCCGCGCGCCTGGCGGAGGCCAACGCCCGCTTCGTGGCAGCCGCGTAGCCTGAAAGGCGGCCCCAACGAAGCGTTTTATCTTGGCGTTCTTGACGTTCTTCGCGAGAGGGCCTTTTCCCTCGCCCAAACCAAGCCGCCAAAGGGACCGGTCTCCCTCGCCGCAAGGCCTACGGAGCACCGGCCCACGGATCTTTGACAACCTGCCAACTGACGTTCCATCCGGTGCCCGTAGTGTCCCGCGGCTCCGGCCACCACGTTCTTGTCCCCGTGTGTGGTCGGCGCGTCCGCGTACCGCGCCGCTCCCGGCTCCAGGCGCCATTTGGTATTACCATAGTGAATACCATGAAGACCGCGATCTCGGTAGACGACGAACTGGTTAAGGCTGCCGATGGCGCCGCGCGGAAAACTCGGCGTTAGCCGCAGTCGCCTCTTCTCCATCGCGTTGGAGAAATTCCTCCACGATCGGCGTAACGAAGAGATGCTGGAAAAGCTAAACCGCATCTATGCTGACGGCGAGCCCAGTCCGGAAGATCGCCGAATCGTACCCGGCTTCAAATCGAAACTCCGCTCGGTCCTGAAGGACCGGTGGTGAGCGAGATCCGCCAAGGCGACGTCTACTGGGTCGACTTTGGTCCTCCTGACGGATCGGCGCCCGGTGGCCGCCGCCCTTGCGTTGTAGTGCAGAACGATCTTTTCAATCGCAGTCGAATTGCAACCTCGGTTGTATGCGTGATCACTTCGAATGTGGGCCTGGGGGGCGCGCCTGGCAACGTCCTCCTACGCAAGGGAGAAGCCAACTTGCCGAAGCCCTCCGTTGTGAATGTCTCGCAGTTGGGAACGGTGGACAAATCGGAATTGGTTGAGAAGATCGGAAGGCTGAACGCGCCCTCCATCGAAAAGATCTGCGACGGGTTGCAGCTCCTCTTGGGCGGAAATAACCCGCTCGCCCGCCCAAGGGTATGTTAGCGCCCACCACCCCTGTTATAGTGAGGCTTCGTCATGGGCCGCATCCGCGTACTTCCCGACCAGGTCGCCAACAAGATCGCCGCCGGCGAAGTAGTGGAACGGCCCGCTTCCGTCGTCAAGGAGCTGCTCGAAAACTCGCTCGACGCCGGCGCCACCGACGTTCGCGTCGAAGTGGAATCCGGCGGCCGCCGCCTGATCCGCATCGTCGACGATGGCTGCGGCATGCTGCGCGACGACGCGCTGCTGGCCTTCGAGCGCCACGCCACCAGCAAACTGCGCGACGTGAAGGATCTGCTGTCCATCTCCACTCTCGGATTTCGCGGCGAAGCGCTGCCCTCCATCGCATCCGTTTCGCGCCTGCTGCTCGAAACGCGCGTCGCCGGAAGAGACCACCGGCACGCGCATCGAAATCGCCGGCGGCAAGATGCTGCGCTGCGAGGAAGCCGCGCTGGGCGGCGGCACCGCGATCACCGTGCGCGACCTTTTCTACAACGTGCCCGCCCGCCGCAAGTTCCTGCGCACCGAGCCGACCGAACTGGCGCACATCGCCTCGCTGGTCACGCATTACAGCCTGGCGCATCCCGACAAGACCTTCCAACTGACCAGCGGCCCCACCGAACTGCTGCACGTCACGCCCGTGGCCACGCTGCAAGGAGCGCGTCTACCAGGTGTTCGGCAGCCAGGTGCTGGACGACTTGGTGGAGATCGGCATGCGCGAGAAGGAGCTGTTCCTCCCGCCGCCCAGCGTGCCGCCCTCCGAGGCCATCGCCGAATACCGCCGCGAGCCCGACGAGCCGCCCACGCGCCTCTTCCGCCTCAGCGGCTTCTTCTCGCGCCCGCAGGTGCAGAAGGCGAATCGCAACTCCGATCTACATCTTCGTCAACGGCCGCCTGATTCGCGACCGCCTGCTGATGCACGCGCTCTCTTCGGCGTACCACAACCTGATGCCCGCATCGTGCTATCCCGTTCGCGCTGCTGTTCCTCGAATGCGAGCGCCGAAGAGGTGGACGTCAACGTGCATCCTTCGAAGACCGAAGTGCGCTTCCGCCACGGAACGTTCGTCCACGATTTCGTGCGCGACACCCTGCGCGAGCGCTTGATGGAGAGCCGTCCCGCGCCTTCGTTCACGCCCGGCGCAGCCCACGATGCCGCCGCGCGCCAGCCCGCAGCCCGTCGCGAGAGCTGCCGTATCTCCGAATTCAGCCAGATGATCGAGAACGAGCCGCCGCCTGGCGTCGAGCGTTCTTGACGCGCCCGACCCGCCGCCACTCCCGCGCTGCCCGAGTTCACGCTCCGCGCAACCGCCGCCGCCTTCGCCCGCGCCTCGATTTCAGCGCGCCGCCGATCGCAGTCACGCCCGGTCCGCCGCCTTCGGGCAAGCTTTCGCGCCGCCTCGATGCGCATGGCGAGTTTCCCGCGTCGGCGATTCCCGCCGCCCGAGAACTCGCTCACTGCGCTTTCCGATTTGCGCCCGCTGGGCCAGATCCACGAGAGCTTCATCATCGCCGCCGGCCGCGACGGCCTGTGGATTATCGATCAGCACGTGGCGCACGAGCGCATCCTGTTCGAACAGGTGATGAAGCAGCGCGCCGCCGGACGCGTCGAAATGCAGCGCCTGCTCATGCCGCTGATTCTGCAGCTCACCGCCGAACAGCAGATCGATTACGCGCGCATCGCCGACGAGCTGCACGCCTCCGGCTTCGAAACCGAGCCGTTCGGCAACCGCACCATCGCCGTGAAGGCCGCGCCGGCCGCGGTGGGCGCAGCCGATCTGGAGAAGATCCTCTACGAGATTCTGGAGATCGCCGAGACCGAACTGCGCGCCGCGTCGCTCGACGATCTGCGCCGCAACATCTGCGCCTCCATCGCCTGCCGCGCCGCCATCAAGATCAATATGCGCCTCGATGCGAGCAAGATGGAGTGGCTGCTGCGCGCGCTGCCGAGACGGATTGCCCCATGAGCTGTCCGCACGGCCGCCCCATCGCCCTGCATTATTCCACGCGGGAGATCCTCAAAGCCTTCCACAGAATCTGACGCCTCCGCGTCTAATCAAATGGCAATCACCGTCGTCCAATCGGAGGCTTCGTGACTCGATTCGTATTTCTCTTCATCGCCTGTGCAGCCTTGGCGCGATCCCAGGCAGCCGATCCTGCATCGCCGAAATTCGAGGTCGCATCCGTCAAACCTTCCGGCCCGCAAAGCGTCCGCAACAGGGAAGGCGGTCCGGGCTCGAGAGACCCGACGCACTATAGCTTCCGATCCGCGACGCTTCAGGATCTCATCAATGAAGCCTGGAACGTCCAATACTTTCAGATCTTGAGTAAGTCCGCGGTGGATAAAGATCGCTTCGACGTCATTGTCAATGTGCCCGAGGGATGTACCCGCGATCAGTTCCGCCTGATGATGCGGAATCTTCTCGCCGAACGCTTCCAGCTCAAGACGCACATGGAATCGAAAGACTTCCCTGCTTACGAGCTCGTGATCGCAAAGAGCGGACTAAAGCTGAAGGAATCCGGCGGCGCATCCGAATCGCCCAAGCCAGCCGCGGCACAGGCTGGATTCCCCACCTTGCCTGCCGGACCGGGCCTGGTCGTCAACTTTTCCTCGAGCGGCGCCTACCAGTTAGTTCGGACGAGAGGCCAACAACAGCCAATCTCCGCGCTTGCGCGGACGCTGCGCACTCCAGGTCAAGAACCGGTCGTCGATAAAACCGGCCTCACAGGTAAGTACGATTTCACGCTCGAATACGCAATGGACCCGGCCGGCGCCCGCTCAGCCGGCGATGTGGAGCCGCCTCCCGCGCCCGTCATCTTCACCGCTCTCCAGGAACAGCTTGGACTTCAACTCATCGCCAGGAAGCTGCCCTTCGACGTGGTGGTCGTTGAATCGTTTGAACGAACTCCCACTGGGAATTAGCCGGGAAATGCCGGGAAAAGGCTCCGGCCGCCCTTCGCGGTGAGATATATTAGACACACTGGAGTTTCGTCAAATGCCGAATTACGCCCGATTTCTCTCCGCCTCTTTGCTGGCAGCGTCCGCCGTTTTCGCCGCCGATAATCCCGCGCCGATGGTCAAACAGACCAAAGCCAACTACGAACTGGCCGCGCAGTGGACGCCCGCCAAGATGGGCAAGCTGGTCTTCGATATCAGCGTCACGCCGCACTGGCTCGAACAGGGCGACCGCTTCTGGTACAGCTTCGAAAACAGCAAGGGCCGCAAGTTCTACATCGTCGACCCGGTCAAGAAGACCAGCACCTTCGTCTTCGACCCGGTGAAACTGGCGGCGCAGCTCACCAGCCGCCACCGGCCTGCCCTACGAATCGCAGCACCTGCCCATCACCACCATCCGATTCGTCAAGAACGACACCACCATCCAGTTCGAGCTCAATGTGCCGAAGGATGCCGTGATCCCCGGCGAGAAGAAGACCGCCACCGGATCGCAGACCACCGACCGATGGCGGCGAACGGCAACGGCAACGGTAACGACAACGAGCCGCAGCAGCAGCGGCCGCGGCGGGCGCGGCGCGCGCCGGCGCCCGGGCGCAATGAGAAACCCTCACTTTCGAATACGAACTGGCCACCGGCAAGCTGACCCTGCTCGACGAAGCGTCCCGCGCGCAAGCCGGCCTGGGCCTCCATTTCGCCCGACGAAAAGACCATCGTCTTCGCGCGCAACCACAACCTATACATGATGGACGCCGCCAACTACGCCAAGGCGCTGAAGAAGGCCGACGACCCGACCATCGTCGAAACCAAGCTCACCAAAGACGGCGTGGAGGATTTCGGCTACGGCGGCGGCCGCGGCATGGGCGGCGACCAGCAGCAGCAGCAGCAGAACAGACACGGCCAGCAGGGCGAGAGCCAGGACAACACCGCGCCAGCGCGCGCGCCGGCCAACGTCTCCTGGTCGCGGGATTCGAAGAAGTTCGCCATGGTGCGCCGCGATGCGCGCAAGGTGGAGAAGCTGTGGGTGATCAACTCGCTGGCCAATCCGCGGCCCACGCTCGAAACCTACCGCTACGCCATGCCGGGCGACGTCGAACGTCCCCATCGCGCAGCTGGAAGTCTTCGACGTCGCCGCCAAGAGCTCGCAATGATATTGAAGGCCGACGGCTTCAAAGACCAATCGCTTCAGGTGGAGGTCGACCGCCCCACGGCGCGCGAGCGCGAGCATGAGCGCACCGAAGCCGCTGTGGGCCGCGCCGGGTCCGACAAGCTCTACTTCACGCGCATCAGCCGCGACCTGCATCGCGTGGACGTCTGCGTCGCCGATCTGGCCACCGGCGAGGTGAAGCCGCTGATCCAGGAGCGCATGAACGTCTACATCGAAACCAAGCCGCTCAGGTTCATCGACAACGGCAGCCGAGATGATCTGGTGGTCGGAGCGCGATGGCTGGGGCCACTACTATCTCTACGCCGCCGACGGCACCCTGAAGAACCAGATCGACAAGGGCGAGTTCGTCGCCGAAGATATCGATCATACGTCGACGAGAAGGCGCGCCAGTTGTTCATGACCGCCGATGGCCGCGAAGACGGCGAGAATCCGTATTTCATGCACCTCTACCGCGCCAATCTGGATGGCAGCGGCATGAAGCTGCTGGATCCGGGCGACGCTTCGCACGCCGTCGCGATGTCGGATTCGGCGAAATATTTCGTGGACAACGGCTCGCGCGTGAACACCGCGCCCGAAGCCGACGCTGTACGATCGCGCCGGGCGCCGTCGTGATGCCGCTCGAGAAAGTGGACATGGCCCGCGCCATCGAAGCCGGCTTCAAGTTCCCCGAGCCGTTCAAGGTGAAGGCCGACGACGGCATCACCGACATCTACGGCGTGATGTACAAGCCGTTCGATTTCGATCCCAACAAGAAGTATCCGATCATCGAGTACGTGTATCCCGGGCCCGCAGACGGAAAGCGTGACGCAGACGTTCTTCGCCGCGCAGCAACAACGTAATGCTGGCCAATTTCGGCTTCATCGTGATCGAGGTGGGCAATCGCGGCGGCAATCCGCACCGCTCCAAGTGGTATCACACCTTCGGCTACGGCAACCTGCGCGATTACGGCCTGGCCGATAAGAAGGCCGCGGTCGAGCAACTCGCCGAGCGCTATCCGTTGATCGATATCGACCGCGTCGGCATCTCGGGCCACTCGGGCGGCGGCTTCATGTCGGCCGCGGCGATGCTGATTTACCCCGATTTCTTCAAGGTGCGGTTGGTCGGAATCCGGCAATCACGAAAACAACATCTACAACCACACCTGGAGCGAGAAGCACCACGGCATGAAGGAAGTCGACGACGACAAGGACGGCAAGGTCACTTTCGAGTACTCCATCGACAAGAACTCGGAGATCGCCAAGAACCTGAAGGGCCACCTGATGCTTTCGACCGGCGACTATCGACAACAACGTGCATCCCGGCCAACACCTGCGCCTGGCCGACGCGCTGATCAAGGCCAACAAGCGCTTCGACTTCATGTTGCTGCCCGGCCAGCGCCACGCTTACGGTCCGCGAAGCGGATTACTTCTACTGGCGTCGCGCCGATTATTTCTGCCAGTATCTGCTGGGCGATTTCGATCAGAGCGATCGACATGTGGGAGCTGAACCGCGAACAGCAGAACAACGGCAAGACTCCGGCCGCCGCCGGCGGCCGCGGTGGTCAGACCACTACCCAGACGCAGGGTGGCCGCGGCGGGCGCGGCACGAACAACAACACCAATGGTGGCAGAGGCGGACGTTAGTAATCGCGCGGCTGCGGCTCGTCGCGACCCGCTGTAGCCCCTTATCGCAACGATCGAGAGCCGTGTGCCGGCCGAAGCTCGCGGCTCTCGCGCCAAGAAACCCGGCGTAGAGAGCGGGTGGCGTTGCGTTCTTCCGCCAGCGTCACTGCCGCGGACTGTTCCAGAGGCTTGTCATCCGGCACAATCCGCACCGTCGCGATTATCCAGTCACAGGTTCCGCAAACGATGTCATACCAGGGATAGGGGCTTAGGTCGTCCTCTTGAGGATCGACCTCAAGCATGGGCTGATCGCTCCGGCACTTCGCGCAGTAGATTTCTTTCCGCATGGTCGATAGTTCGCTCTAGCTGGTTGGTCGGCTGAACCCCAGGGAATGCCGAGCTCTACCGCAAGTGTTGTTTCCAGCCCTCATCTAACGGTTGCTCCGTATGAAAGTACTTCTTATAAGCGGCGATCCAGTTATCCGCAATTTCCCTTTGGGCCTCCGTCAAATCGAGCCTGCCATCGCACACCATCTCGCGGAGCCGGTCTTCCAGATCGTCCTTTACGTGAGCATTCCAAAGAGCCGAGTATGAGTGAGGCCAGAGGTTGCGAACGTCGTCTGCCCCTCCTAATGCCGGCGTGACCAGATAATCCACCTCGTAGGCCTGTGGCTCCGCTTCCGGGATCCCATATTCCTCGAAGACCCGCTTTCGAAGCGCCACCGGGACTGCTTTGTTCTTGATATTCTCCTGCTTGCAAACCGCTTCCCGGTCGGCCAAAATGGCTGCGCCAGGAGTAAGCCTGGAATCGGGAATTGAAAACACCACGGGATTTGCAAGCCTCCTTTCGCGACGCAGGGAGGAATGGACCAGAAACATACTAATCGCCGCAAGCATCGACAATGCTGCTGCAAGCATCCAGTCCAATCGGCGCGCCGGAAGGAACCAACTTGAATGCGGCGGCATTGCGGAAAGTTCGGCAAGTTTCGCCTTCAGGAGCGCTCGCGGTCCGGCAACCGGCGGCAACTTCACGTTTAATTCCCGCTGGTGGACGCGAATGAAATCCGCGATCGGCATTCTCGATTTCGCGGCGTCGCGCGCGGCATGTCCAACAGGCGTCAAGATGAGATCGAAGAGCTTCCTGATCGTTGCCGGAAGAGCTCTCCTTCGACCTCTAATAGCAACTGTTGGTCTGACGGATGCGAGTCGTCGTACTTCATAATTCTCACCGTTCGGCGGCACGCGCGATACGTGCCAGAGATCTAGCCAAAGAGCCGGATACCGCACCGAGAGAAATGTCGAGAATCCGGGCGATCTCTCGATATCGCAGGCCTTCGGCTCGCAGAAAAAGACACCGGCGGTCGTGTTCCGGCAATGCCTCGATCACCGCCAGCAACCTTTCCTGGTGTTGACTTGTTGCCAATTGTGTCTCGGGATTCGGATTCGGATCGACAGCCGGCTCCAGGGCGCAGGCTTCCGTTCTCATCTCGAACTCCCGGCGTGTTCGATAGCGCCGCTTCAGCGCGAGGTTGTGCGCCACCCGGAACAGCCAGCCGCGAAGATTCTCACGGGATTTTTCGCGCTGCAAGTGCCGGTAGAGCAAAAGAAAAACGTCCTGGACGATCTCCTCGCCATCCGGAAGCGCAAGCCCGAAATTCGACAAATACCGCAACAATGGATCTCTGAATTGATCGAATAGATCGACCACTGCCTCCTCCAGGCGATCCCGGCTGGCGCCGGAATTGGCGGACGACGTGGTGCGCCAAACTGCCAGGATGTTCGGACCTGCAAGACGGAACGGCATTCAATTCACACTAGCGAACTTCCCAGGCTTCGGACGGATGCCTCGGGTCTCGGCCATGAATCGTTCGTGGCCATCTATACTGAATATTCCGCTCGCCCTCGTTTTGTTCAGCATTTTTTTCGTCGGCGTGGCGCGACCCTGTACGGGTACGAAAAAATGTTAAAAAAACAATGAACAAATCGGCCGCTCAAGGAATGTAAGGATATGGATTCATTTAAACGCCTCCTAAATCCGGCGTCGGTCTTTCTATCCTTGATGCTCCTTGTAACCGCCGCCCTGCTTCACGCCCAATCCCCCACTGGAGAAATCCGACTGGAGATTAGGGATCCTTCGGGCGCTGCTGTAGCAGCCTCGGGGACGCTTGTAAATCTCGCTGGCGGCGCGACGCGGACCTTTCAGACGGATGCGCAGGGCGCATATCGATTCGCCGATTTGCCCTTTGGCAGCTACCGGCTTATGGTTAACAAGGCCGGATTCGCGGCGCAGTCCGTGGCGATCGACGTACAATCCGCAACACCTGTACTGCGTACGGTCACGTTGACCCTGGCGACCGTCGAAAGCAGGGTCCGGGTGGTCGCGCAAACCCCGCTCGCCGGCACAGCTCTCTCGACCGACCAGATTGCCGGCGCTGTCCAAACGGCCACAGCAGCCGACGTGGAGAAAAGCGGGGCGCTTGAACTCGCGGATTTCATGAACCGGCGTCTGAATGGCGTGTACCTCAACGAAATGCAGGGAAACCCGTTTCAGCCCGACGTGAATTTCCGCGGCTATACCGCTTCCCCCTTGCTCGGAACTCCCGAAGGCGTTTCAGTCTACCTGGACGGCGTCCGTCAAAACCAGCCGTTCGGGGACGTGGTGAGCTGGGATTTGATTCCCGAAAACGCGATTTCGGAGATTACCCTAATGCCGGGTGCGAACCCTCTGTTCGGGTTGAACACGCTCGGCGGCGCGGTGTCCAGTCCGCACCAAGGACGGCGTCAGCGCTCCGGGACTCGATGGAAGTTTTAACTACGGCAGTAGCAATCGAAAGCAGGTCCAGGCCAGCTACGGCGGCGGAAAAACGACTGGGTTCAACTGGTTCGTGTCCGGAAACTACTTTCATGAATCGGGATGGCGCTTTGACTCGCCCTCGGATGTTCGGCAAGTGTTTGGCCGCCTTGGCTGGAGAACAGCTAAAACCGACATCGGACTAACCTACTCGTACGCCGACAACAGTCTGATCGGGAACGGATTGCAGGACTATCGGTTGCTTGAAGCAAATTATTCGAGCGTCTACTCGATTCCCGACAGCACGGCCAACCGCGCGCCATCCGTCAATCTCATGCTCCGGCAGGCGTTCAGCAACGATCTGACTCTTTCCGCTAACGCCTGGTATCGGCACATCCACACCTTCGGAATCAACGCCAATCTCAATACGGACTCATTCGACGAGTCGGTCTACCAACCGAATGCCAAGGAGATTGCGACTCTCACAGCGGCAGGCTATTCCGGCGTCCCCACGAGCGGCCCCACCGCTGCTAACACACCGTTTCCGAAATGGCGCTGTATTGCGGAAGCGCTCGTAGACGGCGACGCCGACGATAGATGTAATGGCATCGATATCTACTCCACCGAAGTCCAGAATGACTATGGCTTTTCCGGCCAGACGACGTGGAGTAAATCCACGGGAATCGGGCATAATCAGTTCACTGCGGGAGCGTCGTTAGACCGTGGGAGCATATCCTACGTCCAGAACACGCAATACGGCTACCTCAATCCTAACTACACGATTAGTGTTGTCCCTGAATTCCAGGACGGATCCGCCAGCAGCAATCCAGTTGATTCTCGAGTAAACCTGCACGGCTTAACCCCCAACTGGAGCCTGTACTTCACCGACACGCTTACCCTCGCCAAGAACCTGAACGTGACGGTCTCCGGTCGGTTCAATCGGCTCACCGTCAACAACGCCGATCGGATCAACCCCATCGCCGGGCCTGGATCACTCGATGGCGATTACATATTTCAGCGATTCAACCCCGCCATTGGAGTTACCTGGAGCCCGATCGCCTCGGTAAATGCCTATGCAAGCTATACGCAGAGCAGCCGGGCGCCAACGGCAATCGAACTCGGCTGCGCCGATCCTGCCAATCCTTGCAGTTTGCCGAACGCCCTATCTAGCGACCCTCCATTGCAGCAAGTAGTATCGGGAACATGGGAGGCGGGTTTGCGGGGAAAACCGGAATCCTCGTTCATCCACAATCTAAGTTGGAACGCCGGCGCATTTCGGGGAGACAACCGCAACGATATCCTCTTCGTCTCGTCCGTCGAGCTAGGCACCGGTTACTTCCAGAACTTTGCTAAGACGCGCCGCGAGGGATTCGATGCCGACCTCAGCGGCCGCATCTGGCGGGTAACGTGGGGGCTGGATTATACGTTTCTCCTGGCCACGTATCAGAGCCCCGCGGTGCTCGACGGCTCGGCAAACAATACCAGCGACTCCGCTCTCTCGGGATATCCGGGACTCGATGGCAATATCTATGTCAATCCCGGAAACCGGATTCCCCTGATTCCGAAGCAGACTGGGAAGGCTTTCGCGGATTTCCAGGCAACTTCGAAACTGGGGTTCGATCTCAGCGAAGTCGTCGCATCGAGTTCTTATGCGCGTGGGAACGAAAACAACGCGTATAAAGCCGACGGCGTCTACTACCTGGGACCCGGCGTTTCACCGGGCTACGGGGTCACTAACTTCCTGGCTCGTTACGACCTAACCAGGCATTTTCAACTGGCCGTCCAGATAGATAATCTATTCAATTTGCACTATTACACCGCGGCGCAACTCGCGAATACCGGGTTAACTGCGCAGGGTACGTTCATAGCTCGTCCATTTCCGGCGTACGGCGCCGGGCCTCAGGAGGGCAATTATCCCTTGCAGAGCGTGACATTCTTTTCACCGGGAGCGCCGAGGCGGGAATGGGTGGAGTTGCGAGTGAGGTTCTAGAGAGGAATAATGCCAATCTACAGAGCAAGAAACGGAATGAGACAGTATTTGTTAATCACGGCGGCCGGCTTCGCCATCTTTCTAACAGGTTGCTCGAAGCCGGCGCCCGTAGAAACCACGCAGCAGGCGACTCCCGCCGCTCCGGTTCCCCGCATCTATGTCAGCGATGAAGTCGCCGGCGACATGAGCATTATCGACTCTACGACTTTCGCCGTCACCAACATCCATCTTGGAAAGCGCGCGCGTGGCATCCATGCCAGCCATGACGGCAAGATGATTTATGTCGCGCTGAGCGGGAGCGCGATCGGAGGTCCTAACGTCGATGAGAGCACATTGCCTCCACCCGACAAGAGCGCCGATGCGATCGCTGAGTTCGATATTGCGCAGAACAAAGTCGTACGCAAGCTTGAGGCTGGTTCCGATCCGGAGAATTTTGCAGTCGGGTTGGACGATAAGACGATTTACGTCTCGAATGAAGACGCCGACGGCGTCAGTTTTCTCGATATCCCATCGGGCAAAATAACGAAGACGATCAAGACCGGCGATGAGCCGGAAGGCGTCTCCGTGACGCCTGACGGTAAGCTCGTATATTCGACTAACGAGGCGGATGGCACTGTCTCCGTAATCGATCCGGTGGCTGGGAAGCTTCTCAAACAGATCAAGGTCGGCCGCCGTCCGCGCAATGTGGTCTTTATGCCGGATGGAGCGCACGCCTATGTCAACGCGGAAAACGATGGCGCAATCGGATACCTGGACACCGTCAAGAATGTCCTGATCAAGCCAATCCCTCTCGGAAAGCCGGGAGAGATCAAGCCTATGGGCATGGCGATGTCGAGCGATGCAACCAAACTCTACGTGAGCACTGGCCGAGGCAAGATGGTTTTCATCATCGATACCGCAACCAATAAGCCCGTGACATCGTTTGAGGTCGGGCAGCGCCCCTGGGGCATCGCACTTTCCGCGGATGGTAGAACCTTATACTCCGCCAACGGCCCGTCCAACGATGTTTCCGTCGTTGATCTCTCGAACAACACGGTCGCGAAGAAGGTCCCGGTTAGCGCCGGACCATGGGGCGTAGTCGTTCTCGATCACTAAGGCCGACATTCGCTCTGAGCTATTGGGCTTGGCGTCCGACGTTCCCTCATCGGACACTATTGCGGCTTTCCTACTGCAGTAGATTTCGGCAAGTTTTCCGTTTGTCTCTCCGCGCCGAGGCAAAGATAGGGGCCGACATGAAAGTAAGAACTTCAGTCATCGTGGCGATCGCTTCTGCACTCGCCCTCGCGTCTCTCGGGTATTCGGCGGATTCATCCGTTAAAATTGGGGTGCAGATTCCTCTGACGGGAGAGCGGAGCGCAGTTGGCCGCTTGATGGGAAACGGGCTGCAGATAGCGGTCGAGGCCGTCAACAACCGCCCCGGGTCCGTTAAGGTTGAGCTTGTCTTTGCCGATGACGCCAGTACGCCCGAGGGCGCTCTGAAGTCAATCAATGAGCTCGTCAAAGACCCGAAGGTCAACTGCATTATCGGCGAGATCAACAGTCCGCTGGTGTTGGCAAGCGTGCCAGTTATAAACGCTGAAAAGATTCCCTATCTAACCGCCGGAACAAGCCCGCGGACTACGGATGCCTCGGAATGGATTTTTCGTGTGGGCACGAGCGATACCACGCTGTCCACCCTGCTTGCGGACTACCTGGCGAACGAGATGCACATAAAAACCTTGGCGATACTTCACGACAAGACTGGCATCCATCGTCAACGTGCCGAAATGATCGCCGATCTTCTAAAGAAGAAGTACGGCATCCAAACGCTCGTCGATGCCACATGGGCGCCAGGAGACCGGGCTTTCGGAAGCGCCTTGGGGCAGGCCAAGGCTACCCGCACAGACGCGATACTGGCGCTCGGCGAAACGCCGGAAGGAGGCGCGTTCCTGAAGGAACTCGCTGCCTCTGGACTACGATCTCCGACGATCGCTCAACGGGATTTCGGAGTGAGACGTGTCCTTGATGAGGCCGGCGCCGCGGCCAACGGAACCTTGATCATCACCGAGTACTCTCCGGATCTTCAAGGGGATGTGACTAAGGCCTGGAATACGAATTACAGCAAACATTACGGAGGCGACGCTAATATTATCGCGGCGCAGTACTACGATGCCCTCATGTTAGTGGCCGCCAGCATCAAGTCAGGCGGAGCTACCAATGCTGGCATTCGGGCCGGACTCGAGGGCCTGAAACAGTTCCCTGGCATCGTCGGAGACTACACGTTTGATGGCAACCGCAACGGCATTCACCGGCTTTTCATGGCCCGTGTCGTCGATGACCGATTGTCGCTGCTGAAGACCCTCACGGAGGGACCGGTCCACAATTGATGCTCACAAACTATAGCGGCCCTTGTGGGGCGGGCCTTCAAACCTGCCGCCGGGCTTCCGCCCGGCGTCCAGCGGGAAAGGCGATTGTCACTCTGTTGTGCGGAGCTCAATAAATCTGAGAGAGGTTTCTACATGGAACGACGGGACGTTTTGAAGTTACTCGCTTCGGCGGCGGTTCTGCCCACGCTGAGTCCGGACGCAGTTGCGTTTATGCAGAGCGTGAACGGTTCACCGCTCTGCTCCACCATCTGACCGTCATTCTGCTCCGGGACAGCTTTTACGCGCTGAAGCGGCAGGCTGCGCCAGGGGTAGATGGCGTGACGTGGAAGGAGTATGAGACCGGACTGGAAGATCGAATTGCTGATCTACACAGCCGAGTACACCGTGGAGCGTATCAGGCACGACCGTCACGGCGAGTCTATATTCCGAAGGCTGACGGGCGGCAACGTCCGTTGGGCGTCGCGGCGCTGGAGGACAAAATTGTTCAACAGGCCGTGGTGACCATACTCAATGAGATTTATGAGGTGGACGTCAAAGGCTTCTCGTACGGCTTTCGGCCGGGTCGCAACCCGCACCAGGCGTTAGACGCGCTGGCCGTGGGAATCCAGACGAAGCGAGTGAACTGGGTGCTCGACGCCGACATTCGAGGATTTTTCGACAATTTGTCGCACGAATGGGCAATCAAGTTCGTTGAGCATCGCGTGGCCGATCCCCCGATACTTCGCCTGATCCAGAAATGGCTGAAGGCGGGGATTTCGGAAGACGGCCAGTGGTCGGAATCGAAAGTGGGGACTCCGCAGGGGGCAGTGGTTTCACCGTTGCTCGCCAACGTGTACCTGCACTACGTTTTCGATCTGTGGATAGAAGCTTGGCGCAAGAAAGTGGCGGTGGGCGAGGTAATTGTCGTCCGCTATGCCGACGATCTCGTGGTGGGCTTCGAAGGCCGGACGGAAGCTGAACGTTTTCTCGGAGAGTTTCGGGAACGGCTGGCGAAGTTCGGCCTGGAATTGCATGCCGAAAAGACGCGGCTGATCGAGTTCGGGAAGCATGCCGAACGAGTTCGGAAACAGCGCGGTGAGGGAAAGCCTGAGACCTTCACGTTCCTCGGCTTCACGCATTACTGCGGGAAGCGGCGGAGCAACAGCAGTTTCATCGTATGGCGCAAAACGGCGAGTAAGCGGATGGTGGCGAAGCTGCGCGGTTTGAAAGCAGAACTGATCCGCCGGAGGCACGAGCCGATAGCGCAAATCGGTGAATGGCTGACACGGGTCGTTCAAGGTTATTACCAATACCATGCTGTCCCGGGCAATCGGAATCAGCTCAGTGCCTTTCGGCACCGCCTCTGTAGGCTGTGGCGAAGAAATCTGAATCGTCGCAGTCAACGGGGCGAAAGGCCTTGGCAGCGGCTCAATGCGCTGCTCGAGCGTTGGATTCCGTTCCCGCGAGTTCTGCACCCTTACCCTCAAGCACGGTTCGCCGCCAGACATCCAAGATAAGAGCCGTATGCGTCAACGCGCCCGTACGGATCTGTGCGGGGGGCGATCAGCGATGGTCGTCCCTACCGCGACACTGGCCTGCCGGGTCCGCCACGGCGGCCCAATGGACGATAACCCCACCTATCGGGAGCTTATCGGAAACAAGGCAATTCAAGCGGCACTCCGGCAAGGCGGCTTGTTTTTGTTTCAATAACTTACGAAATTGCCTATTGAAACTTGGTGGACTGCGAGGATGCGACAACTACAATTTCGACTACAGTTTCGGCGGCAGGCGCACCGGAGGCCTGTCACTATTGGTTTTCAGCGTGTGCGACCTCCTGTTATTGCAGCAGGCGGTCGCCGGGTGAAAACCCGATGCGGACCCGGTTCGTACCCCGTCGCCCGGCGAGATACGACAGCTACAAGTTTGACTATAATCGTCGCCGGAAGCTCGCCGAACTACCGTCAACATGGGTTTTCAGTATGGGGAGAACCTCCTGCCCGGAACCGGAAGCGTGCCTCCTGGTAGCAGCAGGCGAGCAGGAGGATCTTCGCCCGTTCTTCTTGTTGCGGCTCCCGAGCCAGCCTGTCGCACCCGTGCCCTAAAACCTTCGCGTCGTACGCCGGCTGTCCCGCTAAAAACTCGCCCGCTGGGACGGGCACTCGGTTTATTCTATGGCCCCAATATCCTCCTGCTCGCCTGCTGCCACCAGGAGACGACGCCGACACAAAGTTACTGTAGATTTACCGTTTGTGCCCCAGACAGATATATGGCGTTGAACAGGAACTTGAACGTTCCGTGGGGCTGGCCGCGGAAGGTGATCTCCGGACCAAACAGGTAGACTTTGCCCTTGCCTACATCGGACTCAACCGCCGCCACCGCGCCGTTCAAATATTGCTCGCCCCACGCCCATCCGCTGCGCAACGGTGCGGCTGAGGCGAACCACGCCACTGGTTGCGTGCGGCTCGGGCCGGTGTCCTTCTGCAGGCGGAAGGCCGGGCTATTCATGTAAAACATATCGACCTTCGGCGGCAAGCCGTAGGCGATTGGCAGCGTGTTGTCCACGCTTGCCTCCAGCACCGATCCCGGCACGTAGAACTTCGTGTTGGGGAGCCTGCGCGTCGAGCCATCGACGGTTTCGGTGAGCGCGTTTTCGACCGGCAGCCCCAAGTAACCGCCGATGCTCGTCGATCCGCCGATCGCCACCAGCGTTCCGCCACCCTCTACGAAACTACGCAGTTGCGGCCCGGTGGCGGCCAGCGTGACATTACCGACCTGGTTGGCGTATTCGTCGGGGACATTGCCCCGTCCACCGCCTCTCCCGCCCCGTCCACCCGCGCCTCCCCGTCCGGCCCCTTGCGCCGCGCCGGCTCCGGCATTGGAAGTGCCAGCCACGCCCGCAGCAGCGCCGGCGCCGCGACCGCCGCCACCTCCGCCGCGGCCTCCGCGCCCGCCTTCAGCCGGAATGCCGCCTTCCGGGAAAATCAAGATATCGTACTTGGTATTCAGGCCTCCGGCATCCAGCGTGGGCGGATACACCAGTTCGTAGGGCGTGGGGAAGGCCTGCTCGAACATCCAGCGAATGTGCCCGGAATCCTGCGAGCCGCCGTAGCGGTCCCACAGCCCGACGCGCACTGGCCGCAGCTTGAACGCCTCGCCCGTCGGTTTCGCGGCGATGCCGGTGAAGTTGAGTCCCAGTTCCGATGCGAGCGTCCGCACGACACCTGCCGTGGTGGGCTTCGAGGGGATGTAGATGGTTCCGACAGGGTATGTCCTGCCCTCGGCCGTGAACTCCGTCTTGAGCCAGTAGACGTCCTGGCCGGCGGCCAGAAGCCGCGTGGTGCCGGTGAAGGCATCATTCATCTGGTGGCTCAGCAGATAGCCGGCAGCTCCCGGGGTCACCTTTCCGGCTGGCGGCTTCAGCAGTCCGTCGATCTTCTGAAAGGGTCCTTCGAAGCCGTCCAGGACGCGGTCCACCTGCACGCCCATCTGGTAGGAGAGTGTATAGCCGGTGATGTCATACGGCGGCTTGGGCGGACCACCGGGATATTGGAAATCGTTGGGGTGGTCCTGCGGCTCGAGCATGTCGCGCAGGTGCGGACGGAAGGCCTGCGCCGCCAGAATCACGTACGACCCAGCGGGGTAGCGCTTGCCAGCCACGGTGAAATCGGTGGTAGCGCGATCCACCACAACGCCGCCCTTGATCAGCGCGTTCACGAACTTCGTGGCCGTCGGGAAATCGGGCTGATCGGACGGGATGATATAGCCGCGCGGATCGCGGCTCTCCTTGGAGCGCAACTGGTCCCAATACTTGACCGGAATGCCGCCGCGACCGCCACCTCCGCCGCCGGTGTCGCCGCCAGGACCCTCGTCGCCAGCCGCCGGCGCGCCTGCAAGCGCCTGCAGGGCTGCGACCCGCTTGGGCGTGATGGTCCAATAGTCCATGCTGCCGCGCTCGATGGAATTCTTGCCGGCGCGGTAAATGCGGAAGAGGAAGTCTTCGCGAAACTTGGAGGCGATGTCCAAAATGGCGCGGTCGGCGGTCATCAGGTATTCGATCGACTGGCGTTGATGCCACTCCTGCTTCGGCCCGATCGGCGCGGGATTATCAGCCATCGGCAGCAGCTTAGACGCCACCAATGGAATACTCATCGGCGTAGGGCTGCCGATGATTTCCGCCAGCAGGCCGATCTGGTTGTGGAAGCCGGTCATGGTGCGGTCGCCGCCGTTGAACCAGGTGGAGTAGGGCGCGTTGCTGCGCATGACCGCGCCGGGCTTGCTTTCTGCGAGAAATCGTTCGTGCACCGCCGCCGACACCAGGTCGATGCCGATCGGCACCAGCGGATCCTGATTGTAGTTGAATGGGTCGCGGAACGGTGCGAAGAACAGCACCGATCCGGCAGGGCCGCTCTGGTGCTGGTTGAACATGATCTGCGGAATCCACTCGATGTACATCTGCCGGTTGACCGCTTCGGTCTCCGGCTGGTTTGCGATGTAGGAATCGCGATTATCGTCGTGCCCCACGTATTTCTGGTAGAGGCGCGGGATGTTCATGTTGCGGGCAGCGGGATCGCTTCCGCGCATGTACCAGTTGGCCACCAACTCCATGCCATCGGGATTGATGCAGGTCAGCAGCAGGATATCATCGTTCAGGATTCGCATGGTCTCGGAATCGCTGCGGCTGAGCAAATCGTAGATTTCCGGAAACAGGGCCTGCGCATTGATCGATTCAGTGGCGTGCAGGCCCGCGTCAATCCACACCACCGCCTTGCCCTCGGCGGCAAGCTGATGCGCCTGCTGATCGGTGAGTCCCTCGGCGCGCGCAAGGCGCTGCGAGATTTCCTTATAGCGCGCCAGGTTCTTGAGGTTGGCCGGCGAGGTGATGATGGCGACGATCATCGGCCGGCCTTCGGCAGTCTTACCGTACTCCACCAGCTTCACCCGGTCGGATTCCTTGGCCACCGTGTTCCAATACTGAAGCAGTTGCGTATAGTTGGCCAGAAAGTAGTCTTCGCCCACTGTGTGTTCGCCGACTTTGGGCAGGCTGATCGTCTTCTGTGCAAGCGCCGGATGCGCGCCGGCAAGTACGAGCGCCGCGGCGAAGCGGGCAATCGGTTTCCAGTTGTGAGTTCGCATAGGTTTGTCGCAAGGATAGTATGGGAGGAAGATACTTGTGTCAAGCGAAATTTGATCACGGCGCAAGTATCAGCGCAAAGAGCAGCATTCACGCCGGTCTTGACGCCAATTGGCTCACGAAGTTCCACGGCGGCACACATTAATGGGCTGGCGCGGGTCTGCGAGTCAGGAATAGGAACTGTGGAATATCCGGCAATGTTTCGTGATATATCTCATTCTCTTCGACGCGATGACCAGAAGGCGCGAAGGAAAATGCGGAGTATACTGTCGAATCTTCTCCGCGTCTCCGCGCCTCTGCATCACCGGACTTTCGGAAAGAGTGGCCGGGCTCGCACAATTCAGGATCTATGGCGGTGACTGTATCCGCGAATGACCCACCGGTTTAATCGGGCCAGGGCAACTGAGCACGGTTGAACTGAATCTCCGGAAGCCCTTATAGACTCTGCGGCGTTAGTTCCGGGATGATGCCGGCGAACAGGACTTTGGATCCGAATCCATCACTTTGCTTCTCTCAGCGGACATTAGAGAGCTAGGCATTGAATCGGTAGATTATATCTACCATAAGCTGGGCGTTGCCATCGAAGATGCGGCTCTAAATCATTAGGCGGCGGAACCAGCACGTCGTGCTGAACAGCACTAACGCCGTTTTCCTGAATCGACTCTATAAGAATTTTCTTCTTGACGCGGATCTACGCCCGACATAAGCTCGATCCGAATCGTTATTTGTCACCCCGCATATCTCGTCGCGCTTCGTAAAGGGGGAGCGTGAGAAGGTTATGTATACATGGCGCACGCCGCATAGTATGCGGACGCGCTCCTGATAGCACGTCGAGGCCAAAGAGCAAGCGCAACCAAGTCGCAGCCAACTTGTTCCGACAATAAGAAATGCCCGGATACGCGCGGGGAGAGTTGCGTCCCGAGTATCGTTGCCACGCAAAAAAAGGGAAGGGGTTTATGAAAATGAGCCAACGGCTCACTCGTTTTGGAGTTTTCTTTCGGTTCCTTGCTTTTGCAGGCTGCTTCGGAATCGTACTCAGTCTGAGCACAACAGCCCGCCTGGAGCCAAACCAGCCAGGTGGGAACGGTTTCCGGGCAGGTAACCGACGAGCAGAAAGCCGCCGTTCCGGGAGCGGCCGTTAAACTCACGGAGGTTTCGACCAACGCCGCTTTCGAGACTACAAGCAACATCGATGGCCGGTATGTCTTCAGTTCGGTCACGCCGGGAACCTATAACATCAGCTTCGTCAAGCAGGGTTTTAGCACCTACGAAGTCAACGGGCAGGCAGTGGAAATCAGCGCGGTGCTTACCATCAATGCCGTTCTCAAGGTTGGCTCCACAGCGACCACGGTGGAAGTCTCGGCCAGCGCAGGCGCGCAATTGCAGACCATGAATGCCACGGTTGGCGGCTCCCTCAACGGCCAGTCGCTGCTGCTGCTGCCCAATTTGGGCCGCGACGTCACCTCCATGGCGGTGTTGCAACCGGGCACCACGCCGGGCGGCTACTCGGCGGGAAGCTTCAACGACGGGAATACCTACACTCTCGATGGCGGCAACATCACCGACGACATGGCTGGCAACACCATCGCTTACCAGACCAATTACTCGGTCTGGGCGGAAGCCAAGGCAGCTCGATTCCTTCGGGCGTGATTCCGACGCCTATCGAGAGCATCGAAGAGATCAAGGTCAACGTCAGCCAACCAGACCTCGGACTTCAACAATTCGTCGGGCGCGCAGATCCAGATGGCGACCAAGCGCGGCACCAACCAGATCCACGGTTCCGCGTATTGGTTCTATTTCGACACCGCCGTCGGCGCGGCCAATACACTGGAGCGCCAACCACACGCCCGAGACCGTCAACGGCGTCTGCCTATGGATACACGCCCATCGTTTCCAACCACCGCAACCGGTTTGGCGGCGCTCTCGGCGGCCCGATCGCTCCCTAAGAATTTCCTGGGCGGCAAGTGGTATGGCTTCTTCAACTATGAAGCGCTGCGGTTCCCCAATGCCGCTTTCTTACTCCGCAAGCGTGCCCTCCGCGCTGTTGAGAGCAGGCATTATCCAGGAGCCAAATGCGCAAGGCGTTTACATACCGTATCAATATCAACCCGGCTCCGGTGACCGTGAATGGCGTCACATACCCCGCAGCCGTCTGCCCGGCCGGCGCCTGCGACCCGCGTGGCATCGGCATCAGCTCGGTCACCTCGAAGATCTGGAACACAAATGCCGCTGCCCAACAATCCGCTGGGCGGCGACAACTACAACACGCAGGGGTTTCTGAGCACCATCCGTGAGCCGCAGACCTCCAATAACTACGTCGGCCGCATCGATCACGATTTCAACGACAAATGGCACTGGTTCGGCAGCTATCGCGACTTCAAGCTGGTCAACTTGACCAGCAACCAGATCGATATCGGCGGCATCTTCCCGGGCGACACGCTCGGCGTCCCCAAGGCCACAGCACCCCGGCCGCAGCAGCCCTCGGTCTGGACCTCTGGTCTGACCACCATCGATCACTCCGACCACCACCAATACGTTCGTCTTCAGTCTACCTCCGCACCTTCTGGCAGTGGTCAGCAGTAATAACGGCCCGCCGCAGCCCTTCCCGGCTTGGGCGGCGCGGTGGAACTCGGCGGCGAGAGCGCGGGCGCGCTCATTCCCTACAACGTGAATACGCAGAGCGTCCGGCAGCGGTTCTGGGACGGTCAGGATAAAGCCCTCAAAGACGACCTGACCACGCTGAAGGGCAATCACCTGTTCGGTTTCGGCGGCAGCTATCAGCGCAATTTCGATTACCACTCGCGCACCGACAACGGGAACGGCGTGAACGACCAGATCAGTTATCTTTCCACCAATACGGGATTTAACTGGACTTCTCCCACCAATTACATCCCGACGTTCGATTCCGTCCTCCAGTTATTCCGGCTTATGAGACCTACTATTCCGAGATTACCGGCATGGTCAGTTCCACTCAGGTGATGTATACGCGCGCGCTGCCTGAGCCTGGCCCGTTGCCAATTGGCACTCCGGCGACGCGACCAATCCATCATCCCCAGTTACAACGTCTACTTCTACGACATCTGGCATGCCAAGCCGTCTCTTACCTTGACGTACGGGTTGGGATGGAGCCATCGAAATGCCGCCCTATGAGTTACAGGGCAAGCAGGTGGAAATGGTGGATTCCAACAACCAGCCGATCAGCAGCTCGGACTTCCTCGCCCAGCGCGAGGCGGCTGCCTTGCAGGGAGGGTCGTACACCCCCGAGATCGGCTATACCCTGATCAGAAACGTGGGCAACGGGCCGAAGTACCCTTATGATCCCTACTACGGCGAATTCAGCCCGCGCGTGTCCTTTGCGTGGAATCCGCGCTATAGCGGCGGCATTCTGGGCAAAGTGTTCGGCGGCGGCAAGACCGTGATCCGCGGCGGATACGGCCGCATCTTCGGACGGCTGAACGGCGTCGATCTGGTTCTGGTGCCGCTGCTCGGCCCCGGCCTGCTGCAAGGCGTCACTTGCGCCAACCCGCTCAGTAACGGGACTTGCGCGGGCAGCGGCGTCGCCACTCCGCAGAACGCATTCCGCATTGGGCCGGATGGTCTGGCGGCCCCGTTGCCGGCGGCTAGCGCTACGCTATCGCAGCCGTACTTCCCGGGCGTCGGATCGAACCCGGAGACCGTCGATCCCGACGCTCTGGACCCGCACTTCAAGCCGGACCGCACCGACAATTTCACTCTCACTATTCAGCGCGAGATCAACTCGCAACATGCAGCTCGAAGTGGGCTATATCGGCAAGATCATCAGGAACGAATACATGGAAGATGAACCTGGACGCGGTTCCCACTATGGAAACGCTGAACGGCCAAGCCTTCTCAGCCGCTTACGCTCAGGTTTTCGAGCAGATGTTCTTCAACGGCCAGAGCGCCGCCAACGTCACAGCCCAGCCGTTCTTCGAAGCGGCGCTGGGCGGAGCTGGCTCTTCTTACTGCGCGGGTTATTCAAGCTGCACCGCTGCCTTGGCTTCCAAGAACACTGCGCTGTTCAAGGAAACCGCTGTAAGCGACATCTGGAACAAAATGACCAAGGCGTCCAGCTGGACTTTGGGCCGCACCGTGTTCAGCCAACCCCTCCCTGGCTCCACCGTTGGCCAGAGCACCTCGCTCAATATGGTCAGCAGCCTGGGCTGGGGCAATTACAACGGGGTGTTCGTGACATTGCGCACCAACAACTGGCACGGCGTGACCGCCGTCTCCAACTTCACTTGGGGAAGGGCTTTGGGCACGTCGGAGGCGGCGCAATCCACCAGTGGCGCCACTCCTCTGACGCCGTACGATATCGGGGCAAACTACGGGCCGCAGAGTTTCGACATCAAGTTCATCTACAACTTCCAGGCGTATTATACGCCGCCGGTCTTCAAGGGCCAAAAAGGCGTGCTCGGCCATATTCTGGGCGGCTGGACCATCGCTCCCTTGTTTACCGCGCAGAGCGGCGGCGGCACGTCGGTGAGTTACACCGAGGGCAACTGCACGGGCTGCGAGGCGTTTGGTGAAGTTACCACGCCTGGAACCAGCACGGTCAGTGCAACGTCGGAACATGCCGTCGGCCTATCCCCCTACACGGGCGACATATCGACCAAATACAACGAGTTCTTTACCGGCACCAACGGCAACAACCTGATTGAAGGCCCCGCGGCCGTCTCTACCAAGACTCCAGCCTACGGCTTGAACGCGTTCCAAAATCCAGCCCAGGTTTATTCCGAATTCCGGCCCTGCGTGCTGGGATACGATACAAGCTGCGGCGGCGCTTCCAACCTGCGTGGACTTCCCACCTGGAATCTCGACGCCAACATTGTGAAGGATATCGGCCTCTACAAGGAGCGGGTTAGCGCGAAATTCTTCATATCGATCACCAACGCGCTGAACCACTTCCAGTCGAGTGGCCCCGGCCTCACCCTCACCAGCCCGACGACGTTTGGCCAGATCACCGGCCAAGCCAACACGCCGCGCAACATGGAGTTCGGAATCAGACTCGGCTGGTAGGCTTCTAAACTAACTGCAAACGCCGTTCAGCGGAAGCGGCGGAGCCGCCGTCGTCGTTAAGTACACATACAGCTTGTCGTGCATGTGCAGGCGTTAGATTTTCAACCGCAAAAAAGGAGATAATCGTGAAGTTCAGCACGCTGCGTTACAGCATCGTACTTTGCATCGCCGCCACGGGGTCGGCCCAGGCCCAGACCGAGCTGCCTGCCGACTACCAGGCTCATGTTACCGCTGCAAAAAATGACGCCCTGTTCGATTGGGTCGGCGTCCTGGCCCGCAACTGCCTGGTGCCGAAGGTCGGTCCCGCGATCGGCAATTACGGAACCGACCCCGGCCACGACGTTTATTACGCCGAACCGCAAAAAGTATTCGATAATCTCTACTTTCTGGGCACCAAATTCCACACTTCCTGGGCTCTCAAGGCCAGCGCCGGCATCATCCTGATCGATACCCTATATAGTTATGCCGTCGGTCCAGAAATTGTGGACGGTCTGAAGAGAGTTGGACTCAACCCCGCCGACGTAAAATATGTTCTCATCACCCATGCCCATAGCGACCATGACGAAGGCGCGACCTATTTCCAGGAAAAATATGGCGCGCATGTGGTGCTGGGCGCAGGCGATTGGGACCAGCTCGCCAAAGCCAAAAGGCCGATGCCGGGCGGCACGCCGAAGCGCGATCTTGTCGCCGAAGACAACGGCAAGATCACGTTGGGCGATACCACGGTGATTACCATCCTCACTCCGGGCCACACACCGGGCGCCTATGGCCTGATTTTCCAGGTCACCGATCATGGCAAACCGATAACCGTCGCCTATGCCAGCGGAACAGCCTTCAGCGGCTATAACAGGACCTTCTTCGATACTTTCATTGCCTCTCAGAAGAAATTGGCTGACGTCGCCGCCGCTGCCGGCGCCACCGTCCTGATCTCCAACCACACCGCTTTCGACGATGCCTGGACCAAATCCCGGCTGGCGGCATGGCGTCCCAAGGGTGAGCCCAATCCCTTTGTTGTCGGCACCACAGGGGTGGCGAACTATTTCAAGGTGATGGAGGAATGCTCGCTGGCAGCGGAATCGCTGCTGCCGCCGCAATAACAGGCCCTAACGCCAGCCGTATCATGTGTGGCTGGCGTTCGGTATATTCAACGGCAACCTCACCGACTGAGGCCGCTATATGTGGCGGACAGAGAGGGATTGCGGAAAACATGCTCAAGGCATGTTTTCCGTCCTCGCTACGCTCGGATCGCTCGCTGCGCTCACGCCCAAAATCGGCTGTCGCCGATTTTGTCGAACAAGGGTCTGTCCACCACTCCCTGGAGGAAGAGGGATTCGAAGAGCCCCAGCCCACTGACTCTATGATAATTAAGGGATTTATTGGCCTCACGGTGCCCACTTTCCGCACCTTCCGCGAAACTTTGCGAGCAGTCTTACGATGCGATAACGAGCGGAAGCGCTTTTGCTCTAAAGCTATCTGTGGAAGTTCGTCTCCACGCACGATTCATTTGGCCGGAATACTAGTTCGCGCGGAGGTTGCGTTCTTCATCACGCGAACCGCCATTCCTCCGCATGAACTCATCCCAACGGCGGGCGGCATCCTGGTCGCGCCCGCGAAGTGCGTGCGAGTAAATGTCTGCCGTCACGCGAACGGAAGAGTGGCCCAAGCGTTCCGATACCGTTGGCAGGTCCACTCCATCCGCCAGCAAGACCGACCCGTGGCTGTGGCGCAACGTATGGAGGCTGGCGCCCCTCGGCAGACCCAGACGACGACACAGCAGGGAGACAGAGGCCGAAACCGAATCCGGCTTCAGCGGCGTACCGTCGGGATTGGCGAACATCAGATCCAGATCGGCGCGATAGTCGGGCCCGAATTGCCGCCGGTATTCATCTTGCCTCTTCCGATGGTCCTCGAGTCGAACCCGCACCGATCCCGGCAGGCTTACGCGCCTTGGTCGCTCGGTCTTCGTCCCTTTGAACTCCAGCGTCACCCTGGTCTGCGTGAGCGATCGCGAAATCACTACGTCGCCGCCGTCAATGTCCGACCAGCGAAGCGCCAGCACCTCGCCCCGTCGTGCGCCGGTGGCCGCCGAAAACTCTAGGAACACCGGCAAGCAGGAAGGGCCGGTCGCAGATTCGATCATTAGAAACTGTTCCGTAGGCAACAACGCTGTTCCATGGCGCTTCTTCGGGACCGGCGGCTCGCTGTTCGCCACTGGGTTGACGCCGACCAGTCCCCACTTGACGGCGCGGTGAGAAAGCGCTGGAAACAACGCCCGCGATATTGCGGACAGTTTTCGCCGACAGCGGGCGCGGCGTCTTCGTCGCGCCGCGTGCGGCCGCCGCTTTCAAGCAGCCGATTCCACTCCCGGTTCAGGTGCAGCGGCGTGATGTCGGCGAGGGCATCGTCAGCAGGTCTGGATCGAGGCATGCTGCCTGCTCGTGGTATCGCTCGATGGTCTTGGGAGCGAGTTTCTTTTCAGCGTGTTGCTGCAAGAACTCCTCAAAGAGCATCGGAGAGAGTCTTGGGAGGCGCCGCCGCCACGCCGGAGCCAGCTTTCGCCAACTCATACTTCTTTTGTTCCTCGATGCGGCGATTCGCCTCGGCGTTTTCGGCTTCGCGTTTGGTAGCGAAACCGAATTCCCTGACCGGGAAGCGATCGCCGCACCGCTCCTGGCGGTTGAAACTTGAAGTACCAGAGACCGTTCCGGAGTCGTACTTGCGTTTGTATACTGGCATCAGTTCAACACCGTTAGCTCTTGTGGCGCGATGAAGTCCAGTGCCAGCGCTGCATGCCGCAAGTCCGCTCCCATTGCGTCATAGGCGTGCCGCGTGATGATCCACCGCCGTCCGAGCCGGATGCCCGGCAAGATCCCCTGTTCAAGCATGGCGTAGACCGCCAGCCGTCCGATCTCCCAATCGCCGCGCGATCTCGGGTACGGACATGCGGCCACGGAGCTGCTCAGCCGTCATCTCAGTTTTGTGTCTGGGATCGGAGGTTTTGAGTGAATCGGGCATAGGCGCTCTCTCGTAGTTCTTATGACTGCGGGTCACCAGTGGCTTTGGGTAGCTGCAATTCCGTTAGATTCAGTTGGCCTCGCCAGCGTTCGCCCTGGCGCGACTTACCCGGCTGAAGCGCTCACAATTGCCTTGCGTTTCCGAGGGAGCAGAGTGATGAATCGTCATGCGCAACGAAGCGCAGAAAAGGATACGAGAACCCAATGACCAACGCAGAAACCAACACCAGCCGCCACCGTTGCGGAACAGGGCGCGCACGTCGCGCCGGAGAAGGCCCCCTCGAAGAAAGGCGCCACCCGGAAGAAGGGCGCGCCCAAGGGCCAGAAAACCGCCAAGGGTCCGCCAAGCAAGGCCGCCAAAGCCCGCGCCGCGCCAAGCAAGCCGCCACGCCGCGCGCCGAGAGCAAGGGCGCGAAGATCCTGGCCCTGATCCGGCGGCCCAAAGGCGCAACCCTCGCCGAACTCGCCAAGCTGACCGGCTGGCAGAATCACTCGATCCGGGGCTTCCTCTCCGGCGCCGTGGGCAAGAAGATGGGCCTCACCGTGGAATCCGCCAAGCGCGAGGACGGCGAGCGCGTTTACTCGATCAGCAAGTAAGCATCCCCCTCCGGTCCTTCCGCCCGCCCGGCTTCGGCCGCGGCGGGCTTTTCTCTTTCTGCGCTCATCTCCCCCTCGATCAGCCGCAACTCCGCGCACCAATCCGACAAGGCCAGGCACAGCCCTTGCAACGTCCGGATGTCCGGCGCGGATCAAAGCTTCGATGGCCGCGATCTCGCTGCAGGCAATGTTCGATGTCCCTCATTAATACCGAAAAGGTGGAGCGTAAGAAGGCCCCGCGTGCTGTAAATGCTCATCTGCCGCGGCTTTCTCGCGATCGCGCGCGACAGCGCGTTCACCGTTGCCGCGATCCCATCGATGCGCGATGAGTTCTTCGATCGCTCCGGCTTGGTGAACATCAGATTGTCGTTGCTGCTCCTTAGTCGTCAGGCAACTCGCGTTCCAGCGCAGTACCGGATGCCCGCCATGGTGGAGCTTGCCGGAGGCGACCAACTCCAGCAGCTTCTTCGATGGCTCCGACAGCGTGGCGACGCCCTGCCGGATCTCGACGCAGTCGTGGCCTTGCTCGATCATGGGAACCGAGATCTGGCGCGAGTTCCAGGGGTCAAAACCGATCTCTTGCAGCTCAAACATCTCAGCCGCCCACTCCAGACGCGCGGCTGATATCGCGGTAGTCGATCACGTCGCCAGGCGAAAGCTCGATGAATCCCTGCTCGGCCCACCGCTGGTAGGGCATGCCATCACGCCGTTCCCGCTGGCGCACGGCCTCCTCCGGCATCCAGAAGAACGGCAGCACATCATAGCCATCGTCATCGCAGGGGAACACGAGCGAGACGGCGGAAAGGTCGGTGGTCATCGAGAGGTCGACGCCGGCCCAGCAGCGCCGCTCCTTGGAAGCGCGCCATCAGACGCTGGGACAGCGGCCGCACCTTGTCCCCGGACGGTCTTCGGCAGCAGTCCCGTCGGCATGCCAGTCACCGGCGGAAGCGTCCCACTTCACCATGTCGATCGCCCGGCTTTCTTTCTGGTCCCACATGTTCAGGTAGTAGCGCTTGAACGAAGTCAGGTCGCCCTCGGCCTCATGGGAGACGTACTTCTCGCGGATCTTTTCGATATCGAGGAAGCCGCCGTTTTGCTTGAGCGATGGATTGGCCTTGATCCAGGTCGCCGGATCGGCGGGATCGTCTTCCTTGGCGCGCGCCGTAGATCCGGCCGTAGAACTTCACATCGCGAAACAATGCCCGCCTCGATCTTGCGGGCCTTCTCGTGCAACCGCCATGCCAGCGGCGATTCGTTCTGCACGCCGGCCGTGGTGATTGCGATCGTCAGCGTCTGCCGGCGCGTGATGCCGCCGTTCGATAGTACGTCCCAGTTATCGAGCTGCTTCCGCGTCTTCCATCGATGGATCTCGTCAGCGATGACGACGGCGGGATTCACTCCGTCCCCGAAATCTCCATCGGCGGCGACGGCGGCGTAAAACGATTCCGGGTCCGAGCGCTTGATAATCCGATGCGTGCCGCGGAGCACGCGGAGCCTCTTGCGTCAGGATCGGCGATTGGTCGACCATTTTGCAGGCCGCGCGGAAGACATTCAGCGCCTGCCGGGTGGCCGCCGCCGCGCCGTAAACCTGGCACCCGGGCGTGCTGGTGGTCAGAAGAACGAAGAGGGCAAGGCCCGCGGCCATCTCCGATTTGCCGGCCTTCTTGGGAACCTCCAAATATGCCATTTCGATGATTCGGTTTCCGGCTTCGTCCACTTGGCCGAAGATGGCACTGAGCGCTTCCTCTTGCCACGGAACGAGCAGGAAGGGTTTTCCGTACCATTCGTCCGCCGTGTGTTTGAGAACGTGCTCAAAGAAGTTGCACGCGGCATCGGCTTGCGCTTGGGAGAAGGGCACATTTATTCGCCGCGTACCACAAGCGGTTCTCTGGTTTCCTGGATGGCTTCGCTTGTCGGCACGCCGTTCGAGCTTCACCTGTTCAAAGGTCTGCTGGGAGCCGTCGAGTATCGCGGCGCGGCCCGTGAAGTTCTGCCAGCGGGTCACGATCACGTCCACGAATCGCGGCTCGATCTCGATCGAGTAGCAGTTCCGGCCCAGCGTCTCGCTGGCCATCAGAGTGGTGCCCGAGCCGCCAAACGGCTCATACACTGCGCCGTCGTGATTCTTGATCGGCCGCTCCATGAGCGCGATCGGCTTCTGAGTGGGATGATCGAACTTTTGCTCCTTCGAGCCGCTCGAGATCTGTTTGGGACTGGCGGCCTCCCAGATGGTGGTCTGATCTTTGGTCCCGATCCATTTGGCGGTCTGGCCCTTCCGCACCGCGTACCAGCAGGGTTCATGTTTCCAGTGATAGGCCTGGCGGGAAATCGCGGCCACCGTCTTCTCCCAGATGATCTGCTGCCGAAGATCGAAGCCAATCGAGCTGGAGTCCCTGCGCGACTTCGATCATGTGCGAGGTGGCATGCCAGACATAAGCGATCGCGAGACTGGGGACGAGGGCGAATGCCGGCGACCAGTCCGCGATAGTGTCTCCCGAGATGGTGGTGGTCGTATGGCCCTCGATCCGCTGTTTCATGTAACTGGCCTCGGCAGGTCCGCGGCGATTGAGCCCGGCCCGATCGCGCCATTCCATATCCAGTTCCACGCCATAGGGCGGATCGGTGATCAGCAGCGTGGGCTTGCCGCCATTGAGCACGCGGGCGACGCCAGCTTCGTCCAGGCAGCTTCCACAGAGCAGGCGATGCGGACCCAGCAACCACAGGTCGCCCGGCTTCGACACCGGCGCATCGGGCACGGGCGGGACACTCATCGGGATCGGTCAGGCCGTCGCTCTTCTGCATCATGGCGCTGGCGAGTTCCTGCTCGTCGAAGCCGGTCAGCTCGAGGCCGAAGCCCAAGCGCTGCAGGTCGATCAACTCCGGGCCGAGGAGCTCGAAGTCCCAGCCGGCTTCTTCGTGACTGCGATTGTCCATCAGCCGCAAGCCGCGCACCTGCTCGGGCGTGAGATCGCGGGCCACATGAACCGGACACTCGGTCATCCCGGCCTTGCGTCCGGCCGCGCGACGCAGGTGGCCGATGATGATGACGTCTTCGGCGTCGCAGACGAGAGGCTGCCTCCAGCCATACTCGCGGATAGACGAAGCCACTTTGTCTACCGCCTTGGCGCTCCACTTCCGGGCGTTCTTTGGATAGTCCCTTGGCCGGTCAATCGGCCACCATTCGAGTGCGAAATTATGTTCGGATGGGTTCATTGGACGACCTCGGTCTGTGGTGGCTGTTTCCGCTCACGGGGTTGCGAAAGGATCGCCATGAGCTCATCTTCCCCGTCGGCGGGTTTCTCGATCGCGAGCCGAGTGCGAGAGACAGGGCTCAAGCCAAACTCGCTGCAAAAGGACTTCAGGAGCATCCACGCCGCATTGCCTTGAGCCACGGCGGGATGAGGTTTTACGTTGCTGACGACGAGCTTGTTGGTCTCCGGGTCGAGAATCCGCTTGGCGACGAGCGGCCCCTGCTTCTGGATGGTTTCGTAAGCTTCGATGGCAGCCTGATAGGCGATGCAGGCGCCTTCGAGCATCATGGCGTCGGGTCGGCAGTCGAGATTCATGTGCGTCGAGTTCTTCGCACCAGAATCGCCAGGCCTTACGCGCCAGGCCTTTCAGGTGAGACGGACACTTGGGAAGCCCGCGGGCGCTTTTGACTTCCGTTTCCAGCTTCTGTTCGAGCCGATGAACGCCGAGTTTGCGCGGATCCCCCTCGGCAACTTGCTGCGACGTCGGCTTTGGCTTTCGCCCTCTCATGGATGGCTCCTTTTCGTTGGTTCACCGGAAGCGCCGGGCGAAAACGGGGGCGATTCCCGATGAGTCGATTCTGAAATTTGCGGTTTGAATTTCGCGGATTTTCACACGTAGCAGCGCTATGGTCGCGGGAAGCGATGGTCGGGGAGGAAATGAGGTACCCCTCCCCCTCGCAGCGCCCTTACACGCTCGCACCCAGTTGGGTCTCGCCGTTCGCCACCCTCTAAAGGGTGGGCGAACTGGCGAACTGGCCGGATTGACGTGCCCCTCGTTTGCACTGGCGAACTGACAAGTTGCGGATCGCCAATGAGATCCAAGGGAAGGCATTGTCCTAGACGCCAGTTCGCCGCCGCCTCAAAGATGTCATTCCTGTTGCCGAGGGAAAAACGTCGCGCGACGCGCATTTATTCGGGACCGAATAGTGGGTCAATTTGAATTTCCACAGGGTTGAGAAACGTCCCCGCGATCCGAATCAGCCTGCCTACCAGATCATCTACCGGGCAGGTTTCGATATTGCACCCCAAAGAGAAACCGACGGATCCGAACAAGAACCCGTGCCGTAGCGTGAGGCCGTCTCGGCGGCCTGAAGGCCGGCGCAGCCAGGGTTGAGGCGCTGAGCCGCGCGAGCGCTCCCAAATCACAGCGAAGGCGGCAAGGGCACGATGGGGGAAGATGACAAATAGAATTCACTCCAATGGAGGCACCACCCAGGCAAAACCTCTTGGGGTGACCCTAGCGACATGGATGTGTCCTCCGATGGTGACGCAGTGCTTCGGATCAAGTGCAGCAACCATCGGATCGCATTGAGCCTTAATTATTGCGGTCGCGACAACTGCCGACTGCTCCATGGTGCGTAATTCTTGCTGACAGGCCGCCCGAGTAGTAGCGCAGTTGCTCATATTGCAAGATGGGAGCAAAGAGAGCGGTATGGATGAGATTCGAGCCGAACCCTATTGACTTTTTCGGATATAAGGGTTGGGACTCGACCTGGACAGGGAGTCGATCTGAACTACACGTTAACGTCACCTTGGCACGTCCTGGGCGATGCCCGAGATAGCCATCGATCAACAGGCTAATCGTGATTGTCTTTTTATCCCACTTGAACCGGGCATCAATAGATCGCTTTAGCTCATTACCAAATGTCTCTGCGTACTCCCCAACGTTACCAGCGTGAGACCGAATTAGCGCTGAAGCTATCTTTGGAATCTCCTCCGACAGCCGATACCGTGTTCCTATCCGTCCGGTACCCGTAACCGCGCACGCCAATTCTCCCTGGCGGTGTTGCAGGGCGAAAATCTTTTGCTCCGAATCACTGGAAATAAGACCGGTTTCACAGTTTACTTCTCGACCGTCTGCTGCGACGGTGAAGCCATCAGTGATGTAGATTCGAGCGATTGCGGTCGCCATGTCTACGAATGATATCCAATCGACTGGATAATAACACTCGCCAGATGACTCAAGAAGAATTGGATCGACCGTCATTTTGACTTTGTCTGCTTGACCATTTAGAATCGCGCAGCATGGCGTGCGCTTGGCAACGAGCCAAAAGCAAATCAGATCTTCCGATAACCGCCGCTGGACCCCTGAGAGGCCGATATATTCGCCCGCTCT
Organism: Bryobacterales bacterium; assembly: GCA_963763545.1. Classification (GTDB taxonomy): domain Bacteria; phylum Acidobacteriota; class Terriglobia; order Bryobacterales; family Bryobacteraceae; genus PALSA-243. Next base: position 45,432 of record CAVXPE010000028.1, read on the forward strand.
ACGATTTCACGGGTGTTGGTGCGTCCGTCAAACCCAGCAATCTCTTGATCGCAGCTTCAATTGCCGGCAACGCGTAGGAGACATCTCTCGCAACCATGGCCCACCATTGAAAATGGGAAGTCAGCGAAAGTCGCTTTCTCATCACAGGAGTTAGGCAAGGCCGAGCACGGAATTCGAGGCCAAGAAATCAAACTGACCCACTACCCGGGACCGGTTTCCTTCCAGAAATGAAGGTGGCGGTTGTTCGAGCCAACCTCGAACGCGACGTTGCCGACGTTGATTCCGTCTTGAAGGAACTGCCGCGCTCGCTTGCGGCTGATGTCGTGTTTGGCTGCTAGATTCTCGAAATCCAACTTCGTGATCCCTCGGTTCGCGGCGAGCAGGTCGCTCAACAAATCTGGTATGCTCTTTCGCACCTCCGATTGTTCGATACTGAAGGCGCCATCCTTGTAAAGAATCCGTATCAGCGGATCGACGGAGAAGCGCTGTTTGAAGGGCCGCAGTTCCAACATCGACAAGCGCGCTGCGTCACCTACGTTCGTCAGTTTGTACCCGATATCGATGCTCGCCTTGTAGTCGCTGGAGCCGCGGTATTCCCTCGAGGTCTCGCTTTTGCCGGTATGGTGGAGAAGCACTACCGTCGTGCCCATCGCGGTGAGCCGCCGATACTGCTCCATATACTTCCGCGTCTCATTAGAGTCATTTTCGGCGCCGGAATGAAATGCAATGACGCTGTCGACGACGATCAGCGGCTTCGGATCACCGCGCAGTATCCACTCCAAGACGATTGCGCCGCCTGCGGAAGGAGCATCCTCGCCGACCCATTGTCCCCAAACCTTGAAGTTCGGGTGTGTGCAGATGCCGAGCCGCTCGAAGCGTTCGCTGATCGCGGGAAGGGGATTCTCGGCATCCAGTATGAGCACCGAACGTTTGGAAGTCGCGCGACCCATGAACATCACGCCCCGCGAAATCGCATCGCAAGCCGACGCGAGGAAGGTGCTCTTTCCCGCGCCGGGCTCGCTGGTAACCATGTGGAGCGCGCCTTGGGCAATAATCCCTTCAACTACCCATTCGATGCTGGCCCCCTTCACCTGATCAAGATCAGGTAGGTCTTCAATCCGCTCTATCTTTCCTCTCGTTCCTTGCGATTCCCAACTGCGCGAAAGCCCGTTAATGTCTTCTTCGGATTTGATCTCTTGGACCATTCACTTTCCTCTCTGATTCAATGAGGTGGAGCAACTCAATCTCGCTGTGACCACGGTCAAACCAATCGCTGATGTCCTTGCAACCCTTCAGTTCAAGTACATTCATTCGGGAGGCGCACCCCAACAGCGCTCGGGCGATGGTCAGCACGCGCTGGCGCCCCGGCGCATCATTGTCGGGAATGAGAATCACTTCGCGACCGCGCAGGCATTCGGTGCACTCGGCCAGCCAGGAGGCCTTCGCGCCTCCCGCGTTTGTGGTCGCTACGAAGCCGTGGTCGTAAAGGCTGTCTGCGTCTTTTCCCCCTCAACTACGAATACAATCGCCGCTCTCATTACCTCAAGATCTGAAAGTATTGGACGTTCCAGGCTTCATTGATAAGATCCTGAAGCGTCGCGGATCGGAAGCTATAGTGCGTCGGGTCTCCAAGCCCGGACCTCCTTCCCTGTTGCGGAGGCTTTGCGGGCCGGAAGGTTTGACGGATGCGACCTCGAATTTCAGCGACGCGGGATCCGCTTCTTGGGATCGCGCCCAAGACGCGCAGGCTATGAAGAGAAGTACGAAATCGAGTCACGAAGCCTCCGATTAGACGACGGTGGTTACCATTTGATTAGACGCGGAGACGTCAGATCCGGTGGAAGCCCTTCAAAATGTCCCGCGTGGAGTAGTGCATGGCGATGGGCCGGCCGTGAGGGCAGCTCATGGGGCAATCGGTGGCGGCCAGCGCGCGCAGCAGCCATTCCATTTTGGCGGTGTCGAGACGCATGTTGATCTTGATGGCGGCGCGGCAGGCGATGGAGGCGCAGATATTGCGGCGCAGATCGTCGAGCGAGGCGCCGCGGAGTTCGGTCTCGGCGATTTCGAGGATCTCGTAGAGAATTTTCTCCAGTTCTGCCGCGCTTAGGCGGCCGGCGCGGCTTTGACCGCGATGGTGCGGTTGCCGAACGGCTCGGTTTCGAATCCCGAAGCGTTCAACTCGTCGGCGATGCGGGCGTAATCGATCTGCTGCTCGGGGGTGAGTTGCAGGATCAGCGGCATCAGCAGGCGCTGCATCTCCACGCGGCCGGCGGCGCGTTGCTTCATCACCTGTTCGAAGAGAATGCGCTCGTGCGCCACGTGCTGGTCGATGATCCACAGACCATCGCGGCCGGCGGCGATGATGAAGCTCTCATGGATCTGTCCGAGCGGGCGGAGATCGGAGAGCGCGGAGAGTGAAATTTCGGGCGCGGGAATCGCCGCGCGGAAATTCGCCGTGCGCATCCAAGTGGCGCGAAAGTTGCCCGAAGGCGGCGGGCCGGGCGCGACTTCCATGGGGCGGCGCGCTGAAATCGAGCCGCGGCGAGGGCGGCGCGGGCGCGGAGCGTGAACTCGGGAAGCGCGGGAGTGGCGGCGGGGGGCGCTCCAGAAGCTGGCGCGAGGGCGCGGCGTCCTCCAGCATCTGGCTGAATTCGGAGATAGGGCACGGCGACGCGCGGCGGGTTGTGCCGAGCCACCGTGGTGCGCGGGCGAAAAAGCCGGCGCGGGGCGGATTCCATAAGCCGTTCGCGGAGCGTATCGCGGACGAAATCGTGCACGAAGGTGCCGTGGCGGAAGCGGACTTCGGTTTTCGAAGGATGTACGTTGACGTCGACTTCTTCGGCGTCGCATTCGAGGAAGAGGAGCGCGAACGGATAGCAGCTGCGGGCATCAGGTTGTGATACGCCGAGGAAATGGCGTGCAGCAGCAGACGGTCGCGAATCAGGCGGCCGTTGACGAAAATGTAGATGGAATTGCGATTGCCCTTTTGCACTTGCGGGCGGGAGAAGAAGCCGGAGAGGCGGAAGGGGCGCGGTGGGCGGGTCGTTCCGGGCTCGCGGCGATACTCGGCGATGGCTTCGGAGGCCGGCACGTTGGGCGGCGGAATGAACATTTCGCGCTCGCGCGCGCCGATTTCCACCAGTTCGTCGAGCACCTGGCTGCCGAAGACCTGATAGACGCGCTCTCTCAGCGTGCCGACAGGGGTCACGTGGAGCAATTCGGTGGGACCGCTGGTGAGTTCGAACGTCTTATCGGGATGCGCCAGGCTGTAATGCGTAACCAGCGAGGCGATGTGCGCGAGTTCGGTTTGCTCGGTGCGCAGGAACTTGCGCCGCGCGGGGACGTTATAGAAGAGGTCGCGCACGGTGATGGCGGTGCCGCCGCCGTGCGCGGCTTCCTCGCACGCAGCATCTTGCCGCCGGCGATTTCGATGCGCGTGCCGGTGGTCTCTTCCGGCGCGCGGGTTTCGAGCAGCAGCCGCGAGACGGATGCGATGGAGGGCAGCGCTTCGCCGCGGAATCCGAGGGTCGAGATGGAAAGCAGATCCTTGACGTCGCGCAGTTTGCTGGTGGCGTGGCGCTCGAAGGCGAGCAGGGCGTCGTCGCGCATCATGCCGCAACCATCGTCCACCACGCGGATGAGGCGGCGGCCGCCGGATTCGACTTCGACGCGAATTCGGTGGCGCCGGCATCGAGCGAGTTTTCGAGGAGTTCCTTGACGACGGAGCCGGGCGCTCGACCACTTCGCCGGCGGCGATTTTGTTCGCGACCTGGTCGGGAAGACGCGAATGCGGCCCATGAGAAGTTCAATATAACAAGGG
>CAVXPE010000029.1:0-279639 GCA_963763545.1 Bryobacterales bacterium
GTTTGTGTACACTGATTCGTGGTCTGCTCGACATTGGTGCCCCCAGCGCTTCAAGTTCGAACTGGCCTGGCGAGGACCGGTGCGGCTCCCCGCCCAGCCGGAGCCCCGCAAGCTGGACGCGGGCACCCGCGCCCGGCTGGAACCGGCGGTGAGCCAGTCCGAGTGCCCCGCGTGCGGCGCGCTGCCCCATCAGCGTTGCCGCAACCTGGCGTTCCCCGGGCCGCATTACGCGCCGACTCATCCCGAGCGCAGAGCCCAGGCAAGCAGTAACTAGACCACCCGGGGGGTGACGAGCAGGCACTGGGCGGCCACGCCCACCGGGCCCTTCTGGTCGGAAAGCACTGAGGTGGCGCGGCGCCTCGATCCGGGCGGGCGGCGTCACGTCGTCAGCCCCAATCCGCCGTCGAGGGCCACGCATTCGCCCGTCATGTACCGCACCGTCAGCAGCCACTCGCACAGCTCGGCAACTTCGTCTGGCTCACCCGTCCGGTGCAGCGGAGCCCGGCCTTCGATGAGCTTCCTGGTCTCCGACCAGTCAGCGGTCCACGGCGTCTCGATCATGCCCGGCGCGATCGCGTTGACCAGCACGTCCGGCCCCGGCTTCCTTGGCCAGCAGTTTGGTCGATGCCCACCAGTTCCTTGCTGTTGGTGCGGTTGAAAAGGATGTCGCCTTCTTTCAACGCCAGCCTTTCAACGTCCTTCTCGGGCAACTGGAGGTGTTTGAGGTCGGTGAGGTCAAACTGGCCGTCCACTACGTTATTCATGCGGATTACCGGCACGCCGTCTTTGGCCGTATTGGCCTTTTCGCTTGTTCCGTATTGAACGAGATCAAGAATGGAACCGAGATCGACGACGGGATACTTCCCGCGCGAGAGGTCAGCTGCACTCTGGTTTAAGAAATTGAAACCTACGCCCCAGCGAGGAAATCCTTCCACAGCACGCGAATGCCTTCGGCGTGGCTGCCGCGTCCGGCGATCTCAGCCCCAAGTCGGCAAAGAAACGGGCATCCATCGCTCCTCGTCGTTTATCGACGCGATCGCGTGCGGCAGCGATTTCATATTGTGTCCATCCCGCCAGCGTGAAACGATGGCCCTTTGCTCCGAAAGGGGCGGAATAGGGATTTTGACAGCTTCCAGACTATTCGGCTCAACCCGCTTGCGTCCGCTGGTGCCGCTCACCATCCCGTTGATAATTCTCCTGAAATGCTGAGTGCGGAATACAAGTTGGATGTATTCGGAGACGGCGACGTCCTTCCTGATGCGATAAACAGGGAATTCGCTGGTAACGGTGGCGATGGGAACTTGGGGAGGAACAATACCGATGGCCCCGTTCCGTACGTCTATTTTGGAGTAGATAATGTCTCCAGCGTGGGCAAAAAAGAGCGCGCCCTTGAAGTCCGCCTTCCCATGCAGATCCCGCGGCTCAACTTTCCCGCTGAACCGCAGACTGACAAAATGTTCGGGCTTTAATTCGAGGGTCTTCTTGTCTACAGGCTCGTATCTGCGCTCCAAGGCCGATGCAAGGGTCTTGATGACCGTCGGAGGCCATTGCCACGCCGAGACTCTCTGTGACGCAACGCTCCAGCGGTCAAAATCTTTCCAGGAGACGGCGAAGGCCCTGCATCCGCCTGTGTTCACCTGCGTCACTGAGGGCTCTCCGTAAGGAAGAACGCTTGCGGATCGTGCTGGAACTCTCTGAAAATCTCCAGACAGGTTTTGCTCATGTCTCCCGGCTGGCGGTCGTTCGGGAAAAAGCTCGTTCTGGTCAGCGTCGCCCGTGGCTGTGATGCCGACCTTCCGCCTCGTATAGGAATACTAGGATAAGGGAATCGCTCTTTAAGCAGAGCGCGAGTTTCCGTGGCTATAGTGTCGTCCATGCCTTTCTGATAGTTCCTCAGTTCCTTTTGGAGAGCCTTGCGCTTTCCGGCATCATGGGCTTCCGTGGCTGCGGCGATAGCCGCCTCAAGCCGGGCTGTCTCCTTTGCGATAGCGTCAGCGTGCGTGGCCTTTACTTCCCGGTTGGCCTTGAGGTGCTTCGCATCGAAGTCAGCCTGCTCCTTGGCGGTGAACTTCTGCAGAAAGAGCAAGGACGCCTTGACGCTCGCGCCAGAGGAATAAGAAAGTCTCCTGCGGCAGGCTGACAACCGCCCGAATAAAGGCACGGTTCTCGCAAAACTCGCGCACATAAGCGAGAGAGGGATTATTAAAGATACCTTCGGGTAGGACGATGCCGAGGCGACCGCCCGGTTTAAGCAGAGACAAGGCAACGCTCGATAAAGAGAATTTCCGTCTTGATTTTACTTTTCTCACCCTTTGGCAAGTCAAAAAGGCTGGCAATGGGCTTGTTCACGGCTGCGCGCACACGGGCAATAGCATCCGTGTACAGATCGCCGTAGTCGTTTTCGTAACGCTTTGGCGGCTTCGCGGCTGACCGCCGTATCGGACTCATGCACCACGTCCGAGGGCTCGACGTTCGCGCCAAACGGCGGGTTGGTAAGGATAATGTCGAAGCGGCCCTCAAAGATGCCGTTCACATTGAGAAAGCCGTCGTGGTGATGAACACCGCCGTGGCCGTCACCGTGCATGATCATGTTCATCTTGCTGGTGCGGGCCATGCGGTCATTAGCGTCAGTGCCATAGATGCAGCGGTTAGCGAGCTTCCACAGGCGCGAATCACGCTTGCACTGGTCGAGGGTGGCATGAATTTCAGCGAACTTGTCGCGCAGCGCTTCGGCTTCTTCGTCTCGGAGAGGCTCTTTCTTATCCAGCGTCAGCCTTGAACGCCTGATACTGCGCGTCGGCGTCGGCCGAGAATCTGCTCGCGCACAATTTCAAAAAAGCGGATGAGGAAACCGCCGGAGCCGCTGGCCGGGTCGCAAATAATGTCTCCTTCCTTCGGCTCCACCATGCGAATCATGAATTCGACGATGGTGCGCGGAGTGAAAAATTGCCCGATTTCGCCCCGAAACGTGCGGCCCAGAAAACGCTCGAAGGCGATACCTTTGATGTCCTCGCTGGTGTCGGAGAGGTTGTATCGTTCCAGCAGTTTGACGATTTCCCGCCCGGTTGCGGGCCTGAGGCGAATTTCCTCGTCGTCCTCGAAAATGTTGTCCTCCTCGTAGGCTTCCTTCGTTTGCTCGAATAGCGTGTTGAGCGGGTGTTTGCCGAGCTGTTCGTCAAGATACTCAACGGTGAACAGGTTCTTGCGTTGCCTTTTCGCGCGCAGCTCACGTTCTACATAGACTTTCACGAAAAGGATTTTCGCAATCTCGTCGAACGCGGCGGCGGGGTCGAGTTTCTCGCGGTTCCGAATGACGTTATGGCACTGGTGGAGCAGATCGGCAAACTCGTCTTCCTTGAACGTCTTGAGCTTGGAGATGAGTTCTTCGATTTCCTTGTCGCTGGCGTCCGCGTGGGGAACGTTGCTGATTTCCTCCAGCGATCTTCGGCATCTTCTCGTGAAGCACACGCCAAAACTTGGTTTCCCGGCTGTTGTGCGTAACGAAGAAAGCGCGCGCCTGTGAGACGCGAGTAGTTGTCGCCCTGGCCATAATCATCCGGCTTGATAGTGACGTTGTCCGATTTGCACTCGACGATGATGAGCGGGTTTTTTGATTCTGCTTGTCCTTTGCGTACGCCAGATGACGAAGTCGGCGCGGGCGTGACCGGAGCCTCGGCCTGTTACTTCAAGCTCCTCATCCATCTGGTCGAGGTTGAAGCCGTATTCGTTGACGAGAACGCAGAGGTATTCTTGCCGAACGGTTTCTTCCGGCGTTTCGACGAGCCATTTTTTGCGGATGTGGCTCCATATTTGCCTTTTTCGCGGCGAACGGTTAGCCGATCAGTAGTGCCGGGCCAGCTTGCTGACGACGTGGTTCATATGGGAATGACCATAGACTGCGCGAATTCGTTATTCACTCTCATCCCCTACTTGTTTTTCACTATCGGCCGCTGAGCGGCCACATATTTCTCAGCAGCATCACGCACGTACCCACGCGATCGAAACTTTCTTTTCTCTCGCCAGGTTTTCGAGGGAGCTATACAATTCCGGTGGAAAGGTGATCGACGCGCGCGGCTGCGCGCCACCGGCCTTGTCTCTGTCTGTCTTTTTCACGGGCATCGATATACCTCGAACAATGCACCACGTTACACCGTGGCGGTGTACGAAGCAAGCAAGCCTAGCCCCGCTTAGGTGGAACTCTCGCGCGGCCCTTGACATTTACGCAATATGCGTACATAATTACGCAATATGCGAAAGCTCCGGACCCTCGATGCGCTGCTGCCGAAGACCCGCCAGGGAATCCTCGCGGCAACGCTCGTGCAGCCCGAGAAGGCCTGGTACGTCTCCGAATTGGCGCGCCGGATGGGCGTGCCCGCTTCAAGCCTGCAACGGGAGCTGCGCGACCTGAGCGAAGTGGGCATCCTCAAGACCCACCGGCAGGGCCGCATGGTGTACTACCAGGCCAACACGGATTCGCCCGTCTTCCCCGATCTGCGCGGATTATTGTTCAAGACGGCCGGGCTGGTTGACGTTCTGGCGGATGCGCTCAAACCGCTCGCGGCGAAGCTGCGGACGGCATTTGTGTACGGCTCCATCGCCGCCGGCAGCGAGCAGAGCGACAGCGACATCGACCTCATGGTGGTGGGACAGGTCTCGCCGGCGGAACTGGCATTGCCGCTGCGACGCGCCAGGGAATTGCTTGGCCGGGAGATCAATCCGACCGTCTATACGCCCGCGGAATTCGACAAGAAACGAGCGGCGAACGACCCTTTTCTGAAGCAGGTATTGGACAAGCCGAAGCTCTTTGTGTTAGGCAACAAGGATGAGCTGGGCAAAGTTGCTGGCGGATAACCGTGTGACGGCGCTGCCGCCAGCAAGGCGGAGCTCGATAATCTGCGCTCGATTGTGGCGCGAAGCCTGAAAGACGTGGCATCGGCCGGTTTATCGGCCGATGCGCGCTTCATTATGGCCTACGACGCCGCCCGGACGTTGTCGCTGCTCGTCGTGCGGGCGGCAGGCTATCGCCCGCGAACGGCGGGCGCGCCATTACAACACGTTTCTGGCGCTGGAAGCGGCCGATCCGGCATTTGCGGCTTGTCTGCGTATTTCGATGGCTGCCGGATGAAGCGCAATAGCTGTGAGTATGATTTCGCCGGCGGCGTATCCGATACCGATGCCGAGGGTCTGTTAAAGACAGTGCGGCAGTTTGCGGTCGATGCCGAAGCATGGATAAAAGCGCGCTACCCGCAACTGGTGTAATGCCATTTTCGATGCGCCTCCGTGCCCCCTGCCCTGCGTGGCCGATCTTCGGAATAGACCTAGCTTCTTTGAGTGTGCGATATGCAATAACCCCCAAGTTCAAAAGGCCCGCGGTGCCGATTGCCCCCGCTCCTTTCGGTGGCTCCGATTTCCGCTACAGCGCCTGCCCGCAATTTGGCCTTTGGCCGCATTTGCGGCACTTTGCCGGAATCCGATGGGATCGGGGGCAGTCATCCTGGCGGCGCGCCCGCCGCAGGCGCTCGCAGGTTTCCAGAACCCATTGCTTCCGTTCCGGCGTGTACGGTTCATCAAACCAGCGGTCGGCATATTGGATGCGCATGAACGGAGGGGTCCGCCCGAACTCCTCCTCAACCAGGAGGCAGTAGGCCGTCGCCTGGATCAGGTCGCCGTCGTAGGGCCGGTGCCGCGGCGCGCGGGTTTTCTTGCGCTCGACCGGGATGAGGTCGCCCGACTCAGTGCGCACCAGCGCATCCGGCTTGCCCTTTCAGCCCGTAGCGGTGCGACACGAGGACGGGACAGTCCCTCGCCACGTCATCGATGTAAATCAGGTCTCCTGCGGGCAATCCGCCAAGGCGGCGCTGAGCGCGCGCCCTCAGGAGAGAAATACGGCCGCCAGAAGCAGACCGGCAGCGATGAATACCGGCATCAGCGTCATCTGCCGCCCCGCCATGCTTCCACGATCAGGATCGCGATACCGGCGCCGGCGAGAATGATGGCCCACCAGAAAGCCCACGGGCTCCGCGCCCGGTTTGCCGCCGCCGCCCGTGCCTCATGAAATACAATGCCGGCGTTGCGCTGCGATTGGGCCTCCGCCGATACCCGGAATCCCTGCCGGCTTAGAGAACCACGCGCGCTCGCAGTACAGGAACTCGCGCAATTCGCTGGCATTGATCATGTCCTCCGGCGGGAAGAACAGTTCATCGTGGGAGTGCGCGTCATTGTGCATCAGGGGCCAGTCTGCCGTTGAACAAGAGAACTTCCCTAACCTTCTATAGTGCACAAATCGGCGGAAGCGATCAGGAAATCCGGGGCGGAGCCCCGGCGCGTTGGGAAAGGAAGCAGCGGCTTTTGGCCCCTGCCCTTTTCAGGCCGCTGCGCTCTCCTCCTTCTGCTGCTGTAATCCGCTTAAGAAATCGGCGGCGCGTTGCGCGTGGGCGGCGGCCCTTGGCGTCTTTGTTTCTCGCGAAAAGGATAGTTACCCGCATGGGCCGAGACCCGCATTTCAGCGGCTCGGTGAGCTGCTGTTGCGAGTAGAGCCCGGCCCGCGTATTTCAGCGGGTTCGCCATATGGGGCATTTAGGAACTGGTCAATTAACGATGCGCAGGGAGATGAGAGTTCGGTTGGTGACTCCCCCGGCCTCACTGATCGGCGGTTCGATTCTGTGCGGCCATGTTTGACCCCATGGCATCGATTTCTTCGGGACAACATCCCCACGCTCCACACATTCGTCTGCCCCGCCCTTTTATTGCCGAGCAAGTTGTACTATCCACGGGCGATAACGGTTCTTCTTCACGTTGATCTTGCCACATAAGCAAACACAACGCTTGAGATCACTTGGCAGTTTTTCTTGTCTTTAGTGCCGGGATGGTGTGGAAGGGCTGGCTTCAGAGAAGCCCTTCCACAGGAAGCGAAAGGCTTCGATAGCCTTGAGCTTCCAATATGCTATCAGCGCTAGGCTTCGCCACGACTTGAGTAGTTATCCACAGGCGGTGCCTGTGTTATATAAGTTATATCTTAAGTTAAAGACTGTGTTACGGGGTTGTCGAGCGTCGTGCAAGCACATGAACAATAAGATGAATAAGAAACGCCTGCGCCGTGTAAATACACGATAGTCTCTGTGTAAATACACGAAAGCTGCTGTGTAAATACACGAAGTTTTCTGTGCAAATACACGATCAGAAGTTCTCCTGTGTGAAAGCACGAAACCGGTGTTTCTGTGTGAAAACACGATAGCTTGACATTTCTGTGTGAAAGCACGAAACTGCGCTATCCTGTGTGAAAACACGATGGAGCTCATGACCGAAACTACAACGCCGCCCGCTCCCCTCTCCTTCCCGATCGCCATCCGATCCAGGATTTCTTCATCTGCGACGTGACGGACGCGATCCCCAAGGATGACATGGGATCGATGGAGCATCCGATATTTTCGCTGGCGACCAAGCCCGATGTGCATATCCGCGAATACGAGCACAACGGCGTGAAGATCGCGATCATGCCGAGCGCGCTCGGGCTGGCAACCATCCATGACAAGGACATGCTGATTTACTGCATCAGCCAGCTCGTCGCCAAGATGAACGCGGGCGTCGGAGCTGCAGAAGACGCTTGCATCTGAAAGCCTACGACTTGCTGGTATCGACCAACCGCAACACCGACGGGCGCGGCTACGAGCAGCTGAAGGGCGCGCTCGACCGCCTGAGCGGCACGCGCATCCGCACCAACATCAAGACCGGCGAGCAGGAAGATCACCGAGGGATTCGGCCTGATCGATAGCTGGAAAATCATCCGCCAAACCGCCAGCGGGCGCATGACGGAGCTGCGGATCAACCTGTCGGATTGGGTTTTCAACGCGGTCGCGGCCGCGAGGTTCTGACGCTTGCACCGCGACTATTTCCGCCTGCGCAAGCCGCTGGAACGGCGCATGTACGAGCTGGCGCGCAAGCATTGCGGCAAGCAGGATGAATGGGTCGATTTCGCTGGAGCTGCTCAAGAAGAAATGCGGCTCCGCGTCCGAGGATTACGAGTTTCGGCGGCTGGTAAGCGTCATCTGCGAGGAGGATGCCAGCCACAGCCACATGCCCGATTACGCCATTTCGTTCGACGGCAGCAACGTGAGGTTCACGAACCGCAAAACCATGAAGCGCCTCCCTCCTCCGAGCACAGCTACGTTTCCGCTGCTCGACCCCGAAACCTATCACGACGCGCGGACGGTCGCGCCCGGCTACGACATGTATACCTGGAACAGGAATGGCGGAATTTCTGGGTGGAAGCGGGCAGGCCGGAACTTAAGAGCCCGGACGCGGCCTTCATCGGCTTCTGCAAGAGCCGGTATACACGCGAATCCCGAATCCGTAGAACGTAAGAAAGCGAGAATTCTCGCTTTCTAGAATTCTCTCTCTTTTTCTCCCCTCCCCTTCTCACATTCTTGAGATCCACTTAGAAAGAGAGGATTATGACCTTTCAGGTCGAAAGGAGAACTTTCTTGAAGGCAAGAATTCTTGAAAGATGGATTTCTACCTCTTGAGGCCTTGCTTTTCTTCCCAGGCATCCAGCGCCTCAAACAGCAATTCATTGAGCTTCAGGTCGGCGGCGACGGCACGTTGGCGAAATCGTTTCCGGAAAGCCGGGGGAACTTTGAAAGCCAGCGCTTCGAGATTTTCTGTTTTTACCATCTGCGGGCGCGCAGCTGGCCTCGGTATTCTGGGCTTGGGTTGTAGCTTGGCGCTTTACTGCCTCCACGGCATGCGCTGCGCCGCCTCCGGCATCGGGGCCGCTTGTTCGGTGGTCAGGGCCATAAGGTCGATAGCCGGACGTTTGCTCATGCTACTTTCTCCCTTTCCGCTTTTCTTGATTTCTCGTTTTCTTGAATTTTCTCTTTCAAGGCCGGCCCATATCCTTGAAAGCTCCTGGGCGGCGATGCCCTTGGGGTCAATCTCAAAGGCGGTTTTGCCGTGGGCAAAACTCTCCGCGTAAATGACGCGCTCGTGCATGCGGGCCGGCAGAACCAGCCCCAGGGCTTCGAGCGCCATGGCCACGCCGTCATTGTTGCGTAAGATTCGGGCGAACCCTCGCCAGCATGAAGTTGAACGGCTTGCCGGAATTCTTGATGGTGGGAAGTCCCTTGACCAAGGCGCGCAAATCGGTTGGCGTCGGATTCAGCGGGATCAGGATCAGGTCGGCGATCGCGAACAATTCAGCGTTGACGCTGCCGATGGAAGGAGCCGTGTCGATGAACAGATAGGACGCCCCGGCGTCTTTCAGGGCGCGCAAGTTGTTCGACAGATCGGAGAGGGTGAGGGGAGCATACCGAGGCGTATCAATGCCTGCCCGCTTGCGCTGATTGAACCAATCCCCGGTGCTGCCCTGGGGATCAGTATCGGAGATGACGACCGGGCCGTCTCCGGCCTGTTCCGCCGCGACGGCAAGGTGGACAGTGGAAGTCGATTTCCCGGAGCCACCTTTCTGATTTGCAATAACAATCGTTTTCATGAAAGGGAGAATAGATCATTTCTTTCTTTCATGAAAGCGATAAATATCGCCGGTGCAAAGGTGACATCGCGGCTGAACGGGGTGATCAGAAAGGGCAGGGGCTCCCGACCCGTGCGCCGGCGTCGCTTCGGGGCTCAGACGCCGAGCAACTTTCGCACCCGCTCGCGCGCCATCATCCCAGCCGGACCGCCCTTCGTCGTAGGTTCGGCCCATTCCTGAACCTTCTTAAACCGGAGACGATGCTCAATGGGCTTGCGAATCACGGTGACGCAGAACTCCGTCATCGGACCGGGTGTTTCAGTGATTATCTCGCCTTGGCGGAATTCGGCGACGGCCATGGCGACCGCTTCATAGAGGGATTCCGCCTCGACTTCAACGGCATGGTCCAGGCCTTCCTGGTCCAGATACGAGACGCGGCAGCGAGAGGCACCCATCGCCCCGATTATAACGCCGTTATTCGCTTTTTGTTCGCCTATGGTTAGGCGAGCGGCTTTAATGCCCGAAAGTCGATATCGGCCAGCTTCATCGCGTCCTCGATCTGCCGTAGCTCTTTTGCATGGTCGAGGCTGAAGCTGTGCTCGGGCTTGCCGTCATGGGCCATGAGCCCGGATGTTGCGGTCAGGGCATGATGGGCATGCATCAATGCTTCCGCCATGCGAATGAAAGCGACATCCGAGACAAGCACGTCAAGCGTCTGCCCGCATTCGTTGCAAATGATTTCGCCGTCTTCCTTTGATACCGCGCAACCGCAACAGTCGCCGCCATGCTTGATGATGAGATGCTCGATGAGCTGAAAGGGAACATCGGATGCCGGTTCCGTCTTCGCAGTTTGGCGGGCGGGCAGGGTGGTGGCGCAGATCACGGTCGCTCCGGCGGCCATTCCAGCCATGCCGATCACGGATCTCCTCGGAATGCTCATAGGCATATTTTAGCGGTCGCCGCTGGACTGATGGTCAGCGGCTTTCTTCAAGGCGACGGCATTCATGCAGTAGCGCAATCCGCTGGGGGCGGGCCGTCCGGGAATACATGGCCGAGATGAGCGTCGCAGGTATTGCAGATGGTTTCGACGCGTTTCAGGAAGGCGGGTCCGTCAAAGCGGTATGCGATTGCATTGATCGCCGCCGGCTGGGTAAACGACGGCCACCCGGTGCCGGACTCGAATTTCTCCGAAGCGTCGAAGAGAACGGTATCGCAGCACAGGCAGGAATAGATCCCCGGCTCGAAAAGGCTGCACATCTGCGAACTGAACGGGCGCTCGGTGCCGGCCTGCCGGGTGACGTCGATATTCTTCCGGGCTCAGTTGCCTGCGCCACTCCGCATCCGTCTTGACGACCTTGCGATCCGGCGCGGGATTGCCGTTCTTTGCGAGACTCAGGACGTCGGGCCATTTCAGCATCATGCTGTACCTTAATTGATGATCCCCACCTCAGAAAGTCATTTCAACGGCGGTTTGCGAGGCGGTGATTCTACCCTCCGATTACCCTCCACTAAGAAGCGATTTCAATCTAGGGTTTCGGAAGTTGCTGATTTCCTTGGACCTGGATGCACCGCCGTGACGCCATTGTCGTTTATTATCAATCTACGGTCGATATTCCCAAGCTGGACGTCGCGGGTTCGACCCCCGTCTCCCGCTCCACTTCCTTCAATAAAGTTTCGTTCTACGGCTATCCGCTGCAGACAAATCTCCAGTCGAAGCCCTGAGATGTCGCACGTTCTGATTCGCGGCGACGGCGTTGCCGGGCGTTGTTGCGCTTACTTGCTTTCACGCGGCGGCCTGACCGTGACTGTGGAAGCCACCAGCCGTGCGCGGTTGCCGGCGATCATGCTGGGCGAACCGGCGCAGAAACTGATCGGCGACATTTTCGGATTGCACCGTCCGTTTGAAGGCCTGCCGCGGATCAAGCGGCGTATTGTTGCCTGGGGCGCGAACACGGAACCGGCTGTGGTGGAGCATTCGGCGATCGTGATTTCGGAAGAGGGGTTGTTGGAACGGCTCGGCCCGATCCCCACAGCGACCTGCGCGCGACCTGCGCAGTGGACCATCTATGCGGCGAAGCCGCTACCAATGGAGGCATGCGAGCGCTGTTTTGGGTCGCGCATCGCGTCGGCCGTGCCGGTGGAATTGAAGCCCGAGGCCGAACCCGAGGCGTGCTGGATGGAGTCGCTGACCGGCGGCTGGCTTTTTCTGATCGGGGCCGCACCGCGCTCCGGCTGGCTCCTTGCCGCGGGGGACCAGCCTGAGGAGTTGTTGAGGCGCAGCCATATAGTGAGCGCGAGAATCCCGGCAGTGCATTCACCGGCTGCGCGGTTTCAGGCATCGCCGCGCATGGCCGCACCGATTGCGGGGGATGGGTGGCTGGCATGTGGAACGGCTGCGATGGCATTCGACCCCATCTGCGGCGATGGCACGGCGCATGCGGTGCGGGAGGGGATTCTTGCGTCGGCTCTGATCAAGGCCGCAGTGCGCGGAGGCGATGTCGCGCGTCTCATGGCGCACTACGAGAACCGGCTCACCGCGGGATTCCTGCGGCATCTGGTGCATTGCGTGGAATACTACGCCGCCGTGCGCGGCGATTGGTGGGAGAAGGAAGCCGCAGCCGCGAGAGAGGGAATCGAATGGTGCAGCCGGCGGATGGGCGGCGATCCGAAATTTCGTTATCGCCTGAATGGGTTGGAACTCGAAGCGATAGACTGAGTCGATGGCAGCTTTGCCAACATCGCCGCCCGGCCCAACAGCCGTCCCCGGTTGGAATACCTATCGACGGCTGTGGATATTCATCCGGCCCTATTCGAGGCCGCTCGCGCTGGTGATCGCCATTAGTTTGTGCGCCACCGCTCTCACCTTGTTCCAGCCATATTTTTCGAAGTTGCTTATCGACCGCGCGCTGATACCGCGCGACATGCGAGCCTTGGCGTGGATCGCGGGGCTGATGTCGCTGACATCCGCGCTGGGATTTGCCGTCAATATACTGGCCAGTTACCGCTACGTGAAAATCTCGGCGGCCATGTTGTTCGACCTGAGGCTAGCCTTATTCCGTCATTTGCAAACGCTCTCGCCGCGATTCTATGCCGGCTACCGCCTGGGCGATTTGATGTCGCGTCTCAATAACGACGCCGGCGAGGTGCAGCGCGTATCGGCGGATGCGCTGCTTTCGGTGCTCAGCAACATCGGGTTTCTGGTGGGCGCCGTGGCGATGATGCTATGGCTGAACTGGCGGCTGTTCCTCGTGGGCGTGGTGCTGATTCCGGCGTGCGTCTATTCTTTCGTGCGCTATCAACGGATTCTGACCGCGCTCACCAAACGCCTGCGCGAGCGCAGCGCCGACCTCGGCAGCTTCTTCGTCGATTCCATCATGGGGATGCGCGTCGTGGTCTCGCTCAATGCGAAAGATCACGAAGCGGCGCGCTTCAAAGAGCGGAACGACGCGTTCGTCGAGACCATGCTCGACGTGCAGATTGCATCGTTCATGACCGGCGCGCTGCCCGGGACAATTCTCACGCTCGCGACCGCCAGCGTGTTCCTGTACGGCGGCTGGATGATTATCGATGGCTCAATGACCATCGGCACGCTGGTGGCGTTTTTGGCCTACCACACGCGGCTGCTTTCGCCGGTGCAGAATCTGCTGAGCCTCACGGCGAGCCTGGCATCGGCGCGTGTGTCTCTGGGACGGCTTTTCGAGTTGTTCGATACGCCGGCCGAAGTGGTCGAGGCGCCCGGCGCCGCGCCGCTCGGGCGGATAGAGGGCACAATCCGGCTCGAAGGCGTGAGTATCCGGCATGATCGCGCGGCGGTACTGGAGGATGTCTCCTTCAAGATCCCCGCAGGGAGTTTTTGCGCGATTCTTGGGCCGAGCGGCGTGGGCAAATCGACGCTGGCGGATTTGTTGGTGCGTTATCTCGATCCCGATCAAGGCCGCATTCTCATCGACGGCGTGGATCTGCGGACCGTGCGGCTTACGGACCTTCGCCAGCAGGTAATGCTGGTGGATCAATCTCCCTATCTGTTTAACGCAAGCATTGCGGAGAACATCGCATACGCGCGGCCGGAAGGGCTACGCGGGGAGATCGAGGCTGCCGGAAGCGCTGCTGGGCTGGATGAGCTGATCGCCCGCTTGCCGCAGGGCTACGACACGCCGGCCGGAGAACGCGGATTGGCGCTTTCCGTTGGAGAACGCCAGCGCGTCTCGCTGGCGCGCGCAATGCTTCGGCGACCGCGCGTGCTGATTTTGGACGAACCGACTTCAGCACTCGATAGCGAGATGGAGAAACAGATCGCGGCGAGCTTGTCCGACAATCTGCGAGGCGGCACGCTGATTGTGATCACGCATCGGCCGGCGCTGGCGGCGAGCGCGGACATGATCGTGACGCTCGACGATGGCCGCGCGCGAGTAACGTTCCATCGACATGACGTGGATACCGCCATCGCCTGAGGATGAGCGCCTCTTTCCATTCCCGGGACGCGCGGGCCGCGGAATCCGTGTGGGCGTGATCGATAGCGGCGTACACGCAACGCATCCGCACATTCGAACCGTCGCTGGCGGCGTTACGGTGCAGGCGGACGGAACCATCGAAGAGAACACATTCACCGACCGGCTAGGCCACGGCACCGCGGTGATGGCGGCGATTCAAGAGCGGGCGCCGGCGGCCGAATACTTCGCTGTCAAGGTATTCGACGATGCGTTGCGATCGACGGCGAAGGCGCTATTTGGGGCGCTGGAGTGGGCCATCGAGCGGCGCGTGGATATTGTCAACCTGAGTTTGGGAACCACCAATTCGGCGCACGCCGGGCGGTTCGAGCGGCTAGTGGAACAGGCCCTTACGGCTGGCGTTGCGATTTTTGCGGCGCGGGATACCGAAGGCCACGCTTGTTTTCCCGGATGCCTCGCCGGCGTCTTCGGAGTGAGCCTCGAATGATCGATGCGAGCGGACATCATACCGCGCTCTCGAGACGGCCGATGGTCTCGCACTGATGGCATCGGGCTATCCGCGCCCGATCCCGGGGGTACCCAAGGAGCGCAATCTTCAGGGGATTAGCTTCGCAGTGGCGAACATGAGCGGCTTCGCGGCGCGTGCATTGGAAGGATTGCCGAAGCATTCGCCTGCGGCGCTACGGGGCGCGCTGATCGGCCACTCCCCACCGGAATCAGCGGAATCGTAGCCGGTCACTGCAAAAACTCGTGGAACCACTGCACTTCCTGGTAATACCGATGCACCATATCCCAGACCGGCCATCCGCCGTGATAGTTGCCGGGATAGCGGATGAATTTGGCAGGCACATGACGCTTCTTGAGCGCCGTATACATCTGCTCGTCTTCGGTTATCGGCACGCGCATGTCGGCTTCGCCGTGAACAAACAGAGTCGGCGTCTTGACGTTGGCGGCATAAGTGATCGGTGAAAGCGAGCGCATCAGTTGATTGCTGTCGCTCTCCCATGGCGATCCGAAAAATTCACTCTCCTTGGTGCGCGGAATGTCTGCCGTGCCGTAATCGCTCAACCAGTTGGAAATTCCCGCGCCGGTCATCGCAGCGGCAAAGCGATCGGTTTGCGTGATCGTCCAGTTAGTCATGAAGCCGCCGTAGGAGTAACCCGTCACGGCCATGCGCTTGGGATCGATGGGATAGTGCGCCAGCGCGTAATCCACACCAGCCATCACGTCTTCGAAATCGAGCTTCCCCCAGCCAATAGCTTAGGCACTCCAGACGCTCGCGGGATCGGGCTCATGCTTTATCCTGGGCATGGATGACTGCCCGAACCGCAATTGCAGCCGCGCTACCGGACGATGCTCAGATGCGAGCGCCTAAAAACCGGGCTGTGCCGCCTGTAGCGTCCTCCATGCCGAAAAACGAATTTTGCCAAACGCTGATGCCGAAATCGGACACTTTCGCGCGCTACGCAGAAAACCGTTGGAAATTTCGAGTCGCGACATCTCTTGTCACACTTGTAGTCGTCTGCGCTCTCGGTCCCGTCCTTGCCGCCGACACCTCCAGTTACCGCAAGGCGGCCCACGATGTCGCCGACAACCTCGGCGTACAGCAATCGCTGCCTGAGGACTCCACGCTGACCGATGCTCCCAAATCGCATCCCATGGATATCCCCGGCTCGGACGTCGAATCGGGTGGCGGCGTGCCGTCGCTGGGCTCGGTCTGGGAGCAACTGAAATGGGTCGTGCTCGCATTGGTGGTCGCCGGCGTCTTAGGTTTCCTCGCCAGCCGCATCGCCGAGTCGCGGCGGCTCGCGCGTTCTGATCCCGCTTCGCTCCCGGCCGCCGGCCCGGAGCCGGGTAGGGCGTTGCCCACCGCGGAGCAACTGCTTGCCGAAGCCGACGCGTTCGCCGGCCAAGGCCGCTATCGCGATGCCATGCACTCCGTGCTGCTTGCTGCCATGGTTCATCTCGCGCGCCGGTTCCGCGACGGCGCTCCCGATTCCGCCACTAGTCGCGAAATGCTGCGTACGGCCCAGCTCGATCCCTCTGAAGGCGCCGCCCTGCGCGATCTGGTGACACGCGCGGATCGCGCCTGGTTTGGCGAATACCCATCGGACGTGAACGATTACGCCGGCGCGCGTCATTGCTTTCAGTCTTTTCTCTCCGGTGGCAAGACCGCATGACCGCGAAGGGGCGAATCTTAATCGGTGCTGCCTTTGCCGGCGCCCTCCTCACCGTTGTGGCATTCCCGGAATTCCGCCGCGGCTTGGTTTCGATGACGAAGCCCGACCCCGTCGGTCCGGCGATCTATTCGAAATCCGCGCTGGGACACGCTGCCGTCTATGACATGCTCGCCAGCATCGGCATCCCGGTAATGGAGAGCGATCTCGGATCTGGCGCTCATGTCGAGTCTGACAGCGTCATCGTGATCGCCGAACCGCGCACCGACGACGCAACCCTGTCCGAGGTCCGCGCCATGCGGGATGCGCCGACGGTTTTGCTGGTGCTTCCCAAGCGCGAAGGCAAGGCCGATCCAAAGCGGCCCAATTGGATCGGCGAGGACCGCTTAATCGCGCCAAGCGACGTGCAACGCGTCCTGAGCATGGCCGATGAAAAAGCGACCCTGGTGCGCGACGCAGCCGCCGATTCGTGGAACGTTTCGCGGTTCAGCGGCGCACAGCCTGCGATTCACCCCCTGCAGTTGATGCATTCGGCGCGGCTGCGTCCGCTAATGGCGGGACCGGAAGGGATGCTCATCGGCGAGATTCGCGAGCACGGACGACAGTTAGTCGTGTTGTCGGATCCCGACCTCATCGCAAACCATGGAATTGCGCGCGGCGACAATGCGTGGATTTTCGTGAGCCTTATCCAGTACCTGCGTTCCGGTCGTGATGGAAAGGTGGTTTTCGACGAGTTCATTCACGGCTACTCGCCGCGGCCGTTTCACATGCTGGGGATTCTATTTCAATTTCCGTTCGTCCTGGTCACCGCGCAGGCCGCGCTCGCCATCGCGCTGCTGGTATGGGCGGCCGCGGGAAGGTTCGGCGCGCCGCACGAGTTGCCGCCAGCCATCGATGCCGGTCGCCGTAGCCTGATCGATGCCGGCGCGGCCCTCGTCAGCCGGAACGGAGACCCGACTGTGCTTGCCTCGCGCTACTACGAAGAGATGGTGCGCGATGCTGGAAGCACTTTGCGCGCGCCAGCGGGCCTTGCCTTGCCGGAGTTGGTGAGATGGCTCGACGAGACTGAGAAAGGCGGGGCGGGCGTTCTACACGAGCCCGTCTCGCCGCAACAAATTTATGCATGGAGGAAGGAGATCGCCGGTGGATTTAGCCAGCGTACGTAGCATCGCCGATGCAATCAAGACGGAAATTGGCAAAGCCGTCGTTGGCCAGGACGAAGCCATCGACTTGATGCTGACCAGCCTCCTGGCCGGCGGCCACATCCTGCTTGAAGGCGTGCCCGGCACGGCGAAGACGCTGCTCGCTCAGTCGTTCGCGCAGACACTTGCGCTCGAGTATGGCCGCATCCAGTTCACGCCCGATCTCATGCCAGGCGACGTGCTGGGCGCCAACCTCTTCCATTTTCAGACCAACGAATTCGTGCTGACCAAAGGGCCCATCTTCACCGAGATCCTGTTAGCCGACGAAATCAACCGCACCCCTCCCAAGACGCAGGCTGCGTTGCTCGAAGCCATGAATGAGCGCGCGGTCACCATCGATGGCCGCCATTACCAGCTGAGCGCCGCCTTCATGGTGATCGCCACTCAGAACCCCATCGAGCAGCAGGGAACGTATCCGCTGCCCGAGGCGCAGCTCGATCGCTTCCTCTTCAAGATCGCCGTGGATTATCCAGGGCGTGAAGCGGAAATGGAGATCGTGCGCCGCCACGGCCGCCAATCGGTGATTCCGAAGCCCGCCGATTTCGGAGTGAGCGCCGCGGCCGATGGCCCCGCATTGCGCGAAATGCGCGAGGTAGCCTCGGCGATCACGCTCTCCGCCGAAGTAATCGGCTACGTGGTCGATTTGGTGCGGGCCACGCGCAGCCACTCCAGCCTCGAAGTGGGTGCTTCTCCGCGCGCGGCGAGCATGTTGGCCGCCGCCTCTCGCGCGCGCGCCGTGCTCGAAGGGCGCGATTTCGTCATCCCCGACGACGTGAAATCGCTCGCCGTCGCAACGCTCAGCCATCGCATCGTACCCACGGCGCGCGCCGATATCGAAGGCTTCTCCGCGGCGAAAATCCTTCGCGACATTTTGGAAAGGACCCCCGCGCCGCGATGAGTTCGGTTCTCGCCATCAGGCCCACGCGGCGCGCGGGGCTGCTCTTCGCGGCGCTGTTGCCGCTCGTGTGGCTTGCGCTCAGCTATCGGTCTCAGTGGTGGCCCCGCGCCTTCGATGGCAGCGCGTTCGTGTTGCTTTGCCTGGTCCTCGACGCCTGTTTCGCGCGGCCGCTGCGTAAGATTCGCGCGGAAGTTGAGGCGCCGCCCATCGGATACATCGGCGAACCGGTGGGCGCGGCCATCGTTCTGAGCGCCGATGGCGGCGGATCGTCGTCATACGAGCTGGCGCTCGATCTCGCCGGCGATGCCGCGCCTCTAACGTACGCCGATACGTGGAAGGCGTTCGGCCCCCACGCGCGCGCCGAAGTTCGCATCGAGCCGCGCCGCCGTGGCCAGTTGCGCATCGAGCGGCTTTGGATACGCTGGCGCGGCCCGCTAGGGTTAATCGAACAGACGCGACAGTTCCCCATCGCGAAGCCCGTACCGATTCTTCCCGATACCCAGGCGGGCCGCGGACAGGCGCTGACGCTCCACTTCCGCGATGCCCTCTACGGAACCAAGGCCCAGCGGCGGCACGGCGAGGGCTCGGAATTTGAGGCGCTGCGCGAATTCGCGCCCGGCCTCGATCCGCGCTTCATCGATTGGAAACGCTCCGCCCATCACCGCAAACTGATCGCCCGCGAGTTTCGAGTGGAGCGAAACCATCCTGTAATTCTCGCCTTCGATGCCGGCCATCTGATGCAGGAGCCGGTGGATGGCGTGCCGCGGCTCGACCACTCGATCGGTCTCGGGCTGATGCTGTCGCGCTTCGCCGTAATGGCGGGCGATCTTGTTGGCAGCTACGCATTCGACAGCCGGCCGCGCCAGTATCTCGCGCCCGATCGCGGCATGCACGCGTTTCGGCGGCTCCAGCAGGCATCGGCGGGGATTGCTTACAGCAATGACGAGACGAACTTCACGCTCGGGCTGGCGGAGTTACAGACGCGTCTGCGCCGGCGCAGTCTGATCGTCCTCTTCACCGATTTCATTGATACCGTGACATCGGAGCTGCTTTTCGAAAACGTCCGCCGCATTGCGACTCGCCATCTCTTGATCTTCGTCACCATTCGCGACCGCCTGCTCGCGGACATCTTCGAAGCGCCGCCTGACAACGACGCGCAGGTCGCGCGTGCAGTGCTCGCTGCGGATTTTCGCCGGGAGCACGCCATCGTGTTGGAAAAGCTCGAGCGCCTCGGAATCCAGTGCCTCGATCTTTCGCCTGCAGAGTTGCCCCTGGCGCTGCTCAACCGATACCTCTTGATCAAGCAACGGGGATTGTTATGACAGCCGCGCCGCTCAAAAGCCGTGAGTTTCGCAAGCAACGCGAATCGAGCTGGCGCGAACTCGACGAATTGCTCGAAATTGCCAAAGAGCGCGGCCTGCGCGCTCTCCCGGCTGCCGATCTCGGACGGCTGCCCCTGCTGTATCGAGCGGCGCTCTCCTCGCTTTCCGTCGCGCGTAGCATCGCGCTTGACCGGGCGCTGGTCAATTATCTGGAAGACCTCTCGCTGCGCGCCTTCCTGACGATCTATGCGCGCCCCATGCGGATCTGGATCAACCTCCGCGAATTCCTCGCGCGTGTACTGCCGCGCGCCGTGCGCTCCATTGGCGTCCAGTTTTTTATCACGCTGGCGGCCCTCGCGGTGGGAATCATATCCGGCTTTCTGTTGGTGAATGGCGATGAGGGTTGGTACCCGGTGATCGTGCCCGCCGGGTTGGCGGGTGGCCGCGGGCCCTCCAGCACGCGCAAGGAACTGCTCGACGTGCTCTCCTCGCGGCCCAAATCGGGCGTCGATTTGTTGATGATGGCGAATGCTCTGTTCTCGAACAATACTCTCGTTGCGCTGCTTACCTTTGGGCTTGGGATTTTGGGCGGTATCCCAACGCTGGTTCTGACGTTCGGCAACGGTTTGATGCTGGGCGCATTCTTCGCTTTGCACGTGCACCGCGGCCTGCTAGGTGAGTTCACCGGATGGGTCTCGATTCATGGCGTCACCGAATTGGGCGCGCTGGTTCTCTTCGGCGCGGCCGGGTTAAAGCTGGGGCAGAGCGTATTATTTCCAGGGCGCGAATCGCGCGTGGCGGCGCTTGCCGCGGCTGGCCCCGTTGTGGGAGCCGCCGCGACCGGCGGCGTGCTGATGCTGCTGGTGGCGGCGATGCTCGAAGGCGTCTTCCGCCAGACTATTGTCGATACAAACCAGCGCATGGAGATCGCCGCCGTTACCCTCCTGGTTTGGACCGGCTATTTCGTCTTTGCCGGCCGGAGGAATTCGTGAGCGCCGGCGCTGCCTTCCCTCTTGAACGGGTGCGACGGAGGGAGCGGCTCTTGCCCACGCCCGAAGGCGTATCTTTGCGGGTTGCCGTGGCGGAGCCGGGCGAGAGGATCGCCGCTTTCATCGCCGATGTCTTTTTGTCCTTCGCCGGAGCGCTGGCGCTTGTGGTGGTGGGGCTCCTCCTGTCGGCCGTGCTGGCGCCTTTGGGCACGGTTTCGTTCACCCTTCCCATCCTGCTCTTCCTTTCCTTTGTCGTGCGCAATGCATACTTCCTGATCTTCGAATTGAAGTGGGGCGGGGTCACTCCAGGAAAGCGCATGGCCGGTCTGCGCGTGATCGATCGTCGCGGTGGTCCGCTGCTGCCCTCGGCCGTTGTGGCGCGCAATCTCACGCGCCAGGCGGAGATCTTCCCCATCGAGTTGCTGCTGATGACGCACGGATGGCTCTGGTCGCTTAGTGACATCGCGCCTCCTGCGATCTGGATTAGCGGGATGTTCGTCCTGCTCTTCGCTACGCGGGACCGTTTGCGGCTGGGCGATCTGGTGGGCGGGACCATGGTGATCTCCGCTCCCAAGCGCGTGTTGCTAGAAGATTTGGCGCGCGAAAGCCGCATCTTCGAATTCTCGGTGGATCAATTGCAGGCATACGGAATCCGCGAATTGCAGGTGCTTGAGGAGGTATTGCGCCAGCCGCCCAATGCGGAGAATTTCCGCTTGATGTGCGATATCCGTGACCGCGTCGCGCGTCGCATCGGCTGGAGGGGCGAAGTGGCAGATCGCGACGTAGAGACTTTTCTGCGCGACTTCTATTCCGCGCAACGCGCGTTTCTGGAACAGCGCAAGAACTTCGGCGATGAGCGCGGCGATAAGTTTTACCAGACCACGCGCGGGCCGACCTAATCGAACACCGACGCGATTTCCTGAATGCCAATGCCTTCCTTTACGGCGCGCAGGTCATGGTAAAGATTCGCGGCGTAGACCGAGCTATAGGCCGTGACGAGGACGTTCCAGGCCCAGGTGGCGATGGTCACTGGTAGTCCGGACGCAGGGAGCGCGGCACGTATAGCCAGGCCGGCTACAGCGCTGACAATCAGGATCGAGACGGCCACGCCGAGAATCGGCCACCAATATCCTCGGGTGAGTTCAGCGCTCCGTGAAAGGCTGCGCAGAGGGCCGGCCCGTTCGACGACACAAATCGGCAGAGCGACTGAAAAAGCGGCGAGCGCGATCAGGCCCGGCGCGAGGAAAAGAACCAGGCCTATTCCGACGGCCAATCCTTCCAGGATTGACGTTGCAATAGCGGAAACGACGCGCGCCAGGCCTCGCGAGAACGATTCCACTGGGTTGACTTCTCTGCCGCGCAGATCTTGAAAGGTCGCGTAGACCACCACCGCCTGCGATAAGGCCGAGAACATCATAGCTACGATGCCGCCGACCATAGACACGAGTAGATTTGCCATCACGCCGCCTTGTCGCGCCAGCAGCGGCGTCAGCTTAGGCAGACTGATCAATGGTATCGCCTCGAGAATGGCGACTAAACCAAGGAAGACGAGTAAGTGACGCGAAAGGATGATCCACGAGCGAACAATCACATCGCCTAGCCGGAATTCGAGAGGCTGGCGATAGTCGAGGATAGAAAGCGGGCTTCCCATAGTGGCACTGCTCCAAATGTAACAAATGTTACATATAATAATGTTCAGCCGAAGCGTTCGGCCCGCGCCCTGCTTAAGATCGCACGTCTTTATGAAACTACTACAAATCCTGATTACAAGTGGGCTTTTCGCGCATTCGGCTGGCGCGGTGGTGGTCTCCCTTGGGGCCAGCACCCAGCCATTCACCCTGACGGGGACGGGACTAAACTCATCCGGCTCAGGCACCTCGCGGGTCACTTTCGGAACCTACGTTTTCCGATGGGACTAATACGACCTGTACCTTATCCGGCTCTTATACTGGACTAGGTAGCGGCGGCGCCTATCAATCTCAATTGGTTTACGTCGGGAACGGACCGAGTCCGCTTAGCGCGATCACCACGCCGTCCACTGGCAATTTATTTTCTTTCAGTCTCAGCACAGGCGGTAAGCCGATTCCGTTTTACGATTCCACGGAAACCTTCTTTTACACCACCTCGGCTACCTGCACAGGAATAAGCACGTGCGGCGTCGCGGCGGTAGGACGAAGCCAGGGCGGAATCATGACCGGCCGCGTGACGGGCACATTCGACGTAACGCCAAGCGGTGAGTACCGTGATCTCGGCCGGCTCCTACGGCGGCTTCAACGCCATAGCTCCTGCGACGAGGCATCCGGCGCCACGAAATTGCGACGATCCGTCCTCGAATTAGCCTGAACCCATCGCCTGTTCGATCCGCCGCAGCCCCTCGGCGAACATTTGGTGGTCTACGCCCATGCCGATGCGAAAGTGTTCGGGCGCATTGAAGAATCGTCCAGGAACCGCCGAGGTCTCATATTCCGCCCGCAGCCTTCCCAAGAACTCATCCACTCCGCCGCGCTTCAATCGCAAGAACGCGGTATTTCCGAACGCGGTTCGTGCGCACTCCACCTGTTCATTCGCATCGAGAAACGCTCGCAACGCCACGCGATCCGCGTCCACCACTTTTCTCGCGCGGTCGCGCAGCAGATCCAGATGCTCGAACGCAGCGACGCTTAGAATCTCCGCCGGATGTACGGCCGTGGCTGCAAATAGATTGTTGAGCGCCCACATGCGCCGCGCCAGATCCGGCTGCGCGAAGATCCATCCGCAGCGCAGTCCGCTTACGCCGTAGACCTTGGTCAGGCTGCTTGTCGTCACGACGTTTTTCCCTAATTGGAACGCCGTGCGCGGCGTATTCTCATACACCGCATCGAGGTAGACCTCATCCACCAGCAGCGTCGCGCCTACGCTGGCCGCCATATCGGCGATTTCACACAGCGCCGCTTCCGGCGCGAGCACACTCGATGGATTATGCAGGTTCGTCACTACCACCAGCTTCGTCTTCGGTGAAATCGCGCGTCGAACCTCCACCGCATCGAGCGCCCACCCGGTCTCCGCTCTTCGCAGGAATCGTCGGATCTCCGCGCCGATGTATGCCGCCGCATCGCAAATCAGCCCATACACCGGCTCCTCGATCACCACCTGGTCACCCGGCTCGAGAATGGTAGCCATTGCCAGATAGTTCGCCATCGATGTGCCATCCGCGGTGACGATGCAATCCGGTTCGACGCCGTACTTCAGCCCGATGGCCCCCTTCAGCGGCACGAAGCCGTAGCTGTTATTGCCATTGATTTCGAGCCTCGAGTAATCGAACGGCAAGTCGCGCAGCGGAAATGCGCCCACGCCGCTCGTCGCAAGGTTGTAGCGAGCTTTGCTTTGGGTCTTGGCCCAGTGCATGTATTCGGAATGTTTGTGTTTCATCGTGCGCAAATACAAATATAAGGGAATGGCATTTGAACCCGTCTCGCATACATCTGTGCGAGACTAATGAATTGAAGGGAAGCGAATTCTTGCGAAAGCTGAAGAAGCTTGGACGCCGCCGAGGCGTGCCCGTGACATTCAACCCCCAACATGGGGATGGCAGTCACGGACGCGTCTATTACGGCGCTGCGTTCGCGACATTGAAGGACCGAAAGAAGGAACTGGGTCGAGGCCTGTTGCACGAAATGTGCAGCCAGTTGGGCATTAACGAGAAAGATCTGGAAGTGAGGTAAGGAGCATGGAAATCGGGTATCCAGCCACGTTCCGCACGGATAAATCCGGTCGGCCCGTGGTGCGTTTCGTCGATTTGCGCGAAGCAATGACCGATGGGCGCGACCTTCGCGAAGCCGTCGAGGAGGCCCAAGATTGCTTGGGCAGCGCATTGGCGGCACGCATCGCTCACAAAGAGGAGATTCCGTACCCATCCAGGCCGAAGCGTGGCCAGCGACTGATCGCCGTTCCCCTCTGGATTGCGCCAAAGGTAGCTCTGTATTGGGCGATGCGCGAAGCGGGCGTCAACAATGTTCAATTGGCATGCCGCCTTGGAGTTCGGGAGACAGTGATCCGTCGAATGCTCGATCCCGATCACGCTACGAGATCGGACAAGATCCAGGCGGCGCTGGCGGCGCTTGGCAAACGGTTCGCGGTCGTCGTGGAGGACGCAGCATAGATCTATACCGTGCTTCGCCGCCGCCACCACCAATAAACTGGAATCCCCGTCAACAGAATCCCCAGACCGATCACGTTGTTCCTCGCCGACTGCGCCCACGTGCTCGCCACAATCCCGACGCACGCCAATACGAAAACCGCGGTCGTATACGGATGCCCTGGAGTCCGATAAATCCCCGCCGGCCGCGCCGCGCCCTCGCGCGCCCGAAAGACAAACAGCGACGCCGCCGTGAGCGCGAACGAAATGAAATCTACCGACACCTCGTAGTTCAAAATTTGCTCGTACTTCCCCAGCAGCGCAATTGCCATCGCGAAGACTCCCTGCAGCACGATCGCAGTCACCGGGGCGCCCGTGCGCGGCGAGATCCGGCCTACGCGCTCGAAGAACAGCCCATCGCGAGCCATCGCGTAGTAGACGCGCGGCGCCGTGAGAATCCCCTGGCTTAGGAATCCCAGCGTGGAAACCGCGATGCCTATCGCAATCCATCGCGCCCCGGCTTCACCCAGCGCCGCGCGCATCACCGCCGATGCCGGTGTTGGCGACAACGCCAAACCTGCCGGACCCAATACCTTCAGGCACACAAAATTCACGGCAAGATACAGAGCGACCACGCCCGCCACGCCCAGAAACAGCCCGCGCGAAAGATCGCGCCGCGGGTTACGCATCTCGCCCGCCACGAAACTCGCCGTCTGCCACCCTCCATAGGCGAACGCCACTGGAACCATCGCCGCCCCAATCGCGCCGATCAAGCCAAACGATGCCGGCCGGTCGAGCAGCGGCGTTACATGCACCGTCCCGCCGCCCCACAGCCATCCGGCGATTACCAGCGCTCCGATGGCCGCGCACTTCATCAGCATCAGCGCGCTCTGCACGTTGCTTCCCGCGCGCGCTCCGAAGCAGTTGATTACCGTCAACCCCAATAGCGCTGCCACCGCGATGGCGCTGTCGTTCCATCCGCTTCCCGTCAGCTCGCGGTAGTAGTGCGCGAATGTCACCGCAACCGCCGCCATCCCGCCGGTCTGCGTCACCAGCAGCAACACCCAGCCGTAGACGAACGCGACCATCGGATGGTATGCCTCGCGCAGATACAGGTACTGCCCACCGGCTTCAGGCAAACGTGTGGCGAGTTCGGCCCAGATCAATGCGCCCAGCATCGCGAGGGCTCCGCCCATCAGCCACACACCCAGAATCAACGCCGAAGTGTGGACGCGCTGGGCGACAACGTAGGGATTAATGAAGATACCCGAACCCACGATGCCGCCCATTACGATCATCGTGGCGTCGAAGAGATTGAGTTGCCGTCGTGGACGGCTCATGCGAGGGCTGAAACCATCCTTATCAATATTGCAGGATTCCGATCATAGCGTCGAAGAATTAGCCGTTCTTCCCGCTGATCGAGCACATGCGGCCGCCGAATTTAAAATACTCGCCGATTTTGCTATCTCGAGATCGGCGTGACGCCGCCACAGTGAAAGGTTACGATAAAGGCGTGGACGCAGAGGCGCTATGAAACCATCCGATGCTCTTGACGCCCACCGCGCAGAATTACGGCAGATCGTCAGCCGCTATGGTCTGTCGAGCCCTCGCGTATTTGGGTCGGTTCTCAGCGGCACAGATACGGATGAGAGCGATCTAGATTTGCTCGTTGATCCCGGACCATCCACGAGCCTGCTTACGATGGCCGGTTTAAAAATCGATGCCGAGAAATTGCTTGGAGTACCGGTATCGGTCTTAACGCCGAACGGCTTGCCGCCGAAGTTCCGCAACGAGGTATTGCAACTGGCACAGCCCTTATGAAGCACCCGGAGCGGGTCGGAGACTATCTGGAACACATTGCGGAAGCGATTGAGAGGGCGAGGAACTACCTTCAGCCCGTAATGGACTTTGAAGCCTTTCAAAAGAACCTGCAGGTTCAGGATGCCGTTGTTCGCAACATCGAAATCATCGGCGAGGCCGTAAACAAGATTAATGGCATGGTCCCGGACTTCATCCAACAGCATCCTGAGCTTCCCTGGGCGCAGATGCGTGGGATGCGCAATACGGCGATCCACGAGTATTTCTTCGTCGATTTAAAAATTATATGGAAGACCGTCAGGGATGATTTCCCAAAGCTCAAACAGCAGATTGATGCTTTGCTGAAGCGGTAAAGGCGCGCCTTATGCCGTCTCTCGGTGGCGAAGCAAGGAAGTCTGCACCCCGAAACCGTGGGTAGCGGCTACTTCTTAGTTGTGGCAGGCCCCTTCTTGGCAGTCGGCGGCGCAGGCTCGGGGAAAATCACCGTAGCTGAAACAATCTTATCGATGAGCGGAAAGCTCTTGTCCAGATAAGCCTTGCCTTGCTCCGAATAAGCCTGCTGGCTGGGTCCGGCGCCTCCCATCTCCTTCATCTCGCCGTACCCGCCGTAGAGGTTCTTCACTACGTCGAATCCTTCCGTTACTGTCCCGATCGGCGCGAAGCCGAGAGAATCGAGTTGCGAAGAATTGTCCTGAAAGTTGATGAATACTTGCGTGGTTCGCGTGTTGGGTCCGCCGTTCGCAAAAACCAGCGTACCCGGCGTATTACTCTGCTTCCGCGGATCGTCCTTAATGGGAGCGGTGGACCATACCTTCGTCACCGCGGGGTTCGAATGGATGCCGAACTGAACGAAGACGTTCGGAACCATGCGATAGAAGCCGTCGCCAACAAAGTAGCCCGCGCGGACTAAGTTATAGAACCGGTCGGCCCCATTCGGCGCCCAATCGCGATGTACTTCGATCACGAAATCGCCCTTGGCGGTGGTGAACTTTACGCGGTAGAGGTCCGGCGCCTTGGCCTTGGCCAACTCGGGATGCATCAGGCGTGAACTCACGGCGGGCGTAGGCGATTTTGCCGGCGCCTTCGCGGGAGCTTTCGTGGCAGGCGTTTGCGCCGCCAGCGCCGCGCAGAATATCAGCAGGAGGAACGGTGCTTTCATCAGCGCTGATTATAACGCTCGACCGCGCGGCGTGTCACCGATCGAGCTAGCGCGCACACTTTAGCGCAGGTACGCGTCGATCTCCGCCCTAAGCGACTCTATGGATGCTTTCAAAGCCGGCAGCCTGGCCTCGAGCTCGGGAATTTGCCGCGGTCCCTCACTCAAGAATTTTTCGATTACCTGGGCGCCGCGATGCGCGATCGCAAATTCCTTTTCTGCCTCATCGCGGTCGCCAAGGGAGAGCTCGAAGTGGCCTCTGTCAACAGCGATCGAACAGGTCTGCAACTCAGCTCGTATAAAGTCGCGACGATTCAATTCAGTTCTCTCTCGCAAATCCCGGATCTGGCTCTCGAAATCGCTCATCTTTAACCACCATTACCACAGCATCTAAGGTCTTCTCAGCACGGCCGCCACTGCGCTAATGAGACGTTGAGAAGTGTAGGGCTTCTGAAGAAACCCGGCTGGTTTGCGGTCACCGAAGCGTTGCGTCACCTCGCGCTCATCAAAGCCGCTCGACAGGATAATGGGAACGTCGGGGTTAATTTGATGTAATAACGGAAACGCCTCGTCGCCCCCCATGACTGGCATCTTAAGATCCAACAATACTACGGAGACAATGCTATGGTGTTCCCGAAATATCTCGACGCCGCTCTTTCCGTTATCGGCAGTTAAGACTCTCATACCTCGCCGCGACAACACGTCCTGGGCGATCTTCAGGACGACCTGTTCGTCATCGATCACCAAAGCGACCGATCCTGGGGCGATCAAATTGGCGCCCTCTTGCCGTTTCTCAACGCGTGTCGCTTGCCGACCGTTGACAGGAAGGAGAATGCGAAAGCTTGTACCACGCCCGGGCATGCTGTGAACGGCAATGGCCCCCCGGTGCCGCCTGACGATCCCCTGGACTGCAGCCAGCCCCAATCCTCGGCCCATAAACTTGGTGGTGAAGAACGGATCGAAAATCCGCGCCTTTGTCGCTTCGTCCATCCCCTCCCCTGTATCGCTCACCTCCAGCTGAATGTATGTTCCGGGGGCAGTGGGTTCCGACTTGAATAGCGCACCGGCCTCATCGGGACTTAGTTCTCGAAGCGATGTCCGGACGCTTACAGTCCCCACCCTGTTTTCCCCGATCGCCTCCGCGCCATTGATCACGAGATTCATCACGACCTGCTGGAGCTGCGCGGGATCGGCTTCGACCGGCGGGAGGTTCGGCGCCAGATCGAATTTCAGATCGACGGGTTTAGGGATCGACGTTCGGACCAGCTCCGAAATCTCCACCACCAGTTCGCCCAGGTCGATGTCGGCGGTCACGAACTGTCCCTTACCGGCGTAGGCCAGCATCTGTCGAGTAAGGAACGCGCTGCGTTCCGCCGCTTCCACGATGGAGCGCAACCGGGCTCGCAGCGGCTGATTGGGAGTGGTTTCCGACAGCGCGAGGCTTGCGTTGCCGAGAATGCCAGTCAACAGATTGTTAAAATCGTGCGCGATACCGCCTGCTAATAATCCCAGACCTTCCAGTTTCTGCGTCTCTTGCAGTTCGCGTTCGAATTTCTTCCGCTCGCTGACATCGCGCATGTTCAACTGAATAGCTTGCCGTTTACCTTCGGAGTAAACAGTGGCAATCACTTCCAACTCCAATTCACGGCCGTCTTTTGTACTTAGGTGGAATTGGTCGAACCGCAGCGCGCCTCGTTCACGAATCTGCTCTAATGCAGCATGGACATGAGAGGCATCCGTTATTGAATCAATCTCCCACAGATTCCTGCCGACGAGTTCCGGCCGTTGATACCCCAACAAGTGTTGTGTAAAAGGATTTATATCCAGGATCTCGCCTGTCATAGCGTCGATGATGACAATGCCGTCCCGGGCGGTTTCGAAAAGACGGCGATAGCGGGCTTCGGCGGCCCGCTTTCTTTCCGTGATGTCTTCAAGCGCCATCAGGATGAGCGGTTCCTGATCCGGCGACCTGAGACGCCGCGCGTTAATCAACAGCGTCCGGGTTTCGCCATCCAGCAACTTCGGTTCGATCTCCACATCGTTCAGCTCAGTGGCTCCCTGCTTCAACTTGTCGAATAACGCTCGAATCGGAAGCGTATCGAACCGGCCGGACGAAACGTCGAAGATCGCCTTTCCTTTCGCTGCGTGCTCGGGTACTTCCATCGAATCGTAGAAGGCGCGATTCGCATCACGGATTGTGAGTTGGTCGTCCACAACCGCCAGCGGCTCGTGAATCGTGTTTACGATCGCCTCCGCATAATCGCGGGCATGCTTCACGTTTTCGAGGCTGCGCTTGATTTCGCTCACATCGAGCAATTGAAGAACGGTCCCATCGATGCGGTCTTCACTCGTGCGATATGGACGTATTCGCATGAGATACGCGCGCCCCTCAGAATCTTCAACCTCCCGTTCGTATGGCTGAAGGGTATCGAGCACCTGACGAAGAACCTCTTCGAGATCGGGAGCGTTAATTCGTGGCTTCAGATCCGCGATGGGACGGCCGACATCCGTCGGGATGAGCCGCAAAATCTTCTCCGCGACCGGCGTGAAGCGACGAATGCGCAGGTCGCGGCCGGTCATTATTATCGGCATGTTCATGGAGCCCAGCAAATTAACCAAGTCATTATTCAGCTGGGCTAATTCGCCGTTTCGGCTTTGCAACTCCGCGTTGATGGTATGCAGTTCCTCATTGGTGGACTGAAGCTCCTCCTTGGACGTCTGCATTTCCTCGTTCGTGCTTTGCAACTCCTCGTTCGCGGATTGAACCTCTTCATTCGTTGAACGCAGCTCTTCGATTACCGACTGTAGATATTCGCGGGTGGATGTCAGTTCCTTCTTGAGATTCGCGTTTTCCTCTTCGATAGAAATCCCGGCATGGTGCGACGACTCGCCAGGAAGAAGGTCCGGCGAGCTTCCGGGCTTCGTAGTCTCGCTGCTACGGCCAAGGACAATCAAGAAGTACTTTGGATTCCCTGCAAGAGAAAGCGGGATGACGGTAATTGCCACTGGATGGCTTCCGTCGGCCTCTGTTGCGGCTGGGCTTTCGGCCACTACGACGGCGTCGGTTCGCCGCGCCTGCTCAATCGCCGTACTCAAGATTGCTCGCAGGTCGGCGCGCACAATCGCCATCAACTCGGCGCCTTGCTCCATTTCCGGCGCGACAAGGTACTGAGCCACTTCGCCCCGAAAATTCGTCACGCGCAAGGCCTCATCGACAACCACTCCCGATGGTCCATAACGCGAGAGGACAATCCGATCGGCATACTTCTGCATCTGCGCACCATGACCGGGGAATCCTACAGCCGCCGCCGGCGCGGGTCGCATGATGCGCTCAGGAAGCGCCTCGGGACGCTCATCCGACAGTTCGAAAAGTTGAGGCGGCGGTGTTGACCTTCTGCAGTAAAGTTTGCGCGACTCGTCCAGGACGCTGAAATGGTCCGCGAGGCTCCCAACGGTTTCGGAGGGCCCCAAGATCAGGCAACCCGTCGGTTGGAGGGCATAACTGAAGGTTCCGATTACTTTGCGCTGTAAGGAAGGCGCGAAATAGATCAGAAGATTGCGGCAACTGATAATATCCATGCGCGAGAGCGGCGGATCTTTGGCCACATTGTGGCGGGAAAAGATGCACATCTCGCGGATGTTGCGGGCAACCTGGTACCCGGCCTCGGTGCGGATGAAGAATCGGCGGAGACGCTCCGGAGAGACGTTCAACACCGCGCTCTCATTGTAGACTCCCTTTCGCGCAAAGTCGATAGTCCTATCGCTCACGTCGGTACCGAACATCTGAATGGTGCAGCCAAGATCTTCCGATTCTAAAAACTCGCTCAAGGCGATCGCCATGGAATACACTTCCTCGCCGCTGGAGCACCCGGGAATCCAGGCGCGAATCGTGTGCGGTTGTTTCCGGTTCGCAACGATCTTCGGAAACGCCAGGCGCTTGGCAGCTTCGAATACCTCGGGATCGCGAAAGAAATCAGTCACGTTGATGAGCAGATCGTCAAACAGTGCATCGAGTTCGTCGGGTTCCTTTTGGAGGAGGTGAAGATAGTCCTGAAGGTTTTCGGCCTTTCGCACCACCATCCGGCGGTTTAGCCGGCGCGAGATCGTCGGCTGCTTGTATTGTTTGAAATCGACTCCGGTATGCCTCCGGAGCAGCAGCAGGAGCCGCTCCAAAGTCGATCCCTCATCTTGGGCCGGGCTTTCGTGGCCATCCAACGTTTCCGGCCGCCGGGCAATCGCGACTAACTCTTCCGCGATTTCGCGAGGCGATAAGACAAAATCCACCGCGCCGGCAGCGATTGCGCTGCGAGGCATGCTGTCAAACTTCGCGGTCTGATTCTGCGCAAACGTGATTCCCCCCTCCGCCTTTATGTGCTTCAGGCCTAAGGTTCCATCGGTTGCTGTTCCGGAGAGGACGACTCCGATGGCGCGCTCCTTGAACTTTTCGGCCAATGAATGGAAGAAAAGATCTATGGGTTTGAAGCTCTCCGGCGGCCGCCTCTCCAGGACCAACCGCCCATCGGCCACGCGGAGGAGGGTATTCGGCGAGATTACGAACACATGGCCACGTGCGAGCAGAACATCCTGCTGTACTGGTACAACGCGCATAGCTGTCCTTCCAGAAAGCAGTTCCGGCAGAGCACTTTCATGGCGCGGGTCCAAATGCTGAATGAGAACGAAAGCCATATTCAGGCCAGAGGGAAGGTGCTGCAGCAGCTCGGTAAGCGCCTCCAGCCCGCCGGCCGACGCGCCTACGCCAACGACCGTGAGGTCTTCGAGCGCATTCTCTAGGTGGTTCGGAACAGTTGGATTCTCAGGTTTTGGCTCGTCTCCGGTCATACATGGCCCCCACCAGCATAACGTGAGATAGAGGACCTTGTAACAAGAACGTGTGTGTGTGTGTGTGTGTGTGTGTGCACGTCCAGTTCCGTTCCAGGCCAGCCATAGCCTCCTTCGATTTGTTTTGCCCCAACGGCAGTGATATGCTTCTGCGAGGCGCGAAATCGCCCACGGAACCGTCGGCAGGAGCTGGCGCGGAGGGAATCATGCGAGGGTTGAGATCGGGCATTGCGGTGCTCGCCATGTTGGCTTCAACGGGATACGCACAAACGGCGAAGCCCACGTCCGTGGATTGGGAGATGATGACGTGGCCGGAACTCAAGGCCGCACGCGACGCCGGCAAGACCACCGTTCTGGTCTATAACGGCGGCATCGAAACGCGCGGACCGCAGAACGTCAACGGCGGCCACACCCTCATGGCGCACGCCACCGTGATCGCCATCGCCGAGAAACTGGGCAACGCGATCGCGGCGCCGGTGCTGACCTTCTCGGTGAACAACGCAAACGCGAACCTTCCCGGCACTATCGGACTCACGAACGACATTTTCGCGGCAGTCAACGAACGGGTGGCCGAGCAGATTATCGCCAATGGCTTCAAGAACGTTGTGCTGATGGGGGATCACGGCGGCGGCCAACAGCAACTCGGCGAGGTTGCCAAGAAGCTTGACGAGAAGTATGGCGCCAAGGGCATCCACATATATTTCTGCGATCGGGTTTACAAAGACACCAACGACGAGTTCGACAAATACTTGACCGCGCACAATCTTCCCCTCAGCACGCACGCCGGCATCCCGGACACCTCCGAGATGATGTATCTCGGAATGGACAAAGGCTGGGTACGCAAGGATGAGATCCCCAAAGCGGTGGGTAACCCGGTCCGTAAACCAGGCGACCCGCCGCGCGACCCCAACGCCCCGCGCATTAACAATGGGATCCAAGGCGATGCGCGGCCATCCACCGTCGAGTTAGGCAAGATGATCTTCGATATGAAGGTTGATGCGGCGGTAAAACAGATTCGCGAATTCATTCACTAAGGAGCTTCGAAAATGGAACATATCATCGCCAAGCTTTTGCAGGATTTCGAGCAGGGCAAAATGAACCGCCGGCAATTAATTCAGAGTCTGGCGCTGGCCGCGACCGCCGCCAGCGCCGCAGCCCCGGCGCGCGCGGCGGAAAGCCCCTTCAAGGCTGTCGCCGTCAACCACATTTCGTATCAGGTCAAGGATTACAAAGTGACGCGGGATTTCTACGCGGATCTGCTCGGCATGCAAATCAAGCAGGACAATGACCACAGCCAATGCTACCTGGCCTTCGGCGACACCTTCTTGTTGCCGCGCAACGGACGGCCCGACAGCAAGACTCCGCCGCCGCACGTCGACCACATTGCCTACACAGTTGAAACGTGGGATCTCGAAGGCGCGCGCGCGGAACTCACTAAGCGCGGATTCACCCCGCGCCAGGACACCGTCGACAGCTTCCACATCAAAGATCCGGACGGCTTCGATTTGCAGATCAGCGGCAAAGGCATGCACGCTTGACTCCGGTTTCCGTGGTTGCGTACCGCGAGACTGAGGGTGAGCGCTTCCGTGAAGGCTGTGAGCGCCGCATCGTCCATACGAGCCAGTTAATGACCGTGCTGCTGGATGTGGGTAACGGCCCGTGGGCATCGCCCGATCCTTACCACTCGCATCCTCACGAACAGACAACGTTTGTTGCCGACGGCGAGTTGCTGTTCCTGGTGGAAGGCGATCTGCCGCGGCATTTGCGCGCGGGCGATCTGGTGGCGATTCCAAGCGGCCGGCCGCACGCCATGCAATTGCTTTCGGCGCGGGCGCGGTTGGTGGATAGCTTTAATCCCGTCCGCGAGGATTTTCTGAAGTAGCTTCACACGCGATGGTTCGCCCGTGCTCGCGCCGTCTTCAAACTCGTAGAGCCCCAACGTGAACGGTCAGCGGAACGAGTTCGACCAAGTCGGCGTCGGCGGCCGCATCCGGATCGGGAGTAGGCAAAGGCTTGCCTTCCTCCAGAAGACATTGAGCTACGTCCTGCATGGCATCCGCGATCATCAGGCGCGCATCGGCTAGATCGAAGCCCTGCGTAACGGCTCCAGGAAAATCAAAGGCCTCCGCGACCACCATTTCCCCAGCCTCACGGGGGAGGAAGAAGGCAACGTGGTAACGAAGCATACGCCCATGATACTGCACCCGAATGAAGCCGCCTACTCAGCACATCCGCCCCGCGTCACGTTATTCTTTATAGTTGGCTGAACACAGAATAGTAGTTGTCGCGATCGATGGCCCCTCGGGCGCAGGCAAGAGCACAATCGCCCGCCGCCTGGCCGATCGCCTCCAATTCATTTACATAGACACTGGCGCCATGTACCGCGCAGTCGCGCTCTGGGGGTGGCGGCAAGGCGTCGATATGGGCGACATGCATCGCATGGAGCAACTTGCCTCCTCCGCAGAGATCGAGCTTGCGCCTGGGCGCATCGAACTCAACGGCGAAGACGTCACCGACGAGATCCGCCGCCCGGAGGTCTCAAACGGCGCTTCGAAAATCGCCGTGATCCCCGGCGTGCGCCGCGCCATGGTGGCCAAGCAGCGCGCCATCGGCGAGACGTTCGAGCGTAGTCATGGAAGGCCGCGACATCGGCACGGTCGTCTTTCCCGATGCCGATGTGAAGGTTTATCTCGACGCGGAGATCTCCGAGCGCGTGCGGCGGCGTCTGGAGGAGATGCGCGCTAAGGGCCAGTCCATGGATCCCGGAAGCGCTCACCGCGCAGATGACGGAGCGCGATCAACGCGACAGCGCGCGCGCCGATTCGCCCCTTGCGCAGGCGCCCGACGCAGTCTATCTCGATTCCACGCAGCTCTCGGTCGCCGAAGTCGAAGAGGAGATCCTCAAAATAGTCCGCGCGCGCGATCTCCAACGGAAAGGAGTACCGTTGAACGATCTGCTCGTTATGAAGTTCGGCGGCACCAGCGTCGGCTCGGCCGAACGCATGCGCGTCGTCTGCGCGGCTCGCAGTGGAAGAAAGCCGCAAGCGCCCGGTAGCCGTCGTGGTCTCGGCGATGTCGAAAATCACCGATCTCCTGCTCGGGCGCGATGCGCCACGCCGAAGGCGGCGACCGCGCCGGCATGGAGGCCAACCTTCGCACGCTCCGCGAGCGCCACGAACAGGCCTGCCGCGAACTCCTTCCCGCCGACCGTCAACCTGAGGTTCTTGGCCAAGCTGCTCACGCTGATCGACGAGTTCGCGCGCATCGTGAACGGGATGGCCATGTTGAATGAGCGGCCGCCGCGCTCGGTGGATGAAGGCGTCGCCGTCGGCGAGCGGCTCTCCGCCATTCTCGTCTCCGAGCATCTCATCGCCGAAGGCACGCCGGCAGAAGCCGTGAATGCGTGGGATGTCATCGTCACCGACGCCGTCTTCGGCAATGCGTCGCCACTCATGGATCGCACGCGCGAGTAAAGCCGAGCGCGCGCCTGCTCCCGCTGCTCGATCGCGGCGTCATGCCCATCGTCACCGGCTTCAATGGCGCCACCGCGGATGGACGGCCCACCACGCTCGGCCGCGGCGGCTCCGATTTTTCGGCGTCGATTCTGGCCTCCGCGCTCGACGCCGCCGAACTCTGGATCTGGACCGACGTCGATGGCATCATGAGCGCCGACCCGCGCCTGGTGCACGACGCCGAAGTGATGGATGAGATCACCTACGCCGAGGCCGCCGAGTTGGCCTACAACGGCGCCAAGGTGCTACATCCGCGAACCCTGGCGCCGCTGGTGGATAAGAAGATTCCCGTGTGGAGCAAGAACAGCTTCGCCCCCGAAAAGCCGGGGAACGAAGATCGTTCCACAAACCCATCACGCGGCCGGTGTGCGCGCCGTGGCGTCCATGACCAACGTGGCGCTGGTCTCGCTCGAACCCGCCAGCCCAGAACTGAACGGCGTGCAGGTAATGGCGCGCGCGCTCGACGCCATCGCCCGCGCCAATGTCGAGGTGCTGGTGGTGTCGAGCTCCAGCTACCGCCAGAGTTTCTGCTTCCTGGTGCGCTCGTCCGAGCTTGATAGCGCCGTGCGGGCGCTCGAATCCGCGCTGGCGCTCGAACTGGCGCACGGTTATCTACGGCCCATCGAGATCGATGACAATGTGGGTCTGCTGGCGGCCGTCGGCGAAGGCATGGAAGGCAAGCCGGGACTCGCCGGACGCATCTTCACCGCCATTTCCCGCGTGCATGTGAACATCATCGCCATCGCGCAAGGTTCGAGCGAGTTGACCATCGCCGTGGTGGTGCGGCGCGATGGCTTGGAGAACGCCGTGCGCGCCGTCCACGCCGAATGCGGTCTCGGCCGCCGGCCGCCAGCCCCGGTGTTTCCGTCTGGCAGGCTGACCGCGCTTCCCGGCAAAGAATAAAGCCGATCTACCGAGCCGCGCGCGTTTTCGTCCGCGGCCGGCGACTTTGGTCCGGTTCTTCTTCGCTTTCCTCGACGGCGCCCGATTGCTCTACGGATACCGTTTCCTGCAAGATGCGCTTACCGATTTCGGCAAGCTTTTCATCGGCTTTCTGCTCCTCTTGCAGCGTCTCTTCCAACAGCGCGGCGACGTCTTCGTGCCCCAATTCGCGAGCCATATCGATCGCCACCGTATATCCGGCAATCTCATAATGCTCCACGCGCCGCGCGCCGCCAGTAATCGCGACGTCGAGAACGCCTTCCGAATCGGCCTTCTTCTCCTCAATCGCTTCGGAACTCTCCGTGACAATGCCCTTCATGCCCGCGCAGGGCTTGCCCTTGGCCTTCAAATCGAGCGATTCGAAAGCCTGCTCCAGCCGCTCGACATGCCCTTTCGTCACTTCGAGATGTTCGCGGATGGCTTCACCTAATTCCT
The DNA here is from genome assembly GCA_963763545.1 of Bryobacterales bacterium. Classification (GTDB taxonomy): domain Bacteria; phylum Acidobacteriota; class Terriglobia; order Bryobacterales; family Bryobacteraceae; genus PALSA-243. The sequence continues at coordinate 37,319 of CAVXPE010000029.1, forward strand.
CGTCGTTCGCCGCCTTCGCTACTTTGGGAAGGGCGCGCGTAAGCTGCTTTTCAGCATCGTAAAGGTCCTGCAGTTCTTCTACAAATAATTGTTGGAGGCCGAGTGCTTTCTTTGGCATGATTGCTAATCTCCTATATCGCGACGCTGCTCGGCGCCGCATCTCCGAGTGTGTCAACAGCGGTCGCGCAAAGCTGTAAGACTCCGCACGGACAACCGGCGGCTTCTTGCGTGAAGTGAAGCCGCTCACCAAAGGTTGCGATAATGGCACAAATGTTCCCACGCACTTCGTTTTCACTTCTTTTGCTTGCCTCCACGCTCGTCGCGCAACCCCCGTCCGGACGGGGCGCAGCCCAACAGGGCGGCGGCGCTACTCCCACCATTGCCGAGCGCACCGCGTCGATGAAAAAGATGCCGGGTTATTTCCCCATCTACTGGGAGGAGCGCGCCGGCCGCATGTGGCTCGAAATCGACAAGTTCGATACCGAGTTTCTCTACATCGATTCCATGCCTGCCGGCATGGGTTCGAACGACTTGGGTCTCGACCGCGGCCAGCTCGGCGGATCGCGCATCGTCAAGTTCATCCGCAGCGGGCCGAAGGTACTGATGCTCGAGCCCAACTACCGTTATCGCGCCGATAACGGCAACGCCGGAAGAGCGGCGCGTGGTGGAGGAATCGTTCGCGCAGTCGGTTCTTTGGGGCTTCGAAGTCGCGGCCGAAGAGAACGGGCGCGTGCTGGTGGACGCCACGCAGTTTTACCTGCGCGACGCGCACAACATCCCGCAAGCCATCCAGCGCGCGCAACCCATCGGCGGCGGCCCGGCAGGAGGAGGCCGTGGTGGAGCGGGCGGAGGCGCGCCCTACCGTCTCGACACGCACGCGTAGCGCATTCTATCTCGCTAACACCAAGAACTTCCCCAAGAACACCGAAGTGGAGGCGATCCTCACCTTCACCGGCGACAGCCCCAGCGGTTTCGTGCGCGAGGTGACGCCTTCGCCCGACGCAGTTACCATCCGCGAGCACCACTCGTTCGTCGAACTGCCGGGCCCCGGATACAAGACCGCGCGCATTCGATCCGCGCGCAGGCTACTTCGGCAGCGAGCATGTCGACGATTCCGCCCTGCTCGAGCGAGCGCATCGACAAACGCGTCATCAACCGGCACCGGCTGCGCGAAGAAAGATCCGAACGCTGCCATGAGCGACCCCGTCGAGCCCATCGTCTATTACCTGGATCGCGGCGCGCCCGAGCCCATCCGTTCCGCGCTGCTCGAAGGCGGCGCGCTGGTGGAACCAGGCGTTCGAAGCGGCGGGTTACCGCAACGCGTTTCGCTTCGAGCTGATGCCCGAGGGCGCCGACCCATGGACGTCCGCTACAACGTGATCCAATGGGTGCACCGCGCCACGCGCGGATGGTCGTATGGCGCGAGCATCACCGACCCGCGCACCGGCGAAATCATCAAGGGCCAGGTGACGCTCGGCTCGCTGCGCGGGCGGCAGGACTACATGATCATGGAAGGCCTGCTCTCGCCCTATGTGGAAGGAAAGCCGGTTTCGCCTGAGATGGAGCGCGTGGTGCTGGTGCGCCTGCGCCAGCTCGCGGCGCACGAGGTCGGCCACACGCTGGGCCTGGCGCACAACTTCGCCGCCAGCATGCACGATCGCGCGAGCGTGATGGACTATCCGCCGCCGCTGATTCAGCTCGCCTCCGGCGCGCATCGATCTTTCGAACGCCTACGCGGTGGGCATCGGCGAATGGGACAAAGTTGCTATCGATTACGGCTATCGCGATTTCCCCGCCGGCGTGAATGAGCAACAAGGAGCTCGATAACATCCTGCGCCGCGCCACCGGCAAGGGGCTGATCTTCATTTCGGATGGCGATTCGCGTCCCGAAGGCGGCGCGCATCCGCTCTCGCACCTGTGGGACAGCGGGTCGAACGCGGTGGATGAGCTGAATCGCATGATGGGCGTCCGCGCGCGCGGCGATGGACAACTTTTCCGCCAACGCCATCCGCATGGGCGAGCCGATGAGTACGCTCGAAGACGTGCTCGTGCCGGTCTACCTGCTGCATCGTTACCAGGCGGAAGCCGCCTCGAAAGTGGTGGGCGGCCTCTATTACACCTACGCGGTGCGCGGCGATGGGCAGAAGATCGCGGAGCGCGTCTCGGGCGCGGAGCAGCGTCGCGCGCTCGATGCCCTGCTTGCAACCATCAAGCCCGCGACGCTGACGCTTCCCGAGCGGCTGCTGAAGCTGATGCCTCCGCCCGCCGAAGGCTACGGCCGGACGCGTGAGGATTTCCGTTCGCGCACGGGCCTGACCTTCGATCCGGTGGGCGCGGCGGAATCGGCGGCCGACATGACGATTGACCTGCTGCTCAACCCCGAGCGCGCCGCGCGGCTGGTGCAATATCACGCCGAGGACCCGATCGGAGCCGAGTCTGGCGGAGGTGATCGATAAACTGATCGCCGCGACCTGGAAAGCGCCCGACGCGCCCGGCCTTTCCGGCGAGGTGCAGCGCGCCATCGACACGGTTGCGCTCTATCGCCTGATGACGCTCGCCGCGAACGAATCCGCGCCCGGCGAAGTGCGCGCGATCGCGTTATCGAAGCTGGCTGCGCTGCGCGACTGGACGCCGGCGGCCACGGCCAATCCGGAACTGGTCGCGCCTGCACCGATTCGCCGTAGCCGAGATCAAGCATTTCGAAACCAACCCGCGCGAGATCGGCGTCCCGCGTCCGCCGCTGGCGCCGCCGGGTATGCCGATCGGCGATGACGAACGCGATTTCGTCGTCTGGTAACGAGCGAATGCGCCTGCGAACCTCCAAGGACCGGCTGAAGATCGAGCACAGCATCATCGATGGCGTGCGTCCGGTCCTGGAGGAATTGCTGGCGGCAAATCCGGAGATCCGCTCGGTGATCCCCGGCGTAATTCGCCCCGTCCGCGATGCAAAGGGAAAAGTGAAAGTGCGCGTGACGGTGCCGACGCAGAACGGATGGAAAGCCATCGCCCTCAGCGCTGGCGCGAGGCAGGAATTATTCGTCAGCACTGCGTGGAGCAAAGAAGAAGTAGAGGCCGCATTCCGCAAGGCGGGCGCGGAGTGAGACCAATCGAGGAAAGACAACCGGGATGTTATACCGCTCGCTCCGCAGCGCTAACGCTATTCGGATCCCAGGCGCGGACATGCGCCGCGCCTGGTTAAAAGCCATTCATAATTAGTCAAATCGAGCGCAGGGGGGTCGGTCAGCGCGCTACTATTTCCCGCCCAAAAATCGTACAGGCGATCTCGAAAGCTACAATTAAAAATCCCGCTGTGCGAGCCCCGTGGGCCGCCGGAGGCAAACCATGCCCGCGCGTAAATCGGCTGTCTAGGACCCGTTCTCGCGAAGCTGCCTCGCGGAGTTTTCTTTCCCTAACAACTTGACTGCAGGGAAATCCTTCGAAGTACTAGATCAAAAGTCGCCTTGGACAACAAAATAGTGTGTTTTCAATGAGCTCTATTGTCTGTAACTTCACTCCGTACCATGCCTTCGTATACGGCTTCACCCTTTGCTCCCAGACGAACGAAAAACTGGAAGACGAGTGGCTTCATCTGATGTAAAGTTTCTTGTAGGTCATGTAACTGGCTACGCATTCCATTAATAAGCATGTAAGAGTACCTATGATCTTGGGAAGACTAGCAGGCGTCTCCGCCGTTGTGCTTGTAGTGTGTGTGTCGTGTTCCCGTTCGCCGCAGAGTCAACGGGATCGTTTCTTGGCGAGAGGCCGGGAATTTGCGGCGAAGCATCGGTACGCAAAAGCACTTCTGGAATTCCGGAACGCAGCGCGGCAAATGCCGGGAGATCCAGAATCATACTTTCAAGCCGGTATGGTAGACTTGGCGACTCACGACCTTGCCGGCGCAGCAAGCTCGTTTCGGGAGGCGCTCTCCGTCAATCCGAACTATGCGAAGGCCAAACTGATTCTCGCCGAGATGATGACTGTCGGCGATCAGAAACTTGTTCGAGACGCGGAGACCAGTATTTCGGAGATGCTCCATTCGGGACCACCAACTCCTGAGATGCTTGATACGCTTGCCGCCACCCAGCTACGGCTAAATCGTACTGACGCTGCAATTGAGATTCTTGAACAGGTGCTCGCGAAGAGTCCTGGCGAGGCGGTTAGCGCGATTCTATTGGCCCAAGTCAAGCTCAATCAAGGAGACGGTAGAGGCGCGGAACAGGTGTTGAAACAAGCATGCCAAGCTTCGCCAAATGTACTAGGGCTGAGACTCGCCTCAGCTCGCCTATACATGGAGACTAAGCGGCCGAAGGATGCGGAACAAGAGTTGCGCTATGCCCTGCATTTGAATCCCAAGAGTGAGGTTGCCCTGCGCGAACTCGCAATTCTTCAAGATTCGGGCGGCCGAAGGGACGAAGCTGAGCAGACATTCAAGCAGCTTTCCATGGTAAGTACGGGGAAATATAAGCCGATCTACGCATTGTTTCTATTCTCGACTGGCCGCCGCGATGCCGCAGTGCGGGAGCTGGAGCGCCTCACGGCGGAGAACCCGGAAGATCGCACGTTGCGGGACTTGCTGGTTATCGCCTACGAGGCTGTGAACAGACGCGGCGATGCCGGCAACATTCTGGCTCAGGCTCTTACCAGGAATTCTCGCGACGTGGAGGCCCTAATGATGCGAGGTAGCCTCTCTATCCAGGAAGGGAAATATGCGGATGCGGAGACGGTATTAGACAGAGCCTTGAACCTTGAGCCGGAATCGGCGGGAATCCATTACGAGATCGCGAAGTTGCACCAACTCCGAGGCGAAACGCCTAGTTACAAGAGCGCTCTTTTTAAGGTGCTCGACCTCAACCCATATCTTCTCTCCGTCCGATTGGAGTTGGCCGGTGTGCTCGATCCAGGGGCGGCGCTGGAGGTCCTTGATAAGACGCCGGCGGAGCAACAGACATCGCTCCAGTTCTGTGAACGGCGAAATTGGGCGCTTTGGGGATTGGGGTACTTACCTGAAATGCGGAAGGGTATAGACCGCGGCCTTTCGATCAAACGTTCGCTCGATTTGCTTATCCAGGATGGTCTATGGAATTTGAAGGAGGGAAACCCGAGCAGGGCCCGAGCCTCCCTTGAAGAGGCGCTCCATATCAATCCTGCGGACATTCGGGGTCTTTCAGCGCTGCAGAACAGCTATTTGCTGCAGCATGACAACTCCACTGCTGTAGCGAAAGTGAAGGCGTTCGCGAGAATGCAGCCGCAGTCCGCCCCTGTGCAGGAGTTTCTCGGCTTTACGATGTGGGGCGCCGGAGATCGTACCGCGGCCCGGGCGGCGTTCAACGCGGCCGCAGCGTCAGATCCGAAATTCGCCGAAGCGCATTTCGCGCTGGCCCAACTCGATGCGCTCGATCGAAATTGGAATACCGCGGTCGGGCAACTCGACTCGGTAGTTGCTTTGGATCCCCGGAATGCGAGAGCCCTTCTCTGGCTTGGTAACATCGAGACGCTCCAGGGAAAGCGGACAGCCGCAACCGAGCATTTCCGCAAAGTGGTCGAACTACAGCCGGACAACGCGGATGCCCTCAATAATTTAGCGTACTTATTGGCGGAGCAGTCGAACGACTTGGATCAACCCCTCAGTTATGCCGAGCGCGCGGTGAAGTTGGCTCCAGCCGACCCGGCGTTTGCCGATACGCTTGGTTGGATCCTCTATCGCAAAGGCCTATACCACGCCGCAATTCCATATTTGGAACGCGCCGCGGCCGGTGACGATGACGTTGTACCTAAGTATCATCTTGCTCTCGCGTATGGAAAGAACGGCAACTTAGAACAGGGCCGAGCGGTATTTAGTGTTGCGTCAAAAAGAAATGCCAAAGTCCCGGAAGCCGGCATAGCCGCTCAGGTGCTGTTTGGCGCCAGGTGAACAGAAACAAGGTGTCTCAATGGAGGGGATTTAACATAACATGAAACGACCATTCGTATTACTTGCAGGGCTTTTATTCATGACAGCTTCGCAGGCTCTTGCAGTCGTGAAGACGGAGCTCTTTCTGGATGCCGGAAGCGGCACAACGGCAACTATCGACGTGAGTGATCTCGGCATCGTCACGTGTACTGGAACTTGCGGGGGACTGGTCTTTCCTTCGTTTCTTGCTCCGCATACAACTTTGGAGGTGACGGGGTCGCTCGCGCAGTTTATAATTGACGCAACCGGGGTCGGAGGAGTAAGTGCGGACTTTCCGACTTTGCAGGATTTGAATCAAATCGAGGCAGCCAGTACGGGGTCCGGTACGCTTTTCACGGAGTTTACCGATACCGACTACTGTTTGGGTGGCGGTAGTTGTCTTGGTTCCCAGTTTGTGCTCTCGGCTTCGACTGTGAACGACACGGCCATCGCTGCCAGTACAACCACCTTCGCCGGCTTCGCCGACGCCTCGGACGCCGTTCCTGCGGGTACTTTGATTGGTGCATTTATGAACCTGACGGGTCTCTCGGACGACGCCTCAGGAACGTTTGCTAACCCTATCGGCACATCGGGATCTCTTTCGAGCGCGGCGGACCTGTCGTTCACCGGTGTTGGCCGGATCCAGGCGAACTTCCAGATCTCCTCGGCTACCAGCGTCCCCGAACCTACGAGTATTTTGTTGCTTGGTACCCTCGTGGGGCTCGCGGCGTTGAAGGTGCGCCGAAAGACTAATAGAATCTGAACTCGTTTCACCGGGGGGCGAAGCAAATCTTCTCCCCCATTGAAAAATATGTTTCCTTCCTGAAACTCCTCCCAAATGGCCGCGACGCCTCCTGGCGGTATGCAGGGCCAAGGTCAGTCGAAGTTTCTTAAGAAGAACAAGCCGATGCACGATGCAAGGCGATACAGAGCGCAACGTTCGTAGTATCGATCGGTAGTGTCAGGCCCAATTGTTTCCTTCCGTTAGATCAAACCGTCTAGCACGCAGTTCTCACACAGTTTCTGCTGCGGCGCGCGATAGGCCGCGTCTACTTCGTTGCGCTTGGTCGCCGTGCTCGACGTACTGTTCAAGTATGCCTCCGCACCGACCAGCACGCGCCTCGTATCCGCAGCCTTCTCACGCGTCTCGCGACGAAACTGTGTGAGAATTACGGGTTAGATTGCAGTCAGATCCTGGTAACTTGCGGACGATAGCGAATCGGCCAACGCGCGATGCCTTTGTCCGATTTCATCAAACTCACTGTACTTGCTGCACCATTTAGTCCTAGGGTAATTCCCCGTAGCGCAAACCAATGTAATATATCAGCGGTACTATTTTTTGGGTTGACAGTTCATTTTATTACTTCTATAATCGGCTTTCCTGCTGCTGTTCCGAACGTTGCAAGCGCGTGCGGGTTCGGCACCAACTCTTTTTGCGCGTCATCGACTGAAATCTAGACGGGACAATTTATGACATCGAATCAGGCAATCGCTAGATGTGTGTTCATGATCACCGGCCTTACCGGGGTAGCAACAGGACAGACGTTAAGTACTTTCACCTGCACCCCGACTTCTGTTGTTGCCGGCGCCTCCTTCACATGCGTGGCTTCCCTTACTGCCGCGGCGCCCTTGACGGGATTTGCCATCGGCTTTTCGACAAGCGGCGCCGGATTGAGCGTGCCGGCGTCAGTCAAAGTTTCGTGGGGCCGGACTTCCGTTTCCTTCGCGGTCGCAACGGCAAGCTCCACCCCTCCACAGACGTCTAACATCATTGCAAGCGCTGGGGGGCTGAGTAAATCCTCGAGTGTGACGGTTTCATCCTCGGCCTCGGCCAGCTACTCGATCAGTTCCCTGAGTTGTACGCCTGCAAAGATCATTCCGGATCAGACGGCGACATGTGTCGCATATTTGTCGGCGCAGGCGCCAGCGGGAGGGCTGATCGCAAACCTAGCCAGCAGTTCTTCGGATCTCCAGATCCCGAACTCTGTCGCTATTTCATCCAACGGGTTCACGTTTCAAGCGACCGCCTCGGAGACGGTTTCGGTTTTGGAATCGGTGACGATTTCGGCCTCAGTTCAGGGCAGTAGCCAGAGCACGGTGGAGGTGATCGATCCGACCCCAAAATTTTATTTCAGGGGTAACGCCCAAGAGGTAGGCGTCCTTACGAATGGCGCCGCTGTTCCGCCCAGTGTTTCTCCCGCCGGCTGGCTCGGCTCTTTGACCGTGCGTGGAGCCGGGTACATAGCGTTTGCTCCGGTAATTGGCGGCGACGGGGTCTCATTTCATCAGAGCGGTGCTCAGAATACTGACGTATCGTTTATTAATTTCGGAGGAAATGGCTTTGACCAGGTATTCGACACCGCCAGTGAAATCTCGTTCCTTCTGAAATCGTCCTATTCGTTCGCGGAACGGTCGGCATTACCATCCCTGAACATGCGCACTGCCTTTGAAGTGTTCGACGCGTCGACTTCCCGGTTCATTTTTGCCACCTATACGACGGGTGGGCAATTGCAATTCGTCTTCGGCGCACAGGGCCTTTCCGCGCTTTACGCTGTTCCTTCCGGTCAGGAAGACCAGATCTTCGGCCAAGGTGTTGTCGCCAAGATTCGTATCACGTGGACCAATAATTCGTTCGCTCTTTATGTGAACGATACGCTGGTACGGAGCGTTGCCATTTCGCCGGCGGCTGCGAACTGGAGCGCCCTATCAACTCTCACCATTGGATCGCGAAACACCCGGATCGCGGGCGGCGGCCTATATGCTTCAGACGACAGCATCGCGGACTTCATGATTCGGTAACGATTTGGTTTCCACAGCGCGATGTGAATTCGCAGCCGTCAAGATCATTAAGCCGGCGGTATATTCGTAGAGAGTATCAGCAGTTCGGTGAGGCACACGCGCAAGTGTGCCAATACCGAACCGCGAATCAATAGCTCTTATTCCGCGCGCAAGAATAGCCAACCAGCGCGCCGGACTAAAACCGTGTGTGCGCCAAGCCGCCGGTCCGAACCGCTCTAACGCCAACGGAGGAAACCCTAGGGGGAAGCCCCGCTCCAGTCTTTCTAATGTTTCGGCAATAACGTCATTTTGGTATCCTCATATAGGAGCGTTTCGCGTCGCGCCTGCCTTGGAATACATCGATGAAACCTAAGTGCCTTGTTTTATTCAGCTTGCTCTTTTCGTGCGCCACCGCGGCCTTTTCACAGATTGCGTTAAATCCGTCGGCCTCTCGATTTCTCGGCCAGCCAAACCTCCAGTCCGGCACCGTTAACCCCAATTGGGTGGATGGCCGTGAGTTCTACTATCCCCAGGGCGTGGTACTGGACACTTCGACCACGCCGCCAGGCATCTATGTTGCGGATACCGGCAACAACCGCGTGATGGCATGGAAAAACGCTACGGGATTCACTAATGGGCAGCCCGCAGACCTGATAATCGGACAGCCCGACGCATTCTCCACCGCGCCCGGCGGAGGTTCGAGCACCTTCTCCACAGGATTAAATCAGCCCGTTGGATTGGCGGTACTGAATGGCGATCTCTTCGTCGCGGACACCGGAAACAACCGGATTCTCCGCTACCGCTCCCCGCTCTCCCATCAGACCGGCGGCATCGTTCCCGATCTGTGGCTGGGCCAGCCGAGCCTGACGTCGAACACAGCCAATTACACCGGCTCGCTGAGCGCGCAGGGCTTGCGGCTCGCCAGTTCGCAGAGCTATCTGGCATTCGATTCCCAGAGCCCGCCGAATCTGTGGGTCACCGATCCCGGCAACAACCGAGTGGTGCGCTTTCCGGCCTCCTCCTTCACGTGCAGCAATTGTGGCTCTTCGGGGTCGAACGGGGCCGCCGATACGGTAATCGGACAGCCGAACCTGACTAGCAGTTATACGGTGCTGCCTAACAATCAGACCAGCGCGGTGATCGGCAACCAGTTCAATGTTCCCGGCGGCATTGCGTTCGATGCCGCCGGCCGGCTCTACGTCACCGACGATGGCGTCATCGGGCTTCCGGGGCGGGTGTTGGTATTTACGCCTCCGTTTCAACCCGGCGGTATGTCGGCAACGCGCATTATGGGCGTCTTTTCTCCCTCCAATCCTCAGCCTACAAACGCGCAGATTCAGGAAACGGTCATGGCCTCGCCGACCGGCGTTTTCTTTTTCCCCGATCAGAGCGTGGGCGTGACCGATTCGCAGAGTCACCGCATTCTGGTGTTCCCGCCGTACGCGCAGTGGCCCGATCCGAATACGTCCTATTCGCCCCAGGCGACGGCGTTCTTCGGTCAGACCTCCTTTGCCAATCGCGGACCGAACGGCGCTGCGACGTCCACCACCGTAACGCCGCCGCCATCCGCCAGCACGGTGGCCGATCCCACCAGCGTCTTCTACCTGCGAGCCACCAATGAACTGTATCTGGCGGACACCCTCAATAACCGCGTCACCGTGTTGCAGGTCTTTCCAACCACCGATACCCTGGGCAACGCTACCCGCGTGCTGGGACAGGACGCGTTCAACACCGGATCCATCAATCTGCTGGAGGGACGCGAGTTTGAATTTGTCACGGGCGGCCTCGAACAACCAGGAGATAGCGGACGCCGGCATAGCCATCGATTCCACCGGCAGCGTTCCGCATCTCTATATCTCCGATCCGGGAAACCACCGCATCCTGGGCTATAAAGACATGCGCAGCCTGAATATGAGTCACCCGGCGGATCTGGTGATTGGCCAGCCGAATGGCGCCACCGCGCTCTGCAATTATCCCACCGGAGACCGCGCACAGCCGAATAACTCGAGCTTGTGCGCTCCCAAAGGAATCACAGTGGATTCGAACGGCGCTCTTTACGTCGCCGATTCCGGCAACGGCCGCGTGTTGCGCTTCCCTGCCCCGTTTTCCACACCGGCGGGACAGATGCCCCAGGCCGATCTGGTTATAGGTCAGGCCGGCTTCTTCTCTTCCATCACCGACCCGAGCAGCCAGACCATGTCTTCGCCTTATGGCGTGGCGATTTCCGGAACCAATGGATTGCTGGCTTCCGACCAGGCCCATAATCGCGTGCTCTATTTCAAATTCACCGGGAACGGGACTTTCACCGGCGGCACGGACAATGGAATCGCCGCTACCAAGGTGTTCGGTCAGCCCAATTTCACATCCATCGCGCGAGGTTCGAGTTCGGTGGGCTTCAATCAGCCGCACCACATCGCCTGCGATAGCTCGCGGTCAACTCTACGTTGCCGATTCCGGCAACAGCCGCATCCAGATCTTCGGCGATCCCAACTCCGCGCAAACGTTGTCGGCCGGGCAGGGGGCAGGGCTCACTCTGCCGACCAGCGGCGCGGAAGGCGTTTTCGTAAATCAGACCACCGGCGAAGTCTGGGTAGCCAACACGCGCGCCAATACGGCGGTTCGCTATCCCAAATACGAAACCCTGCTTTTCAACCAGACGCCTCTCGATGCCACGCCGATTCAGCCCCTGATCACGATCAACGGGCAACTCTCCAGCGTCCCCACTCTCGCGCTCGCCCAGGATCAGTTCGGCGATCTCGTGCTGGCGGACGGCGCTAATCGTGATTTCCGTATTTTTCCCGGGCATCAAGTACCTGAATGGCAGCCAGTTTCGCCGCAGACAAGCCCTTTCTCGCGCCGGGCATGATCGGCACCCTAAAACCGCTGAACGCGTCCAATAGCTTTGGCGGCGCCACAGCCGCCAACGGCAATTCCACTTGGCCGACGAACCTCGGCGGCATACAGTTGATGTTCAACGGTACGGCCGTTCCACTCGATTACGTGAGCCCGGGGCAAATCAACTTCCAGGTTCCGAACGGCGCCCCGGCCTCCGGCTCCGTGGACGCACAGGTGATCCAGACCTCCACTGGACAGGTGCTCGGCGCCGGTTCCATTCCGATGCAGCCCGTTGCCACAGGTTTGTTCATTTGCGACACGTCGAATGGCACGTTGCGCCAGGCCTGTGTTCTCAATCAAGACAGCAGCGTGAATAGCGGAACCAACCCGGCGCTGCGAGGATCGGTGATTCAGATCTTCGCCACCGGCGTGGGCTACGTTCCGGGCGCTCCGCCGGACGGCACGCCGGCCACCGCCGCAACCCCCGCTCCGGCGCCATTGCGCGTCTATCTCGGGTCTCAGGGCTACGTCGATGAGACCCCGCTGCTTCCGGGCGAATCGAACGGCGGCAACTTCGTCAAGTATTCGGGCTTGGCTCCCGGCTTGGTAGGCGTGTGGCAGGTGAACGTCCAGATTCCGATGATCACCGCGCCGGCCACGCAGACGATTCTCGCGCTGGTGCTCAACGGCAACGTAGCTGACCCCGACGTGTTTTCCAAGTATCAGCGCGACCGTAGCGATTAAGTAACGCCGAGAGGTTGGCTCTTGCCGCTCCTGCGTTTGAGTGTTACGCACCGGCGACAAGATCGCCGACGGACGAGTTGCGTTCGCGCACTTACACCCGCCGCGCAGTCTCTTTCGCGCGCGCTCGCTTGACCGAGTACATCCGCTGGTCGGCCTCATCCAGGGCATCCCGTAGCACTCGGCCCCGCGCATCCGCGGTTCCCCAACTCACCGACATCGGCAGCGTCCCGAAACCGCGCACGCGGAACTCCCGCAGCCGGGCTTCCAGCTCCGCCATGCGCTTTGCCTGCGACCTCGGGCAACTGATTCAGGAACAGGATGACGAACTCGTCGCCGCCCCAGCGGAACGCCTCGTCTTCGTGCCGGATCGACGCGTGCAGCAGATTGCCGATGTTGCGCAGGATTTCATCGCCCACCAAGTGTCCGAAGCGGTCGTTGATTTCCTTGAAATTATCCATGTCGCAGACCGCCACCACTCCCGGAAATTCGCCGCCGCTCTCGATGCGCCGCGCGAGCGCCGTCTGGTTTTGCAGGCCGGTAAGACCGTCGAGATCGCCCGTGCGCTTATTTTCGCGGCGCACATGTGTCCAACTCATCGCTCAGTTCCCGAATGCGGTCGATCTGTGTTTCGCTCCACATCGCCATGGCGGAAAATGCCAGTACGCAGTGCAGTGTGAAATCGTAGTAGCTCTCGTGGTGCAAGTATCGCGCCCACTGCGGCGGCGTTGCCCGCATTGTAAAGGTAGATAAAAATGATCGCGTGTTCCAGAAACGCCGCCGCCAGCACGAAGAGCGAGAAGCGGAAGATCCGCCCGCCCAAGCCTTCGTTGCGGCGCAGAGTGATGAAGTTATAAAAGTAGACGAACGATAGCGCCAGCGCGTGCGAAGCGTGATACGCCTCCAGATGCGAGAGGAACCCGAGCGCATAAACCAGCGCCACGAAAATGGGCAGGATGGCGATCAGCCGCAGCACCGTGCGCCAATCCTTCACGTCCGAAGCGAAGCCGGCGCGCGCCGCCGCCACCAGCACGATCACGAAGCCGAATTCGAACACGGCATAGGGCGCCAGCCAGTCCGCAGAGCCCGTGCTCAGCAGTTCATAGCCGAAGATCGCCGCGATGCAAGCGTAACAGCCACGCAATCGACCAAAGGCCGAAATACACCACGCGCGATTGGCGCCACAGGAACAGAAAGACCATCCCGAACAGCAGGGCGCCGAACTCCTGAATAAAGAAGGCCGTGGAATCCGGTACGGGACTGGAAAAATCCATCTAGTCTCCCATGATCGCGTGCCGCCGCACCGCCCGCGCCTTGCCCGTGGCTTCATCCACGTCCACAATCACCGCGTGAAGCTCCGGCGATTGCTTCGCCGCCTCCATGCGTACCGGCAGGCCAGTGAGAAACCTCTGCAAGATGGTCGCCGTGTCGACGCCGATCACCGAACCGTACGGCCCCGTCATCCCGCAATCGGTCTGGTAAGCCGTGCCGCCGGGAAGCAGGCGCGTATCGGCTGTGGGGATGTGCGTGTGCGTTCCCACTACGGCCGAAACCCGCCCATCGAGATACCAGCCCATGGCGACCTTTTCGCTGGTGACCTCGGCGTGAAAATCGACGAACTTCACTTTAATCGCGGGGTCGAGCTCGGCCAGCAAGCGGTCCGCCGCGCGAAACGGGCAGTCGATGGGCGGCATGTAAGTGCGGCCTTGCAGGTTGAATACGGCGCATTCTACGCCATTCCGCGCGCGGATTGCAATGGCTCCCTTGCCGGGCGCTTCCGGATAATTCGCCGGCCGCAGCAGGCGCGGCTGGCGCGCCAAGTAATCGAAGATTTCGCGCTTATCCCAAACGTGATTGCCGCTGGTGAGCACGTCGATGCCGAGCGCCAGGAGATCTTCCGCGATGGAGGGCGTAATGCCAAAGCCGCCCGCGGAATTTTCCGCATTGGCGATGACCAAATCGATTGAATTGGTCTTAACGATGTCTTCCAGGTGATCGGCGACAATACGCCGCCCCGGGGAACCAAAAATATCCCCGATAAAGAGAATGTTCATCCGGTTGGAATAAAGGTAACATGCGGCGCGCGGACTTCACGGCTTATTGCGCCGGCGTCTTCTCCAACTGTTGTTTGATCCATACTCGGTTCGGATCGATCTCGAGAGCCTTCTGGAACGCCAGCCGCGCCTCGGCGTTCTTGTTCTCCTTGCGCAGGCTCAAGCCCAGCCACAGATAAGATTCCGCGCGTTTGGGATCGAGCTCGATCGATTTGTGAAAATCCGTGATCGCCAGTTCGAAGCCGCCACCCAGTTGCTGCGGCAGATAGTAATTGCCAACTCCACGCGCCTCGTAGGCCGAGGCCAGTTTCGGATCTTTCTCGATGGCCTTCTGAATCGCGTCTTTACACTTCTTGCCGTAACTCAGACCCATCAGCACATTGGCCGGAATCACCTGTCCGTACAACGTGCCAAGCGCCACATAGTATCGCGCCGCGTCCGGTTTCAATGCGACCGCGCGTTCGGCGGGCTTGATTCCGCGTCCGGCCGCATCCTCCGCCAGTTTCTTGTCCTTCACTTCAAGCGCGACCTCGGCGAGATACGATAGCGCCATCGCCGCGCGATATTGCGCCTCGGCGTCATTGGGCGCCTTGTCGGCGGCCGAGGAATAGTCGGCCGCGATGCGTTCAAGCGCGGGACGGTCCTGTGCATCGCGCGCCGTGTCGAGAGGGGACGGCCCGGCGACAAAGAATCCAGTCATGAGGAGCACGGGAAGCATCGGTTGTTACCTATTCTGATTGTATTCGAGCGGCCTGTGTTTGCTAAAGAGTCGCGATGCGCCGATGCGATAACAGAAAATACAGCGCCAGCGTCATCAACAGCACGCCATTCACCGCCAGCGCGACCGGCGCTGGGCAAACGTGTTGGACGACCCAACCGATCACCAGGTTTCCCATAGGCATCCCGCCCCGGAATGCCACGTTGTAAACGCTCATCACGCGCCCGCGCATCTCGTTGCTGATAATCACCTGCACCAGCGAACTCACCGTCGCAAAAACCGAGATCAAAGACGCTCCCGAAAGGAACAGCATCAGCCCGCTCACGGCTAGCGACGTAGAGAGCGCGAATCCGGAAATCCCCGCGCCCAGACACATCAGCATACAAAGCGCAATGAGCCCCTTGCGTTTCGAGTTGCCCATGGCGGCCACGCTCAGCGATCCTAAGATCGATCCCAAGCCCGAACACACCAGGAAGAACGTATACACCAGCTTGTTGCCGTGAAAAATGTCGCGCACGAAGACCGGCAGAAACGTCAGCATGGGTATGCCGAGCGCGGTCATGCAAAATGCCAGCACCATTAGGGACTCCATACCCTCCTGCCGGCGGACGTAGCGGATGCCATCTTTGATACTCGCCAGAATCGATTCGCCGGTCTTGACCGGCGAGAAGCGAGTCTTGATCATGTTGAGCGAAATAATCGGCGCGAGGAACGAGAGCGCGTTCAACCCGAAGCACCAGGCATCGCCAAAATCGGCCATCGCAATACCGCCAAGCGTCGGCCCCAGAATGCGCGCCACATTAAACTGAATGGAGTTCAGCGCGATCGCGTTGGGCATGTCTTCCTTGTTCACCAACGTCGGAATCAGCGCCTGATAAGCCGGGCCGCCGAACGCTTGCGCCAAGCCCGAAATGAAAGAAAGCGTCAGCACCTCCCACACCTGTACCGTGTGAGTGAACACCAGCACGGTGAGAATGGCCGCATCCATCATCTGCACATACTGCGAGCCGAGCAACACGTAGCGGCGGTCGAAGCGGTCCGCCAACGCGCCGCCCAGCAACGAGAACAGAAACACGGGGATGTTGCCGAGAAACGCGTCGAGGCCCAACAGAAATGCGTCGTGATGACTGATGTTATAGACCAGCCACGCCTGCGCCATGATCTGCATCCAGCTTCCGATGCTAGACGTGCATGCGCCAATCCACATCAGGCGAAAATCGCGGTAATGGAATGCTTTGAAAACCCTGCGGATCACGGTGAGAGAGCGGCAGTGCGCCGTAAATGGATTTTAGCAGCTAGACCGGCGTCTCAGTTGTTACGCAAACATTACTCGCCCAACCGCACGGCCTTGAATCCGCCCTTCGACCGGTCATACAACCAGATCGCGCCAAACACCACGAGCAGAATCGCGGGCAGCGCCGCCACCGCGCGGAACGAAGCCTGCGAAGCGATGCCGAGCACCTGATCGAGCTTGGGATTCGGCGCGGGCATGTTCGACAGCGAATTAAATGCTGCCACGCCGCCCGCCGCCTCAATCTTCTTTGCGTCGAAGATACGCCCCATCGCCGGCAGCACGAAATTAATGGAGAGCGTACCCGCCGTTCCCATCAAGCCCATCAGAAGCGCGCCGCCGTGCGGGAACCTCTCGGAAGCGGTCGCGAGCATGGTTGGCCACATATAACATACGCCGACGCCCCACAACGTCGCCGCCAATACGCCCGTCACCGGCGAATCGGCGAAGCTCAAGGCCACCAGGCCGAGCGACGCCAGCAGGCAGGAACACCAGAGCAGCCCTATCGCCGAAAGCTTGTGTACAATAGGGCCCGCGAAATGCCGCGCGGCGAACATGATGCCGCTCACATACACCAGCAGCAGGATGCCCCGCATATGGACGGTGCGGGTGAGCGCGAGATCCACCCACTGCCCTGGCGCCAGTTCGCTCGCGGCCGTCAGGAACATGGAGCAGAACAGCACCAGGAACATCGGATTCAGCAACTCCCGGAACATGCGCCCGAAGGAGACGCCAGAGGCGGCGCGCTCCGTCGGCGGGAACTTCACACCAAGGCATAAGACCACCACCGCCGCCGCGGGGATCAGGATCAGCGCCAACTTTGTTTGCCAGCTTGCCGACGTCTGGCTCAGCCCATATCCCAGCAGTCCGCCCGCGATCAATCCGCCGGGCCACCACGCGTGCAGCGTGTTCAGCCGCGCGGCTTTTTCGGCGGGATAAAGGGACGCGCACAGCGGATTGACCACCGTCTCGACCAATCCCCAGCCAATGCCCGTAATTACCGCGCCGATGTACAACACGTAGTACACATCGGGCCCCGACGCGAGCGAGGCGGCGAACACAATGGTCAGCGTCCCGCCGATAAAGCAGATCCCCGAGAGCGGCAGCAACAGCCCCATGCCAATAGCGTCAAGCAGCGGACTGCCGATGGCGATGGTGATCGCGAACCCGAGAAAGGGTACGCCGAGAATGGCGCCGATCATTTCGCCCGAGCGGGCCTTATCGATCGGATCGAGAAAAATACGCTGCAGATCGTTAGCGACGCTCGCGCGCAGGGATGCCGCCACGCCGGCCGTAAACAGCGCCAGCACACTCACAAGAAATAAACGGGATTTATTATAGACATCCGCGCGCCGGGGCGCGATAGCAGGACGGGGTTCCATGATCTGTCAAAGATACCGCAGTTCGAGCCCCCGTAGGAACAAAAAGGGCCGGGAAGCGGTCAAGCCCCCCGGCCCCATTCACTCTGAATTGCGTTCAAACCTTTTCCGCAGTCACCGGAACCGGCGTCTCAACATTCTTCTGCGTCTGCGGCGGAGCCACAGGAGCGCCTTTGATCGCAGTAGCGTCAACGTGCCCGTCAATCATCTTCTGCAGTTCGGATTTGCCAACAGCGCCCACGCGCTGTTCCACCACCTGGCCGCCTTTGAACAACAGCAGCGTCGGGATCCCGCGCACGTTGTAGCGCATGGCGGTGCCGCCATTGGAATCCACATCCAGCTTGCCAATCTTGACTTTCCCGGCATACTCGGTGGCGAGCGCATCGATCGCGGGAGCGATCTGCCGGCACGGGCCGCACCATTCCGCCCAAAAGTCCACCAAAACCGGTACATCCGACCGGAGCACATCTTGATCGAAAGCCGCATCGGTAAAGGTTAAAGTATTCGGACCTGCCATTTTTTCTCCTAAATATTAGAATCTCAGCTCAACGAAAAGATTCATACCGCCCCCAGCAGCCGGCGGTAAAGCGCCGAATATTGAGCCGCCGAAGCCTTCCACGAAAAATCCTGCTGCATTCCGCGCGCGCATTCATTTCGCGCCACGCGTCCGGTCTCGCAAATGCCGCCAGCGCCTCGCGAACCGCCCCCAACAGCGCCTCCGCCGAATAATCGGCGAATTTAAACCCGGTTTCACTATCGATGGTATCATCCAGGCCGCCGGTGGCGCGTACTACCGGTACCGTGCCATAACGCAAACTATAAATCTGATTGAGCCCGCACGGCTCGTAGCGGCTGGGCATCAGGAAGAGATCCGCCCCGGCCTCGATCAGATGCGCCAGCCGATTGTCGAAACCCACTCGCACGGCGATGCGGCCAGGATAATCTGAGGCCATGCGCCGGAACAGCTCTTCATACTCGGGCTCGCCCGAGCCTAGCGCTACGAGATATGCGCCCTGCCTCGACAATATCCGCCCGCCGCTTCGGCAATGAGATCGGAGCCTTTTTGACGCGTGAAGCGCGAAACGATGCCGATCAGCGGCCGGTCCATGGCCTCTGCCGGCAGCCCGAACTCGCGCAGCAGATGTTCCTTGCACACCGCCTTGCCGCTGAGATCGTTCATCGAATAGTTCGCAGGCGTCAGGGGGTCCACGTCGGGGCTCCACTCGCGGTAGTCCACGCCGTTCAGGATGCCGGAGAGTACCGCCGTGCGCGCGCGCAACGCGCCATCGAGTCCGAAGCCAAGCTCGGGCGTTTGGATTTCGCGGGCATAAGTCGGGCTCACCGTATTGAGCGCATCGGCGAACTGCAATGCCGCCTTTGATGTAGCTTACCCGTCCGAAAAACTCGAGTCCGTCCGGATGATAGAGCGCGGGGTCGAGCCCCGCTTCGGCCAGAGCCGCCAGCGGAAACAATCCTTGATATCCCAGGTTATGGATCGTGAACAGCGTCTTCACGCCGAAAAAGGTGGGGTCGGTGGCGTAGGTGCTCTTTAGATATGTCGGGACTAATCCGGCCTGCCAATCGTGGCAATGCAGGATATCGCAGCGAAACAGATTGCGCGCCACGCCCAGCGCCGCGCGGCAGAAGACGGCGAAGCGGATGTGGTTATCCGGATAATCGACGCCCGATTCGCCGTAGAAGCCCCTTGCGCCCGAATAGCGGCGGGCAATCGACAAGATAGAGAGGAAACTCCGCCGGCGCCTGATACACCTCCGTGTCGTACCGATCGGCGCCAAGGTAAACCGGCAGCGTGTCGTAAACGCGCCGCGCCCCGCGCAGATCGATCGAGCCGTATCGCGGAATCACCACCGCCACTCGATCGCCAAATTCCTGCAGCGCCGAAGGCAACGCTGCGACAACATCGGCCAGCCCGCCCGTCTTCGCGAGCGGCGCCGCCTCGGATGAAACCATCAAGACGCGAGCCACACGGGAATTGTACCCTTTAACGGGCCAAGGCGAAGAGAGACAATCCCGGCCGGCTAGTGGTGATGATGCTCCTCGGCGGACACAGGGATGGCGCATCCGCTTTCGGAAATGGCGCAACTGACGTGTTCGAACTGCACGGTGGTATGGAAGATGCGGTAACGATCGGCCAACAGGTGGTTCAAGCTGCGCAGAATGATATCGCTCGCGGAGGGCGGCACGTCTTCGATGAGCACGTGGCAGCTCAAGGCGTGGGTGCTGGAGCCAAGGCTCCAGATGTGAAGGTCATGCACGCCTAGCACCCCGGCGACATCTTTCATTGATGCGCCAACATGATTGAGATCGATGCCGCGCGGAAGGCCTTCGAGGAGGATGTTGAGCGATTCGCGAATAATGTCCCAAGCCGTCCAGACGATTAGGCCGGCGATGACGATGGAAAGAACGGGGTCGGCGCGCTCCCAGCCGGTGAAGCGGATGATGAGGGCGCCTGCCATAATGGCGACCGAGCCGAGGGCATCGCCCAGCATGTGCACGAACGCGCTGCGCACGTTGATATCGTTCTTGCTGGCGGCGCGCAGCGAAAGCATGATGCCGCCGTTCATGATGAGCGCCAACGCGGCCACGGCCAGCATCACGGTCTCTTCGACGTGTTCCGGATTGCGTAAGCGCGCAACGCTTTCGTAGATGATCCAGGCGGAGAGCGCTACTAAAGTGATGGCATTGACAAATGCAGCGAGCACGCCGGCGCGGTGGTATCCATAAGTCTTGGTTTCGTCGGCGGGCTTGGTTTGCAGGTAGAAACAGAACCAGGAGAGAAAAAGCGCCAAGGCATCGGTAAAGTTGTGCCCGGCGTCGGAGAGAAGGGCGAGGGAGTGCGCGCGAAAGCCCGCGTAGACTTCGATGACCACAAAGATCGCGGTTGCCGCCAATGACCATTTCAGGCGGCTGCCGGTGCCGGCGTGGTGATGATGATGTCCCTGCGCGTGCGAGTGAGAATGCACCCGATATTCCCTCTTTATTTTAGCGCGGGAGCGTATTAGGGGTTCTGGAGGACTAGCGTATCGTGAACCAGAGCGGCATCGTCCGCAGCATGCCGCCCTTCATCCATGCGTGATACGGCACGGCGCCGAAGACCTCGCGGAGCTTGGCGTCGCGGGCGGATTCCAGCATGTCGGTTTGTGACTTCTTAGTGAGAATGATTGAACAGGCTCACGCGCGGCGGATAGACCATCAGCGCAACGTTCTCCCCGGCGGGAATGTTCGCCTTTTTCTTCACGAGTGCAATCGCCGTATCCAGGCCGCCCAGCTCATCCACCAGACCGCGGTCTTTGGCTTGCGAGCCGAGCCAGACGCGGCCCTGCGCCACGGGTTCGATCTGGTCGTAGGTGCGATGGCGCGCGGCAGCCACTTTGGAGACGAAATCGTGGTAGCTTTCGTCGATGCCCTCGCGCAGCAGCTGGCGCTCGATCGGGCGTGAGCGCGGTGTAGTCGGAATCGATGTCGGCGTGCT
This sequence comes from Bryobacterales bacterium, assembly GCA_963763545.1. Classification (GTDB taxonomy): domain Bacteria; phylum Acidobacteriota; class Terriglobia; order Bryobacterales; family Bryobacteraceae; genus PALSA-243. Next base: position 58,537 of record CAVXPE010000029.1, read on the forward strand.
TGCCGCGCTGGATGGCGTCCTTGGTGACGCCCAGTTTGTCGTAGAGGCCGTGGAGATCGGGCTTGCCGAAGACCACGCCGATGGAGCCGGTCTCGGTTTCGCGGATAGGCCACGATCGGGTCGCCGGTCATCGCCATGTAATAGCCGCCCGAAGCGGCGACGTCGGACATCGAGATCACCAGCGGCTTCTTCTTGCTCGAGCAGGTTCATCTCGCGCCAGATCTCGTCGGAAGCGGTGGCTTCGCCGCCGCGGCGAATCGATGCGCACGATCACGCCGCGAACATTGGAATCGTCGCCCACCTGGCGCAGCATCCGGTCGAATCCGAAAGAAGTGAGCGTGGCTTGTCGGCGCCGTCGTCGCCGGGATCGCCGCGGACGATATCGCCCGACGCCGACCACCAGGGCGATGTGGCTGCGCCCTGCAGGCCGACGGTATCCAGCGGAACCTCGCTGTATTTGTCGGCCGGGACTTTCGTCGAAGTTCGCGCCCGAGCTTGTCCTTCAACTCGCCCCACATCTGGTCTTCGAAGCGCAATCTCGTCCACCAGGCCGGCTTTCAGCGCCTGCGTCGCGGTGAAAGGACCCTGGTCGATGATGGCGCGCACCTGATCGGGCGTCTTCTTGCGCGCGGCCGCGATGCGGTCCACCATGTTGCCGTACAGATCGTCCACCAGCGCGGTGATCACTTCGCGGGTCTCCGGACTCATATCGGCGCGGGTGAACATATCGCCGAAATCCTTGTACTTGCCGGCGTGTTCCACGTCCACGGTGACGCCGATCTTATCCAGCGTCTTCTTGAAGTACATGATTTCGGCGCGCAGGCCTTTGAGCATGAGCGGCTCTTCGATCGCCAAGATAGATGCGGTCGGCGGGCAGGGAGACGTAATATTCGCGCGCCGGTGGGCTGGCGCAGAAAGGCGATAGACGGGCTTGCCGGATTTGCGGAATTGCTCGAGGTCGGAGCGGATCTCTTCGAGCTTGCCCCATCCGCGCTGAGATGCTATCGGGCTCGATCACCATGGCGCGGATGTGGGAGTCGGCGGCGGCTTTGCGCAGAAGCGAGTCAAATATTGATCACGGTGAGGGTGAGCGCTTGCCGCCGCCCAGAAAATCGGGCAGTTCCAGGGGCGCCTTTTCGGGGATATCGCCTGCGAGACGCAGCACCAGGACGGAATTGGCGGCGATTTCCGGCGGCTTTTCGCGGAAGCGCAGCAGCACGAAGAACAGCAGCACAAAGCTGAGGAAGACGAGGATAACTCCGGTGACCAGACCGAGAATGAACTTGACCATGGCTATTCCGAAAGTACCACCGACTGACCCCAAAAGACGTGAGATTTCTTGCAAATAGAATCGGAAGGAGCGCTATGGACTTCCGATTGCTTAGCGTTCGGCGGAGGAGAAAACCAAATGTGGTTGATTCGCGATTTCTTTTTTCTGATGCTGTTTTTCGTGTTGGTAGTGGCTTGGGCCTTGGCGTGGCTGGCGTTCCACATTACGGTGGGGACGATTCACATTCTGCTACTGGTTGCAGTGATAGCGCTCATTCTGCACTTCGTGGCCGGGCGGCGCACAGCGTAAATAGCCATTCGCGGAGCCGCAGGACGCTTAGGGGTGCGCACTGCGCGGAAATGCCTAGTCCTGCAGCAGCGCGTTCGCCTTGTAGACCTTTTGCAGCGCTTCGGCAATGCCTTGCGCGGAGACGTGTACCGCCCGCGCTTTGTCTTCGTCGTAAAGATAAGTGATGGCGATGCTCTCCAGGTTGCCATCGAAAGTGACGCCGGTAAGCTCGCCTTTCTCGTTGACAACGGGCGTGCCGGACGGACCGCTGGTGATGTCGCAGGTAGTGACAAAATTCATGGGCGTAATAAGGCCAAGGGAAGCTTTTACCGCTGCCCATCTAGCCGGTAGCGCCACGGGATCGATCGCGGCGGCATAGTGCAATAATCCGCCAAAGGTGGTGGCGAAGGGAACAGGCGCTTCGGTACGGTCGCGATAGGGTTTAGGCGCGCCGAAAGTCACGCGCGGGGTCGCTGTGGCATCGGGGTAATCGGCGGCGCCGAAAAGGCGGAAGCGGTATTGCGCGATCTTTTCGGCGGCGGAGACTTCGAGAGCCTCGATAGTTTCGGCTCTCCTCTTAGCCACTTTGCGGGCCGGATCTTCAATGGCTTTCACCAAGGGAATCAACGGGGAGGCATCGCCGGGTTTCGAAGCATGGACCATGTCGGCGACGGCCTGCTCGGGCGTCTTGCCGGCGAGCGCGGCCTTCAGGCTGATTTCCTTCTCACCACTGCCCTCGCTCTGCCGATTCTTGCCGGCCTTGGACGTTTTGCCGGAGAGTGCCGCCCTCAAGTTGTCTGCGCCGCCCATGGTTTGCAGTTCCTTCACGTAGCGCGTGAGGAGCGCGATTTCGGCCGCCTCATCGATGGGCGCGGGCGGCGGCGCCGGTTCGCCGCGCACGCTGGCACGCGCCATGCGGAACAAAACCGAGCCTTCGGCGGCGGGGCTTTCGAGGATTTGGTAGCGGCGCTCGTCGGGAGTCCAGTTCTTGTATGCGGTGGCAACCTGGTCCCATACTTTGCCGGCTTCGGTTCCAAGCTTGGGATCTTTTTCGACGGCATTGCGTAGCTTGCGCTCGAAGTTCGTTTTGCGCGCCATCAGCCATTCGTCCTTAAGGCCGATCAGTTTCCCGGCGGTGAGCTTATATTGGGCGCCCAGGGCGGCCAGCGCGGCGCTTTTGGGCGCCGCGGTCCGCAGATCTTCGATTCGCAATGCCAGACGGTTCACGGCGACATTCAGCACGTGATCGCGATAGAAATCGAGCTGCGCGGCGGTGGCAAGACGGACGGTGGAGATGGGGCTGCCGGGCGCGAAGAGCAGGTCGTTTTCCTGCACAGCTTCTGCGCTCCACCTGAAGAAGTGGGGCGTGGCGGCAGGCTGTCCGTTTTCGTAGGCACGGAGGAAGGCGACATCCATGGAGTACCGCGGATAAGTGACTTCGGCCGCGGAGCCTCCGAAGTTGGCGATGCCGAATTCGGGGGCGAAGACGAGGCGCACATCGGCGTAACGCTTGTATTGATAAAGATCGTAGCGTTCGCCGGAAGAGAGCTTGACGACGGCGCAGACGTTGCCGCTCTTCTGCGCGCATGCCTTCTCGATGCCGGCTATGGAGCGCGTTGCGGCGTTCGAGCGCCTCGGCGGGCTTCATCTTGTCGGTGACGCCTTGCTTGACTTGCTTCGTTACCTCTTCAAGCGAGACCAGGACGTCCGCGTTCACGCCCGCGCATTTTGCCTCTTCGGCTTCGGTCGTGGCGAGGAAAGGATCGGCGACCTGTGGAGTGGCCTTCCCTGCGCATTCGGCCACGGCGCGGCGGCTGGTGACGATAAGGCCGCGGGGGGATACGAACGCGCCCGATCCCGCGCCAACGTGCAGCGACGCGAGGCGTAGGTTTTCGAGGAACTGGTCGGTGACCTCGAAGTTATATTTCTGCTTGACCGCGTCCTTGGGGAATTGATTGAAGAGCCACAGTCCCTCGTCGGCGGCCACCGGGGCTGCAAACAACAGGATGAGCGGCAGAAACCGCAAATACATGCACATAGTGTACGCCCCGGTAGAACGTCGCGGGTTCCAAATAATTGTTGACAACACTAACGAATTAGTACTAAATGGCATCATGCGAAGTTTTCTTCTTTTCGCCGGGGTTCCGATAATGCTCTGCATCGTCGCCGCCGCGCAAGACGCTACTCTCAGCATCGATGAACTGATGACCGCAGCCAATGCCAAATACCTGCATCGCGATTACGCGGCCAGCCTTGCGCTTTACGAGCAGGCGCGGCAGCTGGTAGAACAGGCTTCGGCCGAGGACCCGCGCCGCTACGAAGTTCTAAAGCGGCTCACCACCGTGGCCTCGGCGGCTGGCGATTACGCCGCGGCGAACCGGTATCTGGATGGCGCAATCCAGTGGCGGCTCGACCGCGTGGGCCCGGGCGACCCGCAGGTAATCGCCAATCGGTTGCAGCAGGTGGGAATCTACCGTGCGATGGGCGACGACGCCAGCGCGCGGGATCTGCTCGAGACCGTGATCGTCCAGCATGAAGAACTCGGTGGGCGCCGCAGCCCCGCGCTGGCGGACGACCACAGTCTGATGGGGCAGATCGATTTCGAATCTCACAAGAAGGAGAAGGCGGCGCAGGAGTGGGAACTCGCCATCGCGCTCCGCGGTCTCAACGCCGGGCCGCTCGACGTGACGCAGGTTCCCGATCTCGATCGTCTGGGCGGCGTCTATATCGAACTCCTGCGATATCAGGATGCGGAAGAGACCTTTCGCAAGGCGTTGATTATTCGCGAATCGGTTTTGGGCTCAGAGCATGCAGATTTGTTGGCCACCCTTGACGGACTGGCATACTCTTACTTCGGGCAGAAGAAGTACGAAGAGGCCGAGGCGGTCTACAAAAGGTTGATTGCTCTCTGGACGAAGTCCGTTGGCGAGACGCATCCAATGCTGGCGATCGCTCTGGATAAGATGGCTGTGTTCTACGCCGCGCAGGAGAAGTACGACCAGGCGCATGAGGCGCGTGAGCGGGCGAATGCTATCCGGGCGCTTTTCCTGGCCCAGGGACTGCGCAAAGAGGCGGTTGACCTCGCCTCGGACGGCGACATCCCCGCCGCGATCGCGCTTTCGCGGCGGGCGCTGCGGACGCTCGATCCGCCGAATCCGCTCTACGACCCGCTGCGGGAAGAGCTTTCGCGGAGTGTGGGGCCTGAGGGCGGAGCGGCTAAGGCAGCGCCGAAGAGCGCAGCGAAGAAGTGAGTGAGCTGTCTATATGTAAGGGTCCGGCGCTCGCAGCTATCGCAAACGACGATGCTAGATGATCGGTAATTTTGCTTCGTCGGAGGAATCTGTGGGTAGCTGATGGCTTCCAAACAAGGATGTTCAGATCGGGCCGAATATGCTCGCGAAGAGGAACCCGAATCAGGAGATGCACTCCGTCTCTTCCTAGTCATTTGTCTTTTCGAAGATTTGGCCAGTTCCTACCGCATTTGATCGAGACGCCGCTTTTCCTCCGCTAAGAACGATGCTTTCGATGTGGCATCAATGCCCGGATCTCCTGGCGCCAAGTCAATGGCCCGCTCGATGGCCTTCCGTGCGCTCTTGCGGTTCCCGACAGCGGCGTATCCGTCCGCGAGGCTATCCTGGGCGTTGGCTGACAGTGGATGAGACCACGCAGCGATTTCGAACAGGACAAGCGCGTCGTTTCCACGGTGCTGGCCAAGCAGTTCGTATCCCACGGTGTTGAAGATAGTGGCGTCGACACAACCGCTTGCAGGCTGCTCACCGCATACGCGGACCAGGAGCGTCTTGAGCGCCTCGAACCCGCGATCGTTCGCTAACGCAATGGCCTCCTGCGGCGAGGGCACGGAAGGCCCCGCATTGAGGTGTGCAAACGTACTTCCTTCAATGCCCCGAATCATTTCTTGAATACCGACGGCAACCCGATCATTGTTCATGTGCTCATTCAGAAACTCAAGAACAATTTGAGCGGCCTGCTGGTGTCCCCGCTGGGCCGTATCCCGGTTCCATCCGGTATTGGCATACTTCGGGGCAATGGGAATCCTGAATCGCCGTGCCACCATAGGGAACGACGTAAAATCGCTGTGGTGCATTCCCACCATAGTGACCAGGGTGAGGTCGGCATAACTAAATGACCGCACTGGAGCGAGATCCAAATCGGCTTCCTGTTGCCCTTCCGCCCGGCGCAGATCGAGGAAGGCGGCGCGCATTTTTCCTGGATCGTATCCGTACGAGCCCGTCAAAACTCCACTCGACCCCTTGAAGCCGTAGGTGCCATCGAGCCCGACCACCGCCGATACATTTCCGTTGCGCATGGCCAACATCACCGCCTCAACTCCACCCAAGCTATGACCCATTACCGATAGCCTGATGCGGTCCGCATTGTACTCGGCGCCGAGAATGCCCAACACAAACTCCATGTCGCGCACAGACGCCTCGAGGTCCGATGGGGACCGCGATTGTGAGGTCAGCGTGTCCGTTGGGCCGATCAGCGAGATGCTTGCGACGATATATCCGTGACTTGCAAGGAATTCAGCCAGAATGACGTTCGAGTTCACATCGGCGTTGAGGCCACCAAACTAGAGGACTGCGGGGAAGGGGCCCGCCGCTTCTTGCGCCCGATCCCAAGCATTCATGGGAGTAGCGCGCAAGGCTGGAAGCTGCGCCGGGGGTACGGAACTCTCCCAATTCTCTTGATTGCGTTGTTTCATGATCGAATTAAGCGGCGCAAATGCCACCTGTGGCGCCGCCTGATCGATGTATGCGCCAACGGTCATCTGTTGTCCGCCGGACCCCGAGGTTGCTGGGTACCAGACATTTAACTGGACGGGTCTTCCATTCGGGTCCGGTGAGAACTTGCCCGTGTAGTCACGGGTTCGCCGCCAGGTACGGGACGTATCGAATCTGAAAATCGTGCGGAACCCAACTCGATATGGTCCCGAGATGAGATCGCCCCACAGCGGCCGCGAGGGCGTCACCCGGGCGCCAGAGTCTACAAGGGTTTGGCACGTTGCCGCCCTGGCTAGGAGGAGTACCAGGGATAGCGTGAGGGCTGGCGTATTAGGATGTCTCATAAGAACCAATACTCGCGGCAAAGGGACTCCGTTACAATTTAGCCTCGTCGGAGGAATTGTGGGTCACTGAGCTTTATTCATCAGACGCTCCCGCATCGAGCCGATGAAGAAAATCGCCTGCTCCCTCGGTCAGCATCGTGAACTCATCCTCAATTATTTCCGGGCGCAAGAGCTGATTTCCAGCGGCGTTGTGGAGGGCCTAAACAACAGAGCCAAAGTCACCATGAGAAAATCCTACGACTTTCGCACCTACCGAGTGTTCGAACTTGCCCTCTATCATTCACTTGGCAAGCCGCCCGAGCCCGAATCTACCCTCGAATTCCTCTGACGATTCGTAATTTAAATGGATCAACGCCACGGATCGATCGCGCGTATTATCTAGAAGGAGGTATGGGGGCCGCTGGCGAACCCTATTAAAACTCTATGCGTCCGGTCTTGCTCTTGGTCACGAGCGTCGCAGCGTTCGGTCAATCGCTGCCGACATTCGAAGTCGCATCGGTCAAACCACAGCCTTGGGGCGGCAACGGCGGCAGCGTCGGGGTATTCGTGCGCGGCAACACGCTTGACGCCGAACACTGCTCACTCAATGATCTCGTCTCGTTCGCCTATGACTTGCGCGACATTCAACTCTCCGGGGGGCCCGCCTGGGGCGATCGGAGCCACATGACACTGAACGAAGCGACGCTCTATCAGGTCATCGCCAAGACCGCGGGCGATGCGCCTCCTCCGGCTGCGGTCTTCCGCCAGATGCTTCAAACGCTCCTCGCAGAGCGATTCCAGTTGAAGGTCCACCAGGCCGCAAGGGAGTTCCCGATTTATAACCTGACGATCGACAGAGGCGGCCCCAAGATGAAGGCTAGTCCGGCGGACGCGAAGTTCACGAATATGCAGTCATCCGTCGGCAGATATGGCGTTCGAATGGTCACGGTCCAGCTTACGATGCAAAAGTTCGTGGATATCATCGCAGGTTATGCGGGCCGTCCTGTATTCGACAAAACAGGGCTGGCTAGCGGTTATGAGTTCACTTTGGAATTCATTCCCGAGGCCGCTTCTGACCGGCCCGATCTACCTCCCGGAGTCCCTTCCATCTTCACGGCGCTTCGCAATGCGCTTGGGCTCAGACTGGAACCGGCCATGGCCCCGTTCGACACCGTCGTCATCGATCATGCGGAAAAGCCTACGGCCAATTAGGGATTAGGGGTCGCAAGGCCAAAGTGAATCATCTCAGGCAGGGCGTTGGATTCAATCGTTTCGTTTTGCGATGAGCGGAATCGACCCGAGGGAGCGCCTATCCGACGCTACCTTCCAAGCTCACGCCCAGCAACTTCTGGGCTTCCACCGCGAACTCCATCGGCAGCTCGCGGAAGACCTCCTTGCAGAAGCCGTGAACGATCATCGAAACCGCGTCTTCGGTGGAGATCCCGCGCTGGCGGCAGTAGAAGATCTGGTCTTCGCCGATCTTCGATGTAGACGCTTCGTGCTCCACCTGCGCCGACGTATTCTTCACTTCGAGATACGGGAACGTGTGCGCTCCGCATTGATCGCCGAGCAACATCGAATCGCACTGCGAGTAATTGCGGGCGCCCTCAGCCGATTTAAGAATCTTCACCGCCCCGCGGTAGGTGTTCTGGCCGTGGCCGGCGGAGATGCCCTTCGACACGATGGTTGACGTGGTGTTCTTGCCGATGTGGATCATCTTCGTGCCGGTGTCGGCCTGCTGATAATTGTTGGTCAGCGCTACCGAGTAGAACTCGCCCACGGAATTATCGCCGATTAACAGGCAGCTCGGATACTTCCAGGTGATAGCGGAACCGGTCTCCACCTGCGTCCACGAAATCTTGGAATTGACGCCGCGGCACGCGCCGCGCTTGGTGACGAAATTGTAAATACCGCCCTTGCCTTCTTTGTCGCCGGGATACCAGTTCTGCACGGTGGAGTATTTGATTTGCGCATTATCGAGCGCCACCAGCTCGACCACCGCGGCGTGCAACTGGTTGGTGTCGCGCATGGGCGCGGTGCAGCCTTCAAGATAGGAAACGTATGCGCCTTCGTCGGCGACGATCAGCGTGCGTTCGAACTGGCCGGTACCCTTCGGCGTTGATGCGGAAATAAGTCGAAAGCTCCATCGGGCAGCGCACGCCCTTGGGAACATAGCAGAACGAGCCATCGCTGAAGACGGCCGAATTCAGCGCAGCGTAGAAATTATCCGTGGTGGGGACCACCGTGCCCAGATACTGGCGCACCAACTCGGGATGCTCCTGCACCGCCTCCGAGAACGAGCAGAAGATGATGCCCATATCCATCAGCTTGGCCTTGAAGGTGGTGGCGACCGAGACGCTGTCGAAGACCGCATCCACCGCGACGCCAGCGAGCAGGGCGCGCTCCTGCAGCGGGATGCCGAGCTTTTCATAGGTCTTGAGCAGTTCAGGATCGACGTCGTCCAGGCTTTTGGGAGCGTCACCCTTGGATTTCGGCGCGGCGTAATAAATGATGTCCTGGAAATCGATGGGCGGGTAGTGGACATTGGCCCATTGCGGCTCCGTCATCTGGAGCCAGTAGCGGTAGGCTTTCAGGCGCCATTCGAGCAGCCAATCCGGCTCCTTCTTCTTGGCGGAGATCAGGCGGATGACGTCTTCGCTCAGGCCGCGGGGGATCTCCTCGGATTCGATATCGGTGACGAACCCCCACTTGTATTCCTGATTGGCAAAAGTCTCGATCGTGTTGGTGGAACTGCTCACGGCGGATTCCTCGTAACCTGTTGGTCTATATTCAGGTTAGCTAATCTATACTTCTTAGTCAAGATTACCTGCGGAACGGACGATCAGCGGGGTTGAACGGTTTCCCGGGCGGGTGGCGTTCAGGAGTGGGCCAGCGAAGCCCCGCCATCCTATTTCTTTTTGTGGGCCGGGCCGGCCGCGGTCGCCTTATAGCAATTGAAGCCGATCGCTTTGTCTTCGGTGCATGCGCGGGTGTAGGCCTCGGTACCTGGATAGTTCTTTTCCGTGTCCGGCGAAAATGCTGTGGGCCTGCGTGCGTTTTCCAAGCGCCACCAGGCTCATGCCCTTATAGATCATGGCATCGCGGGTTTTAGCGTTTTCCGGATATTTTTCAAGCACCATGTCGAACGCCTGCACAGCATCGTCGTATTTCTTGTTCGAGTAGTAAATCTGCCCGATCCAATACTGCGCATTGGGGGCGAAATCGGCGTTGCCGTAGTATTTGAGAAAGTCCTGAAATTCCTGCATCGCGAGTTCGAACTTACCGCTGTTGTAATCGCCATTGGCCGCATTGTAAAGATCCGTCTGATTCATGGGCTGCCGTGTTGGAAACGGAAGCGCCGCGAGGGATTGCCGGCGTTTTGCGGTGGCGGCGGCGGGGGCGTCGAAAGAACCTTGATGGCGTTATTCAGATCGCTCAATTGTGTGCTGATCTTGCTCATAGCGCTGGTGAGATCGGCCACCGCCTGCTGCAACGTACGGACATCGCCCGAGACTTGGTCCATGCGCGTACTCAAACCCACCACCGGGCCCACTACCTGATCCTTGAGTTGGTTGCCGCTTTGCTGAAAGCTGCTTTGAATCACGGCCACAGCCTTATCGGCGCGGTTAGCGGCGTCGATCGATTGCTGAACCATGACCTGAAGCGCCGCCAGTTGCTTGTCCTGGGTTTGCTGGAGTTGTTTGACCTGGTCCGCAAGGAGCCAACTTCCCGCGCCAACTCGAGAATGGTCTTATCGACGGCGAACGCCGGAGTCAACGAAACGATCAATAGCAATAAACCAAGACGCCGGATCATATATGCAACTCTCCTCTTGAAGCGGCGCGGGCTCCCGTGCCCGCGCCTTTCATTCCAATTTTACTGCCGAGCGCCTACTGCCCCGCCGAGAAATGCACGCGGCGGTTCTCTCTGCCAGCAGGATTCGTTCTGGTCGGTACACTGCGGACGCTCTTTGCCATAGCTGATGGTCTGCAGCCGGTCGGCGGGAACGCCAAGTTGGATCAGGAACTCCTTGGCGGCGCTGGCGCGGCGGTCGCCCAAGCCGAGGTTGTATTCCGCGGAACCGCGGTCGTCGCAATGGCCTTCCACAACGATGGTCAGGCTTGGGAAAGTCGGACAAAATCGCTTTGAGCGAGGTGGCATCCTGTTGCAGCGTAGCTTGCGCATCGCCGCGTATATCGCTCTTGTCGTAATCGAAATAGGCGTCCTGCACCTGCGAGTTAAGGCGATCGCCAGGCGTCCCTTTCGACGCTCCCGTGTCTGCGTGGCGGGGGCGGGGGTGGCGGCGGCGACGTCACGCTGACCGTAGCGCTGGCCGTAGTCGATCCGCCGGGCCCGGTCGCCGTAAGCGTGTAGGTGGTCGATTCGCTAGGGAAGACGCGGCGGTTGCCGGTGTTCTGCACCGTGCCGATAGTCTGATCGAGAGACACGCTGGTGGCGCTGCCGTGACTTCCCAGCGCAGCGTCGACGATTGCCCGCGCTGAATAGATGTCGGCTCGGCGGAGAATTGGGCCACGACGGGGGCCGGCGGGCGCGTGGGGGGCGGCGGCGCGGTATCGTTCGACGGCGCCGGCGGCGGCGGAGCGGGCGGCGCAACCGGCGGCTTCTTCTTGCAGCCCGCCGCGAAGAGGGTCAACGTAGCGGCAAGAAGCGCCGCCGTGATCTTGCGTTTTTCCAACATGAACTATCCCTCCCGATGTGGCGCAGGCCAGTTACTCTCTGGGTCCGCCTGCGCGTCCGCAGACCAAGAGGTCTGCGCCACTTCTTATTTACCCCAAACGGGGCTGAAATTAAGGCCTTCGTTCGTCAATCGCTCCGGCGCGGTTCCATTAGCCAGCATCGTATAGATTTGCGAGCGCCCGCCGCGCGTGGATGCGAACGCGAGATGCGCGCCATCCGGCGCCCAACTGGGATTTTCGTTGCGGCCTTCGTCATGCGTCAACTGGTTGTAACGCCGCGAGGCTACATCCATGGTGAATATGTTGAACTTTCCTGCGGCGAATCCGCGGGTCCAGGAAAACGCGATGATCTCCCCTTCGGGATGCCAGGCCGGGTTAGATGCCTCGCCCGTTCCATCGCTTAGACGTTCGATATCGCCGCCATCAATGCTCATCTTGTAGATCTGCTGCGGGCCTGAGCGGCCGGAGACAAACACCACCTGCGCACCGGTTTTCGGATTGATCTTAGGCTCGGTATCGATAAAACTCGTGTGCGTGATGGGCCGGAAATTGGTGCCATCGAGGTTCGCCAGGAAGAGCCGGCAGCAGACGCCGCCGGCCGATGAAGAATACATGATTTGCTTTCCATCCGGCGTAAAAGTGGGCGAGGAATTCACCGACGCCATCTGGTTATAGAAATGTAAGTCCCGCAGCGGGTCCACAGAAAACACAACTATACCAGGAGTGCGCTTGGCGTAGCTAGTAAATGCAAGCTTAGTACCGTCGGTGGATATCGCTGGCTGAATTGACAGGCCGTTGTAATGCGTAATCGCATGGGCATTTCCGCCATCCCAATCCATAACCCAGATCTCTTTCGGTGCGCCGTTCGACGCCTGGTGCACATAGTAAATGTGAGTACCGAAGAGAGACTTGCCGCCGAAGAGAGCGATGATATCGGCGGCGAACTCGTGAGCGGTCTTGCGCGCGCCGGCGTCATCCGCCGAGCCGAGATAGTTCTTGGCAAGCGCCTGCGCCTGGGCGGGCGTGCCGCGGCTCAGATCGAAGAGCCAACCGCGCAGCACGAATGTGCCGGTCTGCGTGGCCCCGTATCCGAAGGCGAGATAACTCGCCTGGGCGGGCGGATTGGACCATGAGGCCATGGTAGTTGGCCCGAAATCGGAAGGCTGTTGCGGGATGGGGTGCGGGTAGAGGGTTTTCGCGACCAGATCGAAGAGACCGGCGTTGACCAAGTCACCCCAGAGAGTCTGGTTGAAGGTGGTCATCAGGCGCTGGGCGTCGCCCGAGCCGCGAAAATCGGGGATGGCGATCTTGACTTTGCCGCCGCCTTTGATAATTCCGCTGAAATCCTGCGCGGCAAGGTTAGGGGCGAGGCCCCCGAGGTACGCGGCCAGAACGAATCCGAATACGGCAGGCTTTGTTCATTTAGCGCCTCAATTCAAAGCGCAGCTCGATCTGCGCATCGCTTCGTGGGAACCCGGCTGGAAGCGGGGGAAACGGCGCGGCATCCAGCACGGCCCGCTGCGCGGAACGATCCACCGCAAGAACGCCGCTCGGTTGAGAGATTCTCACGGAATTCTGCGGTACCGATCCATCGCGATTAATGGTGAATGTGACAATTGCCACCGGTGAGGTCTGCATGGTGAGCGACGCCGTATTCCAATGGCGGCCCACCTGATCGATGATCAGCTTGGCGTAGTAGCCGAACTGCTGGCCGAATGGGTCTTTGTTGCCGAGCCCCATGCCCCCCGCGCCCTGGATCTGATACATCGGCGAGCTCAACGCTTGACCAACGTCGCTATAGACTTGGTTGGGCTTTTCCTTTTGCTGTTCCCGGAACTTGTTGGGCGTCGGGCGATCCGGCTGTGCGATCTTCACCGGCGCCATCTTATCCGGCAGCGCGATGGCCTTGGGATTTGGCAGCTTCTTTTGAGGCTGCGGCTTGGCCTTTGGCGGAGGCGTGGGCACGGCCGATTCCGTTGGATTCGCCACCGGATTCTCGGGCGCGCGGCGCGAGGGCAGCGGGATAGTGTGAACGGCAGTCACAGCCACTGCGCCCATACCGCCGCCGTTGACATCGCCCATGATCGGCTTGCGCGACGCTTCCCCAACGGCGTACAAGATGACCGCCGCCGCCACCGAAACGATGCAGGCCTACCGATCCCCAGAACGAGCCGGTAACTCGATCAGGGCGATCCAATACATCGCCGTGGGCATGCATCAGCGGCGGCCCTTTCTCGAACTGTCGATGGGCTGCGTCACCACATTGATCTTTAGCCCATCGGTTTGCAATTGATCGGCCACTTGCGCGAAGACGTCGAAAATCGCATCTTTGTCGGAGCGGACGTAGACTTCAGCGGTCTTGCCGAATTTGCGCTTGACCTCGGCAGCGAGATCGTGAATATTGCAGGGCTTGTCGTTGAGGTAGGTCGTACCGTCTTTTTGGATGATGACGACGGGAAGTTCCTTCGACGTGTCTTTGACAGTGGTGGTCTGAGGAACCTCGACCTCGATGCCGAAATCCATCACGTGCGCCGTCAACATAAAGATGATCAGCAGCACCAGCACGACATCCACGAAGGGAGTGACGTTGATTTCGGAGAGGCTGGCCCCGCCGCGGTTGCGCCGCCGCGATCTGTAGCCGCCGCCGTTGACGGATAGTGCCATTTAATCTCCGAAATTGCGCTCGACCAGATTGAGGAACTCGAGCGAAAAATCGTCCATGCGAGCGCCAATCTCGCGGATCTGATTGCCGAACACGTTGTAGAAAATCGCCGCCGGAATTGCGGCGAAAAGCCCCAACGCAGTGGCATAGAGAGCCTCTGCGATGCCCGGCCCGACGGCGCGCAAGCTGGTGGAGCCCTGCGAACTCAGCGCCTCAAACGCCTTGATAATGCCCATGACCGTGCCGAGCAATCCGACAAACGGCGAAACCGACGCCGCCGTTGCCAGCACGCTCATACGGCTCTCCAACCGCGTCAACTCCTCGCTGACGCCGATTTGTAATGCGCGCTCCACCGCCGGGCGATTGGCGATCTGGCCGCGCGATTTTACCTGCCGCTCGACTTCTTCGTACCCGAAATCGAAGACCGTTACGAGCGGCGAAGGACGGAACTGCTCGCTCGCCACCACCACCGCTTCCAGATTCGCCGCTTTACGGAAAGCTCGCAGGAAGCGCGCGTTGGTCTTACGCGCGCCTCGCAGAGTGCCCAGTTTGGAGAAGATTACCGTCCACGAGTAAATCGAGAGGACGAGCAAAAGCGCCAGAATCAGTAGACCGACGGGCCCTTCATGTTGAAGGATCGTGTCCAGGATATCTATTTGAAGAAGGAGGGCTGCGTGAGTCCCGAAACTCAATTCGTCTCCTATTCTCAAATCTAACATGGAGACGGCGCGAAGCCGCGAGAAAGTCTGAGGACCTACGTGAAGATCGGTTAACGTGGGAACGTCGACGGCTGAAAGCCGATTGCCGACCGTTATAATGTCGCCATGCTGCTGGAATTGTCCGTGGAAAACTACGCCGTAGTCGAACGCCTGCGCGTACACTTCCATTCCGGCTTAAATCTGTTGACAGGCGAAACGGGCAGCGGAAAATCGATCGTGGTGGATGCATTGGGGCTGCTGCTCGGCGCCCGCGCGTCGGCCGATATGGTGCGAACAGGCGAGGCGCGGGCGCGCGTTGCGGGCATCTTCGATATTCCCGAGCATGCGGCGCTGCGGCGGTTATTGGAGCCGGCGGGACTTGAAATCGAAGACGGCGAGCTGCTCATCGAGCGCGAGATTCTGGCGGGTGGAAAATCGCGGGCGTTCGTCGGCAGCCGGCCGGTTTCGGTAGCGCTGCTGAAGGAACTGGCGCCGCTATTGGCCGATATCCACGGACAACACGATCAGCAGCTTTTGTTTTCGCCGGACGCGCAGCGGGACGATGCTCGATGCGTCGGGCGGGTACGGCGATCTGCTGGATCGCGCAGCGGGCATATACGAGCAGTGGCGCGCCGCGGCGGCCGAGTTGGAAGAACTGGAGCGCTCGGAGCAGGAGAAGCTGCGGCTGCTCGACTTGTGGCAGTTCCAGCGCAAGGAGATCGAAAGTGCGAATCTGGAAGCGGAGGAGGACGCCGCGCTCGAGAACGAACGGCGCGTGCTGCAGAACGTGCAGCGCCTCGAAGAGGCTGCGGGCGCGGCCTACGGCGCGGTGTATGAGGGCGAAGAATCGGCGCTGCGGTTGACGCGCGCGGCGCTGAAACGCGTAGACGAGCTGTGCCGTATCGATGGATCGCTCGAACCGCTGCGCGAACATCTGAAGAGCGCCGATTTGAGCCTGCAGGAGGCTTCGTATGGATTGCGCGATTACCTCTCGCGGCTGGAGGCGAATCCTGGCCGTTTGGAAGAAGTGGAATCGCGGCTGGAGGCGATCGCGCGGTTGAAGCGGAAGTACGGGCAATCGATCGCGGAGGTGCTGAGATTCCTGGAGGACGTGCGGCGGCAGATCGCATCCGTGGAAAATGCAAGCGAGCGAATGGAGGAACTGCGGCGCGAGCGCACGCGCCTTGCCGCCGAGTTCGAAAGCTCCGCGGCTGCGCTGACGGCGCGCCGGCGCGCGGCGGCGCGAAAACTCGAGCAGCGCGTGGAGGCGGAACTGGCGCAGCTTGCGATGGAGCGCACGGTATTTCGCGTGGAGATCGCCGCGGCGGCATGGTCGGCGGATGGGGCGGATCGCGTGGAGTTTCTGGTGTCGCCGAATGTGGGCGAGGAGCCGCAAGCCGCTGGAGAAAGTCGCCTCGGGCGGAGAGATTTCGCGCATCGCACTGGCATTGAAGACTTGCCTGGCGGAACCGAGGAGCGCGACGATCCGCACGCTGGTCTTCGACGAAGTGGATGCCGGCGTGGGCGGAAGCGCAGCAGAGGGAATCGGACGCCGGTTGAAGAAGCTGGCGGCAGCGAGCCAGGTCTTGTGCGTGACGCACCTGCCGCAGGTGGCGTCGTTCGCCGATCATCATTACCGGGTGGAGAAGCGCGAATCGAAGGGGCGCACGGTAGCAGTGATGGAAGAACTGGACGCCGCCGCGCGGACCCGCGAGATCGGGCGAATGCTCTCGGGGCAGAAGCTCACCGAAGAAGCGCTCAAGCACGCAGAACAACTGATTAAGATGAGCGTGGCATAACATGGCGCAATCCTCGACCGACCCCATCCTCTCCCACATCCGCTCGCGTCAACCAGCTACCGTGGCATTCATCCGCCAACTCGTCGAGTGCGAATCTCCCACCGATGCGCCCGTTGCCGTCAACCGCTGTATTGACCTCATCGCCGACGCCGCGGCACCTTTTGCGCGCTGCAAGACTGTTCCTGGTGGCAAGTTCGGCAAGCACCTCCTGTGCGAGATGCAACTTCCCGGGCGCAAGAGATCCGGGCAAGTGCTCGCCCTTGCCCACGCCGATACCGTATGGCCGATGGGCACGCTACGCAACATGCCTTTCCGCGAGGCTGATGGCCGCCTCTGGGGCCCGGGCGTCCTCGACATGAAAGCCGGCATCGCTTTCTTCCTTTTCGCCATGGAAACGCTGCGCGACCTCGATATCCCCGTACCGCACAAGGTCTTGCTGCAAGTGAATTCCGACGAAGAGACGGGCAGCGAATCCTCTCGCGCCCTCACCGAAAAGAACGCTGCGCGGAGCCACGCCGTCCTCGTGCTCGAACCCGGCACGGGGCTCGCCGGCAAACTCAAGACCGCCCGCAAAGGCGTTGGCGATTTCACGGTAACAGTGCGGGGCAAGGCGTCACACGCCGGCGTCGATTTCGAATCGGGCGCGAGCGCCATCTCGAACTGGCGCGCCAAATCGAACGAATCGCTGGTTTTGTCGACCTCAAACGTGGCATCACCGTGAACCCCGGCGTCATTTCCGGAGGGACGCGTTCGAATGTGGTCGCCGCCGAAGCGGTCGCGGAGATCGATATCCGCATTCTGCGGCTGAAAGACGCCGCCGGCCTCGAGCGAAAATTCCGCGCCCTGCGGCCGATCGACAAGCGCTGCTCCATCGAAGTCACGGGCGGATTGAATCGTCCGCCAATGGAGCGCACGGCGGGCATCGTCCGCCTCTTTCGGATCGCGCAGGAACTGGGACGCGTACTGGGCGTCGAACTCGAAGAATCGCTCACTGGCGGTGGCTCGGACGGCAATTTCAGCGCCGCTTTGGGCATTCCCACGCTGGATGGCCTGGGCGCCGTGGGCGAAGGCGCACACGCCGCCAACGAAAGCATTTTGGTGGATCGCATCGCGGACCGCACGGCGCTGCTCGCCAAATTGATAGCCTCGCAACTGGCGGCGCCGTTGAACGAAAAGTAGTGCGCGATACAGTCCGATTAAAGCACTTACAGTTCCCCGCCGATATGATGTGCATGCAGGAACGCAGAAACGAAGCCCGCATGATGTGCGCCGACATGGTGGAAGTCGGCTGGAGAGATGCGGCCGGAAAGCGCCGCCGAACGATGGCCTTGCTCGAAGACATCTCCGCCTCGGGCGCGTGCCTGCAGCTCGAGACGCCACTCCCGCCCGATGCGCTGGTCGAGTGGACCTCGCAGGAGCACGAATTCCATGGACGCGTCCGATACTGCGTATACCGTGAGATCGGCTATTTCGCGGGCGTGGAGTTTAGCCCTTTCAGCAAGTGGTCGAAGACGGCCTACCACCCCCAGCACATGTTCGACCCGCGCCGGCTGTTGCAATGAAAACGGCCGTTGAAAATGGCGGGCTTTATCCTTCCCAACTCGCCCGGATGAAATCCCGGTTCATCCGTGCCGATCACATCCAGCTTGATCCCCTTTGGGCAGACGGCCTCGCACTCGCCGATATTGGTGCAGCTTCCGAACATCTCCGCATTAGCTTGCGCCACCATCCCCACTACGCGCGGATTCGCGTTCGGGTTGGCCCTGCGGCAGCAACCCGAGGTGCGCCACCTTCGCGCCCATGAAGAGCGACGCCGAGGCGTTGGGACACATCGCTACGCATGCGCCGCAGCCGATGCACGCCGCGGCATCCATGGCGCGGTCGGAATCCTTCTTCGAAATTAACAGCGTGTTCCCGTCGGGCGCGCTGCCGGTCGAAACCGAGATGTAGCCGCCCGGCTGCGATCAGGCGGTCGAATGCCCGCCGATCCACCACCAGATCTTTGATCACCGGAAACGCACGGGCCCGCCACGGTTCGAGGTACAGCTCGTCGCCATCCTTGAAATGGCGCATATGCAGTTGGCACAGCGTCGTCCCGGGCAGCGGACCATGCGCCACTCCGTTCACCATGCAGCCGCACATGCCGCAAATGCCCTCGCGGCAATCGCTGTCGAACGCTACCGGGTCCTCGTTGCGCGCAATCAGCGATTCGTTGAGCACGTCGAGCATCTCGAGGAACGACATGTGTTCGTTCACATTCGGAACTTCGTAGCGCACCATGCGGCCTTTCGCGGACGCATTCGGCTGGCGCCAGATGTGGAGAACGATGCGCATTACTTGTAACTCCGTTGCGCCGGATGCACATACTCAAATTCGAGCGGCTCGCGATTCAACTCCGGCGGATTCCCCACGCCGCGAAATCCCCAGGCGGCGACATACGAGTAGTGCGCATCGTCGCGTGCGGCCTCGCCATCCGGCGTTTGATACTCCTCGCGGAAGTGGCCGCCGCAGGATTCGTTGCGATCGAGAGCGTCGCGGCACATCAGTTCCGCCAATTCGAAGAAATCGGCAACGCGGCCGGCTTTTTCGAGCGATTGGTTCAACTCCTCGCCCGTGCCCGTGACGCGTACGTCGCGCCAGAACTGCTCGCGTAGCGTCGGAATCTCCGCCAACGCGGACTTCAGACCCTCCGCCGTGCGCGACATGCCGCAGTGGTCCCACATCAGCTTTCCCAATTCGCGATGATACGAATCCACCGAACGCGTACCTTGAATTCCCAGCAGCTTCTGTTCAAGCTCCGCAACTCCGCGCTCGGCGTCGCGTACCACGGGATGCGACGCATCCGCTTTTTCTAGCTTGGAGGATGCGATGTAATCGTTGATCGTGTTGGGCAGGACGAAGTAGCCGTCGGCCAGCCCCTGCATCAGCGCGCTCGCGCCCAGGCGATTCGCGCCGTGGTCAGAGAAATTCGCTTCGCCGATCGCATAGAGGCCGGGGATGGTCGTCATCAGATTGTAGTCCACCCACAGACCGCCCATCGTGTAATGGATCGCGGGATAAATGCGCATCGGAACGCGATACGGGTCTTCGCCGGTGATGCGCTCGTACATCTCGAACAGATTGCCGTAGCGGTCCTTGATGACGTGCGGCGCCGAGCCGCCCGATGGCGTCGCGGAAATCGAGATACACGGCAAGTCCCGATTCGCCCACGCCGCGGCCTTCGTCGCAGACCGTCTTCGCGTTACGCGAAGCCACGTCGCGCGGGACCAGGTTACCGAAGCTTGGATACCGCCTCTCCAGGTAGTAATCGCGCTCCGCCTCGGGGATCTGATTCGGCGGCCGCTTGTCGCCCTTCTTCAGTGGAACCCACACGCGGCCGTCGTTCCGCAGCGATTCGCTCATCAGCGTCAGCTTCGATTGATAATCGCCGGACACCGGAATGCACGTCGGATGGATCTGCGTGAAGCACGGGTTGGCGAATAGCGCCCCGCGCTTGTACGCGCGCCAGATCGCTGTCGCGTTCGACCCCTTGGCGTTGGTCGAAAGGTAGTACACGTTGCCGTAACCGCCGGTCGCGAGCACCACCGCGTCCGCGAGGTGCGATTCGATCTTGCCCGGTTACGAGATCGCGCGTCACGATGCCGCGCGCTCGGCCCTCGATCACAATCAGATCAAGCATCTCCGTGCGTGGAAACATCGCCACGCGGCCTTGGCCGACCTGATTTTCGAGCGCCTGATACGCGCCGAGGAGGAGTTGCTGCCCCGTCTGTCCACGCGCGTAGAAAGTGCGCGAAACCTGCGCGCCGCCGAAACTGCGGTTATCCAGATAGCCCGAATATTCGCGCGCGAACGGCACTCCCTGCGCCACGCATTGATCGATGATGTTGACGCTGATCTGCGCCAGGCGGTAGACATTCGATTCGCGCGAGCGGAAGTCGCCGCCCTTCACGGTGTCGTAGAACAGGCGATAGATGCTGTCGCCGTCATTGTGATAATTCTTGGCGGCGTTGATGCCGCCCTGCGCGGCAATGCTGTGCGCGCGGCGGGGCGAGTCCTGGAAACAGAAGCTCTTGATGTTATAACCGAGTTCGGCCAGGGTAGCCGCGGCCGATCCGCCCGCCAAGCCTGTTCCCACTACGATAATCGTATGCTTGCGCTTGTTTGCGGGGTTCACCAGTTTGAGACCGAATTGGTGGCGGTCCCAGCGTGTTTCGATCGACCCATCCGGGCTCTTTGGCTCAAGTTTCATTCTCATTCAGCGCTAAGTACGATAGGCCTCCGGCCTGTCGAAGCGTGCGTAGCGCGCTAAATCAACCTTCACGAAAACCCGCAACCTAGTAACTCACTATCCCCGCCAGCACCGCCAGGGGCACCGAAACAAAGCCGGCGCAAATCAGGATCGCAATCGCGCCCGCTGCTTTCTTTATTTTGTTGTTGTGCCGCGCGTCGATCCATCCGAGCGATTGGCACAGGCTCCACAGTCCGTGATACAAGTGCATGCAAAGCAAGCCCATCGCGAGAATATAGAATCCCGCTACCAACGGATTCTCAAACCCGCTCACAATGTTGTAGCGTACGTCGGGCTGATTTACGCCCACCTCGCGCAGCGGCATCACCGCGCCCACCGTCAAGTGCAATACGTGAAAAATCACGAATGCCGCGATGATCGGGCCGCTCCACATCATGGTGCGCGCCGCGTAGGACGCTGGCACGTCCTTCTTCTTCACGTATCCTACAGGCCGCGCGTCGCTTTTTATTTTCGTCAAGTTGAACCGAGGCCACAATGTGCATCACCACGGCGGCGAACAGCACGAAGCGAATGATCCACAGCGGCGCGATATTCCCTGTCGCATGCAAAAACGCCGCGTAATGGTTGATCTGATTGCGGTCGGGGGAGAAGATCTGCAGGTTGCCGAGCATGTGTCCCAGGACGTATCCGAACAGGATCAGCCCGGTTATAGCCATCATTGCCTTCTTGCCGATGGGGGCGGCGTAAAAGCGAATTGCTCGATGGATCGCTTCCGGAGCGGCAGCGCTGCTCCGCGAGAGCAGGGCTTGCGGCGCGGATTGAGGTTTCAAATTCCAGTATAAATCGCCGCGCGCAGCTTTGTTCAAAGCGCTGCGCGCGGCGATTGCCTGCCGACCAGAGTTAGAAGCGGATACGCAGGCCGAACTCCATCAATCGCGGAGTGTTCGCCTGGCTCGTAATCTGCCCGAACGATGTCGGGCTGGTGAGAGTCAGGCTCGGACCGCTGGGTTGGAAGTGGTTCAGGATATTCGTGAACGTAAAGAAGAGCGTCGCGCCCACCCGCTCCTTGTAAATGCCGAGATCCTTGATAACCTGGGCATCGAGATCCCAGGTTGGCAGACCGCGCAGGTTGCCGACGCCTCCGCAACTGGTATCGAAACCCAGCACGCAGGGGCGGAACTCGGAGTAGATGGTTCCTGGGTTGGCGAACGCCGAAAGGTAAGGCGTCGAAGTCCTCGTACCAACTGCGTTGGTTCCGAAAACGATGTTCGTCGCGGTTACGCCCGTGACGGGCGCCTGCGCCGATATGTTGCCCGTGTAAGGCATAAATCCGACGGCCTTTTCCGAGGTCGAACCGAAGGCGCTGGTTCCGGGCGTGCCAATTTCGCCGAAAGCTTCGCAGCCCGTGCAGTTCCCCTCGCTGTAGCTGACCGAGGTGGGACCGCCGCTCTGCGCCGTAAACAGCGGGGAAAAGGTCCATCCGCCGAGGACGTGTCCGAGAATCCCTCGCTGCCCTTTGAAAATCGGCGCCGAATAGTACATCGAAAGGTTGTAGATGAACTTGATGTCGAAGCCCTGCGGTCCATAGTTGGCGCCGAGATCGTACGGGGTCAGAGGAGTAGCGCTACTGGTTGCCTGCACCTGTTGCCCCGTGCCCAGGGCCCTTCCCCAGGTGAAGTTGGAAATGGAGGTCAGGCCGTGCCAGTTGGTGGTTCGGAAAGAAACGAACAGCCCGTTGTAGTTTCCCCAAGCGGGGCTGCCGATTATGCCTAGCGCGGTGCTTTGGCCTACGGTGCTGCCGGTGCCGGGCACGGGCTGGCTGAACATAGTACGGCCTAAAGTCCAGCTCGAGAGCCCGCCCATCTTGTTCCAGAGGTCGGATACGGCGGTTTCCTTGATGAGCGATCCGTAGTTGATGGCGACGGCCTGGGTGCAACTTGCGAATCCGGCACAGAAAGCCGATTTGGCGCCGCCCAGCGCAGCTTCGAAGAACGGTTGCGCGGTTACGGCCGTTGGGGCGACCCCGCTGAAGAACATCTGCTGGTAGATCTGGGCATAAGCTTGGGAAAAAGCTTGGCCGCCCAACGTGGTCATGTAGGGAACGGCGTCGATGTTCACCTCCATGAAGTCGTTTCTCATGATCTTCCCGATATATCCAACCTCAAGCTGCATGTGCGAGTTGAGTTCGCGTTGCAGGGTCAGCGTGAAGTTATCGGTGCGGTCCGGCTTGAAGTTCGGATCGAGGGAAGACGGATCGACCGTTTCCGGGTTCGATCCCACGCCGGGATAGAACGGCTGCGAAATGGTGGGGGAAGCGGCCGCCAACGGCGCTGACATACCATCGGTCCCAATGCGGAACGCATTGGCCGGGGTGGCTACGCCGCTGCCCGCGCAGGTTCCGTTCTGAGACGGGTTAACGCAGGCTACGCCCTGTAACAGGCCGGGGCCGAGCAGCGGCACCAGCAGCAGATCGACGCCGTTGAGACGGCCGAAAATGCGTCCGTATCCGCCGCGGACGACGGTCTTACCGCTGCCGAAGAGCTTGCCCAAGATCCCATCGTTGAAATGCGGATTCCACGCGAACGATACGCGCGGGCTGAACTCGCCATAAAACGGATTGTACGGGTACTTTTGTCCCGCGCCAATGTTTCTCACCAGCGAATACCCGATCTCGGCGTGTAGGACGAGCCCTGAAGCGCGGCCGCGTCGCGTTGGGCGTCCATACTCGCGATCGTGATCGGCTCGCCGTTCGAGTCCACCATCGGCACCTGCTTCCCCTGCAACTCGTAGGGCGGCATCTCAAGATTCCAGCCCAACCCATAGGTAAGGGTGAAGCTCGGCTTCATGTGCCACGTGTCGTAGAAGTAGATGCTGTAGTACGGAATAATGCTCTGATCGGTAGCATTGGTACCCACCGGCAGCGGGTTCAACGCGGGCATTGCGCGCGTATACATCACCTGGGTCGAGCTGACCATGCCTAGAACTTCGGCGTAGATCGTCTCATAGCTGGAATACTGAGCTGACGGAACCGAGGTGGGAATGTACTGCACGGACGGCGAGGTCCAGTTGAATCCCGAACTTGTGGACAGATAGCTGATCTGATTGTTCACTCCGGCGCCGTTGTCGGAGCGCGAGTGGTAATCGAAGTTGCGCCCATACGAGCCGCCGAAGCCGAACAGGTGGTTGCCCTTCAGCATGGTGAGGTCGTCGCGGATCTGCTTGTCCTGCCCATCCCAGAAGCGCTGGCGGATGCTCTGCGAATTCACGTTATAGGGAATCAGCGCGGAGGAGCTTTCGCCGCCGATTTCGAGCGCGCCGCCCAACCCGGGAAGCTGCGGCGGCCCGGCGGCGTCCGACCACTGCCAGAAATTGCGCAGGTAGCTGAACACGAACGTATTGGTGGTGGAGGGGTTGATGCTCGTCGTCATGCCCGTGGTCCAGACCGAAGGCTGCTGGGGCCGGGGGGCTTTGGCCGCCGGGGTGCCAAACGTATCGCCGGGCAGCGCGCCGCCGATATCGATCTGGTTGCCCGTGAGGCTGACCAGCTTGAAATCGCGATAGGTGAGATACCAGTGCCATTTATTGCCGAAATCGTGATCGATGCGGCCCACGTAGTTATTGGAAGTCAACGGCTCGCGGATGCTTCCCAGATATCCCTGGGTGTTGTAGTGGTCGCCGCCCAACGGATTGTTCGGAAGCGGCATTTGCTTGCTCCAAATCTGATTCACGACGGGGTTCAGACCGATGCCGCGGGGATCGCAGGCGCCTGCCGGGCAAACCGCCGGCTGGTAGGTCACGCCGTTCACGGTAACGGGATTCGGATTCAGATTGTAGGGCGTATAAACGCCCGCCGCATTCGGCACCTGGATTACGCCCGCCCTCATCAGCACGGAAGGTACGGTCCCAGAGTAGAGTTGGGCGTTGGGGAACCGCAATGCTTCGTAGTTGAAGAAGAAATACCACTTGCCACCCAGGAACTCCTTGGGGAGCAGGGGGCCTCCGAGGGCGCCGCCGAACCGGAAGCGATGGTTCTTCGGAAGATCGACAGGCGTATCTGGAAGGCAAAGACTGCCGAAGGTAAAAGGCGTGTGGTTGTTAGCCCAGGAATTGGCCTGACCGATGGCGTTGTCGTAGTAAAATGCGTAGCCCGAGCCGTGAAACTGGTTCGTTCCGCGCTTCGTGGCCATCTGGATCTGGCCTCCGGAAGAGTTGTTGAAGTCCGAAGTCTGGTTGCTGACGGAAACCTTAATCTCTTCGATGCTCTCGATCGGCGTGGGGATCGCGCCCGAAGGAATGCCGCCGCCCTGGCTTCCGCCCAAACCGGCATAATTAGTCTCGTAGGTAATGACGTTTCCGCCCATGTCGTCGGTGATATTAGCGCCATCGAGTTGATAGCTATTCAAGTCGCCGGCGCTCCCGGCAGTTTGACCGGTGGGCGTAGTGCCAGGTTGCAGTACCGCCATCGCGGTCACGTCGCGGCCGAGGTTCGGCAGCAACAGCAGCGCCTGGCCGCTCAGCGTGTTGCCGACCGTGGCGTTTATCGTCTGCAATTCGGCGCCCGCCGAAGCTGTTACTTCGACCGTGGTGGCCGTCGTGCCAATTTTGAGGGTCGCGTTGATTGTCAAGCTCTGGCCGATATCGACTTGCTGGCCGTTCACTTGGTACGTCGCAAAACCCGGCTTGGTGAAGCTGATGTTGTAATTGCCCGGATTGACTTGGCTGAAAACATAACGACCGTCGCTGTTCGTCACGGTTGTTTGGGCGCTATTGGTGGAAGTTTCGACCACTTTCACCTCGGCGCCCGGAACGATGGCGTGTTGTTCGTCCAAAACTTGGCCAAGGACGGTACCGGCAGTACTGGTTTGCGCCCAAGCTACGTTTGCGGTTAACAGGAGAGTTCCGAGACAAAGGAACGTAGAAAAACGCGTGGAAATACCGAGGCATTTGAGCGGTAGGCTCGACTTCATAGATCCCCCTATTTTTCTTACCCAACTAACTCTCTGTGGGTTAAGACACAATGCCGAATGATTGAGGGGATTGTAGGACTACCTAGCACCGTAGTCAAGAAAAAAATAGCTATGGGGCCGATGCTTTACACTTTGCGCGGGGTAAGAACCGGAAAATGAAGCGCTTCCAGCGACGAAGGAACTGCAGATGAGAAACGGGGGCCAACACCCGGGCGCTACATGAGAAGACGCGCCCCACTTACGATTTGTGGCGGGCCGCTGTCGAACATTCTCCCCACACAAAAAAAGGGCCGGTCTTGCGACCGGCCCTCTCTCATACTACTGGTTGTTTTCTAGAAGTGAATTCGCAGACCGAACTCCATCGAGCGAGGCGAGTTCGACTGGCCGGTGATCTGGCCGAACGACGTCGCGCTGGTGAGGCTCCCCGCCGAACTGCTGGGCTGGAAGTGGTTGAGCACGTTGGTGACCGTGAAGAACACCTGAGCTCCGATCCGTTCCCTGAAGATGCCGACATTTTTTACTACCTGTGCATCCAGGTTCCAGGTCGGCAGACCGCGGATCGGGCCGTTGGGGCCGCCGCAGCTCGTGTCGAAACCGAGAACGCAAGGCCGGAATTCGGAATAAACCGCCGCCGGGTTGGCGTAGAAGTTCAGTCCGTAGTTTGTGCCGCTGTGAGTGGCAGTGCCGACGGAGGCGGCGCCAAAGGCAATGTTGTTTCCAGTTCCGCCGAGCACGCCGTAGTGACCGCCAATATTGCCCGTGTAGGGCATGAAGCCGACGGCGTGTTCCGCGCTCGTATTGCTATTCGGGCTAGCGGTGCTGCCGGATGGATCGGTATTCTCGCCAAACGCCTCGCAACCGGTGCAACTGCTGCCTTCTGCGTACGTAACGCCCGTGGGAGAGCCGCTCTGCGCAATGAATATGGGAGAGAGCGTCCATCCGCCGAGAATATGTCCGATTACGCCGTGCTGGCCCTTATACCAGGGCGTCTCGTAATACATGTTCATGTTGTAGAGGAACTTGTAATCGTAGCTAATGGGCCCGTATTCGGCGTTCAGATTATAAGGATTGAGCGCCGCGGTTTCGCTGCTCGCCTGCACAATAGCGCTTGTACCCAGCACCCGGCCCCAGGTAAAGTTTGAAGCGGTGGTAATGCCGTGCCATGCGTTGGTGCGGAAGGTGGCGAACAGGGCATTGTAATTGGCATGACCCAAACTGGTCTCCATGAGGAGCGATGTGTCCTGCGGATTGCCGCCGTTAAACGGCTGGCTGTAAGTTGTGCGGCCCAGAGCCCAACTGCTGGCCGTCACCAACTTCGCATAAAAGTCGGACACCTGCGTGTTCTTGATGTAGGTCTGGTTGCCGGTCCAACCGGACGCGGTAAGCATGGCTTGCGTGCAGCTTGCGAAGCCCTTGCAGAAGGACGAATTGGCCCCGCCGAGAGCGGCTTCAAAGAAGGGCTGTGCGGTGATGCTCTGAGGCGCTACGCCCTGGAAGACCATCTGCTCATACACCTGCGCGTAAGCTGACGCGAAGCTCTGGCCACCCATGGTTTCGTAGATCGGTACGCTGTCAAGATTGATGCTCTGGAACTCGTTCTTCATGATCTTACCGATGTAACCGACCTCCAGACTCACGTGGGAGTTGATTTCGCGCTGGAGAGTCAGGGTGAAGTTATCCGTGCGGTCCGGCCGGAGGTTCGGATCGAGCGACGACGCGTCGGGAGATTCCGGATTCGTCCCGCCTGGGAAAAAGGGCTGCGGCAGCGTAGCGCTGGCCGTAGGCAGCGGGGCCGACAGTCCATCCGTTCCGATGCGGAAGGCGTTGGCTGGCGTGGCGGCGGAGCCTCCATTGCAGGTTCCGCTCATGAGCGGGTTCACGCAGGTGACGCCCTGGAGCAGGCCGGGGCCGAGCAGCGGCACTAGGACCAGATCGACGCCGTTTAGACGACCGAAGATGCGGCTGTAACCGCCGCGAATCACGGTTTTGCCGCTCCCGAACAGCTTGCCGAGCATGCCATCGGAGGAGTAGTGGGGGTTCCACGCAAAGGAGGCACGCGGGCTGAATTCGCCGTAGTACGGGTTATATGGGTACTTAAGACCGGTGCCGACGTTCCTAACCAATTCATAACCGACTTCGGGCGTGTAGTTGCCGCCTTGAAGCTGGGCTTGCAGGCGCTGGTTCAGGAACGAGGCCGTATTGATCGGTTGGCCGCTGTCATCGACCAATGCCACTTGCTTACCCTGTAGCTCATAGGGCGGCATCTCCAGATTCCAACCCATGCCATAGGTGAGAGTAAAGCTCGGCTTCATGTGCCACGAGTCTTGCCAGTAAATGCTGTAATACGGAATGATCGATTGATCCGTAGCGGGCGTGCCAACCGGCAGCGGGCTCAGACTGGGCAAAGCGCGGGTGTACATTACCTGGGTCGAAGAAACCATTCCCGTAATGTAGGAATAGTACGACTCGTAATTACTCATTCCCGAAGCGGGAACCGCGCCGGGTACATAACCAGTGAAATTGATGCCGGACGACGTGGACAAGTAGCTGATACTGTTGTTGACCCCGGCGCCGTTATCCGAGCGCGAGTGGTAGTCGAAGTTACGACCATAGGCGCCGCCGAACGTGATCAGGTGATTGCCCTTTAAAATCGTCATGTCGTCGCGGATCGTCTTGTCCTGGCCGTCCCAGAAACGCTGGCGGATGTCTTGGGAGTCCACGTTGTAAGGGATGTAGCCAGTCTTGGCCTCACCGCCGATTTCGAGTGCGCCGCCAAGTCCGAAGCCCTGCGCAGGACCGCCCGAATCCGACCACTGCCAGAAATTCCTCAGATAGCTAAAGACGAAGGTGTTCGTGGTGGTGGGGGTGAGGGTGCTGGTCAAACCGGCCGTCCATACGGAAGGCTGCTGCGGCCTAGGGGCTAAAGCGGTAGGAACGCCGAACTGATCGTTTCCAATTACGCCGCCGATATCTACTTGGCTGTTGGTGAGACTCACGTACTTGTAATCGCGATACGTCAGATAAAAGTGCTCTTTCTCGGTGAAGTCGTGATCGATGCGGCCTACGTAGTTGTTGGTAGTGAGAGGCGTACGAATCGTCGAAAGGAAACCCTCGGTATTGTAGTCGTCGCCGGAGGCCGGGTTGTTCGGCAGCGGAATCTGCTTGCCCCAGATTTGGCTGACGATGGGATTCACTCCGAGTTGCCGCGGGTCGCACGGACCGTTGGCGCATTGCGTGGGCGCTAAAGGCGTTCCGCCGAAATTGATGGTCTGGTTGGTGAGGTTGTAGGGGATGTAGGTCCCTGCGGCATTGGGGATCTGGACTATGCCTTCGCGCATCGCGACAGTCGGCACAGTGGTGCTATAGACGTTCGCATTCGGGATTCGCAGACCTTCATAATTGGCAAAGAAGAACCATTTACCGCCGAGGAAGGGCTTGGGAAGAAGCGGGCCGCCTACGGCGCCACCGAAGCGGCTGCGGTGGTTTTTCGGATAATCGACCGGCGTATCGGGGTAGGATAGCGAACCGACGCTGTAAGGCGTGTGATTGTTGGACCAGCTATTTGCCTCACCGATCGCGTTGTCGAAGTAGAACATGTACGCGGAGCCGTGGAATTGATTCGTGCCGCGCTTGGTCGTCATCTGCACCTGAGAGCCCGATGAGTTATTGAAGTCCGAAGTCTGGTTGCTCACCGAAACCTTGAACTCTTCGATGCTCTCGACCGGCGTCGGAATGACGCCGGACGAGGCGCTGTTTCCTTGCGATCCGCCAAGGCCAACCATGTTGTTGATGTATGACGTGACGTTGCCGGCCATGTCGTCGCTAATGTTGGCGCCATCGAGCTGATAGGTATTTAGATCGCCGACCGCTCCCGCAGCCTGCCCGCCCGGCGAAGTGGCCGGCTGCATGAGCGCCATGGTCGTCGCATCGCGGCCGAGATTCGGCAGCACGATCAGCGACGTTTGGTTCATGGTGTTGCCGACGGTCGCGTTCATCGTCTGGAGTTCCGCGCCGGCCGACGCGCTTACCTCGATCGTCGTGCTCGTGCTGCCAACTCTTAAGGTGCCATTGGCGGTTAACACCACGCCAATCTTGACATCCTGCCCTTTAATAGAAAACTCGCTGAACCCCGCCTTGGTGAAGTTGACGTCGTACTTGCCTGGAGGCACAGTCGGAAAATCGTAGCGCCCCGTATCGTTGCTGACCGTGGAAAAGGATGTCCCGGTAGACAATTCCACAATTTTGACCGCGACGCCGGGCACCGCAGCGCCCGATTCGTCTTTCACTTGGCCTGCAACAGTACCGGCAATACTAGATTGCGCTTTAACCGGCGATACGGAAAAAGCGAGTATGGAAGCTCCAAGAATTAGGAACGTAGAAATACGCGTAGAAACACTAAGGCACTTGAACCATTGGCTCGACTGCATAGGACCCCCTTATTTTTTCTTAACCAACTAACCTCTCGGTCACTGAAGACACAATTGCGGTTTGAGAGAATTGTATTGCCCACAAGCGCCGGAGTCAAGAAAAAAATACCATTAGGGACGATCCTTTTGCACACGGGGAAGCGTAAATGACAGAAAATAAAGCGCTTCAAATCGCAGGTAAATACCTAAAAACGCCGGCGGGCAGACCGCCGGCGTCGCAAGCTGTGATTCCAGTCTCCGTAAACTGGGATTTAGAAGTGAATCCGGATGCCGAATTCCATCGAGCGCGGACTATTCGCTTGGCCGGTGATCTGGCCAAACGTCGTCGGGCTCGTGAGACTCAGGCTCGGGCCGCTGGGCTGAAAGTGATTGAACACGTTCGTAAATAGAACCGAGAACATCACGCCCACGCGTTCCTTGATGATGCCAATGTCTTTGATCAGGTTGGCATCCACGTTCCACGTGGGTAGTCCTCGCAGGTTGTAGTAACCGCCGCAGCTGGTGTCGAACCCCAAAACGCATGGGCGGAACTCCGAGTAGACGGCGGCCGGATTGGCGAACGCTTGCAGATACGGCGTAGAAGTCTTGGTGCCCACGCCGCTGGCGCCGAATATAACGTTCGTGCCGGTACTGCCGGCCACGCCGTACCTCGCTGACATGTTCCCCGTATAAGGCATAAATCCGACGGCATTTTCCGACGTGGAGCCGACGGCGCTGGTTCCAGGGGTGGTCACCTCGCCGAACGCCTCGCAAGCGGTGCAGTTGCCTTCGCTGTAGCTCACGCCTGTAGGCGCGCCGCTCTGGGCGGTAAAGATAGGCGAAACCGTCCAGCCGCCGAGGACGTGGCCGAGCACTCCGTGCTGACCTCTGAAAACGGGAGGCTGGTAGTACATTGAGGCGTTATACAGAAACTTGTAGTCATAGTTCTGCGGGCCGTAGCTATCGTGGAGATTGAATATGTCAAGCGGGGTGCTCGAGCTGTTGAGCTGACCCAACTGCGAGGTGCCGAGCGCTCTTCCATACGTGAAGTTGGAAATAGCGGTTAAGCCTTGCCAGTTCGTGGTGCGGAAGGAAACGAACAATGCATTGTAGTTTCCAGAGCCGAGGCTGGTGTTCATGCCGATGGAGGTGCTTTGGCCTACCGTGCCGCCTGCCACCGGTTGGCTGAACAGGGTTCGGGGTAACGTCCAGCTGGATTGCGCGCCCATTTTGTTCCACAGATCGGAAACCGCAGCTTCCTTGATGAGCGACCCGTAGTTGACTGCCACGGCGGAGGTGCAACTGGCATATCCTTTGCAGAATGCCGAACCGCTGCCGCCGAGAGCGGCTTCGAAGAACGGCTGCGCCGTTACCGCCGTGGGGCTGGCTCCGCTGAAGAACATCTGCTGGTAGAGCTGCGAGTACGCTTGCGAGAATGCCTGGCCGTTGAGTGTTTCCATGTAGGGGACGCTGTCCAGGTTCATCAGCATATATTCGTTGCGTAGGATCTTACCGATGTAACCGACTTCGAGCTGCATGTGCTGACTTAGTTCCCGCTGAATGGTGAGCGTGAAGTTATCCGTGCGGTCGGGCCGGAAGTGCGGATCTAGGACATCGGGGTCGGCGGTTTCTGGATTCGCGCCGACGCCGGGATAAAAGGGCTGCGACAGTGTGGGAGAGGCCGCCGATAACGGCGCCGTCATACCATCGGTACCGATGCGGAATGCATTGGCCGGCGTTGCGACGCCGCTACCCGCGCAGGATCCGTTCATAAGCGGATTGACGCAGGTGACGCCCTGCAACAGGCCGGGCCCGAGCAGTGGGACGAGCACCAGATCGACGCCGTTCAGACGGCCGAAGATGCGGCCGTATCCGCCGCGGATAACCGTCTTACCGTTGCCGAGAAGTTTGCCCAACATGCCGTCGTTGTAACGGGGGTTCCACGCAAAAGATGCGCGCGGGCTGAACTCGCCGTAGTAGGGATTGTAGGGGTACTTGAGTCCGTCCCCCACGCCGCGCACCAGGGTGAATCCGAGCGTGGGGGTGTAGGAACCTCCCTGCAAGGCCGCCGTCTCGCGCTGCGCGATGAAATCCTGGGTTGAGACCGGTTGATTATTGGAATCGACCAATGCGACTTGAGAACCGTTCAGTTCATAAGGCGGCATTTCGAGATTCCACCCCAAGCCATAAGTCAACGTGAACGATGGTTTCACGTGCCAAGTGTCGTAGAAGTAAGTGCTATAGAAGGGAATGATGTCTTTGTCCGTCGCCGGCGTACCGATTGGCAGCAGGTTCAGGCCGGGTACCGAGCGCGTATACATTACCTGGGTGGAACTCAGCATGCCGAGAACTTCGGAGTAAAGCGTCTCGTAGCTCGAGTACTGCGACGAGGGAACGGTGCTCGGGATGTATTGCACGCTGGGCGAAGTCCAGTTGAACCCGGCGCTCGTCGAAAGATAGCTGATCTGGTCGTTTACGCCCGCGCCGTTGTCCGTACGAGAGTGATAGTCGAAATTGCGCTGATAGGCGCCGCCGAAGCCGAAGAGATGGTTGCCCTTCAGCATCGTCAGATCGTCACGGATTGACTTGTCCTGACCATCCCAGAAGCGCTGGCGAACGCTTTGCGAATTTACGTTGTAAGGGATGAGCGCGCTCGAGCTCTCGCCGCCGATCTCCACCGCGCCGCCCAATCCGGGAAGCTGCGCAGGACCGTTGTCGTCCGACCACTGCCAGAATTGCCGCAGATAGCTGAACACGAAAGTATTGGTGGTGGTCGGGTTAATCGTTGTGGTCAGGCCGGCGGTCCAAATCGAAGGCTGCTGCGGCCGCGGGGCCTTCGCAGATGGGGTGCCGAACGTATCGCCGGGAAGCACGCCTCCGACATCCACCTGGTTGGTGGTCAGATTGACCAGCTTATAGTCGCGATAGGTGAGGTAAAAATGGAACTTGTCGCTGAAATCGTGATCGATACGCGCCACGTAGTTATTGGAAGTTACAGGCGCGCGGATACTCCCCAGGTAGGTCTGTGTGTTATAAGTATCGCCGCCCAACGGGTTGTTCGCCACCGGCATGTACTTACTCCAGATCGTATTCACGATGGGGTTCAGGCCGATGCCGCGGGGATCGCATGGGCCGGCGGGGCAAGCCGCCGGCTGGTAGGTCACGCCGTTCACCGTCACCGCAGTCGGATTCAAGTTGTAAGGGGTATACGTGCCCGCGGCATTCGGGACCTGGATCACGCCGGCTCTCATTAACGCCGTTGGTACGGTCTTGGTGAATAGCTGAGCGTCGGGATATCGCTGGCCTTCATAATTCGCGAAGAAAAACCATTTGCCGCCCAGGAAATTCTTGGGAACCAGCGGGCCGCCGAGTGCGCCGCCAAAGCGGCTGCGGTGGTTTTTCGGAAAATCGACGGGCGTATCGGGAAAAGATACAGAGCCAAAGGTGAACGGCGTATGGTTGTTGGTCCAACTATTAGCCTCTCCAATGGCATTGTCGAAGTAGTACATGTACGACGAGCCATGGAATTGGTTGGTTCCGCGCTTGGTGGCCATTTGAATCTGGCCACCCGACGAGTTATTGAAGTCGGAAGTCTGGTTGCTGACGGACACCTTGAATTCTTCGATGCTTTCGATCGGCGTCGGAATGACGCCGGAGGGAATCGCGCCGCCCTGGCTCCCGCCCAAACCGGAATAGTTGGTCTGATATCCGGTGGTGTTGCCGGCCATGTCATCGGTAATGTTGCCGCCATCGAGCGTGTAGGTGTTAGCGTCCTGGTAGCTGCCGGCGGTATAACCGCCCAAGGTCGTGGCTGGCTGCAACACCGCGATGGACGTGACATCACGGCCCATGTTGGGCAGCAATAGCAGGTCTTTGGCGACCAGCGTGTTGCCGACCGTGGCATTCATGGTCTGCAACTCGGCGCCGGCTGAGGCAGTCACTTCAACCGTGGTTGCCGTCGAGCCCACCTTGAGCGTTGCGTTAATGGTAAGAGATTGGCCGATCTGTACCGCCTGGCTATTCACCTGGTACGACGCGAAGCCATCCTTCGTGAAGCTCAGATTGTAATCGCCGGGGGTAACGGAACTAAAGACGTAGCGGCCGTCGCCGTTGGAAACCGTGGTTTGGGCCGCATTCGTCGTAACGTCGACCAGTTTGACCGTCGCGCCGGGAATGGCTGCGTGCTGTTCGTCCAAAACCTGCCCTATGACAGTACCGACGGTGCTTGTTTGAGCCCATGCGCCGCTGGCGCAAAGCAGAAGAGAAATTCCGAAACCCAGGAACTTAGAAACCCGGGTGGACACGCTCACACAGTTGAGCCGCAGGCTCGCCTTCATAACCCCTCCCCTTATTTGTGAAAAGCCAAATTTTTGGACGAACTAACTCTCTGTTATCGAAAATACCCGTTCGAATATGGAGGGAATTGTAGTGCTTACGTGTCTTGGAGTCAAGCAAAAAAGTAAGGGCCGTGATAGCCGCTCATGGAAAAAATAAAGCTAAGACCCGCCAATGCAGAGACTTCCGCCCCGGTCCGCCTAGCTGAAAACTAATTGACGTTCAGAGCTTTTTGCCGAGAATCGCGTAATCCAGAGCGCCGAAAAACGCTTCGCGGAAGTTAGCGGGAAGTTCGGCGAGCGAAGGCATCGTTTCCACCGCGGGCGCCATTTTGCAAACTTCTACGCGTCCTATACCGAACTCCTCGAGATAAAAAGCCAATAGCGCCGAGGGTATTGGGCGGGTGTGAGTTGGATCCAGATAGAAGTGCGTAGCGAAGATGGCGAGGCACTCTGGGTTGGGTGTCTCGATGGCGATGACGCCGCCGCGTTCCAGGCGCGAAGCGCACAGGCGGATCATATCGGGCAACCGTTCCGCAGGCAGGTGCTCGACAACTTGCGAACAGAAGATGCCATCGAGGGACCCCTCGGCGAGATTCTCGAGATAGGCGAAGAGATCAGCGACCTCCGCATCCAGACCCTTGGATCTGCACAGAGCAACAGATTCCTCGCTAAGATCGATGCCGCGCGCGCCGACTCCGGCGGTTCGCATGGCGTCCAGAAACTCACCGCGGCCGCACCCGATATCGAGCACCCGGCTGCGCCCCGCGAAATGCGGGATGTAGATTTGCTGGCCCGCTTTGACATACTCCTCCGGACCGCGGAATTTTTCGGCGAACCGGGCGTAATCGAACGAGAGAGACTTTTCATTCACCGCGGAGCCGCCGAGATGCTGAGCGCCCTCTTGTCTGGTCTTGTCTGGATCCCCGCGCCACCGCGGCGAAATTTCAATTGCCCGCTGACGGATCGTCCGCAACTCCGAATGGATAATGCGCTCATATTCGGAGCGGAAGCGTTCCATGTCGGCCCACATGCGCTGCTGAATTTCGGCCGACGCGCGCTGCAGTTCCACTTCGAACGCCTTATGCTGGGAGAGCAGCATTCCCCTCCATGCGGTTTCCATAGTGGCGGAGCGATGTTGCGCGGCGCCTTGCAGATCGGCCACGCTGCGCAGGAACTGGATTTCGGTGTGGGAGAGTTTGCGCTCCCATTCCGCCCGCCACTCCGTCCAGTGATTGAGGAGGTCTCGAACCGCGCCTGTATTGGCGGCGCTCAGTGCGGTTGCGGTGCGATTGCCTAACTCCACCAGCGCGCGGTTATTTTCACTGAGCGCCTCAATGGCGGCGTCGAGGCACGCTACGGTCTTGCGATTGAACTCGACTTGATCGCGCACGTGCCAATCGAGTACGCGGGCCACAAAACGTTTCCAGGCCTGCACCAGCGCGTTCAGGGGACCGCCGCGGCGGGGATTCACTGTACCGATGGCCGCGACTTTGCCTAGCGCGGCGTCCCGCGCGTGAACCAGGGGCATTAGATCGGGCAGCGGCACGTCCGACGCTCCCGCGTGGTTTTCCGGATGCTGCGCGCGGACGCGTTCGCGCACCGCTTGCAGCATGGCGACAAGTTCATCGCTTTCCACGAGACCCTCGTTTCCAACCCGCCGTGACTAACGTGCTTAAGCCGCCGCGTGGCGCCCAATCGCCGATCACCGTGGCTTCGATGGGTTTGGCCGCCTTCACAACATCCTGAAGAATCCGATTTACCGCGTTCTCCTGGAAAATTCCTAGGTTTCGATATTCGAGCAGGTACATCTTGTAGGACTTCAGTTCGAGACACAGCTTATCCGGCAGATAGCGCAGCACGATCTTGCCGAAATCGGGCAACCCGGTCTTGGGGCACACGGAGGTGAACTCGGGCATCGCGATTTCGATTTCGTAGCCCGCATACTGATTGGGCCAGGTTTCGATCTCGGGCAGCGGCGCCCGCACGCCCGCGGCGGCGTGTTCATCGGTGTAAGAACGTTTCATGCGAGAGCTTTCGATAACAGATCGAGGAACAGGCCGACGTCTGTGACCACGCCCACCGCCTGCCCGGTGCCGCGGTCGCTCACTTTGGTGGCGACGGCGGGGTTGATATCCACGCACACGATTTTGACCCAACTGGGCAGCATGTTTCCGGTGGCGATGGAGTGCAGCATCGAGCCCAGACAAATCACG
Organism: Bryobacterales bacterium; assembly: GCA_963763545.1. GTDB lineage: Bacteria > Acidobacteriota > Terriglobia > Bryobacterales > Bryobacteraceae > PALSA-243. The sequence continues at coordinate 95,188 of CAVXPE010000029.1, forward strand.
AGGCCGGCGCCCTTCAATTCCCTCGCGTAGGCGTCCTGCGCGGCGTTCATATCGGTGATGGTATCGGGCAGCGGGCCGTCGTCGCGCAAGCTACCGGCCAGCACAAAAGGCGCGTTCGCCTTGACGCATTCGTAGAGAATGCCGCTGGGTAGACGGCCGGAATCCACCGCCTGCTTCACCGATCCCGCGTGATAGACGGCATTGATGGCGCGCATGTGATTGCGATGGCCGTGCTCCTCCTGCCGCCCATCGGCCAGGCGAACGCCCAGCGAAGTCCCGAACAACGCGGCTTCGATATCGTGCACGCCAAGCGCGTTTCCGGCCAGCACGGCCTGCACGAAGCCGCGGCGGATAAGCGAAGACAGACCCGCGACGCCGCCGGTGTGAACCACCACCGGCCCGGCGACCACGACCACCTTTTGTCCCTGCTCGATGGCCTGGTGTACCAGCGCGGCCGTCTGCCGGACGGCTGTCTCCACCTGCCGCTCGGACGATATGCCGTTCGACATGAAGGCGAAGGCCAAGCGGTCGCGCTCTTTGGATTCGGGCGTCACGCGGATGCCGCGGAGCCCGGTGACGATGCGGTCGCCCGCACGGAGATCGCGCAGACGGCGGCAGGAGGCTCGGCCTTCGGCGACTGCGATCATGGCGTCCATTCGCTGATTTTCCGCCTCGATCCACTTGCCGCCGTGTCGCACGAAGGTGCGATGGTTGGTGGTGGAGTAGAAATCCTCCGGCGCGCAGCAATCGCGCTCCACTTCGCGGAGGATTGCGTCGCCGCCATCGACCGTGGCGCAGCCGAACTCGTGAAGCGCTTGCAGCAGGCGCTCCATGGAGGATTCCTCCGGAGCTTCCACTTTGAGACGAAGGTAGGAGGGATCGCTATTGGTGCGTCCAATGCGGAACTCCTCCACTTCGAAGCGCCCACTGTATTCGACCACTTTGTCGAAGATGTTCTCCATGATGTGGGAGTCGATCAGGTGGCCTTGGGCTTCGACCACTTCTTGGAAAGGCATAGAAATCCAATTGTAGCGGGCGGTTAGTCCCAGACGGCGCGGGAGTAGTGCTTGCGAATCTTTTCGTCGGCGGTAATCAACTGCGCGCCGGCGGCTTTGGCATTGGCGACGATCAAGCGGTCCCAAGGATCGCGCGTCCAGGCCTCGGCGAACGCGTGTTCGACGATGACCCGGAAGGGGAGATCGCAAACCCGAAGTCCCATCTCGGCGAAAAGGGTTTCGATTACCCTGGACGCCCTGGGTTTCACCCTTCCGATCTCATGTAACAGCTCAAGTTCCAGCGCAACCGCAGCCGAAATGAACAGCGCCGAATTTTCTATTACCCGCTGTGCGACGCGGCTGAAGCGCTCAACCCGGCCCTCGAATAGTAAGACAGTAGCGTGCGTATCGAAATGGGCTACTTTCGAGCGTTCCATTTCTCAATCCACTCTCTGTAGCCCTCGGTGCTGCTCCAATCGGTCTTCAGAAGGTCGTCGGGGTCGCCGACGAAGGCTTTGCGCCTCTTCAGCCGGGAGAGTTTGGAAACCTTTTTGTCCGGGATAATTCGCAAGGTGACGCCCTTGCGGACAACCTCCACCGGAATGCCCGTGTCAACCGCTTCATCCAGAATGCGGTAGATATTCTCGCGCAATTTGGAAGCGGTCACAGTCATACCAATATACTACCGTACGTACGGAATGAAATCAACAGCCGTACGGCTTAGGCTCAGCAATGCCCTAAGCAGAAACGCAACTATTTTCCGTCAACGGAGAATACCAGAAATACATTCCCTGCCATGCCGCCCCATTGCCCATAACCCGAGTTCACGAAGACGATGCCATCGACCACCGCGGGGCCCGCGGCATCCATCGAGCCACCGTGCGCGGGCTTGCCGTTCACCGTCGGGAACTCGCGGGCGGTGTCCACGTCCCAGCGGATTTCGCCGGTCGCCGCGGAATAAGCGCGCAGGTGTCCATCGACCGAGCCCGAGAAGACGACGCCGGGAATCGCGGTGACGGCAGCCGATTGCGCCGGGGAGCAGTCGGTTCTGGTGTCGGCGCAGGCGTTGGGTTTGGCGGTCCAGACGATCTTGCCGGTCTTGAGATCCAGCGCCTGCAGGCCGCCGCCCTTCTTGGGGTCCAAAGTCATCCGGAAGCCTTGTGGAGATTTCGGGTCGGCCACGCCGCCGATTCCGATATCTGAGAGGGCCACGTAAACCTTCTCGCCATCCGATGCCGAGCCCCACTGACTGCCGCCCAAATAGCCTCCGGCTCCAGCGCGCGCCTGCCAGAGGATTTTGCCTTTTTCATCTGGATCGATAGCGTGCACCATGCCGGATTTTTGCGCGATGACCAACGCGCGCTTTCCCTGGCCGAGACTGACCAGGATGGGCGGCTGCCCGAAGTCGGAATCCTTACCGGCGGATGCGGGGCAATTGGTTCTTGGCGGAACGGTGCATCCGTTATTGAAGGCGTCGTTTGCGGTGAGTTGTTTGGACCATAGCAGCGCGCCGGTCTTTAGCTCCAAAGCGAGGATCGCGTCGCTGGTGTTTGTTGCAGGATCGGAATAATTGTCGCCCGTGGAGACATACAGAGCGCCGCGCTGCTCATCGATCGTCGGCGTCGACCAAATGGCTGCGCCTGAAGGACCGAGTTGCGTGGCGCCGGCCGGAGTCTTGGACGTTTCCTTCGCGGCTTCGGGAATGGTGAACGTCTTCCAGAGGGTCTTGCCCGTGGCGGCATCTATCGCAACCACGCTGCCGCGAAACGTGCAGCAATGGTACTTCGGATCGCCTGCGAGGGCCTCTTCAAAAGAGGAGTACGTCTGGTTGACCACGCCTTTGTAGAAACGCGGCGTCGCGGTGGCGATCGTGGTGTAGTGATCCACGGGCTTTACCTTCCACATCAACTGGCCGGTCTGCGCATTCAGCGCATACATCGTTCCGCCGCCATCGCTGAAGAAGACTGCGGAGGCGCCCTTCGCCTCGCCGATGGTGACGCCCGCGCGGAGTCCGCCGCCGGCCTGAAACCCCCAACGGGTGCAGCCGGTATCGGCGTCTAGCGAATAGACGGCGCCGGTCTGGGAGCCGATGAAGACGCGCCCTCCGGCGATAGTTGGCTGCGAGCGCGCCATGGTGACGTCGCCCAGGTTGAACGCCCATTTGAGCTTGAGCTTGGGAACGTCCGCAGCGGAAAGCCCTGCGAAGGCCGCATCCTGGAAGCGGGAGTTGGTGAGGCTGGTGCTCCACCCGTTCCATTGCGGGCCGGCGGCCGGCTGGAAGGCTGCGTCGCCTTTGCATGTGGGGGTGAAGACGGGAGGCGCGGCATGGGAGCCGCCGGTGGGCGCAAGGTAGCTGATCAATGCGAAGAGCTCACCCGTAGAGAGGCCCGAGCCCTGCGTCTTCATGAGCCCGGTGGTGAGAGCCGCGTAGATGGCCTCGCCGCTCATGGCTTTGATCGCGCTGAGCGCGGGGATCCGTCCTTTGGGCGCATCATGGCACCCGGCGCAACGCTCCTTGTAGATTGCCGCTCCGTCTTGAGCGGACAGGGGAGGCAGCATTAAAGCTAAGAGCCAGATGTATCGCATGAGAAATCCTTAGATAAAGTCGCGTTTTCTGGACTGAATATAGAAGGTGATTCCCAGGATCAGCACGATCAAGCCGAGTTCGCCGCCCGGGAAAGGTCTCGCTCGGCATTCGCCGATGCCTCGTGCTTAAGGCGTACCCGCAGGTTCATCTTGGCTTGCATCTCGATGAGGTTCCGTACGGCGTGATTACTAGAACAGGCTCCAATCATTGTCCGTCCGGCGCAGCCGCCGCAATCGGCTTCATGCCCAGCGGCAAAATAGGCCGCGCGCGCTCCACGCGCCACTGCACGCCGCCCGCGGCATCGCGCTCGGTATGGGTCACGCGCAGATCGCCATGCGCCAGATAGTTCAGGTGCACGTAGTCGAAGGCCAGGCCGGCCGAGGCCATCAGCTTCATGTAATCGCCGTGCGCGGTTTCGTCCGGCGCTTCGGTATAAGCCGCATCCCACGTGACATCGGCCGAGAGCCCGGCTACTCCGCCGCCGCCGGGAGCTGCGGCTCGCGCCACCTTCACCGCCCGCGCCGCCTGCCGCTCCGCCGCGTCCGCCGCCCGCCGTCCCCTTCAAGCCCATATAGATGCGGATGCCGTTCACGATCGGCTGGAACATATCCTTCGGCTGCCACCGCTGCCCAAAGCGCTCATAGCGCGCGTTCATGCGGTCTTCGAGCGGCAGCATGCCGGGCACATTGCGCTCGGCTTCCACGATCTTGTCCTGAATCGCGTACGCCACCACCTTGCTATACGGATGCTGCTCGTCGCGCAGATAGCCCATGCTGGTGAACCAGCCGCGCGGAATCCACCAGGCGCGCCCGGTGTTCGCGCCCTGGCGGCTCTGCACCCAGCCGCTATATTCGGAGAACGGCTGCACCCACTCGTGCGACGGATAGCCATGCGGATTCAGGAACGCATCGGGCTGCCACGCGTCCGTCAAGTTGCTTGCGCGTGCGCGATTCCGGATAGATGGGGTCGACTTCGGTCTGCCCGGTGGATACGTCGGCGCTCAGAGAGCCGTGATAGCCGGGATGCAGCATGTTGTCCGGCGTGATCTTGTATAGATCGACCGAAAGCTGCGCGCCATCGGGATTGTAGATGGGATGCACCACCACGTTCACCTTCTTCAATAGCTCGCGCTTGTCGGCTTGAGTGACCAGTTCCTCGGCGAGCTTATCGATGTGGCTGGTGCTCGAGACCTCGTTGGCGTGCTGCCGTCCGGAATAAACGATTGACGCCTTCAGTGTGCTCTCCTTCGGCCACGAACGCAGCAGCGCGGGCGAGGGCAGCGTGATATCGGCGGCCCACAGATTCTGGCCAAGATAGCTGCGGCCCATCCAGTAGACGTTCACGCCGGGATACTGCGCCAGGCGCGCCAGGATCGCCGTGTTTTCGGCGGGGGAGATCGGCTCGTCCCATTGCACGATGGGACTGGTCGCGATGGCTTGAAAATCGCGGATCATGGGCCGCGGAGTGGCGGGCGGCGCGACATTCCAACTTGCGAACGACGCGCGGCGCCGGAGCGTCGAGCTTCATTCCCAACTCGTAGGGCAGCTCGAACTCCATCGCCATCTGTTGCAGGTGCGGATACGCCACTTCGTCGCGATAGACGCCGCCGCGTGCATCTCATCGAGCCAGTGCAGCATGCCGCGCGCGCGCTCGGCGGAGAAGATGCTGCGGTCCACCTGATCCTGGCCTTCCACTTTCAACCAGTCGTCATACTTGTCATCGGCGAAATCGGCGGGCAGCGTCCATGTGAGCCGCTCGACTCCTTCCTCGCCCGCTTTGACGCGCGCTTGGATGAGGCGCGGCTGGAATTCGCCGGTCAGTGGCGGAAGGTTGCGCTCTTCCGTGTGATGCGCGCCAGCGGCGTCGGTCCACGAGAGCCGCACCAGCGGATTGGCGGCGGCCTTCCCATAGAATTCGATGTGTACGTGCCCATCCTTGCCGTCTTCCGATGGATGAACGATGGGGATGATGCGGCCCGTGTAACCGATGGGCCGGCCGGTTTCCAGATCGCCGATCATGCTGATGAAGTTCGCCGTGGAATAGAACGTGTCTTCCTGCAGCGCTTCAAGCGTGGAGATGCGTTCTTTATCGAGATCGAGGCTGTAATCGGGCTCGCTCATGTGGATATCGAGCGTGAGCGAATCGAACGGCGGAAGGTACTCGGCGCGAAGCTCGCCCTTCGCCTGCGACATGACGAACTGGTATACACGCGGTAGCGTCTTGTTCTGATAATGGTCCCAGAACTCTTCGATGTCGGTCTTGACGCGCTCGTTGAGCGCGATCTTACCGGCGGCTTCGAGATGCACCCAGCCGGTTTCTACCTGCACGTCTTCGTAGCGCGTGAATCACGCCGTTATAAGGCTGCATGACCGTGGCGACTTTGAACTCGCGGGTGAGAATCTCCTTGCCTGCGGCGTCGAAGGCGCGCACGCGATAAGTGGCGCCGCTGGCAGGTGGGTCGATTTCGTTAAGCGTGATCTTATCGAGCGGCAGGTTCAATTTGCGCGCTAGCATCTCATCCACCGGATAGAGTTCCTGCACCCAGCGCGCTTCGGAATGCATGGCGCGCATGCCCGTCGAGTCGATGTCTTTGGCGAAATCGATTTTGATAGAGGCCGCGCTCTTACCGGCGAGAGCGGGAGCGATCTCGTCCATCAGCCAACTGTAGCCTTGCTTGAAAGAGCACAGCACTTCGACGTTGAGTTTGTGGGCGTCGGCGCCGGCCTTGAGCAGCAAGTCGCGCAGTTCGGTTTGTAGCTTGCGGCGCTCCTCCGGCCCTTCACTCACTCGCGCTACCAACTTCACCTCGTCGCCCTGGCGCGATCTTCGCCGATCCGCGGCGCACGGCCTCTATCAGACGCTTGCCTTCCCACGGGATGGTGATGTCTTCGCTGAAGGTCGGCGCCGAGGCGTGGAATGGATAGCCTGGCGACTCGAAGTGCAGCGCCGGCGTCTGTGCGCAGCAGGCGGTTCCAGCGCGCAGGCTGGCAACCTTGACCTCGGCCGCGACGTGCATGCCGTCTTGGATTTGCCGGCGCGCGAAATCCGCGAGTTTGGGATCGGCAAGGTCGGTATAGATTTCGGCTTTGACGTCTCTGGCGCCGGAACCCGCTTCGCTCATCCAGCGATCGAGATGATAGAGCGCGGCCGCGGCTTGTCCAACGCTCGAACGAACCGAGAAGAATTTGTGCAGGTCGTAGCGGATCTCCTCGATGGAGAGATACTGCTTGCCCTGCTCCCACAGGTTCGGAAAATGATTGGCAAGCGCCGAGATCGCCGCCGCCTGCCCGCGCTCGTCGCCCCGCGCGAGGACGGCGGCACGCCGGCCGAAAGCGTTGTCGGCGATTCGCAGCTCGCCTTCACCGGGCGCGAGAGCCGTTTCGGATTCTACGAAGACAGTATCATCCGCGCGTAACTTCTTTTCGGCCTCTTGCGCCAGAGCAGAATCGCCTGCGATGACGGCCTGCGCGCGCACGTCGCGCGTGGTCGCGGTGTCGGCCGGCGATGCAATCGGCAGCGTGATTCCCGTTGTTTCGAGCCCCATGCGCGCCGCCAGGTTGGCCATGGCGATGCCGGCGGCGCCGGCGGGAACGAAGAGGTGCGCGTTGGATGAACCCGGCAGCGGTATGCGTCCAGACGCGCCGAAGAGGCCGCGGCTGGTATAAAGCGTTGCGAGATCGAGGCGGATGGGCGCCGCGCCAGGGGCGTCGGCAGCCGTTCCGCCTGCTGCGGCGCCTGCACCGCCTCCACCGGCGCCCGCAGGCTGCGCCGGCGCAGGTTCGATGGCTGTGGGTGGAGCTTCGGCTTCTCCCAAAAACGCGCGGTGCACGCCGGATTTTCCTCGCAAGTAAGTAACGCCGGTGAGGCCCGTGCCGATGTCACTCAGCTTCTTACCGGCAACCCGCCATTGATACGGCGCACGGGCGGAGTAGGCATCCGCGGCCGCCATGAGTCCTGCATCGCTGGCGCCGATCACAGCGAGGTTCTGGCCGACAACGAAGATGCCGCCTTCGTCGCTTTCCAGGGTGACCTTTGGAAGTTGCGTCGCTGGGACGGCGCCCTTGCCGACATAGATGCGAGGTCCGTTACCCGAGTCCTCATTGACGGCGACTACGACAGGCGGAGTCAGCCCGGTGGTTCCATAGCCTAAACGCGCGGCCAAATTCGCGGCGGCGGCATTTTCCGCGGCGGTAGGCTGCGCGGGCACAACGATCCGCCCCGCGATGTAATCCGCGATGCCATCGCCGTTGGTGTCCTCGAGCATCCACCCGAGAGCGAATGGATCGGCGACCCGCGCCGCCGGATTGGCGGACTGCGGCGTTTGGAAAGCAAATGCGCTGGCTACGGCTAGCGCTAGAAACGGTTGGATGGCTCGCGGCATCGGCGTCCCCTCTCGATGGGATTATTCTATCGTGACGCGAGGGCGGGAACGGTTTGGGCCGGACTTCCCCCAGGAAAAGCGACCGAACACCTGTAGTAGCTTGTAACAGGTTCGGAGAATTCTCCCGCGCCGTGACATTTCTCTAGGAATCGCTCCTGAAGTTCGCCGGAGGCGGGATCCCATGATTAGTTCGAAAAGTAGGTTCGATGGGTTCTTATATGCGCGAATGGATACAGACGACGGCATTGTTCGGGTGTACCATTTATCCCACCGGATCATCCATCTTCCGGCAAGGAGAAGACGATGTGCGATCGAAGTAACCTTCTTGTCACGCTTGTTACACGTTTCGTAATAAGCCTCTGCGCCCTGTGCCAAATCGCGACAGGCGCGACTCTCTGCGTGGCGACCAGGTCGACCCCCGCATGTCCCTATACATCCATTAACGCCGCAGTCAATGCGGCCGCGGCCGGCGACGTCGTACAAGTCACGCAAGGCACCTACCACGAGGATGTCGTTATTGGGAAACCGCTATCGCTCATGGGTGACATCGCCCTCGCCGACGTGTTTATCGATGCCACGGGACTGGCTAACGGCATCTATGTCGATGGCCTGGACAACGCCGGTCTCTCGGGTGTGACCGTGTCCGGCTTCCAGGTGGAGAACGCGAATTTCGAGGGCATTCTTGTGACCAACGCCTCTCAGGTCACGCTCGCGGATAATCATGTCCTGAACAACAATCTCAACTTGAACATTAACACCGACACTTGCCCAAACATTCCCCCATTCGAGACTAGCGAGGGAGAAGACTGCGGCGAGGGAATTCATCTCACGGGTGTTGATCATTCGGTCGTCGCCAACAATCTCGTAGAGAATAATTCCGGCGGGATACTGTTGACCGATGACACCGGCGCGACTCACGATAATCTGATTTTGGGGAACACGGTTCAGAATAACCCCTTCGATTGTGGAATCACGCTCGCTTCGCATCCCCTGTTCAACGCGAACCCTCCTACGGCGGCAGGGGTCTTCCACAATACGATCACCGGAAATACTTCGCAGAGTAACGGATTGCAGTTGCCTGGGGCCGGCGCGGGAGTTGGCCTCTTTGCCCCCGCCCCTTTTAACAAGACCTATGGGAACGTAGTCGTAAATAATACCCTAAAGAACAACGGCCTGCCTGGTATAGCAATGCACGCCCACGCACCGGGTGCGAACCTTGCGGACAATATGATCGCGGGCAACCAGATTTCCGGAAACGGCGCGGACACGGAGGATACGGCGACTCCCGGACCGACTGGCATCAATGTGTCAGGCGGCGACGACGGGTCAGGCCACCCTCTGGCCGTGATCACTGGGACGATTATTGCGGGTAATACAATCACGAATGAAACGGTTGCGATCGCAGTGAAGACCAATGCCCTGGTTGCCGCGCACTTGAACGATCTCATCGTGTATCCGCAGATCGGCGTCGATAACCTCGATAGCGGCACAGTTGACGCCAGACTGAACTGGTGGGGTTGTCCGGGCGGTCCGCTCGCCAGGGGATGTTCGGGGATTGCGGGGAGTGGCATCCTTTTCCTCCCGTTCCTGGCTCAGCAATTCTAAGCGAGGACCAACGGGAACCACCCAACGAGCAGTCGATTAAGCGTAGCGCAATCGGCGAATTCATCCGAATAAATGGGGAATCGTTAAAGTCGCCGCGCTACGCCCCGAACTTCCAAACCCGTTCGACGGTCTTACTCAGCATCCACGCCTTATCGTCCGCATTCAAAAACGTCATGTCGTCGCGCACCACCGTCAGCGCCTGATCGTAGCGCGCCACGCTCTCGATAATCGGCCAATCCGTCGCCCACATCAGCCGCTCTGGTCCGAACGTCGCATGCAGGCGCTTCACATGCTCCTGCGCGTCCAGCCACGGATACGCCTGCTTCGAAAGCGACCACGTGTGCGAGACTTTGACGAAGACTTGCGGATATCGCTTCAGCGCAATCAGCTTTTCCAACTCCGCTGGCTGATCCACCGGGCAATCCGCCATGTGATCGATTACTACCGTCAGATCCGGACAGCGCTCGATCAGCGCGCCGATTTCCGGCATGCGCCCAATGGGCGCGAGAATCGTCATCGGCACTCGCAGTTGCTCGCAGCGCCTCCATAGCGGCGGCATCAGCGGACCGCGAATCCAATCGCCGCCCTCGCCCGAGCCGGGACTCAGGCGCACGCCGCGGAAACCCTGCTCAGTCAGGCGCGAGAGGTGATCGGGCGCGGCGGCGTCCAGTGGATCGACGCGGCAGACTCCCTGGAACGTGTTCGGGTAACGTTTGAGCACGCTGGCGAGAAAACTGTTGTCGTAGCGGTAGTGGATCACCTGAATGATCACTGTCTTCGCCACGCCATTCGCCTTCATCAGTTCGAGCAGAGTTTCAGGCGCTGCATCGCGCGCGGGCGGGCGCGCTTCCTTCGCGAACGGGAATTGCGGATCGTGCTTCCAGACGTGCACGTGCGGGTCGATGATGCGGTAATCCGCGGCGGCTTGGCTAGGAGAAAGCGTAGTGGTCATGGCGGCAGCCCCCAGGAATGCGCGGCGCGAGACGTCAGACATAGATCGGTTCCAGCTTATCCACGATATACGCCCCGCAGCGCTCGTAACTCGCCCGCGGACCCTGGCGCGCCGTGTCGAGATCGACGCACAGCCAGCCGTTGAACTCCATCGATTTCAGCACGCGGTGGCAGCCCGGGAAATCGATCTCGCCATCGCCCAAGTCGAAGATGTTGTCCTGCAGCTTATCGCTCACGTGGCGGGCGTCTTTATAATCGGCCATCATCAGGCGGTCGCGATACTTATCTAGCGTCTTCACCACGTCGATTCCCGCCAGGTACAGATGCGCGGTATCGGGCGCAAGCCAGAATAGCTTGGGATCGGTCATCGCCATGCATCGATCGAGTTCGGCGGCGTCCTGCACCATCTGGCCCATGTGATTGTGCAGGCCGGCGCGGAATCCCATGTCTTTAGCCAGCGCGCCGAGCTCGTTGTAGCATTCGCACGCCGTGCGAAATGCCGCCTCGCCCGAAGCCTGTGTGCGGTTGGGCGAAAATACGACCAGCTTATCGGCGCCGAATCCCTTGAGAAACGTCATGGCGGTTTTGGCGTTGGCGAGCACCTCGGCGCGGCGCGCGGGGTCATGCGCGGCTCCGTTAAAGGAGATCGTGATCACGTGCAGGCCGCGCTTCGTTACCTCGCGCTCCATCTCGGCCTGTGTGATTTTGTAGGTGTTGAGGATCTGCGGAAACTGCGTCACGCGGATCCCGATGAAGCCGGTGTCCCGCATGACGTCGAGAATGTCGGTGAACGGCACGCGCGGAAAGTAGTTCCACAGGTTCGATCCGAGAGCCCATTTGACGTTGCGGTTGGCGGGCAGTTTCGCCGCCGCGCGCGCCAGCGGGAGTGCGAATGCGGAGAGCGCGGCTAACGTAGCGCGTCGAGTCATAGTGGAACGATTATCGCTCCATCACCCGGTCAACGTCAGCTTCGTGTAGGCCACCTGAAAGCCGAGGCGTTCGTAGTTGCGCTGCGACTGGCTGCCTGGCAGCGTCGATGCCGTAGCCAGATCGCAGCCCTGGGCAGCTGCCTCGTTGAGGCGCGCGGCGATAAGCTCGCTCTGCAGACCGCAGCGGCGGAAGCTCGGAATAGTTCCATCGGCGCAAAGCGTGGCAAGGCCATCGCGGATGGCAAGCGCGGAGCCGGCGGCGGTCTCGCCCTCCACCGAGGCGAGATAGCAAATAACGCCGGGCGCTCGAAAGAGGTCGCGGCCGATATCCATTTCCGCTTCGGTCAGTTCGGCTTTTTCGAAGAACCCGTGACCAAGCGTGTGCGCCCACAGGTCGTCTTCGCTGGGAAAAGCGCGCCGAACGCGCGGAGCGAACACGATCTCGAATCCGCCAAGACGGCGCACCAGCACGTTATTGAACTCCGTGATGCGATATCCGCGATCGCCTAGGGCCTCGAAGAATGCGGGATCCGCCAGAGGCGAAAGCTCGAGGGAAACGCCAGCCCCGCGGCTACGGAAGAATGCTTCGATGCCCGACAGTTCGGCCTCGCGCACAGGGCCGTTGAGCCCGACGCCTACCGCATGCGTGAGCGGCGATTCGGCGCCAAGAAAAACCGCGATTCCGCCTCCGGCCTCGAGCACCGCGGAGCCCGGCCGCTGCACCGCGCAATCGCGCGCGTTCATAGCTTCCGCGGCTTCGATACGCCGGGCGAGCGCATGATCGGCGAGAATCATAGTATGCCAGTCGGAACTCTGAAACTTACGGTGCGCGGAATGACCTGCGCCAACTGCGCCCGCAGCGTAGAAAAGACGCTCGCGAGCGTGCCGGGCGTGACGAAATCCAGTGTCGACCTCGCGGCGGCAAGCGCTACCGTCGAGTATGACACGGAGTTGGTGAAGCCCGAAGCGATCGCCAGCGCGGTTTGCGAGTTGGGCTACGAAGCGGCGTGAAGACCATCGTCGAACGCATCGATCTTCCCGTCTCCGGCATGACCTGCGTAGCGTGCGCGCGAAGCATTGAGCGTACGCTCGCGAAGACGCCGGGCGTGGAACGCGCGCTGGTGAATCTGGCGACCAACACCGCTACCGTCGAGTTCGATTCGGCGCAGACTGGCGTTGCGAGTTTCGTGCGCGCTATCGAGGGCCTAGGCTATGGTGTTCCCGCCAAAGAGGTACGCGAGCCCGATTTCGGTCCGCGATGGTTGATGGCGTTGATCTTCGGCGCGCCCGTAGTTGCGCTCGGCATGGCGCACACCGCGCCATGGCTACAGTTCTTTCTCACGATCCCAGTGATGTTTTTCGGCGCGCCATTTTTTGCAGCCGCCTGGAACGCGTTGCGGCATGGCACGGCGAACATGAATTCGCTGGTCGCGCTGGGCACGGGCGCGGCGTTTCTCTATTCGGCGTTCGAGACCATCCGCGGCGGCCACGAAGTCTATTTCGAAGCGGCGGCATCGATCATCGTCTTGATCCTCACCGGCCGCGTGCTTGAAGCGCGCGCGCGGGACAGGGCGTCCGAAGCCATCCGCAAGCTGATGGACTTGCAGCCGCTGACGGCGCGCGTTTTCCGCGGCGGAAGCGAGATCGAAGTGAGCGTGGATGAAGTGCACGCGGGCGATATCGTGGCCGTGCGTCCCGGCGACCGGCTGGCATTGGATGGTACCGTCACCGAGGGCGAATCGGCCGTGGATGAATCGATGCTCACGGGCGAAAGCATGCCCGTGGAAAAGCGCGCCGGCGCGGCAGTCTTCGCAGGGACCATCAACCGCTCTGGCGCCTTCCGCTATGCCGCGATAAGAGCCGGCCAAGGCACGGTGCTGCAGCGAATGGTCGAACTGGTCAAGCAGGCGCAGGGTTCGCGCGCACCGGTTGCGCGTCTGGCGGATGCCGTCAGCGCATGGTTCACTCTTGGCGTGCTGATCGCGGCGGCGATCACATTCGCCGCCTGGATTTTCCGCGCCTCGTTCGGCGCCGCGATGGAGAACGCGGTTGCGGTGCTCATTATCGCTTGTCCCTGCGCTATGGGTCTGGCGACGCCGGCGGCGATCATGGTGGCGACAGGACGCGGCGCCTCGCGCGGCATTCTGATTAAGGGCGGCGAAGCGTTGGAAGGGGCGCAACGCATCGATACGGTGCTGTTCGATAAGACGGGAACGATCACGGAAGGCACGTCCGCGCGTGACGCGCATCGCGCCGGCTTCCGGCTTCGATGAGCGCGAACTGCTGCGCCTCGCGGCATCGGCCGAGCGGCATTCCGAGCATCCTGTGGGCAGGGCGATTGTGGAAGCGGCCCTCGCGCGCGGCATCAAACTGGAGGAACCGCGCGAATTCGCCGCGATCCCCGGCCGCGGCGTGCGCGCGATGGTGGGCGGCCGACTGGTAGAGGTGGGGCGCGAAATCCGTTTCGATGGGGTTACGGCCGGCTCAATCGAAGTAGCCGATGCCATGAAGCCCTCCGCGCCCGTGGCCGTGCAGCAATTGCGCAACATGGGCCTTGACGTGTGGATGATCACCGGAGACCGGCGCGAGACGGCGGAAAGCGATCGCGCACGAAGCGGGAATCGAACACATACTCGCCGAGGTGCTTCCCGAAGGGAAGGTAGACGCGGTGAAGAAGCTGCAGTCCGCGGGCAAGCGCGTCGCCATGGTGGGCGACGGCATCAACGACGCCCCGGCGCTGGCGCAAGCCACGCTTGGCATCGCGATGGGAACGGGCACGGATATCGCGATGGAAGCCGGCGACATCACCCTGATGCGCGGCGATCCGCGCGGCGTTGCGGAGGCCATCGATCTCTCGCGGCGCGCCATGCGCGTGATCCGTCAGAATCTCTTCTGGGCGTTCGCCTATAACGCAATCGGGATACCGGTGGCGGCGTTAGGGCTTCTTTCCCCAATGGTGGCCGCCGCTGCAATGGCGCTCTCCAGCGTGACCGTTGTGACGAATAGCCTCCGTCTGCGTTAGCGTCAACTCCGCGCTTCACAACGCACTGCCACATTGAGAGGATCCTCCCGACCGAACGTTTGCCCATCAGCCGGAATACGCACCATGCCGAATAATCCGCGCTCGGCGGAAGTGGTAGGCAGTTGTTCCAGATGTCCACCTGCCTGAAAGTTACGGGTTGAGTTCGAGTAAGTGTCCGCTCGCAACTGACCCACCTGTTCCACGATGCGCCAGGCGATCATGCCCGTTCGCGGACTGGCCCGAGGGCATGCGCCCACGAATATCGGCTGCTGCCGAAAGTATTGAGCGTAACGGCCGGAAGGGGGAGTGCCGCCAAAAAAAACGTAGCTTTGTCCACTCGGAGGGTGTCATTTGGATACGGCCACCGGTCTAGCAGCGTTGGACTGATGGACCTTAGATCTGGTGAAGAAATTGCACTGGATGACCAATGCTTTATGCGTTCAGTCTTGGGGCTGCTTTTGGTTGCAGGATTTGCAGGGGCGCAGGGCGTTAGGCCGCCTGAGGCTGCGCAGGAATTGATCCAGCGGCTGACTGTGGCTTCGTTTGCGGGTTCGACGCAGGATTCAATTCAGGCCATGGCGACCGATGCGAGCGGGAATGTCTTTGTTGGGGGCACGACTTACTCAGCGTCCTTTCCAGTAAAGAACGCGGTGCAGGCCGCGTTTGGGGAAGCAACCATTCTGCAAACGACGAATCTGGGCGCGACTTGGACGAAAGCGGGCAACCCGCCGGGCGGAGTGACGGCGCTGGCGCCGGATCCCGTAGCGGCCTCCGTGATGTTTGCCACGAATGCCAACGGGATCTACAAGAGTGCGGACGGCGGAGAGACCTGGCAAGTCGCCTATCCGGGTTCGGCCTCGGCAATAGTGATCAATCCCGGGAACCACCTCCAGATTGCGGCGGTGATTACGAGAGGCGCGCTGATTCGTAGCTTGGATGGCGGCGTGACATGGAGCGCGGGCGCGGCGTGCGGGTGCGCAAACTTATTGGCAGATCCGGCCGGGTCCAGCACGCTGGTGTCATATTCATCATATTCAGTTGCCATTGGCGCCCAGATTTCGCGCGATTGGGGTCTGACCTTCCAGAGCATCGGACCATCGGGAGTGTTTGGTGACGCAACGGCGGCCGCATTCGATCCTTCGCATGCAGGATGGATTTACCTCGATTTATCGCGTGGCGGTATGGGGAGCTTGTTCTTATCGACAGATTACGGCGCCACCTGGACGCAAAAAGCCTCGCTGCCATCCGCGTTCTCCAACATCATGGGTCTGGAGGTGGATCCGAGCCAGCCTAACCGTCTGGTAGCAGCAGCCCCCGCCAATGGCTTTTACGTCAGTACGGACGGCGCTTCGTCCTGGACCTTGAACTCGGCTTCGCTTACGGCCTATCCGTATTTCCTGCCCGAGACGGTGGACCCATTTTCACTAGCGCCTCAGGCCTGCCATCCAGGAGGTGGCATCCTGGCGCTAGGAAGCGGTCTACCCGGCGCTTCCTCGGTGGCCTTCAGCGCCGACCTCGGGCTGACCTGGATGACGCCACAACTCAGCCAGGTATCGGGCGTCGTCGCGGGACCAAATTGCTCGTTCTATGCGTGGCGAAGGCCAACCTCGGACGCATTTTTGGCCAAACTCGCAGCGAACGGCGCCGTGCTTTGGGCGACCTATTTGGGCGGGTCCGATCGGGACGCTGCGGTGGCATTGGTCGTGGACGCGCAAGGCAACGCCTATGTCGCCGGGAATACGAGTTCGCCGGATTTTCCGGCGTCGGCGCCACATATAGGTCCACCCGGAGAAGAATCGGTCTTTGTGACGAAATTCTCACCGGGCGGAACGGTTCTTTATTCGGCGACGATAGGCGGCGAGGCGGCGAATACCGCGAACGCGCTGGCTGTGGACGATAGCCAGAGCGCCTACTTAGTGGGTTACACCAATTCGTTGAAGTTCCCGGCAACGTCGGGAACGATTGTTGCGAGCTTGAGCCAGGAGTCTTACACAGGCTTTCTGGCAAAGTTATCGCCGGCGGGATTGTTGAGCTATGCGACTTATTTAGGCGAGTCTTATACTTACGGGACCGCGATCCTGGTGGATGAGTCGGGCGATCCGACCATAGCCGGCGGGGGCATCGTGCCAGGGTCAACGCCACCCGCGAATTTGAACTCCCCGCTCTATGTGATGAAGCTGGATGCGGCGGCAGCGCAAGTGCTACGGTCCACCTATCTGCCGGCCGCAGGCGCGTCGCTTCCAGGCATCACCGGCATGGCGCTCGACTCGCAAGGCAATCTGATCGTTCTCGGGCAGAACGGGGCAGTACAAGCCACGCCGGGAGCATACGGTTCACAGCAGTTCCTTCCCTGTGAGGCGAGCCCGGATGCCGAGGAAGGCGCTCCGTTGGGCGATGCTTATGCGATGAAGCTTAGCGGTGCGAGTTGGCAACCAGTCTACACCGCGGTTTTCACGGCTTCTTGCGGAGTTGGGACGGGAGCCATCGCGGTCGATTCCGCGGACAACGTCCTACTGGCCCTGGGTGCGACGAACGGCTTGGGGCTGAGCAATCCGATGATAGGTGCGCCTCCGTGCCCGGCCGTCTCGAGTGCAGTGGCGAAACTGAGTGCGGATGGATCGACGCTTGAGTACTCGACCTTTCTACCGGGATGCGGCGGCGTTCCAGGGCTGGCTCTCTTGCCGGATGGGACGTTGTACGCGGGGTTGTCGCCCATTGCGCCGGGGAGCGCCACATCGGTAATACATTTCGGGACGGCTGAGTCGGCGCCCATTTTGCTCAACGGAATTGCGAACGCGTTCAGCGGCGATGCGAGCGGAGTAACGGCCGGCGGGTTATATTCGCTTGCGGTCTCGGGATTTTCGCCGTCATCGGCGAATCTGGGCGCCAGTCCGGGCGCGAATCTGCCAAAGGAATTGAATGGCGTGCAGGTATTGTTTAACGGCCAGGCAGCGCCGATTTTGTCGGTGGCGCCGGGCCAGGTCATCGTTGCGGCGCCGCCCGTATTGCCGGGATTCGAGGTCCGGTACGGTGGCGTTTCGTCGATCGGTGTATCGCCGCCCATGGTCGCGATACAGGTGATGTACAACGGTTCGGGATCGAATGTGGTGTTGATGCCCGCTGAAAAGGTCGCTCCGGGGCTGCTCACAACGGCATATCCCGGCGTGTTGCCGTTTAGCACGTATGCAAACGCTTCGGACGCTAGCGCGCTGAATGCCGATGGAACCGTGAACAGCGAGAGCAATCCGGCGGCCGCTGGGTCTACGATCACGTTGTACGTGACGGGAATGGGAGAGACAGTGCCGCTGACTTCGCCGGGCGCGGTGGCGACGGCGCCCGTTTCGCCCGCGACTGCGATCTACTCTTCATGGGAACAGAGCGGACCCAGTTCATCGGCGCCAGCTTTGCGTGTTTCAACGATTGCCGGATTGGTCTCGGCCATATTCGGCGCGCAGATTCCGATTCCGGCCAATATTGCCGGCTTGCAAGGCACGGAGTTAGGAAGCGGCGTTCAGCGAGTGCCGGTATCGTTGCTACTGAGCGTGCCGCTGGAGCCGGTTAAGGTTCCGATTTCGAATATCGTGTCAGTGTATGTGAAATGAGGTGATGCGCCCCGCGTAGCGAGTACGACGGGCCTCCGGCCGGTCGAGCGCGCGAAGCGAGCTGGTTTTTGGGCAGCTTCAGACCTGCCGCCGCTCTTTGCCAGCCGAATATCGTCTCGATGTGCGCGGGCAAGCCGAGGTGTCGTCCGTGTCACCCTACCTACCTCGCGAGCGGATACGCCAGGCTCTCGATCAGCCACTCGCGGTTATTGCGCACGTCCGCCGTTAGCCGGTCGCACAACTCGCCGCGCTGATCGAACAGTCGATAGCCTTCCGCCGGCCGCAGATACCCACGCGCCCGCGGCTCCTCCGCGAACACCGCCTCTTCGCCTCGCTCTTTCACCATCGCCTCATACCGCGCGCGATTTTCCAGCAGCGCCTTCACCAGGAACGGCATCACGATCGAGTAATCCGACTGCATGCTCTCGGTAGTCTGCAGGTACGTGTCCTTATCCACCTTGCCCCACGTAACGGCTTCGGCCGGCGGGCAGGAAGAGAGCGAACCATCGGTCACCGGGCGCGGTCACAATCTGCACGTCGAAATGGTAGCCGCGCACGTTCGGCAATCCAAGCACTTGCCCGAGCGCGGGCTCGGGCTGCAGGTTATAGTTCTTCGGAACGCCGCCGCCCAGGATCAGCGTGCCCAGCGCGTGCACCGGGTGATCGAACAATCCCCAGCGATGATAGGCGCAGGCCTCGAAGATTTCCGCGTGCAGATCGAGATCGAAGGCGTAATCCGGAATCAGGCCGGCCTGGCGCATAGCCCACAGCTTCATCGAATTGAGAAATACGCTGCCATCGCCGGGCGCGCCGACGAAGACCGGGATGGCGCAGTCGCCAGCAAGTGGCAAGCAGCCCTGTCTGCACGCCGTTTTGCGCTTCCTGCGCGGCGTAATATTTGCCCAGCAGATAGCGCAGCTCCGTGCCCGTCATCTTGCGCTGGAATTCGGGGCGCGCGAGCACGGCGGTAAGGAAGCGGTCCTGATCGAGCAGCACGCCTTCGTCGAAGGCCATGTCGGTCACGCGAATGGTGCCTTCATCGCGCAGCGCCGCATCGTCGGTAAAGATGGGGACTTCGTGAATCGGGCCGGATTTATACGCGTCGAGACTGCGGTGTCCGTCGTGATAGCAAACCGCGTCCGTCGTGCTCAGATACGCCACCCACCCCGTTTCGAGCAGCGGCAACAGCCACGTCTGATGCTGGCCGGATACGGTGACCGGGCCCGAGATGGCGAGCGTGAGCGGGCATCCCATGCCGATGGCGCGGTCGAGAATCTGATAGATACGGCGTAGGTACGCTCCGCCGAACGCTGGCAGGCAATGCGTGAAGAGTTCGTCGAACGTGGAGCATTCATCCACCCGCCGGACGCGAACGTACCGGCGGGCGGAGTGCGAATCGTGGGGATTATCCTCGAGACATCGGCGGCTTAGGGCTTTGCCGCGGACGCGGTGATGCGCGCGATCATAGCTTTGAAATCCGGCATAGGCCTCCGGCCCACGTGACTCAATGAATTTAATATATGCGTTGCCGACGTTTTCGAGGTATTGCCCCAGGCGTGCGGATTTTTCGAAGCCTGGCGGAAACCAGCGAAGTAAGTGGGCGAATTTTCTCCCAAACTACAGCAGTTCGCCCCCGATTGGAAAAGTAGTTCCTGGTTGAGAACGCCAGCCGTAACGAAAGAACAAGCCATTTCCCAATAGCCGATCACCATCCGGACGTTAGTGTTCTCCTGACTGCCGAACGGGTACTTTTGCATCATTTCTTCAGCGCTGGTTGCGTTGAAGTTCGCCACGAACCACGCGCGCGCCTTGCGAAGCGTTTCTTCTCGCCGGAGTTCGTAGAGTTTCAAGATGAGATTAGCGTCGTCGTATGTAGCCTGCACCATGAGCAAATTATAACTGGCCTGCGCGGGGATAACCGCAAAATCGGGTAAACTTCCGCGTTGCAATTGCGTGAATCGGAAGGCGCGGCTCCGCCCCGCATCGAATTACGCACAATAGAGAGATGCCGATCGAACTCGCCCGCGTCGACGATGCGCGGCGCAACATCGCCGGAATCGCCGTGCGGACTCCTTTAGTGCGCAGTTACGTCGATGCGCCTGCCGAAATCTATCTCAAGCTGGAGAATCTGCAGCCTATCGGGTCGTTCAAGATTCGCGGCGCGGCGAACGTGATGGCGCTCACGCCGCGCGCGCAACTCGAGCGCGGCGTGCTTACCGCGTCGGCCGGAAACATGGCGCAGGGCGTGGCGTTCTGCGCGCGCCGCATGGGCGTGCCGGCCACCGTGGTGACGCCCGATACCGCCCCCGCCACCAAGATCCGCGCGGTGGAACGGCTGGGCGGGCGCGTGATTCAGGTCCCGTTCGCCCAGTGGTGGCGCACCTTCGAGACGCGCGCGTTCGACGGCGTGGATGCGACGTTCATCCATGCCTTCGACGATCTCGACGTGATGGCCGGCAACGGAACCATCGCCCTCGAATTACTCGAGGACTTGCCGGATCTGGATGCCGTCGTCATCCCTTGGGGCGGCGGCGGCCTCTCCTGCGGCATCGCCGCGGTGTTGCGGGCTCGCGCGCCGCACGTGCGAATCTATGCCGCCGAAGTGGAGACGGCCGCGCCTCTAGCGGCATCGCTCGCGGCCGGCGAGCCGCGCACCGTGGATTACGCGCCATCGTTCGTCGATGGAATCGGCAGCAAGATGGTTTTCGCCGAATATGTTCGAACATGCGCGCAAACTTCTCGATGGCTCGCTGGTGGTGACGCTAGATGAAGCCGCTAGCGCAATGAAGATAGCGGCGGAGCGCAACCGCGTGATTGTGGAAGGCGCCTCCGCCTGCGCGATCGCCGCGGCGCTCTCCGGCCGCGCCGGAGCGGGGAAAGTGGTCGCGATCGTTTCGGGCGGGAATATCGATTTGGATAAGTTCGCCAGGTTGACCGGAGCCGCGTAAGCACGCGCGTAGCGGTGCGTGCGCTCAAGATACAATGAGCCCTTCCTCATGAAGACTGTCGCAATAGCCGGAACCGGCCTCATCGGCGCCTCATTCGGACTGGCGCTTCGCAAGGCCGGATTCAGCGGAGAAATTCTCGGCGTGAGTTCTGAGCGCGCCATCGCCGATGCGGCCGCCGCCGGCGCGATCGACCGCGGAGCCTCGCTCGCGGAAGCCGCGGGCGCCGCCGATTTGATCTTCCTCTCGCAGACCATCGGACGCATCGTCGATACCCTGCGTCATCTCGATCCGCTGGTCAAGCCCGGAGCGCTGGTTACCGATGCGGGCAGTACCAAGTGCGAAATCGTGGATGCCGCCATGCAGCATCTTACGCGCTGCCCGTTCTTGGGCGGCCATCCAATGGCGGGCAAGGAGCGGCGAGGCGCAAAAGAGGCTTCGGCCGACCTCTTCCGCGACCAGATCTGGGTGCTTACGCCGGTCGAGCCGGACGTGATGGATACCGAGGCCGGGCGCCAATTTCGTCATTGGCTGACGCGCATCGGGGCTCGTGTGGCCATCCTCGATTGCGAGGCGCACGACGCAATAGTCGCGCTTACCTCGCACCTTCCGCAGTTGGCGTCCACCGCCCTCGCGGCGGTGCTGGGGGGGGAACTGCTGGCGGGCCAGGCCGCGATATCCGGCTCGGGGTTGAAGGATATGACCCGGCTGGCGCTCAGCTCTTACGACTTATGGCGCGACATACTCGCGACTAATGCGGAGCGCATTGATCTGGCGCTGGCAAGTTATATACAGGAGTTGGAACATATAAGAGAGAATCTGCGCACGCGGGAGTTACAGGAGGAGTTCTCGCGGGCGAGCGAGTTCGCGGGGCGGCTACGGGGGAAGTAGTGCGCTCGCGAAGCCCAAGACCAGGGCGTGTTTTTGATGGGAGCGGAGCCCGCGCTGTTCAACCCGGTTCGCCTATATCTTCGTACCACTCTTGCGGACGGTCCCTAATGAAGCCGGCCATGAGCCGCCGGCAAGCGGCATCATCGACGACCTGAACGTCGGCTCCGCGCGAACGAAGATATTCTTCCGGCCCTTTAAAGGTGCGGTTCTCGCCGACTATAACAACCGGAATTCTATACAGCAATACCGCGCCGCTACACATGTCGCACGGGGATAAGGTCGAGTAAAGGGTCATTCTCCGGTAATCTTCCGCCTTGCGTCTACCGGCGTCAGCGAGGCAATCGATCTCGGCGTGCAGTATCGCGCTCTGCGCCTGTAGCCGCCTGTTATGGCCGCGCCCGATGATAACGCCATCAAGCACCAAGACCGATCCTATGGGGATACCGCCTTCCGCCAGTCCCTTCCGAGCTTCAGCAATTGCTTCCTCTAGAAATGGATCCATCTTTCTACTCCACACCAACTCCGTTTCCAGCGGCTTGCGCCGCATCAGCGGGCATGATCGTTCAAGAACTTGATTCCATCAAACGCGATCGATTCCGGCGTTGGCGCCAAGTCCCGCCAGATGGAGGCGGCAGCCGAAAGTTCACCGATGTTGAAGCCAAAGCTCTCAATCGTCATCCAGCCGTCGTATCCGATCTCTTCCACCGTCCGAAAGAACTCTGTCCAGTTGACATTTCCCGTTCCTGGCGTGCCACGGTCGTTTTCGCAGGTATGCAGATGTTTCAGGTGGCGTCCCGCCTGCCTTAGCGCCGGGCCGATGCTCTTCTCCTCGATGTTGGCGTGAAAGGTATCTACTAAGAGACCGATCTTAGGATGATCGATAGCGTCACAAAAAGATCCACCATCGGCCGCCGTGTTTAGGAAGTAGGTCTCGAATCGGTTCAGTGGCTCGATAGCGATCTGCAAATCGAACTCGGACACCGCCGATCCTAACTCCCGCCAACTCTCGACGGCCCACGACCACTCATCCGGCGTTCGCCGTTTTCCGGTAAAGCATCCCACGGGGGAATAAAGGGGTCCCGCCAAAAGGCGGGCGCCTGTCTCGACGGCGGCGGCAATGCAATCCTTAATGTGCGCTTGCGCTCTTTGCCTGACGGCGCGGTCGTTGGATGTCAAAGTTGTCCCGCCGGGCAAGATCGAAACAGCCGTGCACTCGAGGCCGCACGTTTCCAATTCCCTGCGGATCGTCATGGCGTCAAATGCCGCCGGATTGAAAATCGGCAGTTCGATGCCGTCGAATCCAGCGGCCTTGATGGCCGGCAGCAGGCTGAAGTGACTGGTCTCGAACGATGCGCCCCAGATCAAGGTATTTACTCCGAACTTCAATCGGTCCCCTCCCTATATCGCCGCGCAAAGAGCCCCGGCGTCGCGCCAGCGCGGACAGATCGAAGAGCGTCCGCGATAAGCCGAGTTTACAGCAGCCCAATGGACCGAGCCCGAACCTGTGCAGAGCGCTATACTTTACGCTTACAGGCATGAGCACGCTCCAGGCCGTTCCCAAGGAAGAACCCGCGCTTAGCGAGCAAGCTGAACTGGCGCGAAAGTGCCTCTACTACATGACCATGATGCGGGAGATGGAAGACCGCATCGAACGCAAACTCTACCGGCAGGGCAAGATCGTGGGTGGCGTGTACGTGGGACGCGGGCAGGAAGCCATCCCGGTGGGCACGGCGCTGCATGCGCGGCCGGACGACGTGCTGTTTCCTTCGCATCGCGATATGGCGGTGTTTCTGATCCGCGGCGTGACTCCCGGCGAGATCTTCGCCCAGTACATGGGCCGCGAGGGCGGGCTGACGCGCGGGCGCGACGGCAACATGCACATGGGCGATTTGAGCCGCAACCTGATCGCGATTATCAGCGCGCTGGCGGCGACGGTGCCGGTGGCGGCCGGCGCGGCGATGGCGCTGAAGTATCGCGGCATGAAAGGCGCGGCCGCCTTCAGCTATTTCGGCGACGGCGCCACCAGCCGCGGCGATTGGCACGAAGGCGTGAACCTCGCCGCCGTGCAGAAGGCCCCGGTGCTCTTCATCTGCAACAACAACCAGTACGCCTACTCGACGCCGCTGCAGCTGCAGATGGCCTGCGCCAACGTGGCCGACCGCGGCCCGGCTACGGCATCCGGCCGAAATTGTGGATGGCAACGACGTGCTGGCGGTGCATGCCGCGACCGAGCGCGCGCCTGGCGCACGTGCGCGCCGGGCAACGGGCCGTACCTGCTCGAGTGCAAGACGTTCCGCATGACCGGCCACTCGGCGCACGACGCGGCGCACTACGTGCCGCCGCATCTGTTCGAGGAGTGGGGCAAGCTCGACCCCATCGTGCGGCTGGAAGCGAAGATGATCGAGAAGGGATGGGCGGCAACCGCGCGAGATCGACGAAATGCACGCGCGCGTGCGCGAAGAAATCGACGAGGCCGTTGCGTGGGCCGAACAGCAGCCCGCTTCCCGACCCTGCCACGCTGCTCGATGACGTCTACGAGAGCCGGTAACCCATGCCGACCACCTATCTGGAAGCCATCCGCGAAGGGCTTGTGGGAAGAGATGGAGCGCGACCCGAACGTCTTCCTGATGGGCGAAGACATCGGCGTTTACGGCGGCGCGTTCAAAGTGACGGCCGGGTTCTTCGAGCATTTCGGCGAGAAGCGCGTGGTGGATACGCCGATTTCGGAAGCCGCCATCGTGGGCGCGGCCATCGGCGCGAGCTTTGTGGGGCTGCGGCCGGTGGCCGAGATGCAGTTCGCCGATTTCATCACCTGCGGCTTCGACCAGATCGTGAACTTCGCCGCCAAGTGCCGCTATCGCTGGGGCGCGCCCGTGCCGATCGTGGTGCGCGCGCCTTCGGGCGGCGGCATTCACGGCGGTCCGTTCCATTCGCAGAACCCCGAGATGTGGTTCGTGCGCACGCCGGGGCTGAAGGTGGTGGCGCCGGCGACGGCCTACGACGCCAAGGGGCTGATCAAAGTCGGCGATTCGCGATAACGACCCGGTGATCTTCTTCGAGCACAAAGGGCTCTACCGGCGCGATCAAGGAAGAATTGCCGGCAGGCGATTACACGGTGCCGATCGGCAAGGCGAAGATCGTGCGCGAAGGCAGGGACCTCAGCATCATCACTTACGGCGCGATGGTGTGGACGGCGCTCGAGGCGGCCGAGCAACTGGCGCAGGAAGGCGCGTCGGTGGAAGTCGTGGATCTGCGGACGCTGGTTCCGCTGGACCGCGAGACCGTTTGCGCAAGCGTGAGGAAGACGTCGAAGGTGCTGCTGCTGCACGAGGACACGCGTACCGGCGGCATGGCCGGCGAACTGGCGGCGACCATCACCGAGAGCGTGTTCGAATATCTGGATGCGCCGGTCGTGCGGGTGACGGCGCCGGATACGCCCGTGCCTTACAGCCCGCCGCTCGAAGAGGCATTTCTGCCGAACGCCGCGAAGGTAGTGGATAAAGCTCATTGGCTGTGGCGGTATTAAAAAAATAATCCTTGAATTCTGAACATGCGATGTTCAAAATTCAAGGAACTATCAGAACTGATTTTTTGCCTCGGCTAAAGGAAGCGCGACGATATCCTTATCGATCTCGTACGTCTTGTCTCCCGGATACAAAACGAACAACCGCTCCAATCCCAGATCCTGTATTGCGACTCTCATCGACTTAGTGATGCCCGGCGCATCTTTATACTTCATCTCCACCCCGTACCGCTTTCCAGAACGCATCACGAGCAAGTCCAACTCGGCGCCGGAGTAGGTGTTCCAGAAATAGACATTCCGCTCGCCGGCCAGACGCACGATCTCCTCAACCGCGAAGCCCTCCCACGATGCGCCCACTTTTGGGTGCGCATCGAGCGCGCGAAGGGAATCCACATCGAGCAGAGCGTGCAGCAAGCCGCTGTCGCGCACGTAGAGCTTGGGCGCCTTCACCTGACGCTTAGAGAGGTTCTCGTGCCACGGCGAAATCTGCCGGACGACTAGCGCGCCTACCAGCAACTCGATGTGACGCTTCACAGTGGTATGGGCCTCGCCAAGCGCGCGGGAAAGCTCGGACGTATTGCAGATATTGGCATGATAATGCGCTAACATCGTCCACAACCGTCGTAGCGCCACCGGGGGAATGCGGACGCCGAACTCCTGGATATCCCGCTCGATGAATGTACGGACGAAGTTCTGCTGCCAGGTGCGGCTCTCGCGGTCGGTTCGCGCGAGATAAGCGCGCGGAAAACCGCCGCGCCACCACAGCTTGCGCATGGCATCGGAGCCCCCCTCGGAAATGTTGAAGCCGCTCATCTCGATGAGGGCGATTCGTCCGGCAAGCGACTCCGATCCCTGCCGCAGCAACTCGGGCGACGCGCTTCCGAGAATCAGAAAACGCGCGGGAAGCGGACTCCGGTCGGCCAGAACACGCAAGGCGGGGAATAGATCGGGCCGCCTCTGCACCTCATCGATCACGATCAGGCCGCGGAGAGAGCGCAGCGCCAGCATAGGCTCCGAGAGCCTGCGCTCGCTGACCGGGTCCTCGAGGTCGAAATATTCTGCGCGGGAGGCGGATGCGATCTCGCGCGCCACAGTGGTCTTGCCGCACTGACGAGGGCCGTACAGGACCGTTACGGGATTGGCGCGGATCGAGCGTCGGACTTGCTTCAACACATCGGCGCGATCGATTCTCATAAACATCATCCTTGAATATTGAGCATATCACGTTCAATTTTCAAGGATCAACAATTCAAACAAACACGCGCTTGCGGTTGGCCTTCCCGCATCGCCATGGCGCGAAACTCGCCGCCCTTCAATCGAACTCCCATGTACGGAAACGATGCTGGTGCTCGGCCATATCGATGCGCTTGCCGCGAAAGCGAACGCCTTCCATTTCAAGGCGCGTTCTCTGTTCCAGCGCGGCTTCGAACTTCAGCTTGATCTGGCCGCCCGCTCCCACCACGCGCTGCCAGGGTAGCGAACCGGTTGGCGCCGAACGTAGCAATCGCGCTACCTGCCGGTGATAGAGCGGATATCCGGCCGCTGCCGCGACCTGCGCGTAGGTCGCCACCTTACCGCGAGGGATCTGCCGGATGGCTTTGCGGAAGGCGGCATCGCGCTGCTCGCTCTTGGGCGCGCGGAGCAGCTTCCTTTGAAGACGGCGATCATTTGGAGCACGAGGCGGCATTCAGCAATTCCTTGTCGATGGTCAGCAGATAGCAGCCCGGCTTAACGATATTCTCGATCTCCAGCCCGTTCCAGTACAGATCCGAGGGAACCCATTGCGGTGGGATGGTCACGCGCATCTCCGAGACGGAGCGGCTGACGATCTGCACCGTCTTGAATTCGGAGTCGTACTTGCCCTGAATGCGCGCCGTAACCACCGCGTCGGGCGGCGGCAGGACGACGCGCGTATCGAGGCGTAGGTGTTCCTTGCCACGCTGAATCATCGCGACCATTAGCTTTTCGGAGTAAATCTTGTTCAACCGGGCATCGAAATCGCGCGCATCTTCAACCGGTTGGCCATCGAGCTCGATCAGGCGATCGCCCGTCTTGAGTGGACCGCTATAGTCCCTGGGCAAATAAGAAATCAGCACGCCCGGACCAGGGTCCGTGAGCTTATAGCCGAAACCTCCCAGATCGAGAGACGCGCCCGAGCCATTGATGACGCGCGTGTTAGGCAGCACATCGTTGCGTTCCCCACCGTCGAATTTCGCCGGTTCGAGCCAATAGCACTTCGCGAACTTCGCCGTGTTAGTTTCGCAATCGGCGACCGATGGAAAATCGTTGTGGGCGTATTTCGCAAGCTCCTCGAAAAGCCTGGCGATCGTGACGCCCTTCGCGTCTTGCCATTCTAGGTTCAGGCCGGCCGACTTCAGGCGCGACGCGAGTTCGCCGTCACCCGGGGCATCGCTGATCCACAGCACCGGCGTATTCGTGAAGTTAGCGGCAAACACGCGGCCTGCCCCGATCGCGGGCTTTGGCGATCCGCCGAGCGCTAATCCCGCGGCCCAAAGGTCCGGCACGCGAGAGATGATGTAGAAGACTAGGGCGGCGTCTTCTCCACGTCCGGCGAGATAGACGTGCGCGGGATCGACGGTTGAGTTCGCGATGGCGGCGCGAACCGCATCGGCGACGGCAAGGGCGCGCGTGTCGGCGTCGGTTTTGGGATCGATCGCGGGCGCAATTACCTGCCAGCCAAGTTCCGAGGTCCACTTTTGCCACGTCGCGGAATCGCGCGGATCGGGCAGGACAATCGCGGGCTTGGGCTGCGCGCGCAAGGCGCCGGCCGCGAGCAGGCTAATAGTGGCGCACGCGGCCGCGGATCTTTTTGACCAGCTTTTCAATGTCGTCCATCTTCTTGAGAGTAGCCAGAGAGAAGACGAAGACGTCGTTCTTCTCAATATCCTGTTGGAGCTGTTGCGCCAGTTCCACCAGTTCGGCGGCGTCTTTGATGTTTTTATCGCGATCGGCCTTGAGGATTTCGTCGCGCTGTGACTTGCCATTGGGGAGTTTGACGTCCTCCTGCGGATCGGAGGGACGTCCTGGATAGTCGGCGCCGCCGCGTTGGGCAACCGCGCTCGAAGCGACGCCTAGAAGCGCAACGAGAGTCGAACGGCGGTCCGGAGGCATCATTTTCAATGATACCCGCTCGGAGATCCGCGAGAATACGAACGGCCGCGGCGCGGCTATGCTGCAATGCTTGGCTACAATGTGGATATGGTGAGAGTCGAACACGTTCTCGACACGTGGCGCACTGATTCGTGAAGACACAGCGGCGGCGGTTGAAGAGTTCCCCGCAGCCGAATTTGATTTCCGGCCCACGCCGGATGTCGCCACATTCCGTCAGATCGCGCGCCATACGCTGGATGCCGGCGATGCGCTTGCGGGCGCGCTGCTCGCGGGCGAGGAGGATCTTCACCTTCCCGAAGTCCGGGCGAAGTTTAAGGAGCATTACCGGCCGCTTGAAAAGGAATGCACTCCTGCGGAAATGGCCGCGGCGTTACGCGAATCGGTGGACGAAAGGGCGGCTCAGTTCGCCGCCAAACCCGCGGAGTTCTTTGAACATTTGATCACTCGCGTGGATGGCCTGCGGCGTGACGCGGCTCGAATTCCTTCAATTTATCAAGGAGCATGAATTAACGCACCGTCAGCAGCTTTTTATGTATCTTCGATTAAAGGGGATGACGCCGGCCACCACGCGCCGCAGGATGGCGCGGCAAGCCGCGAAATAATGAGTAAAGAGGCGAAGATTCAGCTTGCAAATGCGCCGGAAGTTCGGCTATCAGTAGTATTCTGGAGGAATTTGCGATGGCAGTTGAGGATCAGATCAAGTGCCCGGTTTGTGACGCGGTGATCGACGTCGACGAGGACGATATCGACGAGGGCGACTCTATCAGTTGCGACGAGTGCGGGGCCGATCTGAAAGTCTTAAGTACAGACCCGCTCGAACTCGAGTCGGCCGAGGAAGTGGAAGAGGAAGACGAAGAGGATGAGGATTTTCTCGAGGAAGAAGAAGAGGAATCCGAGGAGGAGTGGCATTAGAACCTCAGTTCCAATTCGCCGCTGGAGCACGTGGACTCAATGGCTCACGCTCTCGCTAGCTCTACTTCTTTCGACCGGCGTCATCCTCGCGCAGAAAAAGAACAAAGGCGAGGACCAGAACCGAACGGTCCAGGGTATTGTAACAACGGAGGACGGCGCGCTTGCCGTTGGCGCCGAGGTACAACTCAAGAACACCAAGAACCTTCAGATCCGTTCTTATGTGACGCAGAAGGACGGAACTTACTTCTTCCATGGCCTCAGTCCTGACGTGGATTATGAGGTGAAGGCCCAATTCAAGGGCGTCTGGAGTTCCACGAAAACTGTAAGCTCCTTCGATTCCCGGAAGGACGTCACCTTTGATTTGAAAATCAAGAAGTAGGCCGCCGCAATTTGCGAATCTCTTCCAAGCGTTCTCCGATGCGCTTCTCCACGCCGCGATCCGTGGGGAAATAATATTGCCGCCCTGCCAACGAAGGCGGCAGGCATTCCATATCCACCGTGGCGTCTTCGAAGTTGTGCGCGTGCTGGTAGCCTTCGCCGTAACCCCATTGCTTCATGTACCTGGTGGGGGCATTACGCAGGTTCATGGGAACCGGCTCGGCGCTAGTCCTCTCCACGTCGGCTTGCACCTGTCCCATGGCCTTGTAGGCGGCGTCCGATTTGGGCGCGGCGCTAAGATAAATCGCAGCTTGGCCGAGTGCGAGATCGCCTTCCGGGATTCCGAGGAAATGCACGGCCTGCATGGCGGCAATGGATTGCTCGAGCGCACGCGGATCGGCCAGTCCGATATCTTCGCTCGCCATGCGAATCAACCGGCGCGCGATATAGAGCCGGTCTTCGCCGGCTTCGAGCATTCGCGTCAGCCAATAGAGCGCGGCGTCGGCGTCGCTGGAGCGAACCGATTTGTGCAGCGCCGAAATCAGATTGAAGTGTTCTTCGCCGCTCTTGTCGTAAAGCAGAACTTTACGCTGCATGGCGTCCTGTACGGCGGCTTCGGTGAGCACGCCGCCTTGCGAAGCCGCGGCGGCCGCTTCGAGCGTGTTGTAGGCTTGGCGCGCGTCGCCGTTGACGTAGATTGCGATCTGCTCCAACAGTTCGTCCGACGCCTCCAGCCCAACAACTGGCAGCGCGCGCTTGCAGCAAGACGATCAATTCAGGTACAGTGAGCCCGCGCAAGGCATAGACGCGCGATCGCGAAAGCAGCGCCGAGATGACTTCGAACGATGGGTTCTCCGTGGTGGCGCCGATCAGAATGATATCGCCGCGCTCGACATAGGGCAGGAAGGCGTCCTGCTGCGCTTTGTTGAAGCGATGAATCTCGTCAATGAAGAGAATCGTGCGCCTGCCCATGCGCCGCAAGCGTTCGGCATCGGCCATGACCGCTTTGATCTCCTTGATGCCGCTCATCACGGCGCTGAAGGGAATGAATTCGCAGCGCGTCACGCGCGCGATGAGCTTCGCGAGCGTGGTCTTGCCGACGCCGGGCGGTCCCCACAGGATGATGGAAGTTAACTGATCCAGCTCGATCTGCCTCCGCAGCGGTTTGCCCGGGCCGAGAATGTGCTCCTGGCCGACGTAATCCTCCAGACGCTCCGGGCGCATGCGCTCGGCGAGCGGGCGCTTGGCGACCGGAACGGTCTTCAGGCTCGGAGAGTGGAGCGTTATCGAATAGGCTCATACGGGCAGCGACCTCTGGCGGCGTGCTTCGTAAAGCAGAATGCCTGCGGCCATAGCGGCATTGAGCGATTCAACGCCCACAGTCGGAATCGATACCCTCTCCGCCGAACGCAATTCCGGGCTCACGCCGCGAGCTTCATTGCCGATAATCAGCCCGCAATTCATAGTGAGATCGGCGGCGTCCAGAGGCCGCATGGAGCCGTTACGATTCGCGGGCACGGCGGCATACAGGCGCACCCGATTTTCAATCAAAGCATTGCGCGCGCATTCGGCATCCATGCTATGCAACACGGGCAGCCGGAAAAGCGATCCTGCCGACGCGCGGAGAGTCTTCGGATTGTACGGACTTACTGTGCCTTTCAGGAAGATCGCGCCCGTGGCGCCGAAAGCTTCGGCGGCGCGCACGATCGCGCCGGCATTACCGGGATCCTGCAGGCCATCCAACACTACAATCAA
Organism: Bryobacterales bacterium; assembly: GCA_963763545.1. Taxonomy (GTDB): domain Bacteria; phylum Acidobacteriota; class Terriglobia; order Bryobacterales; family Bryobacteraceae; genus PALSA-243. The sequence continues at coordinate 126,796 of CAVXPE010000029.1, forward strand.
CGCATTACCCTGAACAACCTGTTCAATCCGCGACTCCGGCAGATCCACCAAGGCCATCACGCCTTGCGCTGTTTCCGTACCCGAGATGCTTTGGAAGAGCGCGTCGGGAAGCATTGCGGTCTTGATGCCCGCCGCGTGCCGTTCCACAGCGTCGCGCTCCGATTCCGCCGCAAGCACCATTTTCACGTCGCAACCGCTGCGCAGAGCCTCTTCGAGCAGGTGAAACGTCTCGGCAATACACCAACCCTGCCGCGTCAGACCGCCGCGAGCGATCGCCCGGCGGACATCCTTCAGCAGTGGATTCGCCGCGCTGGTGATGTTTTCCACCATACAATTACAATAAGTGTGGCATAGGTGAAACGCACAGTCTGGAATGCGGTAGTGACGGCGCTGGCGGCTGTGGCGTTTTATATCGCATACCTTTCGGTGCGTATCGAGCGGCAGTCCACCCGCGATGAGGCGCAGCCCGCGGGCGTGATTCTGGTGCTCGGGGCAGCCGAATATCACGGGCGTCCTTCGCCGGTGCTGCGCGCACGGCTCGACCACGCGTTGGAGTTGTACCAGAAAAAACTGGCGCCGCGAATCCTGACCACCGGTGGTGCGGGCGGCGATGCCGTATTCACCGAAGGCGGCGTCGGAAGGTCGTATCTCATCTCGCACGGCGTGCCATCGGAAGCGATCTCGGTGGAAACCGAGGGCGAGACCACCGTGGAATCGATTGCCCTGGCCGGCGAAATCATGCGGCGCATGGGATTGCGCTCTGTGATCGTGGTCAGTGACGGCTATCATATCTTTCGCGTGAAAGAGATGCTGGAATCCTATGGCCTGACAGTCTACGGTTCTCCGCGCCGCGAAATCGCGCGCAGCACCCGCTGCGTGAGCGGTGGAATTACGTAAGACAGGCGGTTGGATATTTGTTGTGGCGCGCGGGGATGCCGGTGTAGGACGCGTTAGCGCTTGGCCGCCATCTCCGGCATGGGATGCCGCATCTCGCCGCGAAAAACCTCGTCGAAGATCTGCAGCGCCTCGCCATGCAGCGCGCCGTTATCGCAGAGGAGACTCTCCGACAGTCCTCACGCTGTGCGCCGCCCCGTGCATGTCCGAAACGCGGCCGCCGGCTTCCTGAACCAGCAGGCTTCCCGCCGCGACGTCCCACGGCTTGAGTCCGAACTCCCAAAAGAAATCAAGCCGCCCGCAAGCAACATAGGCAATATCGATCGCCGCCGACCCAGTCCGCCGCACGCCATGCGACGCCATCGCAAGCTGGTAGTAGAAATAAATATTCGCGTTGTGCTGGCGCTTGCGGCTGGGAAATCCGGTGGATGAGAGACTGTCGGCCAACCGTTTCGCGCTTCGAAACATGAATCCGCCGGTTGTTCAGATAAGCTCCCGCGCCGCGCTCGGCGGTGAAGAGTTCGTTCTTCAACGGGGTCGAAAACCACGCCCGCAATCATCTCTTCGCCGCGCGCCAGGCCCAGCGTGACGTTGAAGATGGGAAAGCTGTGCGCGAAGTTGGTGGTGCCGTCGAGCGGATCGACAAACCACGTGTACTCCGATGGCGACGTGTGTCCGCCGCCCTCTTCCGCCACAATCCCGTGCGAAGGGAAGTGGGCGCGGAGCCGTTCGACGATGAGCTTTTCCGACGCGCGGTCGGCTTCCGTGACCAGGTCGAACTCGCCTTTGCTCTCAAAGGGTACCCGGCGTTCGTAGTAGTTGGCCACCAGCGCGCCGGCTTCCTGCGCGATCTCGACCGCCTTTTCGAGGTACGCCGCTATTCCAACGGAGCCTAGCTCGCTTCCTGAATATATTTGATGTCGTGCTTGAAGATGAAGAGATTCGGCTCGCCGTCGCGCGTCAACCGGATGAAGGATTGGTCGTAATACTCGATGGTGCCGGCCACCTCTTCGCCGTCCATCATCTTCACGCGCACGGGCGTCGACGCAACTCGATGAGGCTCTTGAGATACTTGCGCCTCTTCAAACGTATGTTCCGGCGCACGCGCCGCCTTGCCACCCTGTTGTGACGTACGAGTCTCCTATTGCTTGGCCTTCTTCAGCGGCGTCCAATGCCACGCGCGGGTCTGGAGCTGAGGGCCCCGCCAACGCATCCGCATCTCCATAATAGCCGTTGCGCGCGAACACCTGCAATTCCGGCTGCTTCACGCCCACCTGCAGCGTGTGAAAGCGGTTTTTGGTAGGAGGGACATTCCGCGGATAGTAGCCCAGCACGTATTCCGTGCGCAGATCGGAGATGATATCGCGAAAAGCCTTATCGAGTTGCGCGCCCAGCGTCGGAATGAAGGTGCGGCCGCCCGTGCCCTGCGCCATGAAGGTGAGCACGTTTTCGCCGCCGATGTTGCGCCCCGCATCGTTCACGATCGGCATCACTACCACGGGATAGATCACCGCGTCGGCCAGTTGCGCGGCTTCCAGCGCCTGGTGCGAATCCTTATGGCTGGTGGTGTTGCCGCCGTCGGTCACGATCACCATCACTTTCCGTCCATCGCGCAGCTCCAGATCTTTGGCGGCATACCAGATTGCATCGAAAAGCGATGTCCCCGCATCGCCTTTGATCGTCTTCAATTTGGATTGGATGAGATCCAGGCGATGCGTGAAGCCGGTTTCCTGATTCACGTCGTAGTCGAAGCCATAGAGCGAAACCGCGTCCTTGGGATTGCTGTCGGCCAGCAGCGCACGCACGAACTTGGCGGCGGACTCCGTTTCGAACCTCAGATCCTTCGCGGTCGATCCGCTGACGTCGATCATCAGCGCTACCGAAAGCGGCTGATCGGTCTGCCGGGCGAAGTCGGCGACCTCCTGGGGAATGCCGTTATCGGAAATCGTGAAGTCCGATTTCTGTAGACCTCCGACCAGTTGGCCGGAACGGTTTCTCACCGTCGCGACGATATGGACGTGACGCACGTCGGCGCGAAATTGCGCCCAGCAAGCGATGGCCGTCGCGGCCACAACGCCGATCAGAGAGAGCTTAGCCCGCCACCGGTACATTGGCGTCCCACTCCCCTTCCACCCAAACTTCGCCATCCACGAAATGTTCCTTCTTCCAGATGGGGACCAGCTTCTTCAGCCGATTGATTCCTTCTAGCGCGGCCTCGAACGCCGGCCGGCGATGCGGCGCGGTGACGATCACCGCCACGCTGGTTTCGCCCACCAGCATCCGGCCCAAGCGATGCACCATGGCGACCCGCTCTACCGCATACGATCTCGCAATTTCGCGCCCGATTTGCGCCATCATTTTGAGTGCCATCGGCTCATAGCACTCGTAATCCAGGCAAAGCGTAGAGCGTCCTTTGGTATTGTTGCGAACCGTACCTTCGAACGTCACCACGGCGCCCTCGGCGCCAGTTTGCAGCCGCGCCACCAGCGCGTGCGTATCGATGGCGTGGCGGGTCAAGGCAGAAGTAATGTCCGCCTGCTGAGGTTTCGAGCGCCGCCGTCTTGGCCACGCCACCGCTCACCGGAGGAAGGAAGGCAACTTCATCGCCCTCGTTAAGCCGCGTGGAAAGCGGTGCGAACTCCTGATTGCGGGCCACCACGATGCTCGGCGCCATTTGGTGGAACGGAGGGAAACCGCGCAGCATAACAATCGAAAACGGCGCGAAGATCCGCGCCTTCGGGAAATTCCGCGTCCTCGGCCGCGCGGCCGGTGACATCCTTCAAAATGCCGAAAAACAGCACTCTTGCACGCATGGGCGGCGTAATCGTTCAGCATATCAGACGCTCTGGAACCCCCTTTCGTTGCGTTAGATAGGTGTCAAGGCTCGCCGTTTACCGCGCCGGCTTCCCCGCGCCCGCCGACCGTGGCTCATAGCTGCCCGGGACCATACGGAACGCGATCGCCAACCGGTTCCACCCATTGATGGCCACCGCCGCCAGCGAGAGGTCCATCAACTCCTCGACGGTGAAGTGCCGGCTTACGCGGGCGAAGAGTTCGTCCGCCGCGTGATCGGTCGAGATGAGCGTAAGCGCCTCGGTCCATTCAAGCGCCGCACGCTCTCGCTCGCTGAAAAACGGCGTCTCTCGCCATGCGTTGAGCGCGTAGAGACGCTGTTCGGTTTCTCCCGCGGCTCGAGCATCTTTTGAATGCATGTCGAAACAATACGCGCAGCCATTGATTTGCGATGCCCGCATCTTCACCAGTTCGAGCAGCGGCTGTTCGAGACCGCAACTGCGGATGTGGCGCTCCAAACCGTACATTGCTTGAAATGCGCCCGAAGACGCGGCTTTGGCATAATCGATTCTAGGTTCCACGATTCCTCCTCATTCGGATTTCTTTCTATCAATGATGACGAGGAGGCGCTGCAGTTCGTGACAAGCGGCCGGCCGGTCGAAACATTCGAGCGGGAAAGAGGCCGTCCTTCACGCTGGCGTACGGCTTCCTTGGAAGCCGCGCCGACGCCGAAGACGTAGTGCAGGACGCGTGGCTGCGCTGGCACGAGAGAGATGAAAAAGCGATCGATAAGCCGGCCGCGTGGCTCACGACGGTAACCGCTCGGTTGGCGCTTGATCGCCTGCGCTCGGCGCGTATGAAGCGCAAAACATATCCCGGAGTGTGGCTGCCTGAGCCAATCGTAGACACTCCCTCGGTGGAATCCGCATTACTCACCGAAAGCGGCCTGACGCTCGCATTTCTTTTTCTGTTGGAGCGGCTCAGCACGGAAGAACGTGCGGCGTTGTGCTGCGTGAAGTGTTCAACCGTTCGTATCGCGAGATCGGCGAAGCGCTCGGCCGGCCGGACGCCTCGTGCCGCCAGTTAGTGAAGCAGGCGCGGGAAAAGGTTGGCGCGATCCGCCGGCTGGCCGCCCAGCCAACCGCGCGCAAGCGGAACACACGCTCGCGAGTTTTCTCGATGCGCTGGAAGCGGGCGACGAAGCGAAACTGCTCGAGTCGCTGGCGGCCGACGCCGTCCTTTACGGCGATGGCGGCGGCAAGGGGCCCTCGGTCGTGAATCCGATTTACGGAGCGGACCGCATCGTGCGATTCCTGATGGGTCTGCGCCGCAAGTATTCGGCATACACTGCACGAGCATATCGCCGTGAACGGGATGCCGGGGCTGATTGCCCTTCGCGGAGGCGTAGCGTTCGCGATCGTGAGCTATTGGGTGGAAGATAGCGGGGTCTACCGGATCTTGCATGTGTTGAATCCGGACAAGATTGCAGCGGGCCTGCGCGAGTGGAAGACGCAGTGAAATACAATCAATCTTTCCCATGCGACCCGTTACCGAGACCCGCCTGCGCGTGCGCTACGCCGAAACCGACCAGATGGGCGTAGTCTACTACGCAAACTACTTTGTATGGATGGAAGTAGGGCGCGTCGGATACTGCAAGGCCTGCGGCTTCAACTACCGCGACATGGAGCGCGACGACGGCGTGTTTCTCGCCGTAGCCGAGGCCGATTGCCGCTACAAATCGCCGGCGAAGTTCGACGATGAGGTGATCGTCAAAACCTGGATAGAGGACGCAAACACCCGCATCGTCATCTTCAACTACGAAATGCGCGTCGCAGAGGAAGATCGCTTGCTGGCGACAGGGATGACGCGCCACGTCTTCGTCAATCATCAGATGCAGCGGGCGCGCATGCCCGAGAAGTACTATTCGATGTTCGGATCGTGACCCGATTTCCAGAATCAGAGGATCTCCGCCCTCGGCGCTCGCGAGAAATGAGCCCACTTTGCTCACCGAATGATCCAGCGCCACGAGCAGGTGACCTAAAATGTGAAGACGTAAAGCGCCGCTCGAAAGGCTGGTCGTCAACCGCATCGCCGGCGCCCACGGAGGACTGACATGCCGCGGCCGATTCCCGGTTTCTTCACCTTGCTCTCGGCGCTCCCGCTCTGTCGCTCAGCCGCAACCGCAAAACAAGCCGCTCACTTTTGAGGTCGCTTCGGTGCGGCTAGCCGATATGAACACGCTCAGCGCGATTCAGATTTCGCCGCAGCGCTCCGGCGGCCGCATCTCCTGGACCACCTTTCTCAACATCGTCCTCGCATACGCCGAGCGCCTGCAGACCTGGCAAATTTCCGGTCCAATTCCACAAGACGTGTTCGTATTTCAAGTGGAAACAACGCCCGATGCCACCGATGAGCAAGTTCGCCAGATGTTCCGGGCGTTGCTCGCCGACCGCTTCAGGATGACCGCGCATCGCGTCACCAAAGACCTCGACGGTTTCGCCCTCACGCTCGCCAAAAGCGGCATCAAGATCAAGGAGGCGAAAGAGGGCGACCCTCCTCCGCCCATGCCCGAATGGTTCGCCAAAATGCAACCCACCGCTTTCGACGGCAAGGTACAGGCAACCAAGGAGGGCCGCGGCATAGGCGCGCTCACCGGCCGCCGCGTCACCATGGCGGATTTGGCCCGCACTTTGGGCCAGGTGCTGCGGGCCTCCGTTGTAGACGAGACCGGCCTCACCGGCAAATATTACTTCGGCTTGAAATACGCGCCCGAAAAAGACCAGGCCGATTCCGACCTGCCCCCGCTTGCCATCGGCTCTCCAAGATCTCGGCCTACGGCTGGAAAAGCGCAAGGGCCCCGTGGAACTGCTCGTGGTGGATCACATGGAAAAGACCCCGTCGGAAAATTGAAAGGGACGATTTACCGCTTCGATTGGCATCCAAAGCCGGACGAAAATCCGGTCACAGATTTTCAAAATAAATTTTCAACTCAATTCCTTCAATAACTTACACCCGATTTTGGACCTCACCCTACCCCGGAATTTGGAGCCCTATTGTTATTCTGAAATCGAAAAGGGCTGTCTCGACGCGCCTCGCGCGTCAGGCAGCCCTTTCTATTTTTGAAACGAACAGGAGAAAACGAAAATGTCCACCCCAGCTCAAATCGCCGCCAACCAGACGAATTCCAAACTCTCGACCGGCGCCACCAGCGAAGCCGGAAAGAAAATCGTCAGCCAAAATTCTTGGAAACACGGACTCTGCGCCAAGCTCCACATCGCCCTGCCCGGCGAGCGGAGACGCCCTCGAAGAGCACGTCGAAGGCTACCTTCAGGCCTACGCCCCGGTCGGCCTACCCGAGCGCGATCTGGTCCGCAATATCGCCGAAAACCATTTCAGGCTGCAGCGTGCTCACGCGCTGGAGCACGCCTTTTTACCCAAATCATGTTGGATCAATCGGCCAACGTCGATTCCGCGTCCGCCGACGAAACCTGGGCGGAAAAGACCAGAGAACTGAAAAACATCACTCTGCAGGCCGGACGCATTCAACGCGCCATCGAAAAGAGCACCGCCGCGTTGAACGCCATGCAGGCCCATCGAAAAGCGGCCTACACCAAAGCTGAGGCAGAAGCGATCTTACTCACACAACTCGCACATGCCAAAGGCCAAACGGTGGACGCCGCGAAAGACTTCCCGTCCCCCGAACACTGCGGTGGCTTTGTTTATTCACTGCCCGAAATCGCTCGCCTCATCGGTCGCGCCGCCCGCCTGGCGGAGGCCAACGCCCGCTTCCTGGTGCTGCCTAACGTGGCAGTCGATCCGGCAGCAAGCGAGCAGTCTACGAGCCCTGATCCCTGACGACGTCGCGAAGCGAGCACGGCGCCGCCATCCCTCGCCGCAAGGTGTTCGGAGCCCCGGCCCACAGATCTTTGACAACCTATCGAACTTACATACCCCGGTCGCCCGTAGTGTCTCCGCCCCGGCCACCCTTCTCATGCCCGCAGGTGGCCGGCAAACCGCTCGCGTAAAGCGGGCGGCCGCTCTCCGCGCCGCTGCGTTTGAGCCGACCGCTACAATAAAGACATGCGCATCCTTCTCTTCAGCGGCAAAGGAGGCGTGGGAAAGACCAGTCTCGCCGCGGCCACCGGGCTGCAACTTTCGCGGCTGGGATATCGCACGCTCGTCATGAGCGTCGATCCCGCCCACAGCCTGGCCGATTCCTTCGATCTCGAAACCAGCCTCTTCCACGGCCAGACCGGCGACCCTACTCCATCGACGAGCAGCTCGCCATCCACGAAGTCAACATCCAGAAGGAGATCAAACGCCACTGGCGCGAAATTTCGTCCTACGTGATCTCCGTGCTGCGCACCACCGGCATCAGCGACGTCGAAGCCGAGGAACTGGCCATCCTTCCCGGCATGGAAGAGTTGAGCGCCATGATGTACGTCAATCAGTTCCGCCGCGAAGAGCGCTACGACGTCATCGTGCTCGATTGCGCGCCCACCGCCGAATCCATGCGCTTCGTCAGCATGCCCACCACGCTCGAATGGTACATGAAGCACATCTTCCCGTTCCAGCGCGGGATCCTCAAAGCGGTGCGGCCCATCGCCAATCGCGTTTCGCCCGTGGAACTCCCGACGGATAGTTACTTCGCCAACATTCAGGATCTGTTCAGTCGCCTCGATGGCATCGGCGAACTGCTGGAAGATCGCCAAAGTAACCAGCGTCCGCCTGGTCACCAACCCCGAGCGCATGGTGTTGCGCGAAACTCAGCGCGCGTTCGTTTATTTCACGCTGCACGGCCTCTCGGTGGATGGCGTGATCGTCAATCGCGTCCTTCCCGCCGAAGTCACCGACGCGTACTTTCAGGAATGGCGCGCGTCGCAGGGACGACATTCTGGAAGAGATCGAGACCTATTTCGCGCCCGTGCCCGTAAAGCGCGTTCCGCTTTTCACCCACGAGGTCTTCGGACGCGAACGCCTGGAAGATCTCAGCCGCGTCGCTCTACGGCGAAAGGGAAGACCCCGCGGCCGTCACCCGAACCGAGGCGCCCTACACTTTCGCCAAGAACGATGGCCATTACCAGGTGAAGCTGCGTCTGCCCTTCGCGGCCAAAGGCGAAGTAGGATTGTTTAAGAAGGGCGATGAACTGGTGGTCGAGATCGGTACTCTGCGCCGCCATATCGGATTGCCCACCTCCATGGCCGGCCTGTCGCCGAGCCGGGCAAAGTTGGAAAATAGAGTATTGACCGTCGAAATGAAGGAGAGCTGAAAATGGAAGAGAAAAGCACCGCCGCACTCACGGATGTTTCGTTTGCGGCACGGCGATTCCGATGCTGGAACGTATGTGGTCGGACGCCACCAAGGACCATTTCCGCAACTCGCGCGTCGAGTTCCTCAAAGGCCTGCGCAGCCTGCTCGACGACCGCATCGCGCACCTCTCGCGAGACGATCGCAAGGGCACACACGTCACCGTCGAATAAGTGGCAAAGCCCGATATCTTCCAGTTGCTCGTCGAGTCGGCCCTGCGCCCGGAACTGGCGCGGCGCTTGGCCCACGCGCCAGACACGGTATTCGACGAGTACGATCTCACAGCGGAAGAGCGCGAACTTCTGCGTCACCCCGACCATCGCCTCCTTCCCCGTACGACAGGCCTCCGGCCTGTCGATCCCGACCCACAGAATCACCCATCAAGCCCAAGTGGCGCAGGCCTCCCGGCCTGCGCGGAGGCCCACGCTCAAAACGACAGCCGGCTATTACCGGACGCCCAGATGGCCCTAACCGTCCTCCCATGCCTGGTAGGCGATCGAATCGCCTACGCCGCTTGGATTACCCCCCTGCACGAAGGCGGGGATCCCTCACGCCTGCCCATGCCCGCCGGCGCCACGCTTCCAGGCCAGCCGCTCACCCCGCTGCACGCTGTGATTCAACTCTCAGCCGCGCAATCGAAAGACGCAACGGGAAACCTGCAAGTGAGTATGTGGGCGTCATTCCGCCAAAGCTCAAACACGGTCGTACCGTCTCCGCCCGAAGCCGCCGGAAATCCGGACGCCCCGCCCTTCGGTTCGCCGCTCGATTCACCCGAGGTGCAAGCCGCGGCCGCGGCCGTGCGTTCCGCGGCTCCCGACGATCGCTACAAAAAGCTGGTAGCGCTAACCCACACACTCCACCGCGGCAACGTCCGATGACCGATCTCTACATCGCCGGCCTCGTTCGTACGACGGGCCTCCGGCCTGTCGATCCCGACCCACGGAACGTTCTGCACAGTGGCGAGGTGCGATGATCGATCTCTACATCGCCGGTCTCGGCCTGCAAACCGTGACTCAGGTCACGCGCGAAGTAGAGCAGGCGATCCGCGAATCGCGCGAGGTGCTTTATCTCGACACCGGCGCGGCCACGCGGCAATATCTGGAAACCCTGTGCCCGCGAATTACAGCCCTCTTCGACGAAAGCTATCGCGAAGACCGCCCACGCGTAAGCGCCTACGAGCATATGGCAATCCGCGTGATCGAGGCTGCCCTCGATCATCCGCCGGTGACATTCGCCATCCACGGCCATCCGCTAGTCGCGGCGCATCCGCCTTTCCTCGTGATGGAACTCGCGCGCGCGTTGTATCTGCGCGTCGCAGTGCTGCCCGGCATTTCCGCCCTCGATACCCTATTCGCAGACCTGCGGCTCGACCCCGTAGTCCACGGCATCCAGATGTACGAAGCCACGGACCTCCTGCTGCGCCGCCGTCCCCTGCACAACGACGTACCCGCCATCATCTGGCAGATCGGCCCGCTCGAGACCGCGCTTCACAGCCAGCGCGTCTCACGCCCCGAGCGATTCACCCGCTTCATCGAGCATCTGCGCCGATATTACCCAGCGCGGCATCAAGTGGCCGCGATCTACTGCTCGCCGCATCCCATCCTACCGCCGCATATTCTGCGGTTCGCCATCGAGGATATGGGCGATCACGCCGCGGAAATACACACGGGCTTCACCATGTACGTACCGCCAAGCGCGGGACGCCCGGTAATAGACCGCGAACTGGCCGCGCAGTTGTACAGCACCGAGCATCTGCGGAAAATCACGCGGTAGCTACTCGTATTTCAATACCGCCAGCGGATCTACGCGTGCGGCGCGCATCGCAGGTAGAATGCTTGCCATGAGGCCCACGGCGATTACGATGGCGCAGGCGATCGCGTGAGTGCCCATGTCGGCCGGACTAACGTCGTACAGCAAACTACGGATGCTGCGTTCCACGCCGGTCGCGAGCAAGACCCCCGCTGCGACGCTGCACGCCGTCAATCCCGCCGCCTGCGCCACGACCATGCGAAAGACGTCAGGATGCGAGGCTCCGATTGCCATGCGGATAGCGATCTCCCTTCGCCTCTGTCCGGCCGCCAATGAGAGCACGCCGTACAGGCCGAGCGCGGCGAGGAACGTCGCCGAAGCCGCAAACACAACGCCGAGCCGTGTCAGGAATCGCCGCGATTCGACGGCGCCATCCAGCATTTGACGAAGCGTCTCGACATGCGTGACCGGAACTTGATTATCGATGCTGCGAACCGTCCTGCGCACGGCTGCGGCGACGCCGCCGGGATCGGCATTCGTGCGCACCACCAGCGAAGGATCCCACGGCGGCCAGAACCAGTACGGTAAGTAGACCGTGAGCGCGGAAGCCTCTTCCGCATCCGTTCGAACATCCCGAAAGATGCCGATCACCTCCAGCGAAAGCTGCTTCCCGCTGTCGGGGTTCCTCCATTTGAGATGCTTCCCGATCAGGTTGCGGTCCGGAAATCGGTGGGCGACGCCTTCGGATATCAACGCCGCCTGCCGCCCCCAGTCTGCATCCCGTAGTGGTCTTCCAGCAATCAGTCCCAGACCGATCGCATCGTCGTAGCCAGGGCTGAAGAAACGAAAATTTGCCACGGGTTGGAGCGCGTCCGGCTCCGGCATCTCCACAACGTCGACGCTGTCACCCCATTTGGGCCCTCGCAGCGGCATGGCGCTGACCAGTCCAACGCTAGCGACGCCCGGCAGTGCGCGAGTCTCCTGAACGAGCCGCCGGTAAAAGTCGAGGCGCGGACCGGATTTCTGGTATTGCTTGGGCGACGGCGCGAGGTCGATGGCAAGAACGCGCTCCTCGCTTAACCAGGCGTTGTCCCGCAGCACGCGCGCCAGGCTTTGGCTCAGCAGGAGCGCGCAGATGAGCAGCACGGTACACAAGGCGATCTCCGAACCTGCCAGCAAGCTCCGCAGGAACGCAGAACGGCGCGAGGGACTTACGCCGGCGGCGGCGGACCGCAAGGTCCGCTCCGGGCTTCGCGCCTCCAGCCGAAGAGAGGGCAATAATGAAAACAGAATTCCCGCCGCCAGCGCAACGCCGCCGCTGAAGAGCAGAACCCGGACATCCATCGTCACGGATTCAAGCCGCGGCAGGCCAATGGGGGCATATCGAACCAGGGCGCGAACGCCGAAGTATGCCGCGGCGACGCCGAGCGTTCCACCCATCGCCGTCAGCGCCAGGCCTTCCACCGTAAGCTGACGAACTACCGTTGCGCGGCCGGCGCCCAGCGCCAACCGGATCGCGATCTCCCTCGACCGGCTAGCGTTTCGTCCAATCGTGAGCCCTGCCAGGTTCACGCACACGATCGCGAGCACCAGCGCCGCTCCGCCCATGAGCATCCAAATGCGATTCTCTGCGGGTCCCACCACCGCGGTCTTCAACGGGACGAGGTCCGCGTGAAGGCTAACGTCGGCCACCGGATGCTGCTCCGCAATCGCGGCTTCAATCGACTCCAGTTCCGCCACTCCCTGCTTGCGCGTCACGCCGGGCCGCAGCCGTCCGATGACCGCGAAATTGAAGTTGCCGATGCTGGGCCGCTGTTCCCACGGTCCGAGATTCGAATTGAGGAGGTACTGGGGGCTGAAGTTCCACCCCGCGACAGCGCCGCTGACGAGTTCCACCTGCTTGGGAAAATAGAAAGACGGAGGCATGACGCCAATCACCGTAGCCGAATATCCGTTCAGAAGCACCTTCTGTCCCACGATCTCCGGTTTAGCGCCGAAGCGTCCGCGCCACAACGCATCGGTCAGAATGATCTGAATCCCGCGCCCCATCACGTCTTCCTCGGGCAAAAAGGGCCTGCCAATTTGCGGGCGAATTCCGAGTAACGGAAACAAGCTCGAAGAGACCCGTAGCCCGTGGACTTGAGCGCTCTCGCTTCCCACGCCGAGATTGTCATTGGACGGCATCATTAGGGCAATCTCTTGAAACGAGCGCGCCCTCTTTCTCCATTCGAGAACATTGCCGCCATTTACCAGGCGCATCACGTTGCGCTGCGATGCCGCCTGGACGATCTCGCGAATCGAATAGATATCCTGAGGCCTTTCATACGGCATGGCGCGCAGAAGAACGCCGTTCACAACAGAGAAAATGGCCGTGTTGGCGCCGATTCCGAAAGCCAGCGTGGTCACTGCAATCGCCGTGAACGCAGGCGCCTTCGCTAGTGTGCGGCAGGCATACCGAAGATCGCGGCTCAGCGCGTCGATCCACGCGAACCTCCATTGCGAGCGCGTAGTTTCCTGTACCAGCCCGAGGTTGCCGAAGCGGCGGCGGGCGCTAGCGGCGGCCTCGGAGAGCGGCAGTCCGGCCTTTTCGAGTTTCTCGCGGCGCATCTCCATGTGAAACCGAAGTTCATTCTCGAGATCGCGGTCGAGTTTGCGCTTCATCCAGAGCGCTTTGAGCCGCAGCCACAGGCCGGTAAGAAATTCAAGGGACATTTACGTCGTCTCCATTACGCGCGCGATGGCGGCGGACATGAGACTCCACCGGGCGCTGTCTTTCTGCAGTTGTTTCCTTCCCGTCGCGGTAAGGCGATAGAATTTCGCGCGGCGGTTATTTTCGGAAACGCCCCATTCGGACGCCAGCAGTCCTCGCAATTCCAGCCGATGCAGCGCCGGATAAAGAGCGCCTTCCTCCACGCGAAGAACTTCGTCCGAACGCGCTTCAATCAGCTCCGCGATTCCGTAGCCATGCATGGCCCCGCGCTGCAAAGCCTTCAGCACAAGCATGTCTAGCGTATCACGCAGGAGTTCGCCGACCTGTTCATTCTTTCCCATAATGTTCTTATGGGAGAGCGTAAACCAACCCGTCCGAAAATGCAAGGGTTCGGCGCAGCAGCATCGCTCGGGCTCAGCGGCTTGTTCGATCTTCGAGGCGGTTCGGATCGATCGGATGACCGTTTGCGCCTACGCGCCAGAAAGGCACGGCGGTTATTCCACCGCCAGTTCCACCCATCCCGGCAGAGTCGCCGGCTTGTTGTTCAGGAACACGATCTTCCGCGTCTTCGGAAACGGCAGGTTTGTCGCCAGCGCGCGATTATAGATTGCGAATTGCTGCAGGATCTGCCGGTAATCCGCGTTCGGTGAATCCAGCCAGGCGCTCTTCGTAGTGAGTCCGCCGCCCCAGCCGAGGGGCAGCAGGCATGAACCCGCGGCGCGCGCGCTTTCGAGCCGCTTTTCCAATTCCGCTAGACTCTGATCGAGCAAGCCCATGCCGGCCCACGACGCGTATTGCCGCTGCAACATCAACAGGCCGCCGGCATAAACGTTGGCCGCCTCAAAAATCTTGCTTCGGTCGAACTGTTCGGGCCAGCGCACCGAGCGCCGCACTTCCGGCTGCAGGAAAAAATTCTTCTCGTTCCAATCGCCTTCGAAGGTCGAACCGGGCGCGGCCATTTCAGCAAATGATGGGGTGCTGTCGTCGGGACGCCCGCCATCCACCGCGCCGCGCGGGCTCGGTCTTCCAGCCGAGCGCGAAGTTCGCGCCGCGAGGCTGCAGAGTCGAAGTCCGCAGCAGGTAGACCTTGAATTGCGAAGATGGGACTACACCGGAATCGCCCGCGCTAATGAAGCGCATGCGGCTCACTCCGGCAGAGCCCAGCGCTTGTTCCTCGACGATCAGTGCCGGATGCCGCGCCGGACGATCGCCCTCTACGCGTCCACGAACCGTTTGCAGCATGCCGTCGCGCCAGTTGGCGAACACCATGCCGGTGCGAAGGGCGCCCTTGATCGCCGTGCCGGGAAGATAAGCGCCCGATGGACCCGTGGAGAAGGTGGGAATGTGCAGGCTGTCTCCCATGGCGCGGTTCCAATAGTTGGAGTACGCCGCGTTCTCAAATGGAATCCGCCGACCGGCGAAGTTCTGCGCGAAGCCGCCCCACGATGCGAAATCCAGCTTTTCGGCCTTCTTGAGCTGCGCGAGATAGCCTTCGAGACGAGGGCCTTTGGCGAGCAGGCGGAAAATGCGCCATTGGTCGAGCACATTGACATGATCCTTCCAGACCATGTAATCGATGGGACTGAGCTTGCGGCCGTCGCCTACCAGCGTCGGCGTCAGGCATGTGAGGCGGTAGCGCATCAACTCACCTCAGGCAGTGGAATCGCAAGCGCGAATCCGGCGCGGAAGACGGGATGGGCAAAGCCCTCCGGAGCGACATCGGGCGCTGCGCCAAACAACTCGCCACCCGCGTAGAGAACCGATCCCTCCGCCACCATTTGCACCTGCTTCTTCAGGGCGCCGGAACCGGCAGAGCTCTCGACGCGCCCGCCGCGCTCAACCAGACTGTAATTACCGCGTGACCATTCCACCGTATCAGCGGCGGAAGGCGAAAAGAGTGAGAGCAACCACTGGCCTCTGGAGTTGGAGTCGGGGGCACGGGGTTGGGGTTCGGGAGTCAGGGGTCGGGGCCCGGGGCTCGAAACCGTCGTCTGATCCAGTGGCTGAACGTCGGGGCTTGGAGCGGTGATCTCCTCGGCCGAAAGTGCGAGCGCCGGTTCCGGATCTGCCGGCGGCAGTTCGGGCTCTGGTGAAGGCTCCGGCGGATTCACGTCCGGGTTTTCAGACGGCGGCTCGCCTATAGGCGGTTCTTCCACCGGGGGTTCCTGCAGCGGCGGAATAACGTCAGGACCCGGTTCCCCGACCCCTGACCCCTGCCCCTCGACCCCCAGTTCCCGGCTCCCGACCCCCGCTCCCAGTATCATTTCCGGCAACGATCCTTCCACAAATTCCGGCGCTTCGGAACGGCCCCAGCCGCGTGAGCGCTCGCCACCGAAGCCGCTATCGGCCAGCCAACGGAAGGCAGCCTTGACCCGGTCTTGCCACTGATCGCGCACAGCGCCGTCCGCAAACGACACCACAGTCCACAATCCCGCGCCTGGCCGAAACTCCAGGCAGGCGGCGGAGTGGCGCTCGGCCGCGCCGCTCAGACGATCAATTGCCGCATTCCAACGGAGACTGGTGCGGAACGGGCCGGGCTTTCCCGAGGGCATCAGGCAGCCGCTTGGGCCGTCGAGCATCCAGCGATTTTCGTCCAGCGCTTTCGCCGCGAGAATATCGCGCACAATGTTCAGCGGAACGAAGCGTGCGCTCTTCCACCGCACGCGCCCGGAGGTTAGCGATGCCGCTCCCGGCGGCCAGACTGTACGCGGCGGCGTGACGAACAACGTCTCATTCACCATGGGAAAACACGAGCTGAAAGACACCACGCTCGTTGCCGCGCGCGCCGTGGCATCCAGCCATTCCTCCAGCGCGCCCAGGCGAGACATGGCTTGGGCAACGGCCGAATAGAGCGAATCGCTGTGATAGATGGCATCCACACGGTTGCGCGCGCCCGAATCCGGCCCGATGCGCCACGGTCCCGTGGGGCGCAGTTTCACGATCAATCCAGGATTCATTACTCCTCGCGGATAAACGCGAATGCGGCTTCGTTCACGGCCTGCTGTATAGCGGCCAGCGTAGCGCTCGATGAGATTTCCTTTTCGGCCGCGCCCGAAGCGTAGTAGTTTTTGCCGCGCCAGACCAGCTTCAGGTTGGCGAAGCTCACCCGTCCGCTGCCGCGCGATCCGCCGCCACCCAAGGCATCGTCTTCGAGCAGCCGCAGACCTTCGAGCACGCGCGAAAACAACGGCGCATCCTCTTCGCAAAGGACATCCATCACCAGCCGCGTCTTGAAGCGCGCACCCGCCGGAACGCGTTCCAGCGTGCGCGGATTGGCTTGCGAGGTGATACGGTCGATGGCGTTTTCGCTCTTCACCTCGGTCAGTTCGTCGTCGAGGTTTTCGCGCATCTGGGCGGTGATGCTCTCGGGGTCGAGAGGCGCATCGAACACCGCCAACCGCGCGGGCGTTGCCTGGGATGTATCGAGCGCCTCGCCCTGCACGCGTTCCATGCGGCCCGGGCTGCGTCCGAAGAGGAGACAGATTTCATCGTCGGGGCGGTCGCTCTGGTGGATGCGCACCTCCTGACCCTTGCGCCGTGAAAGATAGACCAACTCGGCGGGTATCGCCATGCCGGAGGTCTGCTCCAGCAGAGAGCGGATCTTACCGCGCAGCGAGCTGCCAGGAATGTACGGCCTTCCGAACGCGTCTTTGGCGACGGGGTTGTCGGATCCGCCGATCTCGAGCGACCCTTTGCCGGCGCCAACGTGCAGGCCCGTTTCGCAATGCAACTCGCCTTCGAGAATCAGTTTCCCGATCAGTTTCAATTCGGTTTGTGCGGTGTGTGCGCTCATCTTTTTTTCTTGCCGGCCACAATGGCCTGTCTACTCGTTGTAGGCCACGATGGCCTCGAAAAGATCCTTGAACCGTTCGTATCCGCGGATATCGTTCTTGCGCGTGACCTGGAGGAGCAGCTTTTCCAACTGATCGAGGCTGCGCAACCCATGGCGGGCGATGGTGTAGGCCAGCCGCGCGCGCAGCATTACGAATTCGTGCTGGCGTTCGCCTTCGGGAGTGCGCACCGCACGGCGCACCGCCGAATAGAGGCGGCGCAATTGGCTCTTGGTGCCGGAATCCATATCGCGCATCCGGCTTACGATGCCGTGCGCCTGGTTATCCAGGTACAGGCTATCGGTGATGAGCTTTTCGAGCTCGATCTCCGGCGGTCCCTCGAAGCGCGGTCCGCCATGGCTGCGATCGCCGCCGCCGTAAGGGCCGCCGCGCCGTTCTCCGCGTTCGCCCCTGTCGCCGCCGCGATCTCCACCGCCGCCACCACCTCCGCCCGGTCCGCCACCTGGGCGGGGCGGACGGCCTTCGCGGCGCGGTTGCTGCTGTTGCTGCGGCTGTTGCTGTGGTTGCTCGTCTGCCATTCGCTAAACCTCTGTTGCCAATCTGGCCCATTCAAGGGCCACTAGTCCCGCGGGACGCAGCTTGACTTCCGCCGTCTTGCGCCCCATGATTTCACCGATCAGATGCGTCCGAAGCTTCTGAAACTCGCGGTCGCGCGTACCGCTCAATAAGCGGTTGAAGCGCCTCTGAAACCGCCACGTACGCTGCCGCTGATCGGCGATGTCTTCATGGCGGTAGAAGCTGCGCAGTTGGTCCAGAAACTGCCGCGACATGCGGAAATCGTGAATCAACCGACTAACCGTGTCTTTCAATTCCGCCGCATCTCCCAAACGCTTCCATTCGAGGATGCGGCCCAGCAAATAAATGCAATCGCGATCGGCCGCTTTGGCGAAATCGAGATTCCGCCCGGCCTCCTCGTATACGGCGGCCAGCGGAGTATACGTCTCCGGCGCGAGGGCGATGGCCATGGAAATGGTCTTGCCTTCGGCGCCGGGATATTCCTTCAGATTCTCTTCGGTGAAGCGGTGGAAGAGACGCTGCACTTCGCGCGCGAGGCCGATCAGCGCGTCCCAGGAGCCGTAGACCGCGAAATCGTCGCCGCCCGAATAGATCACCGTGACCTTCTTCCAGTATTCGGGCATGGAGCAGATCACTTCCAGTTCGCCGGCGAAGAACTGCTTGTAGAGAACGGAAAGCGGCACGTGCTCTTCAATGGAATGGACGCGGCGCAGGCGCAAGCCAAAGCTATCGACATCGCCGCGCAGCACGCCCCAAATGGAGCGGCCCTGCGCGCGGCGCGCGAGCGTTTGCACCGGCGCGATGTTCTTTCCATCGTCGCTGGGCGCGGCGTGGCGCGCCACCATGATGCCATCGGGCGAGAGATTCGACGTCAGCGGCCAGGTGTACTTGCCCTCGCCGGGAGTCACCTTCCCGGGGGCTTCGGGCGACCATCCGATCGACGCCGCCTCGCGCACCTTTGCGCCCAGTTCCTTCGAAAAATAAGCGTCAAATTCGGCGAGATGAACTGGCCGGTAAGGCGCAAACGGCGTTGCAGGATCGCCATCGGCGCCGGTCCCGTCCGCCAGAGGCGCGTTCTGTTTGCGATCCAGTACTTCGTTCAGGCGTCTGCGGATCACCGCCCAATCGCCCAGGTTGTCGGTGAAGGCCCAGATCAAACGCACGCATCCGCCGCTCATCTCCCGCATCTGGCGGGCGGCGGCTGTAAGAAAGCGTTCCGCGGGTTCGCGCGCTTCGCCGGGAAGCACAATCAGGAACTGGCCGCCGCCGCTCGAACCGAGCAGAATGCGCGCCAGACCCAGTTCGGCGAGCAGCGCGCGAGGCAGAGCTTCGCCGATGAGGGTGATCCACTGGGAGCGGCCGGCCAACATATCTTCACCGGCCGAGCGCGCAGAGCGCCCCCCGGCTGATCCGGCCAAAAGGAACTCCTCTGTGCCCAGGATTTTGCCTTGCAGCAGAATTTGTTCGGGCATTGGAAAGCAGAAAGCCTTTGAGAATCCTCACTCTAGCACGGAATAGGGAAATGAAGTGACAGCCGGGTAAATTCCGGGATTTGCTGAGAGGAAGGACGACGTGCGGCCACTATCCTTACATGCGAACACTTTTTCTGGTCTTGGCAACTACACTGCTTGTCGCGCCCGTAACGCGCGCAAGAACGACCTGCGCCCCCGCCTCCGGCCCACCAGCGAACCGCCGACGCCGCGCAACCCGCGGCCAAGCGTTTAACAGATGCGCAGATCGAGAGCGGCGATTCGGATGAAGCTGGCAAAATCGAAAATCGGCGCGGACAAGTTTCAGTTTCACGTGCAAGGCGGCGTGGCGACAATCGAGGGCCGCACGGATGTCATTCAGCACAAAGGCGCTGCGACGCGCATGGCGAAAACGGCCGGCGCGCTGGCGGTGGTGAACCACATCCAAATCAGCGACGCGGCCAAACAGCGCGCGGAGGCGAATCTGGCCAAGGGACGCCGAAGGGCGCAGATCAAGCGGGGTGACGCCCGCAGCGAGACGGCTTCGGCAACACCGCGAACTTCCACGCGTGCCCCGGCCGCGCCCAAGGTTGCTTCGACGGAAAAGAAAACCGTGGGCGCCTCCGGCCAAAATCAATAATTTCGCGTCTGTTAAACTGGAGACTCCGCCGACAGCATTATGAAATTCATCGCATTATCCGCACTTTGCCTTGCCGCTTTGTGTGCCCAAACCGCGCCGCCCCCAGCTGCGCCTGCGCTGCCCGATCTACCGGATGGCACGCCGGTCGCCTCATGCGAGGACGGGAACATTATTACGATGGGGGAGTTGCGTGGCTTGCTCGTGGCCGCGGACAATCCTCAAGCGGCGGCGAATATTTCCGGCTTCTTGGATCAGTGGTGCATGGTGCGAAAGCTGTCGCGACTGGCAGAGGAGGAGAAGCTCGATAAAGACAGTCCGGTAAAGGAAGAGGTTTTGTAGGCGGCAACTTTGCGTTAAGGCGCAGGCGGAGATGTCTCATCAGGCCAACCCCATCGTCGATGAACGACGAAGAGGATCGCTACTATGAGGCACACAAGTCTGACTACAAGCAGGTAAAGACATACGCGATCTATATCGCCTTCAGCAACGCGGCGGCGTCACAAACCGGCAGCGACGGAAAGAAGATTCTCTCCGAGGCCGATGCCAAAGCCAAGGCCTCCACTTTGCTCGAGCAGATCCGCAAGGGAGCGGACTTCAAGAAGCTCGCACAGGGAAAACTCCGACGACGAAACGTCGCGCGCCAATGACGGCTTCTTCGCCGACCTCAAAGCCACAGATTCCGGAGTGCCGGAAGCCATCCGCGCCGCGATCCTCAAGCTGAATCCGGGGGAAACCACGGACGTCATACCCCAGTCGAACGGATTCTATTTATTCCGCGCCGATGAGGTGAAGTTCAAACCCTTTAGCGAGGTTCGCGATCAGGTAGACCGCGCCTACAAGAACGACCGCCTCAAGCAGTGGATGGACCAGATAAAGGCGGATTCTAAGGCAACGATTCTGAATCCCAAGCTAAAGTAGCGTGCTCTGAGCGCTGGACAGCCTGGAGCCCAATCCTATTGGGTGCGCTCAGTGACAGTCAGGGGAGCCCGCAAGCGGAAGGTCAGCCGGGTTTCCGACGGCAGGGAGGCGGGCTTGCGGCTAAGCATGACGCCACCGGCGCCGATTCCTCCACCCGCGCCCGCGCCGATAATGGCGCCTTTCCCGCCGCCGGCAATGCCCCCAACCATAGCGCCGATCGCCGCCCCCGCGCCAATCATCCCGGCCGCTTGGCCGCGATCGGGCTCGCTTTGCTTGTCGAAACGGTCCGTTTGGATCGGCACGTCCTGATTGTCCGAAGTATGAATCGATATCAATTCGAGGCTCAGGATGCGGGCCTCGCGATCGGCCGCCGTCACCCTTCCCTCCACCCGCGCGCCGCGCTCGGCGATGACGAAACCGCTCGCCACCAGCTCGCGATAGAGCGTGGCGGCGAAGGAGTCGCCGGCGTGACTCCGCTCCGAGGAGAGACTATCCACCAGGCGCACCGGAATTAACATACCGGCGTTCAGCGTGGCCTGGTTGGGCTCCGGAGCGGAGAGGATCGGCGCGGAAGGCGGAGTGACATTCTCCGGCTCCATGCGCGCGGGTGGAGTCTCCTTCGGCTGCTCGGGCAACACCGGCGGAGATGGGGGAATTGCGGGGCTTGCAGGCGGCGTCTGGAGCTGCGACGCGTTGCGGCGGTGCGTGCAGAACGCGCAAGGACAACGAAATGGCGACCGGGTCGGGAACGCGGCGCAACGGTGTAGGCTTTCTCTCCCGCGGGCGCTTGATCTCTGGCTTACGCTCGGGGATTGCCGGTAAGACGGCCGGCGGTGGCGTTTGCGCTTCGGCCGTTTCAGTCGGCTTGCTTTCCGCAGGCGATGTTGGCGGAAGCGCGGCTTGCTCGATGGGCGCCGGCGTGGCAGTTGGATGCGTCGCAACCGGAACCGGCCGCTGCGCCACCCTCATCGAGAAGGGCGCCCGACAGAGCCCCCGCCAGCAAAAGCAGAACGATATTGACCGTCCTCATCCCCTAATTTCCTTCTACTTTCAACGGACGCCCGGGGGTGAAATTCCGTTACCGGGCCCAAAACCCGTTAGAATTAAAATAACCCAACCGAGAATGCAACAGTTTCCCACCAGTTTCGCGATCGGCCCCGTACGGATCGCCCCGGCCACGGTTCTGGCGCCCATGGCGGGCGTCACCGATACCGTGTTCCGCCGCTTCATCCGCAATCTGGGCGGCTGCGGGCTGATCATGACGGAGTTCACCAGCTCGCACGGCGTGAGCGCGTCGCTGGGCGCGCGCAAGCCCACCAAGACGCTGCTGAAATACCTGGCGTTCGAGCCCGAGGAGCATCCGATTTCGGCGCAGCTTTTCGGCGCCGACCCGCAGGTGATGGCGGACGCGGCGCGCGTCTGCCAGGACCTGGGCTTCGACATCCTCGACATCAATTTCGGCTGCCCGGTGAACAAGGTGGTGAAGTGCAACGGCGGTTCGGGCCTGCTGCGCGATCTGCCGCTGGTGGAGCGGATTCTGCGCGACGTGCGCGAGGCGATCTCGATTCCGTTCACCATGAAGTTCCGCGCCGGCTGGAGCGATCGAGGAACTGGTCGCCGTGCAGATGGCGCAGCTGGCCGAAGATTGCGGCTTGCAGGCGGTGGCGCTGCATCCGCGCACGCGCGAGCAGGGCTATAGCGGCCAGGCCGATTGGACGCGCATCGCCGAAGTGAAGGCCGCGGTGAAGATTCCGGTGATCGGCAACGGCGATATCGTGACGCCGGAGGACGCCGATGCGCATGGTGCGCGAAACGGGCTGCGACGCGGTGATGATCGGCCGCGCGGCATCGTCCAATCCGTGGATCTTCCGGCAGATCGAGCAGTATCTGGCGCACGGCCGCTACGACGAGCCGACGCAGCAGGATCGCTACGAGATGATGCGCCGGTACTATGCCATGCTGATCGACGCGCGCGCGAGCGGGATGCCGCGGGTAAGATGAAGCAGTTCGCCACTTACTTCACGCACGGCGTGCGGCACGGCGCGCAGCTTCGCGCCTCCATCTACCACGCGCAGGAGGCGGCGGCGATTCTCGAAATGGTGGACGAGTTCTTTCAGACTGAGCTGAGCCGCCCGAACCGGCGCTGTTTCCTGAGCTCGCGGATGAAGAAAGTCCAGATCATCACCGATGGCGCCTGCCTCGGCAACCCGGGCCCGGCGGCTGGGCGGCTATCCTGCGCTACGGCGAGCACAAGAAAGAGATCTACGGCTGCGAGCCGCACACCACCAACAACCGCATGGAACTGCGCGCGGCCATCGAAGGACTTGCGCGCGCTCAAGGAGGACTGCGAAGTGGAGGTGGTGACCGATTCGGAGTACTTGAAGAACGGCATCACCACCTGGATCCACGGCTGGAAGCGCAAGGGCTGGATGACGGCGGCGAAGAAGCCGGTGGTGAATCAGGATCTGTGGAAGGAGCTGGACGAGCAGGTCTCACGGCATAAGACCGAATGGACTTGGACCAAGGGGCATGCGTCGCACGCGGATAACAATCGCTGCGACGAGTTGGCGCAGTTGGCGGCAAGAGAGCAGAGTTGAAGTGTTAGGCTCTACACTGCAAAATGTCGGCTGATTCCAAAGTGATTGTTCGTTTCAGCCTAGTACTACTGGGTCATAAAAAGGACATTCTGATATAGAATTGTTTTGTGGGATCACGCCTGTCCGCGCCAGGCCCACAAGAGAAGCGCTTCGCGGCATATATAGAGGGCCTGGCGAACGCCGCGGGGCACAAAGATCGGCATGCGCCGTTGAAGAACTACTGCAAGGGGCTGCTGTTGCCGGGTGAGCGCAAGAGCATTGAGCCTATGGCTGCCCGCCTCGATCCGGATAATGTTCAGCCGATGCGGCAATCCCTGCATCATTTAGTGGCTAAATCGCCCTGGAGCGATGAGACGCTGCTCGATGAAGTGCGCAACCATGTGCTGCCCGCGATGCAGCAACAAGGACCAGTGGTGGCCTGGATCGTAGACGACACCGGCTTTCCCAAGAAAGGTGAGCATTCGGTTGGAGTCACTCGTCAATATTGCGGACAAGTGGGCAAACAGGAGAATTGCCGCATCGCCGTAAGCTTGTCGGTGGCGACGTGGAATTCGAGTCTGCCGATTGCCTACCGTCTCTATCTGCCAGAGGACTGGGCCAAGGATCGCGCGCGGCGGAAAAAGACAGAAGTACCCAAAGATGTCGAGTTTCGGACCAAACCGGAGATCGCCCTGGAGCAGATTCGCGCAGCAGTAGCGGCGCAAGTGGCCCGCGGGGTGGTATTGGCTGACGCCGCCTACGGCATCAACACTGAGTTTCGCGACGGACTTACCCAGCTCGAACTGCGGTATGTAGTGGGGGTGCAGAGCTCGCTGACAGTCTGGGAGCCCGGCAAACAGCCTTTGCCAGCGAAGCCACGCCGAAAAATGGGGAGGCCTCCGCGACTGTTGCAACGGACCGCGAACCATCAACCGGTGTCGGTGAAGCAGTTGGCGATGAGCCTGCCCGCGCACGCGTTTAAAGACATCACTTGGCGGGAAGGTGCGGAGCGGAAGTTGCGATCCCGCTTTGCCGCCGTTCGAGTCCGCCCAGCGCACCGCGATTACGAGAAAGCCGAGCCTCGCGCCGAGGAATGGTTACTGATCGAATGGCCGCGAAGCGAAGCGGAACCCACCAAATACTGGGTATCGACGCTGCCTCCGAATACTTCCCTCAAAGCCCTGGTCAAGATGGCCAAACACCGCTGGATCATCGAACGGGATTACCAGGAGTTGAAGCAAGAGTTGGGACTGGGACACTTTGAAGGCCGCAACTGGTGCGGGTTTCACCATCACGCCACACTATGCATCGCAGCTTATGGGTTCCTGGTCGCCGAGCGGAACCGTTTTTCCCCCTCTGCCCGCGCCGGCCATCTTGGATTCGTTGCCTCCGGGCCGGCGCCGAACTTCCGCCCGCGCGGGTCGCCGCGTTCGCCCCGAGCGGCATAATCCGAATTCCATTGCGACCTTGAGAGTGATTCTTGCCCGACAGCTACTTGGGCAACTTCCTCAATGTCCTTTCTGTGGGTCGCGCTCGGGATGATCCTCGGCGTCAATATCGGTTTCCGTCACGCATGAAGCCGGGCGCGAATGATTCGGCGCGGTATGCCAAGCGCTTTCCACTAATTTCACCCTGCCGAGTTTCTCCAGCGCCACACAACGCCAATTTGCAGGCGAACCTGCCGGGCGGAGTCCGCTCTGGCTTTCGCCCCCGTATTGATAGCAGAGCGCGCGAAGCTGCCCTTGCCGATTCCGACCCAGCCTGTGCGGACAAAACAGTCGAGGCCGTCCTTGGTAGATGGCTTCGATCGGCTTCTTGCTCGCCACGGCCGTCCAGACCAGCTTATAGATCTCCTCCACCGTCTGAATCGGCGCCTGGACAACTCTCATCTCCACTTAATTAATCATGCCGTGGCTCGGTCTTCAACAGCCGCTATTTTATGACCCAGTAGTACTAGTGTCGAGTACCAAGCCTACGTCATCGTGCGGAATCTCGACTCGCAGGTTTTGAACGGTCGATGCAGCCAATTGCAATTGTTCCAGTCATCCGTCATGGCAATGTATTGGCTCGCAGCGTTGAGCAGTGCGGGCCGCCGCAGACGGTGTCCGATTTGTCCCGACATGACTCCAATCGCGGCTATAGGCGCCCATTTTCCCTCAGTTTGACTTTGATATCCGACCCAATGACATGGCCGGGCTGGTCTACCCGAACGTTCACCTTTTGGTATTGAACGTAATTTGCTAGTGAGATAGTTGTGTCGGCAACTTCTCCGGCTCGGGCACCCCGCACCGACGCTGCTCTGAGGCCCCGCACACTATTTAGAATGATTCGGCGTGAAGCCTGTTTATGCAAATTATCGTCCGGTGTAACGTTGTCTCTATAAACCCATAAGTCAGAAGTTGAACATCCACTGAATCGTCGGTGACCAACCGTTAAAGCCGGAGTCGTATGGAGTAATGATCGACGTAACCGAAGACTTGAATATTCGCAGACCTTCACCGACCACATAGATATGATGGTTGTTGAGTGGATACCATTTCACACCAGGAGCCCACTCGTAGGAATTGCGGAATTGTCCAATGACGAACGACCCTCGGGTATACACTTCCCACTTCCTCGGAACTACAAACTTGCTCACCACCATCTCGCCGCCGTGGTCGAACGTTTCACTGAGGGGCAAAGGGCCATCGGCGCGGAACTTATTCAGCCATCGAAAGAAGTATTGGGCATTGACGGATAGGCCGCGCCATTTCACGCCGGCGTCGGCGGCCAGCATGCGGTAGGTGACATCACTCACGGTTACGCCAGGGGAAAACGCTCCCGTGGCAAAGGTGTTCACGCCATCGGAGTTATATAGCCCAGTGTTCTCCGAATTGCCCGCGTCGAGATTCTCAGAGCGGTTTTCCTTTGATTTGGTAAAGCTGGTTCCAAATCGAACCACAGGCTTTTTGTGGTCTTGGTAGTCGTCATACATCTCGCGTGCCCGCGTGCCGGCGATTCGTATGATCCAAGCGACTCCAACCACACACTGCCGGAATATACGAGGTCGTCAGTTTCTGAACCTTCGCCCAATTGCGTTTTCGTTTTTTTGAACTCGGGCTACGCCATTCGAAGAGAATACCCGTGAAGACAGCCATTGTGTCATTGCTACTTTTCTTCAAGCGGTACGCCCATGGCATTTCGTTGCGCTGTCCGAACCGCGGCTTTTTGAGGGTTTCTGAAGCAGGAGGCGTCCCCACAAGAGTCCGGCGGCCGTACTCATCGCGAAAACCATTGACGAGTTCCGGGAAACAAAGTTAACGACGCTGTTATGGCTCTGTAGGCATAAATATGGATCTGTTGCAAACGCAGACGAACCAATCTGCTGGATGATGGCAGAACGCCAGCTCTCCGTTGACCACATCACCATCTGGCGATGGTCCAGCATTATGCGCCCATTCTGAATGAGCGACTTCGCCGCGAACGACGACAGCCCAATGGCTCATGGAGGGTGGACGAAACCTATGGTTAAAAGGCGAGGTACCACTGCAACATCGGCACCCAGCCAGTCAAACCTGCGGTATACGGAGTAAATGTCCCGTTATAAGGAGATTTGCTGACCCGGAACAGCTCTGCGTTGACCCACATTCGCTCAGTCGGAAGGAAAAACCACTTTACTCCGCCGCCATACTCATAAGAATTGCCGAACTGCCCGATTACCCACGAACCGCGGACATATGGCATCCACCTTTTCGGCTTGACAAAATAGCTTGCCGAGAACTCGCCGCCGTGGTCGAATGTGGATGCGAGCGGAAGCGGTCCGTCGGCGTCGAAATTGCCTAGCCAACGCGTAAAGTATTGCCCGTTGACCGCAAGCCCGTTCCATTTAATGCCGTCGTCGGCCGCCCACATCTTATACGTGGCCATCATTGACCGTTACACCCGGCGCAAACGCTCCGGTCGAGAAGGTAAGCACGCCGTCGGAATTGTACAGTGAAGTGTTGTCAGGATTTGATTGATTGAGATCTGAAAAACGGTCCTCTCGGGATTTTGTAAGCGAGGTGCCAATTCGAATGCGAACTTTTTTGGACGCGAAATAGTCATCGTACATGTTGCGTGATTTGCCGGATGCGCCCGTAGGGTCCCAGCGGTTCCCACCAGACGCTGCCGGAAAAGGCCAGATTCGCATCGATCTTGGCTGCCGAGATATTCAAGGTATTGAGACCGTTGCCGACCATCATCAAATAATTCAGACCCTTCAAGGGTTCTCCGCTCGCCCAGAGTCCCTGAGTGAAGCCGGGGCGGAAGAAGTTGTCAGCCATGCTCCTGTCGCTTGCCGTAAAAAATGGGAACGTGTTAACCAGTGACCGGCTTCCTGGAAGGCCAGTGTACCCTCCAGTGATCGTGAGGGCCTTGCTGAACCGCCATCCAATGTTGCCGGCGATAATGATCGAGGCGGCCCCGGCGGACGTCCACACGGTCAGGCTATATTGCAGCCTTTTGTCAAAAATGTAGCCGCCGAAGATGAACATTGAGCGATTTACCGTGAAATCGTTGCGCAAATGAACATCGTGGACAACGCCCAGGTGGTCGGTAAAAGTGGTTTGGCTATCAAGGGTATTGAGATATCGGAATTGGGTATTGTCGTTGAATCTTCAGCAGGAAGGGCACCTTAGCGTCTTCGCGGGTTTCCCAGATTACAATTC
Source organism: Bryobacterales bacterium (assembly GCA_963763545.1). GTDB lineage: Bacteria > Acidobacteriota > Terriglobia > Bryobacterales > Bryobacteraceae > PALSA-243. The sequence continues at coordinate 154,905 of CAVXPE010000029.1, forward strand.
CATCTTTGTAAACGCCGCCGGATGCCGGCGGTAGGGTTGTACTTGCTGAATCTGTTATCGTCGGTGGGGTATCCAACGCGGCAGGTTGGCTTGGCGGCAGTGCGGGCGCACCGCCTGGGCTTGCGGCGCAGACTGGGGTGCAAGAGGCGATTGCTGTGCGATCGCGGCCGGCCCTCCGTCAAGCTTCCGCTGCAACTCGTTCATCAACTGCAGCATCGCCTTCTGCTGCTCTTCGAGCTTTTTAAGCTGCTCGCGGATCGCGCCATTCTCAGTCCGCATTTCCATGACTTCTTTTTCCAGGCTGCCTGGTTCGGATTGCGGAGTCTGTGCGTGCGCGGAACTGGCAAGGAATGTCAGAAATGCCAACAACAGTACGGCTGAAGATTTACCGGACAAGCGACATGATTGGTTTCTCCGCCCGCAGTTAATTGGAAATTGGACTTGGACTGGGCGCCGGGGTCAGTCCGTTCAGCCTCGCCGCCACGCCGGCGTTCTTGGGCTCGAGCGCTGGAGCCGACACCTCCAGCCCAGCTACAGGAGCCAGCGTGGCGTTGAAAGAGATGGCGATCCGAGGTGTTTGGCCCGTGTAGGGGTGAACCCAGTGATACAGCCAACTCGGGAAAATCACGAGCAGTCCGGCTTGCGGTCGAACCCGAAAGGGTTCGCCGTAGGGATCGCCTGGCGCCGTCACGGCATCCACGCCCGCACGCGGATCGAGGAACTCCAAAACACCGCTCAGCGGCTGATCCGGCGCTGTCGGTTCCGGGATCCACGTAATACACTCCGGACCACGCGCTATCCGGATGAGAGTGCGGCGCGTGGTACGCCCCCGCCCGGCAGAGGGTCGCCCACGCGAAAACAGAGAGCGTACCCTGGAACGTATCCGATCCCGCGCTGGCCTCGATCATCCGGCGCAAGGCCCAGTTGAGCCAGCGTAGTCAGCGCAGACACCGCGGGATCGCGCCGGCCCAGGAAGTCGGGACGCGAGTGCCACCCGCCGATGTTGCTGCGGCCGAGGCTCGAGTACTTCGCCTCCTCGGCGAGAATGAGCGCTTGCAAGTCCCGATTCATCGCGCTCGGCATCCGGTATCATGCAGGCGGCCGATGAGAGTGGGAAATGCCGGGGTAACCTCGAGTTCCATGGAGACGAACCTCGATCAGCAGAGAGTCACGGACAGGGCGAGTCCGGCCTGACTGGTTTCCTTGTACTTACTGTTCATGTCCTTCGCCGTCTGCGCCATCGCCGTGATGGTCGCATCCAGATCGACCCGGTGCCTGGATTCGATTTCGTTGCTTGCGATGGCCCACGCCGTCCAGGCCTTCACGGCGCCGAACGCGCATCGTTCGATGCATGGGACCTGAACGTATCCCGCGACCGGGTCGCAAGTCATGCCCAGATGATGCTCCAGCGCCGATTCCGCGGCATTCTCGATCACTCGCGGAGCTCGCGTCGTATGCCGCAGCGATCAATGCGGCCGCCATCGCCGACGCCACGCCGATCTCCGCCTGGCAGCCGCCCTCGGCGGCGGACAGCGTCGCATTGTGCTTGCACAGGTACCCGATCGCCGCTGCGGCAAGCATGCCCTTGCGGATCTGATCCTGCGAAAGCTTGCGGCCTCCTTCGCCCAGCCCGTAGACAAGAGCCGGCAGGACTCCGGCCGAACCTCCCGTCGGCGCGGTGACAACGAGGTGGCCCCGCGCGTTTTCCTCCGACCCCGCCAGCGCGTATGCCGCCAGGGTGCCGATTCCGCGGTCCGACTCGAACTGGTCATCCTGGGCGCGCTTGTAGACCGTAGCGGCTTTCGATTGCAGCTTGATCGGTCCGGGCAAGACGACGCCTTCCGGCGCACTGAGGCCGGACTTCACAATCGCCACCATCGCGCCGGTGATCTTGTCGATGAAGGCATAGACTTCATCCTGGCTCCTGCCCGGGATCGACATTTCGTTTGCCAGAATTACATCGGCAATCGACAGATTGTTTTGCTCCGCGTGCTGCCGCAGTTCCTTCATCGTGGCGAAAGGGTACTTCGGCGGGTTCTTCTTGGGAGGCTTGTATCCCTTCCACTCGATAAATCCGCCGCCCACCGAGTAATACTCCTGCTCGAGAATCGGCGTCTTCCCGGCCATCAGCTTGACCGTCATCGTATTGGGATGCGGGAAATTGCCTTCGGTAGCATCGAAAATGACGTCTTTGAGCGTGACATCGACGGTCTTAGATCCGAGCTTCACAGGGAACGACTGATCCGGCTGATCGCGCAAGCTATCGAGAAAGGCGGGATCGACGGTCGCGGGCTCTTTTCCGACCAATCCAGCGAGCGACGCGCGCTCCGTGCCATGTCCTTTGCCTGTGGCGCTGAGGCTGCCGTACAGGTGAACCTCGAACGCCGTTGCTTTGGCTTGCTGGTCCGGCGGGCAGCTTCGTGCAGCGCTGGTAGAAATCGTAGGTGATGCGCATCGGGCCGATGGTATGCGAGCTCGATGGGCCCGGCCCCACCTTGTAGAACTCGTCCAGCGTGGTCATCACGGGACCCTTTTGCTCCTTCACCACATTCAGGGTGGGAGAAAGCTGTGGCACGGGCGGCGTTCCCGCCAACCTGTCCGCTCTCTGTTGAGCGGACACAGGACGGTCCAAGAATGATTGCGGTCGCGCCGATCAGCGCGCTTCGCATCAAAAAGGCTCGCCGATCGACGCCGTCGGGGACTTCCTGCGAGACCAGCTCATCGACAGACCCAAGCGGATCGTTCGGGTCGATTTCAACCGGTTGATTTAGCGGCTTAAGAAGATCGTCAGACATTTGTAATCTCCTTTTGTTTTCATCGCTCGACGTCGCGAACCTATTTCCGGGCAGTAACCGTAATCTCAATGCTCCCGGGCCCCACCAGTCCCGCGACTACCACTGTGGTCCTCGTCGGTCTCGGATCTTTGAAGTAACTCGTGTAGACGGCATTCATTCGTTGGAATTTGGCGGCGTCTGTTATGTATACCTGAACACTCACGACATCGGCCGGCGACATCCCTCCTGCCTTTAGAACCGCTCCGATATTGTCCAGGCACTGTCTTACCTCGGCGTCAAAATCGTTTGGAATCTTGCCTGTGGCATCTTCACCGCCCTGGCCCGAAATGTAGAGAGTCCCGTCAATCAGGATGCCCTGACTGTAATTCCCGCCTGGTTTGGAATGGGGCGGGGACACGATCTTCTTGTCTACACCGAGAACGCTCCCAGCGCAGAAGAATACCAGCAACGAAACACAGACTATCGATGGGCGCATAATGCCTCCGCAGACCGTAAACACTCGTTCGTACCGAGCCGTTAGTTAGCGAGTTAGGGTATTTGTTGATGTAGTACGTGATGCTTGCTTGTATTCTGGGCGCAATCCACTCGAAGCCATCTTTTCGCTCCAGTGAGCCATAGATATATTCCGCACCAAAAAGTAACGGACGGTCGGCTGAACGATGAAATTCGCCGTAGCGTAATTGCTGACGTTATAGGTGGTTCCGGGGTCGCCTGCCGGACTATTGATCCTCAGATACCCATAACTCACGGTGCTGCGAAGAACTTTCGTCCAATTGTGTGTATATCCGAATTGTCCGGAGCCTGTCGGCGTGGCTACCAGGTGTCCGTTCGCGTCAAAGCCGACATCCGTTCCCAAACCGAAGTTGTCGTTATAGTAATTCGAGATTCCCTTTCCGAAGACCAGTTGAAATACCACGCTGTCTTTTTTGAAAAGGGAAGACCCCATGCACCGGAAAGCGATTCGCCGAATGCACCTGTGTGCCGTGACAGGTTGAAGATCTCTTCGTTAGGCACCATGCCGCCGACATTCCGGAAGAGAGTGGCCGCATGAATGTGGCCGTGATTGTTCTCGTAGCGATAGAAGCCGATCAGATCTGGAAATTTTGAGGTGCCGATCGGCACACCGAACTGCGTGCTGAACGGAGTATCCGACGCCGGATTTCTCAATCGAGACACCGACGGAATTGTGTTTGTTCAGCGGATGGGTGTATCGGAGCTGGGGAAACCGCGCCGCGATCATGCCGGGCGGACCTTCAAACTCCAGGGTGTCGGGAAAGGCGTCCGGATCGGAGAAGGCGCTCCATGCCTGACCGGCCAGGAAATTCTTATACTGCCCATAAAACTGCCGCAGCCGTATCGAGTTCCGGTCGTAGTTGCTCAAGAAGTCAAACTCGAAATAGGCCTTGACTTCGTTTTCGCTGTTATCGAGGGTTCCCTGTCGGGTTTCCCATGTGAATCTGGTCGGCCGCATCGAAACCGTCGCATTCTCCGAATGCGGCGTGGGCGACGACGGAAAGCTCGAGGGAACATATGCGCCATAGTATGTTCCCGCGTAGTTCAGGTCATATAAGAGGTCTGTCTTTACAAAGCCTCCGAACTTCATGTAAGTGCTGGTGCCTGGAAGGTGAAAGAACCCACGCAGTTCCGGATCCAGCGGTTCGTTGTCGATACGTGGCGCGCCTACCTCGTTGTCCGCCGCTGTTTGTCTGGTCCGGGTTTCGTCGCCATAGAATTCCGTCGGAGTATGTACTACTGGAACTTCGGACGTCCTGGGGCGCAGGCGACGTTTTGGGGAGGCGTGGACACTGGAGTTACGGAGGTTTTTGCCCCTGTTGCAGGGCAGCAATCTGGGCCTTCAGCTCTGCGATTGTTTTCTGCGACTCTTCCTCGAATTGCAGAAGCTTATTCTGCAGGTCTTGGACAGTTGGAGTCTGGGCTGCGCATGTCGCAACGCCGACCATGCACGCGAGCGCCAAGCGTCGTGTTGTTACGAGAATCACTGCTTACTCTCCATATGGGAGGAAAGACGCGAATGGCCGGCGCCAGATTCAGAATCTTTCACCCACAATATTGAATCCGGCGTTTGGTTGAGAGGCCAGTGCCATGGCGTTCGAATCGGAAGACGCCTCAAGAAATAGACTCAGGGAACAAGACAAATAATCATTGCTATCGGGGGCGCGAGAGCGGCAAACATCGGATGGCGCCAGCCCTAAGCGAGGTGACTGTAATGAAACACCCAGCGACAATCATAGGGATCGGAAAAACATTCACGGCGGCGACTGCGACAGCACCGCGACATTTATCACGGGCGAGCAAGGCCGGGGCGCCGCAGTCCGCAAGTGCGTGGAGTTCGCTGTGAAACACTTCGGTCGATCGATCATGCAGGCGCTCATTGCGGGCCTATTGTTTATCCTTCCCGTCTACCTCGCAGTTCTGTTGCTCTTAAAGGCGGCGAAATCGCTTGGGGGACTGGTCAAGCCATTGAGCCGGCTAGTGCCAGATTGGCTGCCAGCCGAAACCCTGCTTTCGTTTCTGCTGGTATTGCGTTGTTTGCGTTCTGGTCGGGTTGGCCCTTCGTACTTCATTGGGCCAAGCTGCGCGGACCGGAATCGAAAACTCAGTGCTCCAGAAAATCCCCGGGTACGGGATGTTTCGGAGTATGACCCGCCAAATGGCGGGAGACAGCCGGGAGAACGCATGGAAGCCGGCCTTGGCCGAGATCGAGGACGCCCTGGTTCCCGCTTTCATTGTTGAAGAACTTGACGACGGACGCTTTACCGTCTTCGTTCCCTCGGTACCCACGCCGCTGGCTGGCGCAATCTATATTCTTACCGCGGAGCGCGTGCATCCAGTAAATGTTCCGTTCACGCAAGCGCTCAAGGTAATGACCCGCTGGGGATCGGGCTCCAGCGAACTGGTCGCCGCTATGCAAGAAAGTCGAATTCCGTCACTGAGCCTAAAGTGACGCTACTTCGCCGATTGTGCCGGATCGGAGAAAGTTTTAGAGCGGCCCGGCTCTACATAACATCGGGTTCTTGGAGGATCTCGAAGTGTCCCTGTCAAATACAAACGATTGGACCAAGCCGCAGGCGCTGGCTATCCCTAAAGAGGGATATTTCAAGTTAGAGCAGGGAAAGTACGGACCGGTATTTCCGAGAACGCCTGCATGTTATGGCTTTACGGTCATCGCCAAAATTAAGCCGGGCAGGGAGCAGGTAATCCGCGAATACGGAAAGACGCTCGAAAAGGCTCTCAAGGCGGATCCTTCCTTCCTCGCCGCGCTCAAGCTTCACTACTTGCGATGGGTTCTATTCGACATCGGCAAAGAAACGTACTTTATGTACCAAGGTATCTTCGACACCGACTTCGACAAGTATACCGACGACGCCGTGGCGCTGTTTACCAAAAGCGGCATCTCGACCACTTTCGAGAACCTGGAAGGGTTTCCCGAGGACTGGAAGACCAATGTTCCGGGATTCATCAAGTTCGTTCGTGAGCATCAGTGTCCCAGCTTCCTGGAATACGGCGAGTATCCATACGTCACTGCCGACGAGATCAAGAAAGCCCTGAAGCTCAAAAAAGCCTTTTCTGAAATGCTCGACCAGATGCAGTGAAGCTCAGGATGGCAAGGGACGCCACGATGACGGATGCATATGAATTTGTAGCCATAGGCTCCGGTCCCGCCGGAGAAAGCGCGGCCGAATTGGCTGCCTTCTTCGGTCACCGTTCGGCTGTGATTGAGAAGACACGGCCAGGTGGAACCGTGACCACGACGGGCGGGGCGCCTACCAAAACACTGCGGGAGGCAGCGCTCTATTTCTCCGGGCTTTGTGCCGGAAGTATTTACGGACTGCGGACGGCCGCGCCGGCGGAGGTTGCAATCGACATCATCCGCAAGCGGACCTGGGAGGTTTGCGGCCTTCTGCAAAAGGCAACGGCCGAGAATATCGCCCGGAATCATGTCGACTACATTGAAGGGCATGCGTCCCTTTTGCCAGACGGCGCCGTCACGGTCGCCGGCAGCGATGGGCGTGAGCGCAAACTCCGCGCGAAGACGATTCTGATCGCGACTGGGTCGCGGCCCCGGCGGCCGAAGAACATCTCATTCGACATCCCCGGCGTCTGCGATACGGATACAATCTTGAATCGCGGCCACCCGCCCCGCAACATCCTCATTGTGGGCGGCGGGTCGGTTGGCGTGGAGTTCGCGACGATCTGCCATGCCCTTGGCGCAAAAGTCTCCATCGCCGATCTCGGAAGCGGGTTGATCCCGGCCATGGATGGCGAACTCTCCGGTTGGATGGAAGACCTGTTCCGTAAGTGGGGCGTCACTCTCTATTTCGGATCCACTGCCGAGAGCATTGAGGCGAAGGATGATGGGCTGGAAGTGAAGCTATCGGCACGGCAAACGCTTTGCCCTGACACGGTTCTGTTCGCGGCTGGACGGATCGCCAATACGGAAGGCCTGGGTCTGGACGCCGCCGGAATCAGTTGCGACTCCCGCGGACGGATTAACGTCGACGTTAATTTTCGGACCACCGCGGATGGTATTTACGCTGCGGGCGACGTTTTAGGACCCACTCTCGCTTCCATAGCGATGGAGCAAGGGCGCGCCGCGGTTTGCGATGCTTTCGGGATTCCATTCGAAGGAACCATCGACCCGACGCCAGTCTCAGCGATCTATGGCATGCCGGAAGTCTCGGGCGCTGGTCTCACCGAAGAGCAATGCCGGGAACAGGGCCTTGACTATGAAATCGGGCGGGCGGATCTCGGATCCACGCCGCGCGGCGCGATTGCCGGCCGCGGCGGGCTGCTGAAGCTCATTTTTCAGAGAAGAGACCGAACGCTGCTCGGAGTGCACTGCATCGGTGACATCGCTTCGGAAATTGTCGGGATCGGTCAGATGGTCATCCGGTGCGGCGGCACGCTGAACACGATTGCAAACATGTCTATGAACACGCCGACCTATGCGTACGCCTACAAGTACGCAGCGTTCGATGGGTTGCGCCGTATCGCGCCAACCGGAAAGGAATCGCTCGATGAATCAGCCAACCGGCCCAGCCCGGTCCTATAATCACGTGCACACGGCCCGAAAATACGCCCCGGGCAAACGGCGCTTCAGCGTCTATTGGACCTGGAGCTATCCGTGGGAGGCCAACCGGGACCCGACCGAGCTGGACAATCGCTTCTCGACGATGACCGAGGTTCGCCGGGTAACATGGCCTGCTTATGAAACGGTGGAGTTTTCGCAAAAGATGTTTCTGCAGGGTATCGCGGGAACACTGGAGCTGTTCCATCTGTCCATCGTGAGATTCCAGGAGGTGGTGGGAGCTGTCACCGGTTCTCCGGTCGCGGCCTTTCAGCGGATCGATCAGGCTGGCCAGAGATTGCCGCTGGACGAGCGCATCCTCGCCGACACCGACACACTGATGGTCTTCGGCTTGGATCACATGCTCACCGAGCAGGAAGCGGCGCCCGGAGAAATCGAGGCGCTCCGCCAGTTTCTGCGCCGTGAGGGAACCTGTCTCATCCTTGGACCTCACCACGATGTGGGCGGTTCCTCCGATCTGAAGGAGCGCGCCATGGAGTACGCCCATCACGGCGATCCGCTGGTTCCGCGCCAACAGCGCTTCGGCAGGTACACGCGATCGCTCATCAAGGGGCTCGGCGTGCCGGTGGAAAACCGTTGGGGGCTCCGCCCGGCGACGGTCCAGGGCACGAACCAACCGGTTCCGCTTAACACGGTCAAGGATCTGGACACACGCGGATGGCTCACCGGCGTTCCTACCTTTAACTTCCATATGCATTTGCCGCACTATGCAGTCACCACGGACGATCCAAAGGCGATCCACGTGTTGGCGCGTCAACCTGTGGATGTCTCCAGGCCCCATCCGTTCGTGCAGGCCGGAAACAAAGAGTTCAATATGTTTCTTTGGATGCCACCCGCCGGAGACCGGGCTGGGGACATTCTCCTGGCCGATTCCACGATCTTCACCACCCTGTTCGGCGGCGACGAAAGCCTGGAGAACTTCTGGAAGAATATCGCCACCAGGTGATGAGCAGAACAATCAGGCGCGGCGGCGTGCTGCCGGTTCTCGCGGCTGCGCACATGTTGATGGCAATCCCGTCACCTGCTCAGAACAGGGGCGTCTACCCTCTCGGCATGAGCGCCATAAACTCCGGCCTCATGCCGGACTCCGCCTTTACTTACTCGAACCAATTCCTTTTTTACACGCGCGATCAGGCCAAAGACAACGAGGGCCATACTCTGCCGGTCACCGGAAATCACCTTGTGATTCTGGACATGAACTCGATTACCTGGGTGAGCGAAGCGAAAATTCTGGGAGCCCGGTACGCCGCGTCCGCCAGCCTGCCTTTCTCGAAGAACGATCTGACTTCAGACCTCCAGGGCAATCATCAGCGGGGGCAGTGGATTTGCGGACTCGTATTATCTGCCCGTGATCTTGGGTTGGCTCTGGAACAGGGCCGCGGTCCGTGTCATGTACGGCTTTCTAGCGCCGACTGGCCGATTCAGCGAGGGGGCGAACGACAATGTCGGTTCAGGTTATTGGACCCACGCAGTGTCTAGCGGGCAGACCTTCTACCTGACCGGCAACAAACGCCTTTCGTTGTCGGCATTCCAGATGTACGAATTCCACACCACGCAAGAGGGCACGAGCATTCATCCGGGCGAGACTTTCGACCTGGATTATTCACTCATGTATACGGCCGCACGCACGCGGCGCTTCCAATTGCAAGCAGGCCCGGCCGGTTATGAACAGCGGCAGACGACCGCGAAGACCGGGCCAGGCGTCAGCCTGGCGGCGTCTGAGGATCGATACGCAATCAATGCCGTTGGCTTTGCAGTGCTCGGGGTCCTACCGAAGCGGACCAGCGTTGGCGTCAAGTACTTCAAGGAATTCGCGAACCGGTCAACGTTCCAGGGCTACTCGCTTCAGGTCGTCGCGTCGATCGGCTTCTAGAAAACATTCGGGATGCGGAAGGAGACGGATCGGACCATGCTCGAACTGGATGACATTCAAAGCGGGGTGTTGCGGCCCCGGCCTGCTCCGTATGCCGCGGCATATGTGCTGTTTCGCATCGACGACGGCAAGGCGGGGCGGGAATTGATCCGCCGGATACACCCTTTGGTGGCATCGGCGGCGCATCCGGAGAGCCCGGCGGGCGATACGTGGGTAAGCATCGCTCTCAGTTTTCAGGGCCTCAAGGCATTGGGCGTGCCGCCAGCATCTCTCGACAGTTTCTCTTCGGAGTTTCAGCAGGGCATGGCGGCTCGTGCGCGAGTTTTGGGCGATACCGGCGAGAGCAGCCCCGAACATTGGGAGAAGCCCCTCGGATCCGCTGACGTCCACATCGTACTCACTGCACTCGCTCCCGATTCGGAGCGACTGGAAGCGGCGCTCGCGCGCGCGCGCCAGGAATACCAAAAGATCTCCGGGATCACCGCGATCTGGACCCAGAACTGTCATGCCCTGCCGCATGAAAAAGAGGCTTTTGGATTCAAGGACGGGATCAGCCATCCTGCGATTGAAGGGTCGGGTATTCCGGGCACCAATCCCGAAGAACAGCCGCTGAAGCCGGGCGAGTTTGTCCTTGGCTATCCGGATGAGATGGGAGGAACGCCGGCGATACCGAGGCCGGATGTTTTGGGGCATAACGGAAGTTACGTGGTCTTTCGCAAATTGCATCAGCGGGTCGCAGCCTTCCGTCAATATCTGAAGGCGAACTCCTCCGGCGCCGAAGGCGAAGAACTCCTGGCCGCCAAGATGATGGGACGCTGGCGCAGCGGCGCACCCCTCGCCTTGTGTCCGCTACATGATGATCCGGAACTCGGCGCGGATCCACGACGGAACAACGCCTTTCTCTTTGAGGAAGACGACGCAATCGGTTATCACACGCCCTGCGGCTCGCACATTCGCCGGGTGAACCCACGCGACGCGGAAGTGGCGGGCGTGGTTCGCATCCACCGGATGATCCGTCGTGGAACTTCCTACGGGCCGCCGCTTCCGGATGGAATTCTCGAAGACGATGGCGTGGAACGGGGACTGATGTTTGCTTTTGTCGGAGCCAATCTCGGGCGGCAATTCGAATTCGTCCAATCGGAGTGGATGAACGACGGCGGTTTCTTTGGAGGAGGCGCCACGAAAGATCCTGTCGCGGGAGCCAATAGCGGCGCAGATGGGTATAGTTTTCCGAGGCGTCCTCTGCCCATGCGCCTCAAGGGGTTATCTCGGTTTGTTGTCACGAGGGGAGGCGAATATTGCTTTCTGCCAGGCCTCCGCGCATTGCGGTGGCTCGGTGAGCTTGAGCCCTAGTCTAGACAAGAGCCACCGGCGCGCGTTTCTAGTCGTACCGGTTCCGTCACCGCGCTCGCAAATCGGGAAAAAAGCGCCGGGTTGCGCGATGGGCAGATTCCAGTATGCTGACCCGCGTGTGCAGGTCGGCATACTGAAGCAAACATCAATTCGCTCCATCACGTGCACAGACGCTACATCGATTGAAAACACCTGGGAAGGTTACAGGTTCGAACCGGTGCTCTATCGTTTTTCCTTTACTACGTGGCCGCGTCCATCCCGCGTTTCGTTTCCTTTAAAGTGGGCAGCATCGACACGTTTTGACTCGTCCGCTTTCTCCCCACGTTGTGGCGCCGGGCCCTTGTAGCCATGGGCTGGATGGAAATGGTTGTCTACATGACCATGGAAGTCCTTGTCGCCGTGAAACCACGGTCCAGCGCCGATGAAAATGCCGCCGTTAAACCATTCGGGGCCGTAATAACCAGCGGGAGCACAGTTATAAGGGGCGACGTCATAATAGCCATAGGGACAATCGGGGGCTACTCCAATATCGACGCTGACCTGAGCCGCAGCTGTCGGCGCAGTAGCCGTGATGCCTATCCCGACAGCCGCCGCTAGCAATACAAACGTTAATCCGCGCATAAATTACACCTCTCCAAATATTTGAGCAACTCGAATACTAAAGGACCGGATCGCACGGAATTTCAATAATCGGACGCCATTGCGTAGCGGCGCCGGTGCTGGAGCGATTTTGGCGGCGCCCGAAGAATCCACGCAACGGCTGATGGGCGCTCGAACTGCGAGCCTGTCAGAGAAGCAGGCTGCGCCACCCCGCCAGGGTATTCGTTGGGTCGATCTATCGCGAATCCCTGCCGAACTGGGGCGTTATCTTCGCGACAGCGTGGCCGAGATTTGGCCGTCGAGTCGGATCGCTACCGACATCCACTGTTATCGTCCTCAAATCAGCGCCACTGGCGCTATATTCTCTTCACGGGATTCGGACTGCACAGTTGGAGCGGAAAACCGTTGATGTCCTTAGTCATGATGCTCTTGCCGGCGGTATCGGGACGCGCATCCAAGCCACGCCTCTTTAGTTCGGCTGCAACCCGATTCGCGTCCCAGTCGGCCAAGTTCCAAGCCATATAGTCGATTACCGGCTTCTGATTCCCATCCGGACTGTTCTTCACGACGATGAACGCATCCCCCAACCAGAGGTAAGCCTGCTTTCCGTCGTCGTTGGAAATTGGAAGGCCCAGAAGTCCTCAATAGAAATCGCACGTCCTCTTGTAATCAGCACATCGATACGAAATGTGATTAATTCCGATCGTCTTGAGCGACGCCTTCGACGCAAGCGGAGGGGGCTTTACCTCAAGATCTTTGGCTCCCAACTGCAAGTTGTAATGGTTCAGATCAACCGTGAACGCGCTTTTTCCCTGGTTGTCGTGAGGATCGTTGCGGCTCACACGAACTACGAGACTGCGCTCTTTCAGCGCAGCCTCAACCGCATTTAGATCCCATGGCTCGACGGTTAATCCGAAATGGTCGATGAACGGCGCCTGAACGCCCGGCGTATTCTTCGCACTGATCAACGCATCTCCCGCCCAGAGATAGAGCTGCTTATCGTCTTCATCCGATACTTGAAATCCCAAAACATCGCGGTAGAAATCGCGTGTCCTTATGTAATCCGCGGACGCATAAGAGACGTGGTTGATCGCTGTTCCTTTGAGGCTCCTTCCCGCAGCCAGCACGGGCCACTCGGCAATAGTCGCAATGGCAAGGCTCTTCAAAATCTGACGCCGCTCCATTTGCAGGGTGCTGCGACGATCGATCATGTGTCTCCCCCGATATATTATGCCGAGTATGCGGACCAAAGCGCGGGCCGGCGCGTGTACAATGTACGCGGAAAGGAGGGCATTGTATCTGGAGGGCTCCGGCGCACGAAGGTCGAGAGCTTGTCGGAGGGTCGGCGGGAGCCGCAGATATTCGAGGCGCGGTAAGCGGCGGCGAAATCGGTTCCGATGATGCGAAATATCATTTCGCTTAGGTCGCACACACGTCCTGTCGAGCTATCCTACAACTTCTTCGTAGCCGTGACGCCAAGCGATTCGGCCATCGGACTGGAAAACGTTGAGCGCTTGCTCATAGAGTTCTTTCGGAATTCCGGTGCCGCCGTCCCAACACCCAAGATCCTGGTAGCGTTTCACTGCCGCGCATAGAACCTCACTGGTAACGCCAGGGAAAAACGCGCCCTCTTTCGCGGCGATCTCTTCCGCAGGAGCCGTCCGCACCCACTCTTTCGCGCGCTCATATGTCTTCAAGAACGTTCGGTAGCCGTCGGTCTTCTGATATGAGCGGGTGCAGCAAAGGCTACTGAACGCCACGGGCGGCATCGAGGCGCCCACTGAGGCTACGACCTCGCCGACGGCAAGCGGTCCTTGGAGATGTACGTAATCCGCAGTGCCCCCACTGAACGCGGCTTGCATTTTGTCGGGCGTGCCAGCATCGATAACCTTGATCTTTCCCCATTCAACGCCGTTTTGCTTAACGGCGTATTTCAACATGGCCAACGGCTGGAGGCCATGATCTGCAAGTAACGTCTTCCCTTCGAGCGCCTTCCATTGGAATTCGGGCTCCGACTGACGTCCAACGATGAAGAATCCATCGCGCTGGTTGATCTGCGCGAAATGGACCGGCAAGGGCTCGATCCCTTGCTCGCGCGGTTTCCAGTTGGAAGAAACCGCCGACTGCATGATATCGATTTCGCCATCCCGCAGCAGCACATAAGTTCGCTGTTTTGGGCCAAGCACGCTGTAGGGAACTTGCTGCCCTTCGTCTCGAAGGAACGCGATACAGGCGAGCAGCGGGCTATAGAATGCCGAGTGGCGCGAGGCCATAATGCGGATGAGCATGCGTCCCTATTGATAGCGCATCGGACCATCGTTCGTCCACCGAAAGCATCTGTCTGGAACCTCTTAGATCGCTCTCGAAGAATGCGCCCCGGGTTTCCTTCTCGCGCTCGCGCCCGAACCACAATGGCTCAGCGCTATCCAGATTGCTGAATAGCTATTTCTCTCCCTCGCCGCTGACGCTGGTGCCCCACGCCGCCGAAGTGCCCCAGGCCGCGGAGGTCCCCCATGCCGCCGAGGTGCCCCACGCGGCTGAACTGCCCCACGCTGCCGAGGTGCCCCACGCGGCGGAAGTCCCGCCGATGGATTGAATTATCTGCGGGCCCCAAAGATTATTCAGGCTCCAGACGCCATTGTTCCAAGTCGAGGAGCCGGGATTGACCAGCACCGCCAACGAGAGCAGCGGGTTCCAGTAAACGGTCGGCGAGAGGGCGGCGCCCATGGTGACATCGCGATTGTTCAGAGCCGCGCATGATGTTCAGATACCCGGCTCCGACCGTGAAAATGTCGTAGGTATCAGAATAAACCGCGCCGGTGGTGGGATCGGTGGCTGTACTGAATAGCGGGAAGGTTTTCGACGCGGTCTTCATCAGCCGAGCCTTCACGTTGTCCGGCGTCAGGCTGGGATCGTTCTGGATCAGAATCGCGGCCGCGCCGCTGACCACGGGCGTGGCCATGCTGGTGCCGCTCAATTCGAAATATTCGGCCGGCCCCGTGCTTCCCGGCGTCATGTAATCGGACGCCGGAACGATATTTTGCGGATATTCCTGGGAAAGCGTCGAACCGGGCGCAAGCAGGGAGCGGACCAGATTGCCCGGCGCCACGATATCCGGCTTGACTTCGTAGTCGATAAAGGTCGGACCGCGCGAGCTGTAGCTGGCGATGAGATCGTCGCTAGTCTGCGGAGTTCCCTCCGTCTTCATCGCGCCGACGGTGATCGCATAAGGATCGTTGCCCGGCGAGGTGATAGTGGCATACCCGTCACGGCCGAGATTTCCCGCCGCGACCACCACCACGATTCCCTGCTTCCACGCGGCGCTGACGGCGGCGCAGATGGGGTCCAGGCGATAACTCTCATAGATCGGACGGCCGATCGAAAGATTCATCACCCGAATGTTGTAGGTCGATTTCAGGCTGATGGCGCGATCGATAGCGGCGATGACGACGCTGTCGCTCGACATGCCGTTGGCATCCAAGACGCGCAGGTCGATCAGATTCGCGCCGGGCGCGATGCCGCGGAAGGTCCGGGTGAATTGCGGTCCGATGGAAGACGCGCCACTGCTGGCTACGATGCCGGCGACGTGCGTGCCGTGGCCATAATCGTCCGGCTTTGTGGACGTGACGAAGCTCTGGTGGTAGACGATTCGCGACGCCAGGTCGGGGTGAGGGTAGATTCCGCTGTCGACGATGGCGACGCCGACGCCCGCGCCGGTGTATCCGGCCTGATAAGCGATATCGGCGCCGGAAGCAGCGGCGCTCAGATCGACCGTGCCGGCCACCGGACGGTCCGGCGAGATGTAAGCGACCGACGAATTGTTCGCCAGAGTTGAGAGCTGAGACACCGGAATCGTGGCCGTCAACGCCGGAACTGAGGAGAACTGCTGCGTGACAACGCCTCCCAGATTGGAGATCAACTTGAGTAGTCCGCCAAGAAGATCGTCGACGAGCCGAGAAGACCACTGACGAGACCAGGGTTGCTGGGGGTGTACTGAACGACCACATTGACGGAACCGGAGTTGCCCAACTGCTTGAGGAGATCCGGAGAGATTTTCGTGCTTTGGCCAAAACTGAGAGCCGTGCTTGATAGCAGGCATGTCCAGACGAGAAGTTGACGACGCAGAAGTTTCATACGCCTCGATAGAAGCATTCCGCAAACCAAACGCAGGCGTCTGAAAAAGATCGACTTAAGATGCGGCGCAGGCATTGGCGGGCGTCAAGGCTGCGCCGGCGGCGTCATTGTGACGCCGGTCTCCAGGCGGCGCCGATTTTTGAGGCGTGCCTCAAGTGACCGCGCCAGTTCGCCGATAGGTACATAAGATGAAGTCTCGCGCGGCGCAAGCCTACATTTCCGTGGTGATCGCGGCCGGCGCATTTCTTTTTGGCTATGGCATCTGGAGCATGCTCCAGGGTCCGTGGATCTGGACCGTCGACAATCAGGGCCGCTATCTTTTTTATCTCGCGATTGCGCTGTTAGCTTCCGCCGTGAAGATTCAGCTTCCCTCGGTCACGGGGACCATGTCGATGAGCTTTCTTTTTGTGCTGATCGGTGCGGCGGAATTCAGTCTCGGCGAGACCTTGCTGGTGGGCGTTCTGGGGATGGTGGTACAGACCATTTATCACGCCAAGAAGCGTCCCAAGGCGGTGCAAGTGGTGTTCAGCCTCGCCAGCATGGCCTGCTCGGTCCAAATTGCGTATGTGGCTTATCGGCTTTCTCGGCTTACAGAGCACCATCCTGAGCGCCGCTGCGTTTTTCGTCGCTAATACTTTATTCATCGCCACCGTGATCGCGCTGACCGAAGAGAAGAACGTCTGGACAAGTCTGGCGCGATTCCTACTTCTGGACTTTCCCGAATTATCTGGTGGGCGCGGCCGCGGCCTGGGTCGTCGCCGTCGCCGAGCGTCTGGCGGGATGGCAGGCGGCTCTGCTGCTGATGCCGATCTTCTACGTGGTCTACCGCTCCCATAGCTTGTACGTCGGCCGGCTGGAGGAAGCGAAAAAACGCGCCGAGGATCAGCGCGCGCACGCCGAAGAAGTCGCCGCGCTGCATCGCCGCACCATCGAGACGCTGGCGATCGCCATCGAAGCCAAGGACCAGACCACGCACGATCATCTGGAGCGCGTCGAAACTTACGCCGTCGAGGTCGCCAAAGAACTGGGCTTCAGCGAGACGGAGATGGAAGCGCTGCGCGCCGCGGCGCTGCTGCACGACATCGGTAAGATCGCGGTGCCCGAATACATCATTTCCAAGCCCGGCAAGCTGACGCCGGAAGAATTCGAGCAAGATGAAGACGCACACCGTGGTGGGCGCGGAACTGGTGGAGCGCATCCGCTTCCCCTACTCCGTGGCGCCGATGGTGCGCGGCCATCACGAAAAATGGAACGGCGCCGGTTATCCGGACGGACTGAAGGGCGAGGAGATTCCCATTGGCGCGCGCATTCTGGCAGCGGTGGATACACTGGACGCGCTCGCTTCGGACCGCCAGTACCGGCGCGCGCTTCCGCTCGATGAGGCGATTCAGGTGATTCTCGCGGAATCCGGAAAAAGTTTCGATCCGCGCGTGGTGGACGTGCTGGCGCGGCGTTATGTGGAACTGGAGGCGATGGCGTCCGGGACGATTCGGATGCGGCGTCTTTCCACGGATGTGAAAATCGAACGCGGCGATGCGCCAGCGGCCGGATTCGAGAGCGCCGCCGAGACCGCGGGGCGCGATCTGGCCAACATCCAACGTCCATTGCCGCAGGCGGAAGAAGCGGGCGTGCGATGGCGAAGCTGGGTGTAGATCTGGCGCAGCTCGAGCGATCGCGAGTCCTGGTTCCGGAAATTGCGCGGCGGCCTTGCTGGGTCGATCCCTTACGATGCACTGGCGGTCTATCGCCGGCAAGGCGAGTCTCTGTTTCCGGAATTTACCGACGGCGCAGGCATTTCTCGATTTTCTGTCCGTCCAGATCCCGGTGGGACAAGGCCTGTCAGGGTGGGTCGCGGAGAACGGCAAGGCTATCATGAACGGCAATCCCACGGTCGAGCCGGGCTACGTTCCCGACCCATCGAAACACCTTGGGCTGGCCTCGGCGCTGGCGGTTCCGCTGATCCACGAACGCGGCATCGTGGGCGTGTTATCGCTGTACCGGCGCAATAGCGACGCTTTTTCGAAAGACGAGTCTGGCGGCGCTGAACTCGATTGCGGCGACTCTTAGCCGGCCTCCTCGAACTCCCGGTACGCGCGTCGCCTGATTCGGATCAGCCGTGGGATGGCGGCGATCAGTTGCCGCGTGTAGGCGTGCCGCGGATTTTCGAAAATCCGTCTCACCGGTGCGTCCTCCACCACCCGGCCTTCTTCAGAATCGCCACGCGATCGCACAACGACGCGACCGACGCCAGGTCGTGCGAAATGTACAGAATTGCGATGCCATGTTCCTGGTTCGAGCCGGCCGAAGAGCGCCAGAATTTCCGCTTGCGTGATGGTGTCCAGCGCGCTGGTGGATTCGTCGGCGAGCAACAGCGCGCGGCCGATGCAGAATCGCCAAGGCGATCAGGAAACGCTGCGCCAGCCCGACGCTCAGGTTCCGCGGATATCGCTGCAAGAAAGACGCGTCGGCGGGCAGGCTGACGCTTTCGAGCAGAGCGGCTCCAATCGGGTTTGCCGCGTTCATGCGCGCGCCAGGCTTCTTCGATCTGCGAGCGAAAGCCTCAGATTCGGATTCAGCGCGGCCAGCGGACTCTGCGGCACCAGGCTGATCAGCTTGCCGCGGATCCGGCGCAAATCGCGCTCTTTCAGTTTGAGCAGATCGCGCCCTCGAAATAGGATTTCGCCGCTGACGCGAGCCGCCCCTTCGAGCCAACAACCAGGATCGACAAGGCGACGGTGCTCTTCCCTTCGCCGCTCGGCCCGACCAGTCCGACGATCTCGCCTTCGGCGACTTCGAGAGAAACATCGCGCAGCACGCCGGGTTTCCCGGCGTAATCCGGCCGAGATGCGGAGTCTGCAGCAGCGGCATCCGTCATTTTTTCGCCGTCATGGTCAGCCCTTCGACGTCCCAGAAAGTGTGCGGGAAAAAAGCGCGTCGGCTTCGCGCCGGCGACCTGCTGGCGAAACCGCCAACAGCGCATTCGGATGCAGCAGATAGATCACCGGGCATCTGCTCGTGCAGAATCTCCTGCACGCGATCGAAATTCTTCTTGCGCGCGCGTTGATCGCCGGTCGCGGCCTGCGCCAGCATCAGCCGGTCGATCTCCGCCTCCCATGCCGTTTCCGGACGTCTTCTGCGGCCGGATTCCAGGGATGATTGCTGGCCGAGCTGAGCAGAACATTCATCAACTCGCTGGGATCGGCGTCGACATTCACCAGGCCCAGCAGGCACGCTTCGTAATTGAGCGTCCGCGTGATCCGTTCGATCAGCGAGGGAAAATCGAGCGTCACGATGTTCGAGCTTGAATCCCCAACTTCGCCAGATCCTGCTGGATCATCGCCGCCATCCGCTCGCGCGTTTTGCTGCCGGCGTTGGTGACCACGGAAAACTCGACGGCGTTGCCCGCTCGGTCGCGCAGCGTCGCTGCCTTGCAGCCGGAATCCGTCCGCTGTCGAGCAGCTTCAGCGCGGCCGTCGGGATCGAATGGCTCGGGCGCCAAGCCGCTGCTTGAACCACAGCTTGTTCGAGCGGCGACACCGGACCGGCCGCCGGGCTCGCATGGCCGCGATAGACCACGCGGCACAGATCGTCGCGATGGATCGCCTGCGAAATCGCGCGCCGGAAACGCGGCGATTGGAACCATTGCCGCGCCGGCATCGCGAAGCGGCGCGCGCTGCGCCTGATTGAACCACAGAAATTCCGAATCGAGCGTCGGACCGGCATCGACCGCGCGTCCCGGGCGCATCGGCTCGCCAGCCGGTCGAACAGATCCGGCGTCAGCTTGTCGATCAAGTTGCAACTCGCCGCGGCGGAAACGCAGCAGCTCCAGATCGCGATTCTGCTCGATATCGATGCGGATCGAATCGACGTGCGGCAAGATCGCGCTTCCAGTACGCCGGATTGCGGCGCAAGCTGATCGAGACGCCGGGCTTGCGTTCGGCGATCAAGAAAGGCCCCAGTCCCGGCGCCGGCCGCGTAGGCGCGCTTCGCGGAAACGATGGCCACCTGATCGAACAGGCTCTCGGCTTGCGGAGCGGGCGCCGGAAATCCGCGATCACCGTGTACGGACCGGCCGCGCTGACCTTCACCGGGCCTTTCTCGGTCTTGAACGTGTCGGCGATGGGCGAATGCAGCGCCGGCTCCAGAAGTTTCGTGAAAGTGTCCACCACATCCGCCGAAGTGAACGGCGAGCCATCGGGAAACTTCACGTCGCCCCGCAGTTGAAATTGAATTCTTGCGCCATTGGCCGAGCACTTTCCACGACGCGGCCAGTTCCGGTTCGGCGAGCTGCGTCAGCCGGTTCACGCGAATCAGCACGCCTTCCGTCAGATAGCGCAGCGCTTCGGCCGATTCGTCGGCCACCAGAAACGGATCGAGCGTTTTCGGCTCGGCCGCCAGAGCGAAATCGCAACTCGGAGGCGTTCGCCGCGATCAGCGTCAGCGAGGCGCCGAGAAGAAAGAGATGAATTCGTGTCATGCCGCAAGATCCTTGTCGGGACGCAGAAGTTGAAGACTTCCGGTGACCGCGGCCAGCAGCAGCGCGGGCGCCAGCAGCCACAGACGAGATGAACATCCGCGCCTTCGAGTTCGCGCAGCAGTCCGCCCCAGGACGGCAGCGGCTCGGCGACTCCCAGGCCGAGCATTCCCAGCGTCGTTTCCGCCAGAATGTAGACCGGCACGGCGATCCAGAATTGCGCGCGCAGAACCGGCATCACGTTCGGCATCAGGTGCGCCCACAACAATCGCCAAGGCGTGCAGCCGGAGGCGCGTGCGAAGCAGCATGAAATCGCGAGTTGCGCAAATCACGCACGGCCGCGCGAACGACCCTCGGCCGGCCCAGCCCAGCCGAGCGGGCCCAGCAGCGCAAAGGTGATGCTCACCGAAACGGCCGCCGGCACATTCAGCGGCAGGCAGGCGCGCGCGATCAGCAATAAAAACAACCACGGCAGCGATAGAAACAGATCCGCCGCGGCGAGGATGGCGCGTTCGACGAATCCTCCGCCGAGTCCCGCGAGTCCGCCTAGCAGCGCCGCCGCAATGCATGAGAGCAGCGCCGCCGCCGGCGCGAGCAGTAAGGAGAGACGCGTCCCATAAACGAGCCGCGCCAAGCGGTCGCGCCCCAGTGCGTCCGTGCCCAGCGGAAAACGGCGCGACGGCGTGGCGCGTCCGGCGATTCGCGAAACTGCGCCTCGTATGGCGCTTCTCCCAAATTCCGCAGTGAGCGCGGCGACTCCGACGAGCGCCAGAAAAACGACAGCTATCGCCCGAACGAGCTTCACACTCCGCCTCTCAGATCTGAATTCGTCGCGCTGCGCATGAAGAATTCGGAGGCCGCCATGCAGTGGTGGTCGCCAGAGTCACCAGCATGGTCACGTTGATCAGCAACGGCAGATCGCGCGCCATCGCCGCCTGCCAGGCCAGGCGTCCCAAGCCGGGAACGTCGCAGATGGCTTCGATCGGAATCGCCGCGCCGATCGCCATGCTGACGGAAGCCGCCGCCAGGGCGATCAATTGCGATGCGGCCGCCGGCAAAACGTGCGTCCTCACGATGGCGGATTCGCAAACGCCGCGCGCTCTGGCCATCTCGACATGCGGAGCCGCTAAGACCGAGTGAGAACGCCGCGCGAATATTGAAAGATTTTCGGCGCCAGCACGATGGCCAGAACCAGGCGCGATGCCTGCTCGGCGAGCAGACAGAAATACGCGATCAGCGCGACCGGAAGGCTCAGAACCAGAGTCGCGACAGTGAGCATCGCGACGTCAAGAAACGAGATAAGGGGAAAGCGCACCATCACTATCGCGCATCCGAGTCCCACCAGCCAAGCGAGAGCTAAACCGAAGCTCAAGTCGCGCAGGGTTCGCGGAGCGCGATCCGCCAGCAACGCGGAAACGGTGCGAATGATTAGATTCCGAGAATCCCAGGTCGCCATGCGCCAAGCCTTCCAGGTATCGCACGAAATTCACGCCGACGTTCCGTTGCTGCGCTTTCTGTTCCCGTATCGCGACCAGCGTTTCCTCGCTCGCATGCTGATTCAGTTCGCGTTCATCGACCAGCGCGCCCGGGGCATAGCGGACCAGGCAGGCGCAGGCCAATCCGGAGACGAGCACCAGAGTCAACATTCGCGCCAACTGCTGGGTGACGACCCGCATATTGTCTCTATCGGCGAAGCGCGGAAAGTTCTTAACAAGAGAAGAGCTACGGAGATTTCAAATGGCAATTCGGCGAAAGGCCATATGGACCTTATGCGGGTTTTCTAGAACAATGAGTATGAAACAAGATGCCCTCCGATCCCGAGGTCCATGAGTTCATCGGCTCCGCTGCCGTCTTCGCCAGCGATCCGATGCGCCAACTGCTTACCCAGGTGCGCAAGATTGCGGCCACGAACGCGACCGCGCTGATCACCGGAGAAAGCGGCGCCGGCAAGGAAGTGGTCGCGCGCGCCATTCATCACTATTCGGCGCGATGCTCGGGCTCCTGGGTGGACGTCAACTGCGCGGCCCTGCCGGAAAATCTTCTCGAAAGCGAACTGTTCGGCTACGAGAAGGGAGCCTTCAGCGGCGCCGATCGTCCAAGCCGGGTCTGTTCGAAATCGCCCATCAGCGGGACGCTGTTTCTGGACGAGATCGGAGACCTCGATCTGCGCATGCAGGTGAAGCTGCTGCGCGTGCTGGACGGCGCCGGATATTACCGCATCGGCGGCGTGAAGAAAGTCAAGGTGGATGTTCGCATTGTGGCGGCGACGAATCAGAATCTGAGCATGGCGGTCGGCGACGGCCGCTTCCGATCCGATCTTTATCACCGGCTCTCGCAGATCCGCCTGGTGGTGCCCCCGCTGCGCGAACGGTCCGACGATATTCTTCCGTTGGCCGAACACTATCTGCAAGAGCAATCGCCGGGGCTGCATTTTTCCGACGACGTAAAGGACAAGTTGAAGACGTACCCCTGGCCCGGAAACGTGCGCGAGTTGCGCAACGTGGTGGTGCGCGCCGCGGTGTTTGCATCGGGGGAGCAGATCGAGACGTCCGATCTGCCCGAAGAATTCAGCCACACCGCCTTCGTCAAGGATCTGCACAACCTTGCGTTTCTGCCGGACCTGGAGCGCGGGGCGATTATGCAAGTGCTCCAGGAAAAGCAGGGTCACCAACGAAAGGCGGCGGAGTGTCTGGGAATTTCCAGAAGAACGTTGCAGCGCAAAATCAAGTCTTATGGCCTGACGACGGAGCGGGCCGTTTCCATTGCCGGGTAAACGATCATGAGCGAACTTTTCATAGCGGATCGCAGAAAGAATCGAGATCGGCGCGTAGCCGTCCGGACGCCGGCTGACGGCGCGGTGGAGCTTTCCTTCGATTTTCCCGTGCCGACCGTCATCGTAGCCGAACTGGTCGAAACCAGCGCAACCGGTTTCCGTGCGGTTCATGATTCGAAAGCGCTCGAGGCCGGCCTCGAAGTTAGTTATCGGGGACCCCGCGCCTCAGGTCGCGCGCGAGTCGTCTGGACGCATGTTTTAAACGGACGACGCGTAAGCGGGTTTATAGTGCTGATCGCAACGCGTGATTCGGCCTCTTAAGAGTTTAGTCGCCCGCGGATTGTCGCGTTCTGCTTCGAAAATGCTTATATTTTCATTGTCACAAAATCGTTACAGGCGAGATAATAGTAGTCAACGCCTTGACCATTTTTCGTCTGCCTCTTCCCGAACGCGTTCGTCTCCTCGAACCTTTGGCCGTTTTCGGCCTGATCATGGCCTATATCTGGCGTTTCCGCGTTGAGCACCCGTGGTCGTGGACCTTCGTTCTCGCGGCGATCCTGGTTTCGCACCTCTTGCGCGGCGAGGGGCCGGCGGCCATCGGCTGCCGCACCCAGGGATTTACCACTTGTCTACGGACCTATGGCCCAGCCGTGGCGCTGATCGTGGCCATCGGATTTGGAAGCGCGCTGGAGTGGGGAACGCTCAGGCCTATGACTACGCGCGGCGCGGCGTTTGCCCTCGGCTTGTATTTGCCGTGGGGGCTTTTTCAGCAATACCTGCTGAACGGATACCTTCTCAACCGCCTGGAGAGAGTTCTCTCGCCCGCGAAGGCGGCGCCCGTTGCCGCGGCGCTTTTTTCGCTCGCCCACTTGCCGAACTGGTTCTTGATGATCGCCACGCTGGCCGGCGGCTACTGCGCCAATCTTGTTTACCGCCGGCATAAGAACCTGTATTTCCTGGGATTAGCGCACGCGATCCTCGGTTTTACGATCTTTGTCGCGGCGCCGGATTGGATGATTCATCATTTGCGTGTCGGCCCTGGCTGGTTCCGGGGCTAGTCAAATCGGCCACCATCCACGCGGCCCCGGTAATAAGCAAAGTAAGGCTGAATTCGGACCAGTTCAAATGCGTCTCCGGGTGAGCGATCAAGCGCGGAATCCAAACCAGCACGCCAAAGAGCGCGAGCATGAGGGTCATCAGACATAACGCAAGCCGTGCCCTACGATTGACGAGAATGCCGATTGCCGCGAGTGCAAACGCGATCGTCGTGAGTATCGCCCAAAACATCTGATTGGGCGGAATCCACCTCGGAACCAGCGAAGCCGTCACACGAAGGTAGAGTATCTGACTCATCGTAAATGAAATCGTGCAGACTCCAAGTCCCAGTCGCGCGATTCGGGCGAAGGCTACAGACCGCGCTTGATTCGCTTCCGTTGCAGCATATAGGGCAATCGCGCCGCAGAGCAAGGAAAACTGCTCGAAAAAGCTCCCGTAAGTCGCATAGATAGCCGGCGCCGCGATGATGCCGGGGATGCAGGCCAGCGAGAAAACCAAATAGACGGCGCCCAGAACGATCGACGCCAGCCACGCGGTCCGTGGATACTGCATCCCAATCCCGCCGGCAATTTGAGCGGTCATGAGACACCCTCCGGCGATGGCGCCCAAAGGCAGGCTCCAGATCTGACGCAGGGTTTGCCAAGTGTCAGCGTCGTACCACATCAGTGCGATAACGCCGAACAGCACCGCCGAGGCGCCAAAGACCATCCGCCCGTACAACGCTGTTTTCATGCAGAAATAATAACCCCCTGGCTCCGGGCCTCTGACTCAACGAGGTGGTTTTTGGTCTACTCCTGGCCCGAGTGCCGGAGAAACGAGCCGAACTTCGCATCCTGAATCCTTGACGAGAAGGGCGCGCCGCACCAGGAATCGGTAAACACCGGGCCACAGCCAGAGTCCGATCGCACAGAAGGCCGGACTCAGCACGGCACCCGGGGAAGGTCCTGGTGGCGGCTACAGCTCCAACTGAATTAAGCAGCGGCCACAAACATGGCGGCATAGACGTTGACGATCTCCTGCAACTGGACCATGACAGGCCAGCAAGAATCGTGCGGATACGCCGTTTCGGCCAATGCGCCGGCAAATGCGGACAGGCGGATCATGTAGTGTAAACTCAGTCTCGCGATGCCGCAAGAAGACGCCAGCTCCGCCACCGCGAACGGTGACAGGCTCACCGTCATTGCCATCTCAGCGCTTGCTTGTATACTCCAGGATGTTCTACACGAAGGCCTGGGCCACGGCGTGACGGCGTGGCTGAGCGGAGCTCATCGCGTGACCATGAGCACGGTCGCCCTGCAGAGCGATATTGCTACACGATGGATCTCGGCGAACGGCACGCTGGTTAATCTATTGTTCGCAGCGATCTTCTGGCTGGTCCTGCTCGAGCCGCGGCGTTACAGATCGGCTACCCGCTACTTCCTAGTGCTCGCGATGGCGGGAAACCTCTTTACCGGCGCCGGCTACTTTTTGTTTTCCGGCGCCTTCAACTTTGGTGATTGGGCGGAGGTAATCCGGGGCTTGCAACCGCACTGGATGTGGCGGACCGGTCTCGTCGTGCTTGGCGTGGCTTCATACTACACATCGATGCTAGTGGTAGCCGCCCAAATGAAGCCATTTCAAAGCAGCGGCGAGGCTCCCCGAAGGGTTCGTACGCTCTGCTGGAGATTCACAGACGGTATCCTGGCTGGCCTTGGAGGGCTACTCAATCCCCTGGGATTGTTCTATATCATAGCGTCCGCGCTGCCATCCACCTTGGGCGCAAATGCGGGCCTGTTGAGCCTGCCTGGCATGATGGGGAGGTGGAGAACCGTCGAAAAAGGGCAAATTGAGCCGATGCGGCGCAGCGCCGTCTGGATCGCTACGGCAGCTGTCGCCAGTCTCCTATTCATTTTCGTGCTTGGCCACGGGATCGCGTGGTCGCGATGACCTCGGTTCTTTTGTCCATCACGATGGCTGCTTGAACCAGTCCAGCAGCATCACTCCCTTGGGGCAAGTACCAAAAATCAGCTGATCGCCATCCGCGCCATACAACTGCCCTTTCGCCCCGGTCGCCACCCGACGCCATGTCGATGTCGCGCGGTCCAGTCGTACCACGATGTCCCTTTGCGTCTTGCGGATCACTCTCCATGGCGTATACATTGCCATCGGAAGTTGGCGTCACGCCCGGAAACGCCTTGCCATCGATCCGCCACCTTCCCAGAACATTTCCGTCGAAGTCTATCTCGACCCACTCCTGTTTTTCGCCTGAATCTCCGGAGAAAGCCACAAGGCCAATGTGATCAGCCATCACGTGAAGGCGCTGTTCCTGCGCCTGCGCTCCTCCAGGCTCCAAGCCCTTGGGAAACAGCGACCGCGGCAGAAATAGCGGCCATCTCCTTCCCGGCCGTCGAATAGTGCCGCAGCATACCGAAGTCTCTGGCATGGACCTGGGAACCCTTCGCAGCCCGTTGCCAGCCGAAGACCCACAACGAATGATCCGTGCCGAAAGCCACGCTGCCCGGCATGAACAGCCCTGTGTCGAGAGTGCGCAGCAGCGTTCCCGACCCGTCGCGAATCTCAATCCCCGATGGTCCCCAGCGCGTCCCCCATGCGACCGCAATCGTCCCGTCGGAATCGATCGCGATGCCGTCCACATGCGCCCGCTCATCCCCGCGTCCGTCCAGATCGATAACGATGGAAGAATATCCGTTCGGCGAAAACACGCGGACGTGATCGGGCATATCGATGAAGTACAGGTGACCGTTGGCCAGCCCCGGCAACCCGCTCGAAACCACCGCTCCCGTTTCGACCGCGCGAACCGGGCTTTGCGCCAATCCGGCAAAAGACGCGGCAAGTAATAGTGCAACCACTCGCATCGCGACAGCCTCCTACGCTCTATCATGACGCAGGTAGCGGGCGATGCGTGCAGCCAGGCTGGTGTGGGAGTGCGGTGGGGTGTGCGACATGACGTCAACAAGCGCCCTCCCCGAGGGCTGCCTAAAACCGCATGATGCCCAGCCTCAAAGAAACTCCACGCTCATCTCAGCGTCTCCGCGCCTCCGCGTCAAAATCGCGCCTCCAAGCCCCTACACCCCCTTGTCCTGCTTTCGCCCATCCGGTCCCACAACCGGACACCGCCCACTTCCTCGCTAACCGATTTTCCCTTGTTACGTCATAGTGTTACGCCGACGCGACAATTGGCAGGAGCCGTGCCCTTTTGAAGGCCCGGAATCCAAATGGACATACAGCGCAAAAATGTCGGCAGAAAAAAGGCCATCCGATGGGCAGTCGCCGTCGTTATTATTGCAGGCGTAATCGGTGGCACTACGATGGCGCTCGGCAAATTGAAGCCGGCGGCGCCCGGAGTTCCAGGGTCCACGCTCTGGCCTGGAACCGTCAAGCGGGGTCCGATGGTGCTTGAGGTCAGTGGAATCGGCACGCTGGTTCCCGAGGATACGATGGTTATTCCGGCGCAAACCGCGGGCCGCATCGAGCGGATCATAATCCAGCCCGGCAACCCCGTGCGCGCCGATTCGGTGGTGATGATTCTTTCCAGCCCGGAGCTGGAATCGCAAACCCACGACGCCGAAAGCCTCATTCGCGGCGCCCAGGCGGACTATCAGACGCTGAAGGCGACGCTGCAAAAGGCGCAGCTCGACCTGCAGGCGCAGGCTTCGCCAGACTGCGGCCGATTTGGCCACGGCGCGTCTGCAGGCGGATCGCGACCAGCAACTTCTGAAAAACGGGCTCATCTCGGATATCGACGCGAAGATCTCGGCCGAGAAAGCGAGTCAGTTGCAAAAACAGTACGAGTTTCAGCAACAGCGGGTGGAAGTGACGAAATCGGCCGACGAATCGCAGTTGGCGGCGCAGCAGACTCGCGTGGAGCAGTTTCGCGGGCAGTATGAATTAAAGAAGAGCCAGGTGGATCAGCTTAAGGTCCGCGCTGGATTTGACGGCATGCTGGAAGCGCTGGCCACGCCGGTGGAAGCCGGCCAGAACGTACAGGCCGGGACGCCGCTGGGCAAGGTCGCTCAGCCCACCCACCTGAAGGCCGAGCTGAAGATTGCCGAAACACAGGTGAAAGACGTCGCTATTGGGCAACTCGCGATCATCGATACGCGTCTTACTGGAGAACGGATCGAACGGATTGGTCGAAGGTCGCGTATCTAGAATCGATACCTCGATCATTAACGGCACGGTGACGGTGGACGTCGCGCTGCGCGGCGCGTTGCCGCCGGGAGCGCGGCCCGATTTGAGCGTGGATGGAAAGATCGAACTGGATGAAGTCTGGACGACGTGGTATATGTCGGGCGCCCGGTATTCGGTCAGCAGGATAGCACCGTGCAGCTTTTTAAGTACGACGCGGATGGAAAATTCGCCGGTCAAGGTGAAGGTAACGTTCGGGCGCGCCTCGGTGAATACAATCGAAATCAAATCGGGGTTGAACGTCGGGGATCAAGTGATCTTGTCGGACATGTCGGCTTACGACAATTACGACCGCATTAAAATAGAGTAAATTGAATAGATCCGATCGGGGAAAGGGTAATCCAATGGACAATGGTTCGCAACCGTTGATCAAACTCGATCAGGTGAGCAAGGTTTTCGTAACGGATGAAGTGGAGACGCACGCGCTCGCGGGCATTCACTTCGAGGTGAAGCAGGGGGAATACCTCTCGATCTCGGGGCCATCGGGCTGCGGCAAATCGACGCTGCTCGCGATTCTGGGCCTGCTGGATACGCCGTCCGACGGGGTCTACTCCTTGAATGGCAAGTCCGTCACGGGATTGAAGCTTTCCGAGCGCGCGCGCATCCGCAACCGCGAGATCGGCTTCATTTTTCAGGCATTCAACCTGATTGGCGATCTGACGGTATATGAGAATGTCGAGTTGCCGCTCACGTATCGGGGCATGCCCTCGAGCGAACGGAAGCGGCGCGTGCAGGAAGCGCTTGAGCGCGTCGGCATGTCGCACCGCATGAAGCATTATCCGTCGCAGCTCTCGGGCGGTCAGCAACAGCGCGTAGCCGTGGCGCGCGCCTTGAGCGGCGATCCCCTGATCCTGCTCGCGGACGAGCCTACCGGAAACCTGGATTCAGCGAATGGCGAAGCCGTGATGAACCTGCTGAAGGAATTGCACGCGGCCGGTTCGACCATCTGCATGGTGACGCACGACCCGCGGTACGCGGAGTTCGCGGACCGCACTATTCGTCTATTCGACGGCAGAATCGTGGAAACCACGGAATCCGCCGCCAAACACTAACGCACGTTTTGCTGTCGCTCCTGGGCGCGGCGCCGAGTTGGCTCGGCCGCCGCCGGCGGGAGTTGTTGTCGAGGCAACCCGATGTCCGCATTACGGTACGGTATTTGTCTGGTGTTGTTGGGATCGGTGGGCGGTAGCTCGCTTTACGCCAATGTTCTGGCGAATCCGCGGGTGGAGTTCCGGCAGTTTTTCGCGCTGGGGCAGAACGGTCGCGTGACCATCGAAAATCAATACGGGAACGTCAGCATCGTGGCGTGGGATCGCGACGATGTGCTGGTAGAGGCTGTCAAACAAGCGGCCGATTCGCGCCACGTAGATGACGCGCGGATCGTAGTGGAACCAGCCGATGGCGCTCTTTCCATTCGAACCCAGTACGCCGGCGCGGTTACGGGGCATCCGGCCAAGGTTGAGTACCGCATCTCGGTACCGCGCTCGACGAATCTCGAAGACGTTAAGCTCGGCAATGGCGGCCTGGTCATCAGTGGCGTCTCGGGACCGGTAAAGGCATCGTCGGTGAACGGCAGTATCAAGGCGCAGAAGCTGGAAGGGCGCGCAGAACTCTCGACCGTCAATGGGCAACTCGAAGCCGATTTCGAACGCGTACGGCCTGCGGACCCGATTGTTTTGCGGTCGGTCAACGGGCCGATCCGGCTGTTATTGCCGTGCGGCGCGCATGCCAGCCTAAGCGCGAGAAACGTCAGCGGGGGGATCGATTCCGAATTCGGCCATCCATCGCGTGTGAATGGGGCGCAGCAGCTTGTGGTGCGCGGCGTCGGCGCGAAGATCCGTCTGGACAATGTGAACGGCGGCATTTCGATTCACTCGACGTGGAGCCGGCACGCGGATCCGGGGACAGAGTTGTAAGCCAGGCCGTTTCGCTTCCGGCGATTCTGCAACGCCTTCGAACCCGCATCACTCCTTTAGCGCCGGACGCTGCCCTTCGCGCGTCCGGCGGTCCAATCTAGATCGTTCTCCCCCTTTACGCCACGCGAATCCCTGCCCTTAAATAAAACTGAAGTTTGTACTTGACAATTGATCTGGCTCCAACGATACTGAAGCTACCACTTCAGTAAATGAAGAGCAGAAAAGAAAGGAATTTAATGCAAGAGCCATCCGCCATTCACCACACGTTCGTAATCGAACGCACCTATCCGAAGCCGCCCGAACGTGTCTTCGCCGCTTTCGCGGACGCTGCGAAGAAACGCCGCTGGTATGCCGAAGGCGAGAACCATGACGTTGAGGAGTTTGAGATGGATTTTCGGGTTGGGGGTACGGAGCGGTTCCGATATCGCGCTAAGCAAGGCGCGCCGCTGCCAGGAGTTGTTCTCAGCAACGACGGCCGCTTTCAGGACATCGTACCCAATCGACGCATTGTGACGGCCTCTACGATGGCCCTGGACGATAAGCGCATCTCGGTCTCACTGGTCACTATTGAGTTGTTGCCGTCGGACCAAGGCTCCGATTTGATTTGCACCCATCAGGGTACTTTCTTTGAAGGCTCGGGTGGTCCTCAAATGCGCGAAGCCGGCTGGCGCAAGTTATTCGACAATCTGGCGGTGGAACTGGCTCGCTAGCCGGCGAGAGAACCCCAATGACCAACCTGTCTGTGGCAATTCCGACTCCGGAGATAGGCGTGTTGTCAGGGCTTGGATGGCTGCCTGCCGAACCTTGGAAAGCGCCATCCTCCGGCTCCGACATCCAAAACACACTGGCTCCCCCGATTACTTATTCGGACGCTCGGTTGGAGGTATACGGACAGACCATTCCCAAGGAGGACGTGGGCGGGGACTTGGCGGACTTGGTGATCGACGGGGAAGACGTCATTGCCTATGTCGCGGACGTCTCCGGTCACGGCTTGCGCGCCGGGGTGCTAATGGGAATGATCAAAACGGCTGTGCGCTACGGTCTGCTGCTTCGCCGGCCTATCGCGAAGGTTCTTGACGATCTGAATCTCGTGCTGCCTTCGGTCAAGACCCCGAACATGTATGCGACGCTCGCGGCCTTGCGGTTCAACGGCGCGAACGAGGTCGAGTACATTTCGGCTGGGCATGTTCCCCTGCTGCAGTATCGGCGGCGAAGCGGGGATGTCGTACGTCACACCATGTCCCAATTTCCATTGGGCCTGTTCGCGGCCGCCGGATATGCGCCCCGGCGCATCCGATACCAAGCAGGGGATATTTTCGTGTTGGTCACCGACGGCATGGTAGAACTTGGCGAGGAGCCCGATGCGGCCTTAGGACTCGATCGCCTCTCGCAGATTGTAGGTGACCTTGGGGAGCGGCCCTTATCGGCGATTGCCGAGGCGGTAAACGCTGAGGTCAAACGGCACGGAATACAAGAGGACGACCGGACGGTCTTACTGATCCGGGCGGTTCTGGGGAGCGATGCGCCCGATCCGGACACCCCGCCCACTCGACAACAACGCGATGGAGCCGATGCTCCCGAAGCCCTCGAGGCGAGATGGCGCAAATTACTCGATGAGCTGAGTGCGGAGTTGGCGGGCGATTAGGTTCATGAAAAAGCCGCCACTGAATGTAGACCAGGTGCTGCAGGCTCTTGGCGACCCCACCCGCCGGGCGATTGTGGAGAAACTCGGCGAAAGGCCGCATTCCGTTTCCGGGCTGGCCGCGCCATTGGACATCACGCTAACAGCGGTGGGCCAACACCTGCAGGTGCTGGAGGAAAGCGGGCTTGTGCGCACCGAAAAGATCGGGAGGGTGCGCACGTGCAGTCTCGATTCGCCGGGATTTGCCGTTCTGGAGCAATGGATCCGTGATCGCCGTTCGGCGTGGGAACAAAAGCTCGATCGGTTGGGCGATTTGCTTAATGAGCCCGACGAAGATTGAGGGCCTGTCCTACGTGGTATGCTGACCAACATCGCGATTCCCACCCAGGCCCATTCCGCAATCGGTCAACGCACCTTGCGCCGCGTTACGCGGCGCTTGATGCCGTTTCTTTTCCTGCTGTACATCATCGCTTACATTGACCGCATCAATATCGGCTTCGCGGGCTTGCAGATGACCTCGGAGCTGCATTTTTCCAATTCCGTCTTCGGGTTCGGCTCGGGCATTTTCTTCGCCGGCTATGCGCTGCTCGGAATACCCGGTGCGGTTTTGATCGAGCGGTGGAGCGCGCGGAAGGCCATCGCCGTCACGATGCTGGTGTGGGGGTGCGTAGCGTCGGCGACAGGGCTGATCCATTCGCGCGCCGAATTTTACGTGATGCGTGTCCTGCTCGGCATCACGGAAGCGGGATTTTTTCCAGGCGTGATCGGCTACCTTTGCCATTGGTACCGCAAGGAAGATCGCGCCAAGGCCGTGGCGATGTTCATGGCGGCGAGTCCGGTCTCGCAAGTCATCGCATCGCCGATTTCCGCAGCGCTGCTCAAGGTGACCTGGGGCGGCCTGATGGGCTGGCGATGGCTGCTGATTCTGGAAGGCGTACCTGCGATTGTCGCGGGCGTATTGAGCTACCTCTATCTAGCCGACCGGCCGCGCGATGCGAAGTGGCTAGAGGCCGACGAACGCGAGTGGCTCGCCGGCGAGCTGGAGCGCGAACATGCCGGCAAAGGACCGCGAGCGCGCATGCGTTTGATCGACGCCCTGCGGCATCGCGACGTAATCCTGCTGGCGCTGGCCTACTTTGGTAGCACGTGTGGAACCTACGGATTGGGTCTGTGGATGCCCAAGATCATTCAGAAGCTGGGGAGCTTGAGCGTGGTGAAATCGGCGCTGCTGGCGGGAATCCCAGCGATCGCGGCGATTCCAGCCATGCTGCTCAACGGCTGGCATTCGGACCGCACTGGCGAGCGTCTTTGGCACACGGCGATTCCCCGGATCACCGCCGCCGTGGCGTTAGCCGCGATCGCGATATTCCCCGTGAGCGTACCAGCCACTCTGGCGCTCCTCGCGCTCGCGCTCGCTGGGATCTTCGCCGGGTTCCCTCCGCTGTGGTCGATTCCCAGCAGTTTCCTGGGCCCAACCGCGGCTGCGGCGAGCATCGGGCTGATCAACTCGTTTGGCAACCTGGGCGGGTTTGCGGGGCCGTGGCTGATTGGGCATTTCAGTGAGGGGGCGGGCGATTTCAGCGGTGGCATGTGGTTTATTTCGATTGCGGCGTTGAGTTCGGGACTGTTGGTGCTGCTGGTGCGGAAGCGCCCCGTGTAGAAGCTATCTGCAATCAGCCATCAGCTTTTGGCCGGCGAAGCCGGCTCATCGGCTTAGCTGATCGCTGATTGCCGATCGCTGACAGCTTGTAAGAAATCGAAATCGCACCCCAGATTCGCCTGCGTCACATGATCAAGGAACAGCCGTCCGTATCCGCGGGTGTAGTGCGGCTTCGGCGTTTGAAACTGGCGCAGGCGGGCCTCGATCTCGTCGGCCGGCACGCACAGTTCGAGCTCGCGCGCGTGAACGTCCAGCTCGATTTCATCGCCAGTCCGCACCGCGGCGAGCGGGCCGCCAATGGCCGATTCGGGCGCGACGTGCAGCACTACGGTCCCGAAGGAAGTCCCGCTCATGCGCGCATCGGAGATGCGGACCATATCCGTAATACCTTGATTGAGCAGCTTCTTCGGCATCGGAATCTGGCCCCACTCGGGCATGCCGGGCGCGCCTTTCGGGCCGCAACTGCGCATCACAAGAATGGTGTCGCCATCCACCGGCAGATCGTCGCTATCGATGCGCGCCTGCATCTCTTCCCGGTTCTCGAAGACCAGCGCCCGCCCGCGATGCGCCAGCAGATGCGGGGATGCGGCCGTCTGTTTGATGACCGCGCCATCCGGCGAGAGGTTGCCGTAGAGGATCGCGATGCCGCCCTCGGCATCGAGCGGCGTCGCGCGCGGGCGAATCACGGAATCGTTTTGCGCTGCAGCCGCCGCGATATTTTCGCCGATGGTCTTGCCGTTGACGGTGAGGCACTCGCCATCGAGCAGATCGGCCACGCGGTTCATTACCGCCGGCACGCCGCCGGCGTTGAAGAGATCTTCCATTAAGAATTCGCCCGATGGCTTGACGTTCACGATGCACGGAGTGCGGCGCGAGATGCGGTCGAAATCGTCGAGCGTGAGCGGAATGCCGAGGCGGCCCGCGATCGCGATCAGATGGATCACGGCATTGGTCGATCCTCCGAGCGCCATCAACATCGTGATGGCGTTCTCGAACGCGGCGCGCGTCATGATGCGCGAGGGGCGCAGATCGGCATCGATCATCTCTACGATGCGGCGGCCGCTCAATTCGGCGATGGCCATGCGGCGCGCGTCGGGCGCGGGAATGTTGGCGCATCCAGGTAGCGTCATACCGATCGCTTCGGCGAGGCTCGTCATGGTAGACGCCGTCCCCATCACGGTACAGTGGCCGGCGGTACGCGCGATGCAGCCTTCAATTTCACATAGCTCCTCTTCGCTTAGCCGGCCCGTGCGATAGAGGTCGAAGAGCTTGCGGCCATCGGTGCCGCTGCCGAGCGCTTTGCCGCGCCATTGGCCTGCGATCATGGGGCCGCCGGTGACGAAGATCGAGGGCAGATCGGCGCTGGCCGCGCCCATGAGCTGCGCGGGCGTAGTTTTGTCGCAGCCGCAAAGCAGCACGACGCCATCGAGAGGATTGGCCCGGATGGATTCCTCGACGTCCATCGCCATCAAGTTGCGAAAGAGCATGGTCGTGGGCTTCATGTACATTTCGCCCAGCGAAATGGTCGGAAATTCCAGCGGTACGCCGCCGGCCGCGATCACGCCGCGCTTCACGGCCGTCGCGACGTCGCGCAGATGGATGTTGCAGTTGTTGAGTTCGCTCCACGAATTGCAGATGCCGACGACGGGCTTGCCGTCAAAAACGTCGGCGGGAAAACCCTCCGAGCGGAGCCACGCGCGGCGCGAGAACCCGTAATATCCGGGGCGCGAAACCATTCACTGCTGCGTCTGTTTTTGGGAGTCATGCCGGCCTACTTCTTCGCCGCCGGAGCTGCAACGGCCGGAACGCCCTCATCGTGAACCAGTTTATTGAACGCCGCCAGATCGACGCCCATCAAAGTATCTAGCGTCTTCAAATCCGCATTCACTTTGGTCGCCAGGTCTTCATAAACCATATACGATTGCGATGTCGGTGGATTGTCCGAACTTTCCACCGTCCCCATCACGTACGCCAGCTTGTTATTGAGCTTGATCGGGAAATTCAGCGGATCTTCGCTGGCGCGGTTTTTCGTCTGGTAGAGATCCTCTTCGATGGTGGTTAGCTTCGCCTCCAGCGCCTTGGCCGCATCCGCGACGCGCTTGTCATCGCGCTTGGCGAATTCGTCCAATTGCTGGCGCACCGCGCGAATACGAATCACAGCCATCGTTCGTGGCGGTAAGCTTGTCGCTAATCTGCAGCGCCAGAGTCAACTGCTTGGCGTAATCTTCGGGCGTGGTATCCAGGCGCGGGTCCTTCATAATGGCGAAATTCTGCGTCTGCGATTTTCCATCCACCGTCAGGCGCACCTGATACTTTCCCGGCGTTGCAAGCGGTCCTGTGACGCTTCCCGCCCACATGATGAGGCCCGGGAAACGTCGTCGCATCGGGATAGCGCATGTTCCACACGAAACGGTTCAATCCCGGCTGCGGCGGCCACGCGCGGCGCGGCCTGGGCGCGGAAGGGATTCGCTTCCGCTTCGACAACCGGACCTTCGGCTGGCAGCTTCAGGAGCGCGGCTGGAGAAATCGCGCACCAACTTGCCCGCTGCCATCGAGGAACTCAAGCTTCACTTCGCCCTGCGGACGGCCCTTCAGCGCGTACTGCACGACCACGCCGCCCGGCGGATTTTCGCCCACCGCGCCGCCGCCGCCCCGTCCTCCACGACCGCCGCCAATGCGATACGCGTCTTTCGGCTGGAAGAGATGCGCGTCTTCGGTGGGCGCGCCGCCGCTCAGTTGATAGAGCAGGGGCAGTTCGTCGAATACCCAGAACGCACGGCCTTGCGTCGCGATTACCAGTTCCTTCTCACGCGCATGAAACGCCACATCGGCGATGGGGACGATCGGCAGGTTCAACTGGAACGATTTCCAGTTGGCGCCATCGTCGAACGAAATGTAGAGGCCAAACTCCGTGCCCGCGATCAGCAATCCGCGGTGGTTCGGGTCTTCCTTCACCACGCGCGTGAAGTGGCGCTCGGAGATGCCGTTGACGATCTTCGTCCACGTCTTGCCGTAATCGTTGGTCTTGAAGAGGAACGGACGGAAATCGTCCAGCTTGTACGCCGTCGCCGCCACATAGGCCGTGCCGGCGTCGAAGTGTGACGCGTCAATCGAGTTGATCTGGATCCATTCGGGCATTCCTTTCGGCGTCACGTTTTCCCAATGCTTGCCGCCATCGCGCGTGATCTGCACGAGGCCATCATCCGTCCCCGCCCAGATGAGGTCTTTTTTGATCGGCGATTCTTCAAACGTGAAAATGGTGTCGTAGTATTCGATGGAAGTGTTGTCCTGCGTAATCGGGCCGCCGGAAGACGCCTGCTTCGACTTATCGTCGCGAGTCAGATCGGGGCTGATCGCCTCCCAGTTCTGTCCCTCGTTGACGGTCTTCATCAGCACGTTCGAGCCGATGTACAGCGTCTTCGGGTCGTGCGGCGAAAAGGCGATGGGGAAGCTCCACTGGAAGCGATACTTCAACGCGTCGGCGCCGTAGCCCATCGGGTTATCGGGCCATGCGTTGATGTTGCGCATTTGGCCGGTGCGGTGGTCCTGGCGGGTGATGAGGTTGCCGTAGGAACCGGCGTACACGATTTGAGAATTGCGCGGGTCGGGCGCGATCCA
The DNA here is from genome assembly GCA_963763545.1 of Bryobacterales bacterium. GTDB lineage: Bacteria > Acidobacteriota > Terriglobia > Bryobacterales > Bryobacteraceae > PALSA-243. The sequence goes on from CAVXPE010000029.1 coordinate 192,097, forward strand.
GCCGCTTTCGCCGCCGCCGACGTCATACCAGTCATTGGCGGTGATAGCGCCGCTGGTAGTCCGGCTCGCGATGCGTACCGTGCTGTTGTCCTGCTGCGCGCCGTAAACGTGATAGGGAAAGTCTTCGTCGAGCGCAACGCGGTAGAACTGGGCGGTGGGCTGATTATCCACGGTGGACCAAATGTGCCCTCCATCGAGTGAGATGGTCGCGCCGCCATCGTTGGCGAGAATCATGCGATCCGGGTCGTTGGGCGCAATCCAGAGATCGTGATTGTCGCCGTGCGGCGGATTCACGGGGTGGAAGGTACGGCCGCCGTCGATCGATTGGAACATGCCGACGTTCAGAACATAAACCATGTCCGGATTCTTGGTGTCGGCGTAGATATGCGAGAAATACCAGGCGCGCTGGCGCAGATCGTTCTCGGAGTTTTGTTTGGCCCACGTCCGGCCGCCATTGTCGGAGCGGAAAACGCCGCCGTCGCTCGCTTCCACCAAAGCGTACACGCGCTCGGGATTTGCCCGCGAAACGGAGATGCCGATGCGCCCTTCGACGCCGCGTGGCAATCCGGGAGCGTGAGAAATATCCTGCCAGTTGTCGCCGCCATCGGTCGATTTCCAGAGCCCGCTGCCAGGGCCACCGCTATCCATACGCCAGGGCTTGCGGCTGATTTGCCAGAACGAAGCGTAGAGAATTCGGGGATTCGACGGATCCATCACGATATCCGACGCGCCGGCTTCCGTACCGCGCGTCAGCACCTGCTTCCACGTTTGGCCGCCATCCGTCGTGCGATAGACGCCGCGTTCGGCGTTCGGCCCCCAGAGATGCCCCAGCGCCGCTACATAGGCGATATCCGGATTCGTAGGGTGAACGACGACCGCGCCGATGTGGTACGTCTGCTCAAGGCCGACATTGCGCCAGGTACGTCCCGCATCGGTGGATTTGTAGACGCCGTCGCCGTTCGATGCGTTGCCGCGCACGCAGGCCTCGCCCATGCCGACATAGATCGTGTTGGGATCGGAATCGGCCACGGCGATGGCGCCTACCGAACCGGTCTTGAAGAAACCATCGGAAATGGGGTGCCACGAGAGCCCCGCATCGGTAGTCTTCCATACGCCGCCGCCGGTCGCGCCGAAGTAGTAAGTCTTGGGGTCGGAAGGGACGCCGGCAGCGGCTACCGAGCGGCCGCCGCGAAATGGGCCGATCAGACGGAAGCGCAGGTCGCGCAGCAGCGGATTATCCGGCGGCTGTTGCGCAAGCAGAAAGGCGGAAAGAAGAACAGGTATAGCGACTAGAACAGAGCGGTGCAGCTTCATACATGGGGCATGTTAACACCGCTAACACCGGACGACGAAGCCTATAGTAGATAAGTCCAGAAAGCAGCGTTCGAACAGAGCTCCGCCCCTAGGGAGAGAACAGGCTCACGGCGCACTATTCGCGAGGCAACTCTGAAAGTTAGGCCGCGCCTTTAGTGGCGAACCCTTTGGCTTTCTTGTAAGCTTCCTGAAGTATGCCGACGGCAGACGCGGAAACACGCACTTTATCCGGGTCGGTTCGATGGCCAGGCAGCTTGGAATCGATGAACTTCATTCGAAATAGCTGATTTTCCACCATCTCGAGGAGAGCTTGAGCTTCTTCGACCGTGAATTTCACTGAGAGCGAAGGCGTTGAAGGCATTTATATCTTTATCCTAGCACAAAGGCCATGGCAACCGGTGGAAATCGAGAGACAAACCGCTGGCTTGCTACTAACGAAGCTATGCGCTACCGGCTGGCTCTTTCGCCGCGGCGGCTTTCAACTTCTTACGCAGTTCTTGCATCCGCTCGCGTCCAGCGACTCTCTGCTTGCGGCGGCGGTGAAAGCGCGCTTTATCTCCATTGATGGCAGACATTAGGTCTCAAGAGTAGCAGAAATTAGACGGCCGCGCCGGTATTACTGCTAAAATTATAGTATTCATTTAACCCATCCGGGTTAAGTTCGAGGAGGCAAATAGCCATCGCTACCCGATCACGTACTTCATCCCAGAAACGTCAAAAAGAGATTTCCCGCATGGAGAAGCAACGCGCCAAGGCTGCGGAACGGGCTCGGCGCAAGATAGAACGTGAAGCTAACCCGACGGGGTTTGTTATTGAAGCTTTCGATCCGGACGCAGAAGGCGACGAGGCCGCAGAAGAAGGCCCGGAGACCCAGACGCCGGAGCGATAGTATCTTTCGCATGCTCTGCTGATTGGCTGATCGCGGCGGAATTGGAGTTGGAATAGCTTGAAGCGGCCCCGAAACCGGCGGGCAGGCGCACAGCGCCCTTGCTATCTGCACGCAACCCTTGCGCTTGCAGTTGTGATTTCCGGTTGCGCACACAAGAAGCACGCACGAAACATCCCCCCGCCGCCTCCGCCCCCAGCGGTGCGGCGTTCTACCGGTCCGCCGCCAACGCCTCCAACTCCGGGGACCACCGAAACCGGCGTAGCCAGTTGGTATGGCCATCCCTACCATGGCCGCCACGCCGCCGATGGCGAAATTTACGATATGGAAACCCTGGTCGCCGCCCATCGCACTCTTCCGTTCAATACATGGGTGAGGGTATACGACCTCGATAACGGGAAAACGGTGGACGTCCGCATCATCGACCGAGGACCATTTGTGGATGGCCGCATTATCGATCTCTCGCATGCCGCGGCCAACACCATCGAGATGATTGGACCGGGTACGGCCAACGTACGCGTCGAGATCCTCGAAGCTCCTCAACCGATTGCAACCGGGATATTTGCCGTTCAGGTCGGCGCTTACCTCGATTCGGATAACGCGGAGCGAACCCGCCGTGAAATGCAGTCTTACGGTGAATCCCGCGTCGCGTTGGAAAAGGGTTTCTGGCGCGTTTTGGTCGGCCGCGAAGCCACTGAAGATGCCGCCGAGGCCCTGGCGGCAAAGATCCGCCAGAATTCTCCCGAGAAAAAGAGCGCCTTCGTCGTACGAATTGAAGGGACTACTTAAAGCCGAGTTCCTTCGACTCGTACAAAGGGGGAGAAATCTTGACCAACTGCACGGTCCCGGCTCTCAGCCATGGCCTGGTGGGTGATTCACCGGAAATCCGCGCGATCCGGCGTCTGATCGACAAGGCGGCGCGCCACCGCTTGCCAGTGATGCTGCTGGGCGAAAGCGGATCGGGGAAGGAAGTGGTGGCACAGGCGATCCACAACGCCAATCCACGAGGGCGGTTTGTGCCCATCGATTGCGGATCGCTGGTAGGCACGCTCATGGAAAGCGAACTCTTCGGACACGCCAAGGGTTCGTTCAGCGGCGCGATCGAGAACAAGAAAGGCCTGGTGGAACTCGCCGACGGCGGTACCGCGTTCTTCGACGAGATCGGCGATCTGCCGCTCGAAATGCAGGTCAAGTTGCTCCGTCTTGTCCAGGAGAAGGAGTTCCGCGCGGTTGGCTCGCTGCAGTGGAAGCGCGTTGACCTTAGGATTATTGCCGCTACCCATCGCGATCTTAAGGCGGAAGTCGCAATCGGGCGCTTTCGATTGGACCTCTACTATCGCCTCAACGTATTTTCGATGAGGCTGCCTCCGCTGCGCGATCGTAAGGAGGATATTCCGCTGTTGATCGATCATTTCCTGCTCTCGGCACGCGATCGCGGCTTGCCCTACTTTCGCCCGAAACCGGAAACCCTTGCCACACTACTCGCCTACGATTGGCCGGGGAATGTGCGCGAACTGAAACATTGCATCGACCGCATGGCGGCTATGTTTTCCACTGACGTCGCGGAGGATGCCCTACCCTCGGCGCTCAATCAAAGTTCCGGCGCATCGACAATACAGCACTGGCCCGACGACAGCGACGGCCAAACCCTGCACGAGGAGTTTCACCCTCGGGCCGCACCGGTGATATCCATCCCGGAAAGCGAGAAACTGGCCATCGTGCGGGCGCTGGCCTCTACACACGGAGAGCGCGGCCGAGCGGCGGCGATCCTGGGAATTGGGCGCACCACGCTCTACCGCAAGATGAAACAATACGGACTGGATTGATCGCACTCGATGCCACATACAGTCTCGACCCATCGCCCTCGGGCGTAGCCCTCTACTCGCGGGAAATCTTGTACGGCTTGGCGCGCGCCCATCCCGAGACCGAGTTCGCGTTCTGCTATCGCCCGCATCGTTTCCGCGCGTCGCGGACAGCGCCCCTTCCCCCGAATGCCCGCAGACGGCTGCTAGCGCCGGGGTTCGGCCTTTTCCATGGCCTTAATCAGCGCCTGCCACGCTGGTGGGCGGGGCCGAAGATCGCGACCTTCCACGATCTCTTCGTACTGACCGGCGAATATTCCACGCCGGAATTTCGTGCGCGATTCGCAGAGCAAGCGCGGGAGGCGGCGAAGCGGGCAACCGTGATAATCGCCGTCTCGGAATTCACGCGGGGCCAGGTGATTTCACTGCTGGGGGTTGAGCCATCGCGCGTGCGCGTGATTCATCACGGCGTGCGCGCGCTGCCACCTGCTGCAACCCAGGCGCGAGAGAAGATCATCCTGAGCGCCGGCGCAATCCAAGCGCGGAAGAACATCGCCCGGCTGGTGGGGGCGTTCGAGACCATCGATCCTTCGTGGCGCCTCGTGCTGATCGGGTCGAACGGCTATGGAGCGGATGCGATTCACGCCCGGATTGCAGGCAGTCCCGCGCGCGAGCGCATCGCAGTTCTCGGATATGTCCCGGTGGAGGACCTCGCGGCATGGTACGCACGGGCGCAGGTGTTCGCCTTTCCCTCGCTCGACGAAGGCTTTGGCATGCCTGTGCTGGAAGCGATGGCCGCGGGCGCGGCAGTGCTTACATCCAGTCGTTCGGCGCTGCCTGAAGTCGCAGGCGACGCCGCGGTGTTGATCGATCCGGAGAATCTGGATTCGCTAATCGACGGACTGCGGCGGGTGACCGATGAAGCCGACCTGCGCGCGCAACTGACGCAGCGCGGCTTTGAGCGCGCTCGACTATTCTCTTGGGAAAAAGCGGTGGCGGAAACCTGGAATGTCTATCGCGAAGTGCTCGGTGACAAGCACGCTTAGCGCTCGTCGTCTACGGCAATCTTGAGCGCGCGCAGGAAACGGTGATCCTGGGAAGTGAATTTGATCTTGCCAGTAGCGTCAAAGGTCCGCTTAGGCTGCGGCTCTTCCTCGGCTACTTCCATCTCTTCTTCTTCGTCTTCGCTGTTCTCGTCGCGGCGGTTGAACCCTATCGTCGCTTCGAGCACCAGAAAAACATCGTAACCGGCGCGTTTAATCTCGCCGATGGCCTCGGCAATCCTGTCGGATTCGGAAAGGGAATCGTTAATCGCGTTCCCCAGTTCCTGCATGAGGCGTTTCAATGGTTCATCCACAGATACTCCTAATTAGGCGGACGCACCCTGCGTTCCCGGCGTTCCCGGCCTTCCGTTCCACACCTGATTGTAGTGGAGGCGCCCCCTATTCACAAGCTAGCACACGAAGATTTATCGGCACGTTGAGACCCAGACGTTATAGGCCCTTAGCCGCCTTTTGTTACGATGGCTTTGTGTTGAATGCGCGCACCGGTCGCCAAGCCGGAATGTTCCTGAAACATGTGGTTCCAGCCATCATCAAGCCCGCGCACGCCCTTTGGAATGAGGTCATCGGCTTTCTTTTCTTATGCATAGCTGGCGTTTTCGGCATTCAGGCGGTACGGCTCTTGGATCCATCAGGAAATTGGCCGAATGCTACTGGCAACATTCTGCGCCTTGCTCCTGGGGGGTTACGGCGTCTCTTCCTTCCGCCGCGCGCGTAAAATCTCCCGATCATGAGCGGCGAACCAGGTAAACCCGGCGAGTATCCCTTTACGCGCGGGATCTATCCCGAGATGTACCGCAGCCGCCTCTGGACCATGCGCCAGTACGCCGGCTTCGGTACCGCCGAAGAGAGCAACCGGCGCTACCACTACCTGCTCTCCCAAGGCACGACCGGGCTCTCCGTGGCCTTCGATCTGCCGACCCAGATGGGGCTCGATTCAGACCATCCGATGGCGATGGGCGAGGTGGGCCGCGTAGGCGTAGCGATCTCTTCCCTGGCCGACATGGAGACGCTGTTCCAGGGCATCCGGTTGGATGGCGTCTCGACGTCGATGACAATCAACTCGACGGCGTCGATCCTGCTCGCGCTCTATGCGCTGGTGGCGCGCCGCCAGGGGGCCGACTGGCGCAAGCTCGCGGGCACAATCCAGAACGACATTCTGAAGGAGTACATCGCGCGCGGCACGTATATCTATCCGCCGCGGCCGGCCATGCGCATTATCACCGATATCTTCGCGTGGGCTGGACGCGAGTTGCCCGAGTGGAATACGATCTCGATCAGCGGCTATCACATCCGCGAAGCAGGATCGACGGCGGCGCAGGAACTGGCTTTCACGTTCGCCAACGCCATCGCGTATATCGATGCGGCAATTCAAGCGGGTTTGGATGTGGATTCGTTCGCGCCGCGCCTTTCGTTCTTCTTCAACGCGCATAACGATTTTCTGGAAGAGATCGCGAAGTTCCGCGCCGCGCGCCGCATCTATGCGAAGCTGATGCGCGATCGGTTCGGCGCCCGCGATGTCCGCTCGACGATGCTTCGCTTTCACGTGCAGACGGCCGGCTCGACGCTCACCGCGCAGCAGCCGGACGTTAACATTGTGCGCACCGCGGTGCAGGCATTGGCCGCGGTGTTAGGCGGCGCGCAATCGCTGCATACCAATTCGCGCGACGAGGCGCTCGGATTGCCCACCGAAGAATCGGCGCGTATCGCGCTACGCACGCAGCAGATTCTCGCGCACGAAACCGGCGTGACGAACACGGCCGATCCGGTAGGCGGCAGCGATGCCATCGAAGCGATGACTGATTCGCTCGAGCGCGAGGTCGGCGCGTATATCGCACGCATCGACGAAATGGGCGGAACGCTACGCGCGATTGAATCGGGCTACATGCAAAACGAAATTCAGAACGCCGCTTATGAAGACCAGCGAGCGGTGGAATCGGGCCAGCGCGTGGTGGTGGGAATGAACCGGTTCCAATTGCAGAACGAGCACGCCGTGCCGACGTTCCGGATCGACCCGGCGCTCGAGCGTGCGCAGGTGGAGAAACTGCGGCAGGTGCGGGCGTCGCGGAGCGCCGCGGCCGTGGAAGAGCGGCTGGCGGTTTTGGAACGGACCGCTCGCGATGGCGCCAATCTCATGCCGCCGATCGTCGAAGCGGCGGATGCTTACGCTACGGTGGGCGAGATTTCCGACCGCCTGCGTTCGGTCTTCGGCGAATACCGCGAGGCATAGCCCCTCAGGTTCCGAGGTGTAATAGACACCCATCCCGACGCGTGATAAACGTCGAGCTTCCATTTCCGTGGAATGCAGGGTCAAGTTTGCGCGGAGCGTCCGGACTCCAAATGCAAAACCCCGCCGATAAAGGGGCGGGGCTGCAAATCCACGTTGGAGTGGAAAGAGGCGATCGTTATGATCCTTCTGGGGCTGTTTTTGATCCTGGTACTTATCAGGAGAAAACGGACCAAGCTGAAGATCGAACTTGATCTCTAGCTGAATCCGAGGAGGGTGGCAGGTGACTCTGCTGCCCTCCACAGCACCGAATATAGCACGCCTCACAACCCTCTTCAATAGCCAAACCCACTCCCGAATTTCCTATCCCCAACATATCCCGAGGTGATATCTTGCATAGGGGCGCGTTACAAGCGTAGTAACGCGGAAGCGAAGTTGCTCATCTAACAGAGCGGGGTTCCGTACGTCGAGGACCCCAGCTGGAGCCGAATGCCACTGCGTACCGTCGCTCGCGAGCATGCCATGAGTTCGGGCTTGCTGGCTGCTTGGCGAAAGTTGACGAACCAGAAGGCCCCGGCGAAACTGGAAGTGGTTCCACCACCACCGCCGTTACGAATCGGGCTTGCATTGGGAGGCGGATTCGCCCGCGGCATCGCCCATGCCGGCATCCTCGATATCTTCGAGCGGCATAATATCCCAATCCATTGCATTACTGGCGTAAGCGCGGGGTCGATCGTCGCAGCGGCCTATGCGAGCGGCGCTTCGCCTGACGAAATCGGCCGCGCCGGATGCGCCATGCGCTTCGGCGATGTAGCGCGCTGGAGCATCGGGCGCATGGGGTTCGTAGTGAGCGAACGCATGAAGCGCTTCCTGCAGAAGTTGCTGAAGTCTTACACACTTCGAGGAGATGCGCATCCCATTGGGGGTGGTCGCTACCGATCTTTGCCTGGGCGAAACATTGAACTTCCATGGCGTCGGCGATGTCTTCTTTCCGATTCGCGCCAGTTGTTCCTATCCCGGGCTCTTTTGTCCGGTGGAATACCAAGGCCGGCTGTTGGTGGATGGCGCGATAACCGTGGAAACGCCCTCCGAGTTAGCGCGCCATCTCGGGGCCACCCGAGTGATCTCCGTCCATTTGCCCGGCCAGGGCCCCGACGTGATTCCATCCAACATGTTTCAGGTTGTAAATCGCTGTTTTCAGATCATGCAAGGCCGCGCGGAAGACAACTGGCGCAAGTTCAGCGATCTGGTCATCGCCCCGAGCGTCCGAACGGTGCAGTGGGATGGTTTCGGAAACGGACCGGATTTGATCCGCGCTGGGCAGGCCGCCGCTCTCGAGGCCCTGCCTCGGATTCAGGCATGGATCGATGCGGATCGCACGGCCGCGGCGTTGCGGCCGCAGACGCGCGAATTGGAGCGCGCGTAGGCACGCCGCTTCCCTCCTTTCTTCCCATCGGGACTCGCCGGCCGCCGTTGCATCGCGCCGCGATGGCGTTAACCTAATTCGACAGAGGATCGATGACCGTATCCAAATTATTCATTCTGTCGCTGGCTGCCGCGGCGGCGCATGCCGATTTCAGCTCTACAACTACGACAAAAGGCCCGGCGATGCGTGTTCGCTGAAAGTGGTGAATACGCTTCGCGCGATGACGCAGCGCGTGCATCCAACGTTCGCGCCAGCGGTGTAAGGCAAACTACTCCCTCAGCTCCACAATGGTCGCGCCTGCGCCGCCTTCCTGCTGCGGCGCCGGATAAAACCTCGCGACATGGGGATGCGTCGCCAGCAATTCCTGGATCGTCTTCTTCAACACGCCCATGCCGTGGCCGTGTACGATGCGGACGCGGCTGGCGGTGGCCATCACCGCGCGGTCAAGGAATTGATCTACCGCGTCGCGCGCCTCTTCGGCGCGCTGGCCGATCACATTGATCTCCTGATGCACCGGATTCAGTTCGGGCGCGGGCCTGTAGGTGACGCCCTGGGGCAGTTTGCTCTTGGCGGCGCGACGATTCGGGCAGCACTTCGATCACGTCGTCGATGGAAACCTGCATCTTCATGAATCCGGCTTCCACTTCGAGCCTGTCGTTACCGAGTTTGCGGCGCACGCGCGCCGGCTCGCGCACATCGCGCAGGCGCACGCGCGCGCCTTCCTCGATGCGTAGCGGCTGTGATGCGTCCTTGGCGCGAATCGTCTTCCGTGGCGAGCACGGTGGTCTCGAAATCCTCGCGCAGTCTCGCGCTTGGTCTTGGCTACGCGCCGCTGCGCTTCCTGCTCGGCTTTGCGTTTGTCCGCCGATTGCGCGATATTGCCGAGATGGTTTCCTGCGCCTGCTCTTCGAATTTCGCGAGCGCCTGGTCGGTGCGGCGCTCCAGTTCCTTGAGCTTGGCGGATTCGCGCTTCTCCCACTCGCGCGCCGATCTCTTTCTCGCGCTTTTCGAGCTCCGCCAGTTTCTCGCGCAGTTCTGCTTCGAGCGACTGCGTCTCTTCGATGCGGCGATGCAGTTCGCTCAGGAAGCGCGTGACGTCGCGCTCGCGGTCGCTCATCGACCGGCGCGCGCGCAGCATGATGTCTTCCGGCATCCCGAGGCGCGTGGCGATTTCGAGGCCCGCCGACTTGCCGGGCAGTCCGAGTTGCAGATGGTACGTCGGCTCGAACGTCTCTCGTCGAAACCCATGGAGCCGTTGACCACGCCCTCGGTGGACGCGCCGTAGATCTTGAGCGCCATCAGGTGCGTCGAAATCAGCGTGAATGCGCCGGCCGCGCGGAAGTGCTCGACAATCGCGACGCCCAGCGCGCCGCCTTCTTCGGGATCGGTGGCCGCGCCCAGTTCGTCCAGCAGCACCAGCGAATCGGGCGTCACGTCGAGCGCCATCTCGCGGATATTCGAAACGTGCGCGGAGAACGTGCTGAGGTTTTCCTGGATGGATTGATAGTCGCCGATATCCGCCAGCACCTGCTCGAAGAGCGGGAATTCGGCTTCGGCCGCGGGAACCGGCAGCGCCGATTGCGCCATCAGGCTGAGCAGCCCCACGGTCTTCAGCGTGACCGTTTTGCCGCCGGTATTGGGGCCGCTGATGAGCAGCGTGCGGCGCTCCTGCGTCAGTTCGAGGCTGATCGGAACCACCTTCTTGCGATTGCGGCGCAGCACGTCTTCGAGCAGCGGATGGCGCGCATCGCGCAGCAGCAGGCGCTCGCCGAAGCGCGGAATCACGCAATCGAAATCCATGGCGAAGCGCGCCTTGGCGAAGATCAGTTCGAGCGCCGCCATGGTGAGCAGCGTGGCGCGGATGGAATCGCCGTAGCCGCGCAGGCGGTCGGTCATTTCGCGCAGGATGCGATGCACTTCGCGCGCCTCTTCTTCGGCGAGCCGCACCAGCTCGTTGTTGAGGTCGATGGTTTCGAGCGGCTCGACGAACAGCGTGTGGCCGCTGGCGCTGGCGCCGTGGATCACGCCATCGAGCTTGCGGCGCTGCCCGGCGATGAGCGGCACCACGAAGCGCTCATTGCGGATGGTGACGAACTCCTCCTGCAGGACGCCTTCTTCGCGGTGCGCTTTGAGGAAGCGCTCGAGCGATTCCTGAATGGCTTTCTTCTGCCGCTCGATGTCGCGGCGCAGGCGGTCGAGCGCCACGCTGGCGTGGTCGGCGACGCTGCCATCGGGCAGGATCTTGCCTTCGAGATCGCTGCAGCAGCGCGCGGAAATCGCCGATGGTTTGCGCGCCGCTCGCCCAGGCGCGGGAAGCGCAGGCGAGCGGCGGCCAGCAGCGATTTGGCGTCGGCGGCGCGATCGAGCAGCGCGAAGACGTCGAAGATTTCCTGCGGCTCGAGGCTCGCGCCTTCGATGCGCAGCTTGTGCACGGCGGCTTCGGTGTCGGGCAGGCCGCCGAAATCGACGCGGATGGCGGCGCCGCGCGCGCCGGTCTGCGGACGGGCGGCCAGGCGCAGATATTCGATGGCCTCGCCGGCCTCGGCGAGATCCGCTTCCAGCGGCTCGCGGTCCGGATGCGGCTCGAGTTTTTCCAGCTCGCGGCGTCCCAGGGCGGCTGGAGACATAGCGGCCCAGCAGCTGCGCGCAGGCCTTCGAATTCGAGTACTTCGGCGCTGGTTTTCAAGGGGAACGAGCCTCACTTATATCTTCGCCGTTCGCGAAAAGCCTTTTCGATCACGCCGAGCGTTCCTTCGGTGATTTGCAGCTTGGCAAGATCGCGCGCGCGCACCCACTCCACCGCGGCAGACATCGTCGCCGGCGCTGCAGCTCGCCGCCGGTGACGCGGCAGATGTAATCGATCAGCACGTAGTGATATTCGGGCGCGCCGCGCAGCGTCGCGCATGATGCGCTCGAAGATTTCGAGCACTCCCAGCGGCTCGATCTCGAGGCCGGTCTCTTCCAGCACTTCGCGGCGCACGGCGTCGGCCAACAACTCGCCGGTTTCCAGCGCGCCGCCGGGCAGCGACCACCAGCCGTGCAGCGGCTGCTTTGCCGCGCTGCGCCATCAGGATGCGGTCGCCATCGAAAATCAAGCGCGCCCACGCCCACCAGCGGGCGCTTGGGATAGCGGCGGTCGTCCGTGGCGCAGGCTCCTGGCCTGCGCGACCCGCACCTGCAGCTTCCGGCGTCAATAGATTCCCTTCACGTCCACCTCGCGCGATACAAGTTGCCGCGCGCGGTGATGAAAAGCGTCATGCCGTCGGGACGCCGAAGGCGCAGTTCGATAGCCCGCTCATGCATGGCGATCGATGGCCGCGAGTCTTGCCGTCGGACGAATAGACCAAGATCGCCATTGGCCGCCACGTACAGGTTGCCCTTTTCGTCCACGCGCATACCGCCGGGGACGCCTTCGATCTTCGCCACGAAGACGCGCTCGTTCGAGGCGTCGCCTTCGTGGTCCAGATCGTAGGCGCGCACGTTGTGCTCGTCCGGCCCGATACGTAAAGCGTGCGGCCGTTCGGCGAAAGCGCGATGCCGTTAGGGCGCGTGGTCCACTTCGCCACCAGCTTCATCGGCCCCTTGGGCGGAATATGATAGACGCCGTAGAAATCGAGCTCGCGATGGTCCTGCTGCTCGCCGAACGCCGGGTCGGTGAAGTAGACGTGGTCCGATTTGCTGACCGCGATCCGCTGGGCGCGTTGAGCTTCTTGCCTTCCCACTGGTCCGCGAGCACTTCGATCTGTCCGTTCTTCATCGGTGCGCGTGACGCGGCGCGCGCGCGTCTCGCAGGTGTACAGGCGGCCCTGCGCATCGAAGGCGTTGCCGCTGGGGCCATGCGCATCGGCGCGGAAAACCTCGGGGTCGTGACCGGGGACCCATTTGAGCAGGCGATCGCTCGGGATGTCGCTGAAGATCAGATATCGCCGTCCTTCGACCAGGCTGGACCTTCGCGTAAACATGAAATCCTTCGCGGTGAGCTCGAGTTTGACTGCTGGAGAAATCCTGCGCGGAAACGAACGCCAGCAACAAACAGGCTGGCGCGCACGGCGCCAGGCGCGCAATGCCGCCGCATCATTTGCTGCTTCTTTGAGGTTGATGTTGTTGACCACTTGCTTGACGCCCTTCACCTTCTTGGCGAGCTTCGCGGCGCGATCCTTCTGCTTGGATTCTCCACCTGCCGCTGAGCGTCACCACGCCCTGCTTTCACATCCACCGTGAGCGCGCCGCCTTTCACCATCTGATCGCTGGCCAGCTTGATGCGCACCTTGTCGTAGATCATGTCGTCGGTGAGTATCTTGTCGGCCGCCAGACAGACGCCGGCCAGCAACAGAAGTATCACAAGCGCAGCAACAATTTTAGAAATCATCTTCACCGGCCATTGTACGCCAGTCGAGCGTATCCAGAAAGGCGGCCTTCTCGCGCCAGCCCGGCTGCACGCGCACGTGCAGATCGAGATAGATCTTCACGCCGAACAGGCTCTCCATCTCCTGCCGCGCCAGGGTGCCGATGCGCTTGAGCATCGCGCCCTTGGCGCCGATCACGATGGCCTTCTGCCCGTCGCGCTCCACGCGGATGGTGGCGTAGATGCGGGTGAGCGTCGGCGTCTCTTCCCATTTGTCCACCATCACGGCGACCGAGTGCGGCACTTCCTGGCGCGTCGCCTGCAAGAACCTTTTCGCGAATCAGTTCGGCGGCCAGGAAGCGCTCCGGCTGATCGGTGACGTGGTCCTCCGGGAAATACGCCGGGCCTTCGGGCAGGCGCGCGATGATCGCCTGGCGCAGTTCGTCGAGCCCTTTGCCTTTGGTGGCCGAGACCGGCACGTAATCGGCGAAATCGAAGACGCCTTTGTACTGCTCGATCAGCGGCAGCAGCCGCGCTTTTTCCTTCACGCAGGTCGATCTTGTTGAGCACCAGCACCACCGGCGTCTCGGTCGCGGCGCGCGAGGTCGATGGCGCGGCGGTCCTCCTCGCCGAAGCGGTCGCGTGGCGTCCGCCACGAAGAGCAGCAGGTCGCGCTCTTCGAGCGATGCGCGCACGGTGTCCATCAGGCGCTTGTTGAGCGGCGAATCGGCCTTGTGAATGCCCGGGCGTGTCGAGAAAAACAATCTGCGCGTCGGGCAGCGTTAACCACGCCCTGAATCGACGTGCGCGTGGTCTGCGGCTTGTCGGCGACAATGGCGACTTTCTGCCCCACCAGCGCGTTCAGCAGCGTGGATTTGCCGGCGTTGGGGCGGCCGACGAGCGAAACGAAACCCGAACGGAACATCTCCCTGCCGCCTTTCATCCGGCCCTCACTCATGCGCCACCGTTTGGATTCTCGGGCTTCGAAATGCGCACCTGCTCCACGCGCAGGTCGTCGCTGGCCAGCACTTCGATGCGCACGCCGTCGCGCTCCACCACTTCGCCCGGTTTGGGAACGCGGCCCAGCCATTCGCTGACCAGGCCGCCGACGGTGGTGGATTCGATGATCCTCTTCGCGGGGAAAGTAATCGAACAGATCGCCGACGCGCGCCAGATCGAAATTGCCGGAGACGATATAGCCGCCGCTGGCCGTCTTCGGTCACGTCGCTATCGGGCTCGTGCTCGTCGCGGATCTCGCCGATGATGACCTCGAGCAGATCTTCCATGGTGGCCAGGCCGGCGGTGTTGCCGTACTCGTCCACCACGATCACCATGTGGGTGTTCTCCTGCTGCATCTGGCGCATCAGATCGTTCACCGGCTTGGTTTCGGGCACGAAGATGATGGGGCGCACCAACTCGCGCACGCTGCCGGCTCTCGCGCTGATCCTCCTCCAGCTCGAACATGTCGCGCACGTGGACGAAGCCGACGATCTGGTCGATATTCTGCTCGTAGACCGGGATGCGCGAGTACTGCTCGTTGATGACCAGTTGGCGCAACTGCTCGAGCGTGGCATCGGCAGGGATGGCGACGATGTTGGGGCGCGGCGTCATCACTTCGCGCACCACCTTGTCGCCGAACTCGACCACCGATTGGATGAGCTTGCGGTCGTCCTCTTCGATAAGGCCTTCTTCGGCGCCGGCGCGAGATGAGCGCCTCGATATTTTCGGCGGGGGTAGGCGGTTCTTCTTTGGACGACTGATCGTCGGTGAGATCGATCAGCGATTGGAAGAACTCGAGCAGCGCCTCACACGGGCCGCGCGATCCAGGCCAGCGCGCGCAGCAGCGGCGCCAGGGGCAGCAGCCAGCGTCCGGATGGTGCGGCGGTAGAGCAGCTGGGGCAGCGCGTAGGCAACGGCGATCATGACCAGCCACGGCGGCAAGCGCGGCCTGCCATAGGCTTGCCGAGCCACGGCGTAGTAGAGCACGCCCAGCAGCGACCAGAAGCGAGTGTTTGATGAGCGAAAACGATCCGGCGCCCTGCTCGGTCTTGATGCCGATTTTGTCTTCGAGCGTGTCCTTGAAGAATTCGAGCGAAGGCAGATCGCGCGTGCGCAGGCGCATGCTCTCCAGGTAGAGGAGTTGCACGAAGGTCACCAGCCCCAGCAGCGGGATGGCTAGCAGCGTGGCGATAATGATCGCCGACATCATGACTGCACCCGCTCGATGAGCCCGTTGGGCAGAGCCGAGGCGCGAGCGCCAGCGCTTTTCCGCGCGTGCCATGCGGCCGGCGTCGGTTTCATGATCGATAGCCGAGAAGATGAAGCAGGCCATGCAGCATCAGGATGCGGACTTCGCTCTTCGGTGGCATGGCCGAAACGCGCGGGCTTGCGCGCGGGCGCGAGGCGAGGGAGATGGCGATGGATCGCCAAGTGGCGCGGGCCTTGGCTGGCGGCCAGCTGAGAAACGACAGCACGTCGGTGGCTTAATCTTTGCCGCGAAATTCGCGGTTCAGCCGGCGCAGCTCGGCGTCGCCGGTGATCAGGCAATCGAAGGCGCGGCCTTTGGCGACCTCGCTCCTGCAGCTTGCGAGCGAAGCTTTGAAGGGCGCGCGGGCGCACATCCGCGGCGGGACGCCGGAATAGGATGCTACTGCCTTCGGGTGAGGACATGGCGGCGCTCAGGCCTGCGTAGCGCCGTCTCGGCGGCCGCCGGCTCGGGCAACCGCCTCGATCGGCAGCGTGAGTTGCCGGCCGGCGCCGATCTGCTCGTTGTACCGCTCGTAGGCTTTCACGATGCGCTGCACCAGCGTGTGGCGCACCACGTCCTTTTCGTCGAACTGCACGAAGCTGATGCCTTCGACGCCTTTGAGCACTTCCACGGCGTCGATCAGGCCGCTGCGGCGCCCGCTGGGCAGATCGATCTGCGTGACGTCGCCGTTCACCACCATCTTGGAGTTGAAGCCCTGGCGCGTGAGCACCATCTTCATCTGCTCGGGCGTGCTGTTCTGCGCTTCGTCGAGGATGATGAAGCTGTCGTTCAGCGTGCGCCCGCGCATGAAGGCGATGGGCGCCACTTCGATGACGTTGCGCTCCAGCAGTTTTTCCACCCGGTCGCTTTCCAGCATGTCGTAGAGCGCGTCGTAGAGGGGGCGCAGATAGGGATCGACTTTTTCCTGCAGCGTGCCGGGCAGGAAGCCGAGGCGCTCGCCGGCTTCCACCGCGGGGCGCGTCAGGATGATGCGCGCCACCTGCTTGTTGAGCAGCGCGGAAACGGCCATGGCGACGGCCAGATAGGTTTTGCCCGTGCCGGCCGGGCCGATGCCGAAGACCAGGTCGTTGCGCTCGATGGCTTCCATATAGCGGCGCTGGTTGACGGTTTTCGGCGCCAGCATCTTCTTGCCGAAGTTGCGCTGCTTGCCGCTTTGCACCAGCGCGCGCAGCGACACTTCGGGGTCGCTGGTGACCACGCGCAGGTAGCTGTTCAGATCGCCGTTATTGAAGACGTGGCCCTTCGCGAATCAGGCGATTGTAGTCCTCCAGGATCGATTCGGCGCGATAGACGCTGACGGCCTCGCCTTCGATTTCGAGGCTGTTATCGACCAGTTGCGTGTGCACGTTCAGACCGGATTCAATCAGCCGGATATTTTCATCGCGAGTGCCAAACAGGCTCTCGACGCCGCGGTTAATGCGCACGCTGGCTTTCATGGATGATGGGTTGGAACAAGATGCCGGGCTGCAAAACGGGACGACAAGGGGCTTTGAGATGGGAGAGGATCGAACCTTCGACAACCCGCTTGCGCGGGCAGCTTAGAACCATCTGCAACAATTATAGCAGGGCTTGTCAAGAGCTGCGGACCAATTTCCACTTGCGATCGGAGCCGTCGCGGTTCCAATCAATAGGTCTTGGAAGCGCGACGGATAACGGCGCTAATTGCTACAGACTGGCGTGGGTATCGATTTCGAAGAAGATTCGGTAGCTGCCCACACAGCGGCGCCAGAGGCTATCTTCGCCTGTCAGTTTGAGCACATCGCCCGTGAAAGGGTCGTCCGCCATTGAGCTGACAGCAGATCCGATCCTCGCTCGATCTTAGCGGGAAATTTTGCGGTTTGTTTTTGCGCCGGCTTTGCGACGATGACTGTCAGGCCATTGAGGAAATCGGTCAAACCTACAGAGTTGCCCCGGACAATAGCGGCCTGCCCTTTTCGAATTGCGGCTAATTCGGCCTTGGTCGGCTCATATCCGGATGGCTTCACCGGCACGATGGTTATGGTACGGGAGGAAACCTTGAACTCCGGCCGGTCACCACTCCTGATACCAGCGCGGCGCTGCACGCTCGGTGCCACTACCAATCCGGTTTTACCTTTCACGGTGAGGGTCATAAAGATTGACTGCGCAACTCTGCCGTTAGGATAGCAGAGCCTACTACTGCGTCAGCCTAAGCGGCGTAGCGCCCGGAATCGATCGAACCCAGGAGTTCATCTCGGCCTCATTCTGCAATAAGTCGCGCAGCGTCGCCTTACTGAGCACCTGATCCACAGCCACTTGCACGGCGCGCCAGAGCGAGCGCACCGAACAATCCACCGAGCGCGTGCAGATGGCCGCCGAACCGGCGTGCGTATCGCAGAAATCGCTCTCGAAAAGCCGGCCGCCGAGCGCGTTCATGACGTCGCCGATCACGATTTCGCTAGCCGGGCGCGCCAGGGTGTAGCCGCCCTCTTTGCCGCGCGCGGCTTTGACGAAACCGCCTTTGCGCAGCACGCGCAGGAGCTTCGCGGTATAGGCGGACGAGACGCCTTCGGCCTGGCTGATTTCAGGAATGGTGAGTCCGTGACCGGCGTAGGCCAGCCGGACCAGGCAGCGCAGGCCGTATTCTTCGTTCGAGCTGAGTTTCATCGCAGCCTCCCGCCGGAGAGCTGCGAATCGGAATACGTCTTCGATCCCCAGCGCCAGTTTCGCGGCTTCGGACATGCGCGCTTTCGTCCACGGCGGATCGAACATCAGTTCGAGTTTCACATCCGAGACGCCCGGCACGGCGCGCGCGGCGCGCTCCACTTCCGCCGGCAGCGATCCGGCCACCGGGCAGTTAGGCGCGGTGAGCGTCATGCGGATGGAAGCAGCGCCAGCGTCATCGACGGTGAGATCGTAGATCAAGCCCAGCTCGTAGATGTTGACGGGCATCTCCGGGTCGTAAACCTTCTTCAACGCCGCGACGATCTGGTCACGCAAGGTCATTCGGTGCTCGCCGGTTCCGTCTGTGTTGTTCGAGCGCCGATTTCAACGTGTGCCACGCCAGCGTGGCGCACTTCACGCGCGCGGGATAATCGCGCACGCCGCAGAAGACCACGAGCTTGCCGAGATCCTTCGCAGCCTGGACATCGGTGGTGAGCAGTTCGTGAAACTCGTCGAGCAGAGTGCAGCGCTTCGTCGCGCGTCTTGCCCTTCAGGCTCTCGGTCATCAGCGAAGCCGACGCGGTGGAGATGGCGCAGCCGGAGCCGATGAAGCTGGCTTCCCGCACCATGTCGTCTTCCATCTTGAGGAAGAGCTTCAGCTTGTCGCCGCAGAGCGGGTTGTAGCCGTCGGCCTGGCGGTTGGCGTCCTCCATGGCGTGGAAATTGCGCGGACGCTTGCTGTGGTCGAGAATAATTTCCTGATACAGATCGTCAACCATCAGGCGAAAATCTCCTTGACTTTATATAGGCCCGCGACGAGCGCGTCGATTTCCGCCATCGTGTTGTAAAAAGCGAACGAGGCGCGCGTGGTGGCGGGGATCTGGTAGCGATCCATCACCGGCTGCGCGCAGTGGTGGCCCGTGCGTACCGCGATGCCCTGGCGGTCGAGCACCGTGCCGATATCGTGCGGGTGAATGCCTTCCATGACGAAGGAAATCACGGCCGCCTTTTCGCGCGCCGTGCCGATGATGCGCAGGCCCGGGAATGCGCGAGATCGCTTCGGTGCCGTAGACCAGCAGCTCATGTTCATAGGCGGCGATGTTTTCGATGCCGATGCCGTTGACGTAATCGATCGCCGCGCCCAGGCCGATGCCGCCCGCGATATTGGGCGTGCCGGCTTCGAACTTGTAGGGCAGGTCGTTGTAGGTGGTCTTTTCGAAGGTCACCGTGCGGATCATGTCGCCGCCGCCCTGCTACGGCGGCATGGCGTTCGAGCAAGCGCTGTCTTGCCGTAGAGCACGCCGATGCCGGTGGGCCCGAAGAGCTTGTGGCCGGAGAAGGCGTAGAAATCGGCGTCGAGCGCCTGCACGTCTACCTTCATGTGCGGCACGGCCTGCGCGCCATCGACCAGCGCCAGCGCGCCCGCGGCGTGCGCCATCTCGATGATCTTGCCGCACGGGGTTGATGGTGCCGAGCGCGTTCGAGACGTGGCCGATGGCGACCATGCGCGTGCGCGGGCTCGAGCAGCTTCTCGTATTCGTCGAGCATCAGCTCGCCGCGGTCGTCGATGGGAATGACGCGCAGAATCGCGCCTTTCTCTTCGCACAGCATCTGCCAGGGAACGATGTTCGAGTGGTGCTCCAGGCCGGCGATGATGATTTCGTCGCCCGCTTTGACGTTCTGGCGGCCCCAGCTCTGGGTGACCAGGTTGATGCCTTCCGTGGTTCCGCGAACGAAGACGATCTCCTCGGTGGCGCGCGCGTTGAGGAATCTCTTCACCTTGGCGCGCGTTTGTTCGTAGGCCTTGGTGGAGCGCTGGCTGAGCTCGTGCACGCCGCGGTGGATATTGGCGCAATCGACTTCGTAGAACTTCACGATGGCGTCGATGACCGCGTGCGGCTTCTGCGCGGTAGCGGCGTTATCGAGATAAACGAGCGGCTGGCCGTGGATGGTTTGCTTGAGGACGGGGAAATCCTCGCGGATCTTCTCGACGTCGAAAGCGGTGTGGACCGGGCTAGTTACCGTGCTCATGGAATTTCTCAAACAGCATGCGCTCCAGCGAATCGCGCAGCGCTGGGATCTTGATGCGGTCGACGATGTCCTGCGCAAAAGCGTACGTCAGCAGGCTGCGGGCTTCGCGCTTGGGGATGCCGCGCGATTGCAGGTAGAACAGCGATTCGGCGTCGAGTTGGCCGATGGTGGCGCCGTGGGTGCAGCGGACGTCGTCGGCGTGAATCTGCAGTTCGGGCTTGGTGTTGATGACGGCCTCGTTCGGAAAGGACCAGGTTCTTGTTGGTCTGCTTGGAATCGGTCTTCTGCGCGTCTTTGCGGACGATGATGCGGCCGTTGAAAACGGCAGTAGCCCGGCCGTCGAGAATGCCTTTGTACACCTCGTGGCTCGCGCCGTGCGGCTTGGCGTGGTCGAGCACGGTGTGATTGTCGATATGTTGCGTGCCGTTCACGATGTAGAGGCCGTTGAGCGTGGCTTCCGTGCCTTCGGAAAGCACCGCGTTGGCGTCGTTGCGCACCAGGGCGCCGCCCAGCGAGATGGAGTGCGAGGAGAAGTTGGCGCTGCGTCCAAGCGTGGCCTGCAGCGTGGCGACGTGAAGGCCTCGAGCGATTCCTGCTGGATCTTGTAATGATCGATCACGGCGCCATCGCCCGCGACAATTTCGGTGACAGCGTTGGTGAAGTATTTGCCCGATCCGCGGTAGGTCTCCACGATGGTGCAGTGAGCGTGGGGGCCGACTACGATCAGCGTGCGCGGGTGATGGGCTTGGCCCTCCACTGCATCGTAAGTAATTTCAATGGTCTCCGCATGAACTTTGCCCCGCGGAACTTCGACGAAATGGATGCGTTCGAGGAAGGCGGTGTTCAGCGCCGTGAAGGGGTTCTCGGCGAATGCTTACCGAGATGCTGCCGTGCTGCTTCGGGAATGGGCTCGGCCAAGGGCCTGCCCGGCCTTCCAGGTCGCGCGGGCGATAGGTGCGACATTGGTGAAGCGCCACTCTTCGTCGCGCGTGGTAGGAAATCCCAGCTTGGCAAAGCGCTCGAAAGCGCCGTCGCGCAGGGCTTGAATCCACGGCTCCGCTTCAGGCTGCGCGGTGAATTCCGCGAGCCACGTACCGGTCTGTTCGGCGGTAGCGGTCATACGCGCGCCATCGCCTCCGCTTCGTCCCGGATGCCGAGCGCGGCGTAGCCGCCGGCTTCCAGTTCGAGCGCGAGTTCCTTGCCGCCAGATTTCACAATGCGGCCCTCGGCGAGCACGTGAACGAAATCGGGAACGATCTCGCTGAGCAAGCGCTGATAGTGTGTAACGACGATCATGGCGCGGTCCGCGCTACGCATTTGATTCACGCCCGCGGCGACGAGTTTCAGCGCGTCGATATCGAGGCCGGAATCGGTCTCATCGAGAATGGCCAAGCGCGGTTCGAGCACGGCCATCTGGAAAATCTCATTGCGCTTCTTCTCGCCGCCGGAAAAGCCCGTGTTGACAGGGCGGTTGAGCAGCGCCTGATCCATCTTCATGGCCGTCATCTTGTCGCGGACGAGATCGAGGAAATCCATGGCGTCTAGCTCAGGCTGGCCGTTGGCCTTGCGCACGGCGTTGAGCGCGGCCTTGAGGAAGTACATGTTGCTGACGCCGGGGATCTCGACCGGATATTGGAAGGCGAGGAAGATCCCGGCCTGGGCGCGCTCTTCGGGGTCGAGTTCGAGCAGGTCTTTGCCGTCGTAAGTTACGGAGCCCCCTGTAACCTCGATAGAGGTCGCGGCCGGCGAGGACTTGGGCCAAAGTGCTCTTGCCGGAGCCGTTGGGGCCCATGATGGCGTGCACCTCGCCTGAATTCACGGAAAGGGAGATGCCCTTGAGAATTTCACGGTCGCCAACGGTGGCGTGAAGATCGTTGATTTCGAGTAGTGCCATTCGGTGGATCGAATTCCTTGTAAGCTATTGTTCTATATCAAGGTTAGCTAATCTGTACTTTTAAGTCAAGATTCACCAGGGAACGGGCGCGGGCGGGGCTTGAACGGGAAAAAAACGCGGCCAACTCAGTCGAAGCGCTATTCGAGCCGAAAAACAGGCGAAAATCCGCTGAAACCAAGCTGGCCTTCGCGTGATAGCATCCGAATTAACGACTGTATCGAATCAGTTTCCACCGGGAAAAAGGACTATGCAATGTCGAAATCGTCGACTGCCACTAAGAAGACGCTGCTGCCGATTCATCCCGGCAAGATACTGCTCGAGGATCTGCGGGATGAAGAGATCAGCATCAACTTTCTGGCGCGAGCAACTCGGGTTCCTGCCAACCGGATCAGCCTCATTGTGAACGGCAGACGATCAATCTCGGCCGACACCGCAATGCGCCTGGCACGCTTCTTTGGGACTACGCCGCAGTACTGGATGAACTTGCAAAATCAATACGATCTGGCGTGCGTCGATAAGGCTGCGATCGAGCGGGACGTATTGCCGCGTGTCGCCGCGTGAAAGCCGCGGCGTGGGATCCCGATTACACCCGCTGTGCCCGGCGCAACGTATAGGCCTCGGGCTTCATATTTTCGTTCTCGAAACGCTTCCAATCGTCCGTCACGTAGATCAATTTGCCGCTGATGTGGTTCGAACGCTCTGACGCCAGGAACAGCGCAAGCTGAATCTGCTTTTCGGGAGCAACGCCGCCGGTGACGCGAATGTGCTCCGCTTCTTCGACTTCCTTTGGGCCGGCTCGGCCCTCACCGGCGCGCAGGATCTCGTCCGTCATGTAAGTGTAGGCGCCGCCGGGATCGATGGCGTTCACCTGCACGTTGTGGTCGCGCACTTCGACAGCAAGGCACTCGGCGAATCGTGCTACCGCGGCCTTCGACGCGGCGTAGGCCGAAAAGTTGGGCCGGCCGGAAGCGGCGCCGGCGCCCGAGATCAGAATGATTTTTCCGGAACGCTTCTCCACCATCGGGGGCAGCGCGGCGCGACACGCGTTTACCACGCCGATCAGGTTCGTCTCGATGGCTTCGTTCCACGCCTTGGGTTTAAGGGAAAGCAAAGGTCCGATAGGTCCGGGGACGCCGGCGGCGGTGATCAAGACGTCGAGTCCGCCGAAACTGGCGCGCGTGCGCTCAACCGCAGAGGTCATTTGGTCGGGTTGGCGCACGTCTCCGCGGATCTTGAGCGCGATTCCGCCGGCCTGTTCGATTTCGAGTTTTGCGAGATCGAGTTCGACCTCCGTACGAGCGAGGAGAGCCACCCTAGCGCCGGCTTGGGAGAAGCCAATGGCGAGGCGCTTGCCAATTCCGCGCCCGGCGCCGGTGACCAACACGCGCAAGCCCGCAATGGAATCGGACATTATTGCACCACCTGCGCTTCAGAACTTCGCCAACATATCGAAATGCGGCCCCCCGGTGATCGCAGCCTCATGCCGCCCCACGGCGATCGGAGCCTCATGTCGCCCACCCGCGATTGCAGCCTCACGCCGCCCCTCGGCGATCGGAGCCTCATACCGCCCGCCCACGATTGCAGCCTCACGCCGCCCCCCGGCGATCGAAGTCTCATGCCGCCCGCCCGCGATTGGAGCCTCATACCGAGCCGCGACCGCAAGGGAGCGGTGGAGTCGCTTGCTCGCAGCGCCGGCACTCTCGCCTCGGCACACTCTCGAAAGCGCGCGTACCGGCACATGCCGGTCGCGCCCCCGGCGCTGGCCAGCGGCCAGATATACCACGGGATGCCGCTCTCGGGCACGACTTGGGGCGAGGACGCGGTGGATGACAAGATACGATTATAAATCCGCCGCCCTGTTCATCCGCCCGATCACCGCATCCGTAAACTCCGTGGTAGAGGCCTTGCCCCCAACGTCCCCCGTCAGCTGTTCGCCCGCCGCATAGACCTCATGCAGCGCCCGCTCTAATCGCGCCGACGCCTCGCGCTCGCCCACATGCGCCAGCATCAGCGCCGCCGATTGCATCAACGCCGTTGGATTCGCCAAACCCTTGCCCGCAATGTCCGGCGCGGTTCCGTGCACGGCTTCAAAGATCGCGTGGTTGTCACCGATGTTCGCCCCGGGCACGATCCCCAGACCGCCCACTAACCCCGCCGTGAGATCGGAAATGATATCTCCGTAAAGATTCGGCATCACAAGCACGTCGAACGTTTCCGGCCGCATCACCAGTTGCATACACGCGTTATCGACAATCAGCTCGTTGTACCGAATCTCGGGAAACCCCGCAGCCACCTCGCGGCAGCACTTCAGGAAAAGGCCGTCGCTCATCTTCATGATGTTGGCTTTGTGGATGGCCGAGACCTTCTTGCGCCCCTCGCGTCGCGCCCATTCGAAAGCCGCCCGCGCGATGCGCATCGACGCATTCTGCGTGATGATCTTCAGGCTCTCCACCACTCCCGGAACCACCTCGTGCTCCAGGCCCGAGTACAGATCCTCCGTGTTCTC
Source organism: Bryobacterales bacterium (assembly GCA_963763545.1). GTDB lineage: Bacteria > Acidobacteriota > Terriglobia > Bryobacterales > Bryobacteraceae > PALSA-243. The sequence goes on from CAVXPE010000029.1 coordinate 216,480, forward strand.
GCGAAAAATCGCCAGGTCGAGATCGAGGTCGGAGTATCGCGTCTTCAATCCCGGCAGCATGCGCACGGGACGGAAGTTGACGTATAGGCCCAGCTTCTTCCGCAGCGCCACGTTGATGCTTTGATGTCCGCCGCCGATGGGCGTCGCTGTCGGACCCTTCAGCCCGACGCGGCTCACTTCGAGCGAGGCATACAGATCGTCCGGAATCAACGCCCCATGGATCGCCAGGGCCCGCTCGCCCGCGTCGACGCGCTCCCACTCGATGGCTGCGCCCGTCGCTTCGACGGCGCGCGCGGTCGCTTCCGCTACTTCAGGTCCAATTCCATCTCCGGGGATCAGCGTAACCAGACGTGACACTACTCGATTATAAGTGGCGCTAATCTGCAGCCGCCGTATGAGCGGCCACGCTCTGCGCGAACTCGTCCACCGCTCCCGCCAGCTTCTCGAGCGCCGCGGCGAACCGTTCACCCGATGCCGCGAAGCCGATGCGGAAGTGCGCCGGCATGCCGAAGCAATCGCCCGGCGCAAGCAGGATGCCGTGCCGGAGCGCATGCGCGCACAGCGAACGAGCATCGCTTCCATCGGCCATGCTGGGAAAGGCCGTCATTCCTCCGCGCGGCGGCGCATAGTGAAACAACTCGCGCCGATCCGCGAAAAAACCAGCCAGCCGCGCCAGATTTTCCGACGCGATCTTGCGGGCGCGCGCATAGATGGCCTCGCGCTGCCGCAGCGCCAGCGCGCCTAAGCGCTCCGCCATGGCGCTTCCGCACACCGTGAAATAGCTGCGGGCATTGAGATAACGCCTGCGGCGCTCGGCGTCGCGGCTCGACAATCCATCCGATGCGCAGGTCCGCTCAGACAAAGCGCCTTTGAGAAATCGCCCAGAACGGTGGCATGCGGCAGCCGCGCCGCCGTGCGCATCTGGTTCCATCGTGATAGATCGGATGGTAAACCTGATCGGAAACGAAACTGCACGCCGCGCTCCGCGCAGAAATCGTGCAGACCTTCCATCTCCGAGTCGTTCAGCGTAGCGCCGGTCGGATTGTGCGGCGAATTGACCAGCACCAGTCGCGTGTTGGCGTCGATCAACGCGGGCGCGAATCTCTTCGGCGTCGATGCGGAAACCGTTCTCCGGCCGCAGGACGTAGTGCCGCGCTTCCAAACCGAAGGCCTGCGCCATCGCGTCGTTGGTTGGAAATCCCGGACGCGGCAAGCACGACGTTCGCGCCCGCTGCGGCGGCGTCGGAGAAGATCAGCAATAGCGCTTCGGCCCCGCCGGTCGTGGCTTGCACGTATTCCGGGTCGCACCCTTCGAGCGACGCAATCGCATCCCGCAGCGCGGGCGTGCCGCGCGGACTTACGTAGGATATGGGCGCATCGAGCAGTTCCTCCAGATCGCCGCCCAGCGAAAGCAATTCGCGCAGCGTCCAAACCGGGCCCGTGCTCGAACCGAGATCGTAGTCCACCGGCGTCGCGGGGTCGTGCTTTTGCTCCAGCCATTCATCCAGCAAAAATCGTGGCAGGTCCATGCTTGAGCATACTATGCGCAAGGCGATATCGCTGCAATCGGCTATCCTTTATGGGAGCAATGACAAAAAGAGAAACTGGCGCGGCTGCCGCGCCCGGGCCCATGGAAGCTCCGGCAAAGCGCGGAGCGGCCGAGGCCAGAATTCGAAAACCCCGAGCTGTACATCAACCGTGAGCTGAGCCTGCTGGCCTTCCAGCGGCGCGTACTCGAGGAGGCCGAGGACGAGAGCAATCCGCTGCTGGAGCGCGTGAAGTTCCTCTCCATTCTTGGTTCCAATCTGGACGAGTTTTTCATGGTGCGGGTCGCCGGCCTGGCGGCCCAGATGGAGGCGGGCACGATGGAGGTCGGGCCCGGACGGCATGGGTCCGCGGGCGCAGTTGATCGCCATCCGCCGCGAAGCTGAAGACGCATGCTGAACGAGGCGCGCAAGTGTCTGGACAAACTGATGCCCGCGCTGGCGGCCGAAGACATCTTCGTGCTCGACTACGCCGATCTGAGCGAGACCCAGCTCAGGCGCGCCGCCAAGTATTTCCATGAGACTGTCTTTCCGGTGCTGACGCCGCTGGCCTTCGATCCGGGCCGCCCGTTTCCGCACATCTCGAACCTCAGCCTGAACCTGGCCGTGACTATCCGCGACCGTTCCGGCGCAGGAGCAATTCGCACGCCTGAAAGTGCCCGATTCCCTGCCGCAACTGGTCCCTCTCTCCGCCAGCCGCCAAGCCCAAGGGCAAGCGCGATTCAAAGCCGAAGCGCACCGAACTGGTGTGGCTCGAGCAAGTCATCGCCGCCAATCTGCCAGCCCTGTTTCCGGGCATGGAGATCGTCCAAGCGCATCCATTCCACGTCACGCGCGACGCCGATATGGCGATCAAGGAACTCGAAGCGGAGGACCTGCTCGAATCCATCGAGGAGGGCGTCAGGCAGCGGCGTTTCGGCAGCGTCATCCGCCTCGTGGTGACGCCGGATATGCCGGCGTCCATGCTGACGATTCTCATGAATAACCTGGAGATCGGGCCCGCGGAAGTGTACCGGCAGCCGCGCCCGCTCTCGTTCAAGCGGCTCTTCGGCCTGTATCAGTCTCGACCGCCCGGATTTGAAGTATGCTCCCTTCGTTCCCGCCATGCCGCCGGAGCTCGCCAAGATCGCGGAGGACGAGGACATGTTCGCCGTCATCCGCCGCGGCGACGTTTTCCTGCACCATCCGTTCGATTCCTTCCAGCCCGTGGTGGAGTTTCTGCGCAAGGCGGCGCGCGATCCCGGCGTGCTGGCCATCAAGATCTGCCTCTACCGCATGGGCCGCAATTCGCCCATCGTCGAGACGCTGCTGGAGGCGATCGAGGAAGACAAGCAAGTCGCCGCGCTGGTGGAGTTGAAAGCGCGCTTCGACGAAGAGAGCAACATCGAGTGGGCGAAGGCGCTGGAACGCGCTGGCGTTCACGTGGTTTACGGCCTGATCGGATTGAAGATCCACAGCAAGGTGGCGCTGGTGGTGCGGCGCGAGCAGGACCGCATCGCCCGCTACGTTCACCTCTCCACCGGCAATTACAATGCAGTAACCGCCCACTTATATACCGATATGGGGCTGTTCACCGCCGACGAGGATATCGCCGACGACGTGAGCAACTTATTCAACTATCTGACAGGCTATTCCTACAAATCGGATTACAAGAAGCTGCTCGTCTCGCCGGTGAATCTGCGCGCCAGAGAATTGGAAGCCCTGATCGAGCGCGAAATCAAGCACGCCAAAGCGGGACGCAAGGCCCGCCTGGTTTTCAAGATGAACGCCCTGGCCGATCCGCCGATGATCCGCGCGCTTGTATCGCGCGTCCCAGGCGGGAGTCAAAATACAACTCCTCGTTCGCGGCATCTGCTGTCTGCGCCCGGGCGTGCCGGGAATCAGCGACAATATCGAAGTCTATAGCGTGGTCGGCCGCTTCCTGGAACACAGCCGGCTTTATTACTTCCTCAACGGCGGCGACGAGGAGGTGTTTATGGGCAGCGCGGATCTGATGCCGCGCAATATCGACCACCGGGTGGAGATCATTACGCCGATTGAAGATCCGGCAATCGTCCGCCACATTTGCGACGAAGTGCTCGCGCTTTACCTTGCGGATACCGCCAAAACGCGCCAGATGACATCCACAGGCGCGTATGTGCGGAAAAAGCCGGCGGACGGCAAGAAGGCCCTGAACGCGCAAGAGTGGTTGTTGAAAAACAACCGTAAGCGCGGTGCGGGCGGCAGACTGGCGCGGCCCGCAAGCTTGTCCTAACACTTAGCCTTTGCTAATCGAGCTGAACAGCCAGAACAAGCAGCCCGCGAGCACGATCGACGCCGGCAGCGTAAGCACCCACGCCATCAGCAGGTTTCGCACGGTCGACCACTGCAAGCCCGAGTGGTTCGCGGCCATGGTCCCGGCCACGCCCGAAGAGAGCACGTGCGTTGTACTGACTGGCATACTTAAGTGATCCGCCGCTTCGATGGTCAACATCGCCGTGAGCTCCGCCGACAGGCCCTGCGCGTAGCTCAAGTGCTGCTTGCCGATTTTCTCGCCCACCGTGACCACGATGCGTTTCCACCCTACCATCGTGCCCAAGCCAAGCGCCAACGCCACCGCTACCTTTACCCATGACGGAATGAACTTGGTGGCGCTATCGATATGGCTCTTATAGTTATCCAGAACCGCCCAATCCTCCGGCGAAATTTTCGGGTTGTCGGTTTTCTTAATCAGCCGCAGCGCTTCGCTCGCGACGTACATATTGTTGCGGAAATTCGGCACATCGGTCGCCGGCACATTCTTGAAGTCGCCGTAGTGCTGAGAGGCGTTGGCCAGGTTGAAGATTTCCCGCTCGAGACCGACCATTGCAACAGGCGTCATTTCTTTCGTGCGCAGATACTCGGTGACAGCGGCGCGCGGATCAGCCGTTACCGCATCCTTCGGAACATATTTGTCAATCACGGAATCCGCCTGGCGCGAGACCGCGACGAAATCCATTGTCTGCGCCGGAGTGATCGCGTGATTGAGAGCATAGGCCGTAGGCACCGTGCCGATCAGGATCAGCATAATCAGGCCCATCCCCTTCTGCCCGTCGTTCGAACCGTGCGCGAAGCTCACGCCGGTGCACGTGCCGATCAACATGATGCGGATCCACCATGGCGGCGGCTCCGCACCCTCGGGCGCCTGGTAGAGCGCCGGATTCTTGACGAAGGCCTTCAAAAGCAGAAGGAAAATCGCCGCCACGCCAAACCCGACCACCGGCGAGAGCAACAGCGTTCGTCCCACGCCTGCGGCCTGTGCCCAATCCACGCCGCTCGTACCTGTCTTCGCGTTGATCAACTGATTCGCGAGGCCGACTCCGATGATGGATCCGACCATCGTGTGAGTGCTCGACGAAGGCAGCCCGAAATACCAAGTGCCCAAATTCCAGATGATTGCCGCCGTCAGCAGCGCGAAAACCATATAGAAGCCCGATCCCGAGCCCACCTGAAGAATCAACTCCACTGGCAAGAGAGTGACGATGCTGAAGGCCACCGCGCCCGTGGACGTGAGCACGCCAATGAAGTTCCATACGCCCGACCACACGACAGCGATGTGCGGCTCGAGCGAATGCGTGTAAATCACCGTCGCCACGGCGTTCGCCGTATCGTGAAATCCATTGACGAACTCGAAGCCGAGCGCGACGAATAACGCGACGGCGAGCAAAATATACGGATAAATGGAGCCTTCGTGTACGCCGGAGAGATCGCTGATTAATTGAGAGCCCGCGTAGATAAATCCGACTAGAAGGGCGATTCCAAAGATGATCATCCCGATCTTCCCGGGTCCTTTGTTCATCTTTTCTTGTAATGCCGATGGGGCTGCGGCGGCGGCGGCCATTTGTTTCACCTCGGACTGTGAGTCTACAAAACTCGTGTTACAGCAACATGAACATTGTGCGTATTCGCGTGATTTTGAAGTGAACGGTGTTATTCGAAACGGAGGCAGGCACGGCCCAGATAGATTTCATCCCCGGAGCGAAGTTTTTCGCCGCGACGATTGCCCGCCGGCACTTCGATGGGCCGGCCGTCGCGGAAGACGCGGGTGCCGAACTCGCTTTCGTCGTCGCACAGACGGTATTCGCCGTCTTCGAAGCGAATGTGGGCATGCTTGCGCGAGACAGTAGAGCTGGCTTCGTCCGCGCCTTCTTCGAAAACGATAGTGTTGCGCCGGATCACGCGGTGTTCCGAATCCGTCAGCTCCGCCATGCGGCCGATATTCACGCGATGGCCGCTGAGTTCATACTCGCGGTGCTCCGTTTTGCCTTTCACTACAACCAGGCGCGCCGCTTTCGGAGACTCAACCTGCGCCGGTTGCGCGGATTTCGGCGGCGCCACGGCATACTCGATCTCGAACGGATTCGGGCCCGTTTCCGTGGTGCGCACCTCAAGGGAGAAATCGCGCGGAAATTCGCAGGCGGCGGCTTCGAGAGCTTCGCGGACATCGGCTTCCAGCCGCTCGCCGAATGCTGTTTCGAGCATGGCGCGGCGATTGGCGTCGGCCGAGACCATGGTGACGACCACGCGCGCGAAGGGAAACAAGCGGCGTCCGCGCGCCAGCGTTTCGATCTTGGTTTCGATCTCGCCGAGGATGGCGCGGTGCGTCAACAGCAACTCGTTCGATTCGGCGGCGCCGAACAGGCGCTCGGTCCATCGCTGGAAGCCGCGCTCGATACTCTTTTCGATTCCGGAAAACAGGTTCATGGCTGAATCAATCCCAGTTTAGCCGCCGCATCAACGATCGCGGCAGCGGCGGGCGCGGCGGCCGTTCCGCCATAGACGCCATTTTCGACCAGCACGGAAAGCGCGATCTTGCGAGGGGCAGCGCCATACGGCGCGAAGCCGATGAACCACGCGTGCGAATCGGCGTCCTGCAATTCGGCGGTGCCAGTCTTGCCGGCCATCGGAACACTCGCGCCGGCCGCTCGGCGGCCCGTGCCCGATGTCACTACTTCGCGCATGAACTTGGCAAGCGTCTGCGACTGATCCGCGCTGAGCACCGATTGCGGCGCGTTGGTGCGGGGATTGGTTTCATCGACGATCCAACGGCCCTCCGGCATCTGCCCAGCGTTGGCAACCGTCGCCGCCACGCGCGCCATCTGAAACGGCGACGCCACCACTTGGCCTTGTCCATAGGACGATTGCGGCAGGAATTTTTTCAGTTGCGCCGCGGTGTTTGGCGATGCCGCCGCGATGCCCAGCAGCGTCGCCGTATCGAGGAGCGGCTGCGCGCCGACGTCGTAGGTTCCCAGTTGCGCGAAATATGCATTGCAGGAGACCACGATGCCGCGTTCCATGTTCACGGTCCCATGCGGCGTCTTGTCTTCCACGTCGTCGCGGATAGGGCGGTTCCAGCCTTTGATGTAGTTTCCGACGCGGCCATCGGGCAGCCGGATGCATTCGTAGGTCTTGTGCGTGAGAGCCTGATCTTTGCGCAGGGCGGCCATCGCCGTGACTACTTTGAAAGTGGATCCTGGGGGATAGAGTCCGTAGCGCGCGCGATCGAGGTAGGGGTTGGCTTCAGACCCAGGCGTCTGATCGGCGGCGGGCAACGGAAAGCTGACCGCCGCGAGCAGATCGCCGGTCGCCGGGTCCATCACCACGGCGGCGCCCTTGTCGCGGTTCAATTGCTGGAGCTGCTTGCCAAGAATATCGGCGACGCGCACTTCGAGCCGCGCATCGAGCGACATCTTCACATTGCGCGCACGGTCCAGTATGCGCCGCACGGCGGGGTTCTGAGGATCGTAACGATGGCGCAGGAGCGGAACCAGCTCGCGGTAATCGTAGCGGAGCACGCGGTCGGTGGCATGCGTTTTCGGGTTCTTGACTTCGACCAGCGTCGGCCGATCGTCATAGCCGCGCAGGCGGCGCGCGGAATCGCGCTCTACGAACGAGGTGTTGCTCGCGCCCCAGCGCGTGCGCGTGCGGAGGTCGCCCAGGAAATCGAAGAGGAGGCCGCCGAAGGGATAGTGGCGCGATTCGTTGCGCGGGCAGGCGCGGTCGATATCGATGCCGAGCTGTTGATATTCGGCGCGATGTTTTTCGAGTTCGGCCCAATCGCTGGTGGCGAGCGGGAGACCGTTGCGGTCGTAGATGCTGCCCATGGGGATCTCGCGCATGACGAGTTGGAAGCGGGGATTGTATTGGTAGCGGCGGGCGCCATCGGCCTGGACAACGAGCGTGCCTTGGCCCATGGTGGCATCGGTGTGGAGGACTTGGACGTAGGCGGCTTTGGCGAGGACGAGGGTGGCGGCTGCGGAGAGAATTATGCCAAGGGTTGCGAGCGCCGGCTTCGCCTGAACAGCGCAGGCCGGGAGGCCTGCGCCACTTCTGCGACTAATCGAGAGGAGGATGGCGATAACAGCGAAGTTGGCCAGCATCGAGGTGCGGCCGTAGCTCAGGAACGGGGTCACTACGCCGGAGAGCGGGAAGACGCCCAGCGATCCGGCGGAGATGAGGAGAATCTGCAGGGCGGTGGCGGCCGCCAAGCCGGCGGCGAGGAAGAATTCGTAGTCAGAACGGGCGCGCAAAGCGATGCGCAGAGCACGGTAAACGATGAGCGCATAGAGCGCGAATACGGCAGCGATGCCGAGAAATCCCCACTCTTCGCCGAGAGCGGAGAGAATGAGATCGGTATGCGCGGCGGGGACGATTTGCGGGTCGCCCAGGCCGATTCCCATGCCCGCCGTTCCCCCAGTAGCGAAGGCCCACAGCGAGTGCGCCAATTGATCGCCGCCGTGTACCATGTTGTTCCATGGAGAAAGCCACATGGAGACGCGCTCGCCCACCGTGTGAGGTACGCCGAGGATGTATCCCGCGAAGAATCCGGCGGCGACAAGCGCCAGGCCAATGACTGGTACGGCAAGGCTGCCGCGCGCCAGACCGTACAGCGCCAAGAACAGGCAGGCGAAGACCAGCGCGGGCCCCATATCTCTTTGCAGAAAGAAGAAGGCGATGGAAAGCGCGACACACACGGCGGCGGGCAGCGTGAATTCGACCGGCGGAATATCGAAATGCCGGGTCAGAACCGCGAGCGAAGGGCGCGTTTCGCGCGCGTGACGCAGGACGTCCCAGGTGTTGGCGAAATATCCGGCGAGGAAAAAGACCAGCAGCAGGCGGATGAGTTCCACCGGTTGGAAGCCGAGCAGGTTTACCTTCGCATCGCTGGTTCCCGGCCCCGATCCGAACGCGATCAGCAGGGCCGAAAGGACGAAGCTGGCGATCAGCGGAACGAAGCTGAGGTTTCCAAACAGGCGGCGGAAATCGAGAGTGGCCAGCACGGCGAGGAGGACGCATCCCATGACCGCGCCTTGGGCGAAATCGACGAAGAGCAGGTTGTCGCGCAGCGGATCGCGCAGGCTCACCATCAGAATCAGCCCGATGCCGCAAAGCAATAGCGTTGCGGGCAGCAGTGATTGATCGCCGGTAAAGCCGCAAACGCTGAGGAAGATGTGCGCGGCAAGGAACGCGGCGAAGAACAATGCGCACCACAGGAAAAAGGCGCGGCGGAAACGGGCCGCGGTGCGCACAGCCAGGAGCGGCTTCAACTGGCGAAACTGATCGGCAGTGAGCAGCGGCGCGGATGCCCGATCCCCGAGCCGGTCACGCAGAGGCTTCAAATTGCGCGCGGCAAGCTCATCGGCGCGGATGCGCAGCCGCGCTAAGGCGCCGACGTTCGAGAGCGAACCAGTAGCGTAGTAAATCTTCTGCGCCGCGAAGGCGCGGAGCGCAGTTTCGGGAATGACGGGCGCGAGCACGGGCAACAGATCTTCACGCGCGTTGAGAGCGTTGAGATTGAGCGGCGCGGGAGTAGCCGCGAGCATCGGCTGGCGCGATTGATAGACCAGATAGAGTCCGCCGGCAACGAATGCCGAGGCACCCAACATCCAGAGCAGCTCCCTGGTTCGCCACGCGCGAACACCGGCGGGAGCGGCTGCCTTGCGCTCGATGGCTCTGCTGCGGGTGACGGCCATTATTGGATTTCCTGCAGGCGGGTGGTGACGCTATCGAGACTTGACTGAACGCGCTTAATATTGGCGGCGGCATTGCCGTAGGGCGCAACTTCCTGATAGAGGTTGAGCGCGCGCGTGTAATCGCTGGCGGCGCGCCCGACCTGGTCTTTTTCCTGGGGCAATCCGCGCACGTTGCGCGCATCCCAAAACAGGCGATCGGCGCGGTCGCGGTAGCCATCCGCGAGTTCCGATTTTTCCCGACTGCCGATCTTATATCCCAAGCGCGCCGCCTGCTGTAAAGCGGCGTCGGCTTTATCGACGTCGCGGAGGCCATAGATATAAAGGAGAGCCAAGCCGAGTTCGGGATCGGGCGAGCGCGGCAGAAGCTTTTGCGCTTCGGTGAATTTCTCCGCCGAGACGGTCAACTGTCCGGCGTCACGGTGGCGCACGCCTTCCCATCGCGCAACATGGCCTTCAGCCAGGCGCAGATCGCCGCGCGCGGTTTCGTCATCGGGGTCCACTTCGAGCGCGTGGGCCAGGAGGGTGGCAGAACGCTGCCAATCCTTTTCGTAAACGATCTGGGTATCGTTGCGGAAGCGCCCGATGGTGAGGCTGGCAACGTCAACGAGCTTACGGTCAACGGCATGGCGCGCGCTGGAAAGAGCCCACGATGTGGGGTCGGACTTTGCCAACTCGCTCCACTTCTCGAAGACCTGGTCGGGATCGGTGAGCTGCTCGGACTTGATTTCGCGTTCCAGTTGCTGGGCGCGCCCGCGCAGGCCTAAGTAACCAAAGATGGACCACGAGCCGTAGAGCAAGCAGCCTACTGCCAGCACCGCGACTATGCGCGTGAAGGTGGAGAAGGCGCTGCGCTTCGTCTTGCTATTACCGACTGGTTTGCCGAAGGCGCGTCCCTGGGCGGGAGCGCCGCGCACGGTTTCTGGTTCGGCGCGGGGGACGGTACGGCGAGTTTCGTCTTCTGGGGAGGACGGCTGCCATTGAGGCGCGCGCGAGGTGCGGCGCGTGGCATCGGTGTCTATATCGGCAGCGACCGCGCAGGCCAGGAAACCTGTGCCACCGGTGCGGAAAAGGATCAGCTCATTGCCGAATTCGCGCGCCGTGTGGTAGCGGACCGCCGGATCGTTCGCCAATGCTTTCATTAAAATGCGCCGCAGCGCATCGGGACACGGATCGGGCGCGGGCGGCGGAGGAATGCGGCTGCGGATCATGCGTTCCAGCCGTTCGGTGCTTTCGGCCTGATACGGCTGCATGCCCGTCACCATTTCGTAGAGCATTACGGCCAGGGACCAGATATCCGATTGCGCGTTCACCTCGCCGGAATCGAGCCGCTCGGGAGAGGCATAGGGTACGCTGCCAAATTCGTTGCGCGTCAAGCGCCGCGAAAGGGAGAGCGCCTTGGCGATGCCGAAATCGAGCACGCGCACTTCGCCATGCGCATCGATGCGAATATTCTTCGGCTTGATGTCGCCATGCACGATGCCATGAAAAGCCCGGCCCTCGGAGACCGTTTCGAGGTTATGCGCGTGATCGAGCGTCTCGGCTACCGCGATCGCAGCATCGGTGGCGAACTCGATTTCCAGAGGACGGCGGCGCATGAGCTCGGCCAAATCCTGGCCATCGATATACTCCATGGCGACGAAGAAGAATCCATCGAGGTCTCCGGATTCATAGACGCGCACGACGCGCGGATCGATAACCGCAAGCTGCTGCTGCAAATCCGCGCCGCGCCGCTCGGCTTCGATGACTTCGCGCGTATCGGAATCGGCGATGTGTTCGACTATTTTGAGCGCCACCTCGCGATTCGCCTCGACATCATGCGCCAGGTAGACATCGGCCATGCCGCCACGGCCCAGCTTGCGCGCGATTTCATATTTGCCCAGCTTACGGCTGGCGGCGAGAATCATTTTTCCTTGCCTTTCCGGTTGGGAGTTGCGGGCGACGTTTCGCGTGGATTGAGCGCTTCGCGCGGATTGGTCGCCACGCGCGACGGCGTCCGCAAGTCGAGTAAGAAGTTGTGTTCGCGCACGGGAGCGAACGGCACGCCGGCCGGCAGTACGAACGGCGCCTTCTCGAATACGTTGCCGGTCAGCACGGGCCTGGCATCGCCCTGCACTTCGATGGCAGTTTTATCCCGTTGAAAGCTGTTGTGGAAGAGCCAGGGGGCGACCAAGCCTTCCATGGAAACGCCGGCGATTGCGCAATCGTGGATGGCGTTGGCCGTGAGTTCGGGCGCGCGCGGCCCGGTAATCCTGACGCCGGTGGCGGCGCCTTCGATCTCATTGTTGGTGACGATGACCGACGAATCTGCGATCAGAATGCCTATCTCAAGCGGGTTCTGTGCATCCGCGGCGATGAGGAAGCCTTCGACGCGTCCGTGTTGAACCCCGTTCGCTGTCACCGCGGTGTTGTTGCCCGGCGAGGCGATCAAGCGCGCTTCGCGAGCCACGCGGCTACGCAGCGTAACACCGCTTTTGAGGAAGATGTGCTCGGGGTATTCGCCGGCAAGCACTTCGACCGTGTCCCCGTTTCGGGCGGCGGCGAGCGCAGCGGCGATAGAAGGATACGCGCTACCCGCGCCGGCAGTGAGCGTGCGCGGTTCGACGATGACTGGCGGCTTGGGTGGTTGGAAGTACAGGAACGCTAACGCGCCGGCGAGGGCCAGGTTGGCGATCACGCTTGCGATCAGCGCCGCTTTTCCGCGCCGCGGTTTTGCCTCGGCCGCCGCGGCCGGCGCCGTAAAGCGCTCACCTTCGACGATCATGACCGTCACGTTGTCCTTGCCGCCAGCGGCGTTGGCGGTCTCGATGAGAGAGCGCACGGCGGCATCGGGATCGCCCGCGTTGCGTTCGACCGCGCGCAGGATCTCTTCCGACGACACCTGATCGCTGAGGCCATCGCTGCACAGGAGAAGGGCGGTCTCGGCATCGAACGGGAGGCGCTCGATATCGATGAAGTTGGCGTCATCGGGGGAGTGCTCTTCCGAACCGACGTCGCGAAAGACCTCATTGCGCCGCGGATGGCGCATGGCTTCGGCTTCGCCGATCTCGCCCGCGTCTTCGCGCTCGCCCACGGGCGAGTGATCGCGCGTGAGCTTTGCGCACCTCGCCGCGGCGGATGAGATAGAGTCGCGAATCGCCCACGTGGCCGACGTATGCCGTGCCGTTCTCGATCAGCGCCAGCGTGAGCACGCAGGCCATGCCGTCCCATTCTGGATTGGAGCGCGCGGCGGTGAGGATTTCGTTGTTGGCGATGGCGATGGCTTCGCGAATGCGGCTGCTCGGCGGCGCCGGTCTGACGCTCGAGGCGGGCGCGGATGCGTTCGACAGCGATGGCGGCGGCCTTTTCGCCGGCGGCCTGTCCGCCGATGCCATCGACGACCAGGAAGATGCCGCGGTCGGGATCGAGGTGGAAGGCGTCCTCGTTGTTGCGGCGGACGCGTCCGGGGTCGGTGCGGGCGGCGGATTTGAGGGCGGTCATGAGCATGAGCGCTTAATAGGAGGACGGTTCGGGGCGGCGTTTAGTTCGGGGCATCTTTACCATTATCGGGTTATAGGGGGGTGTAGTGGTTTGGGGGCGCCTTTTTGACGCCCGTTTGCGGGTTGCACGCCGACGCTGAGACGCAGAGATAAGCGCGGAGAAAACGAAAGTTTGAGAGGCAATCATGCGGTTCTTGGGCTCGGGTCCTGGGTCCGAGCTGTGCGTTCGTCAGTTTTTCTGTCAAATTTGCTGGGCTCTAGGCGGCTTTTTTGAAGCGGTCGGGGCGGTTGATGACTTCCCAGGCGAGATTGAGGCGGTTTTTGCGGTCACGGACGCGGGCGATTTCGGGGGCTGAATAAACGAACTCCCCGTACGCGCTGGCGGGTTGGAAATCATCGCCGGGTTCGTAGACTGCGTCTTGCGCTTCCGCGAGTTCCACCAAGTGGATGGCTTCCCGTTGGGCTTGGACATATTTTTCTTTACGCTGGGCCTGCATGGCGATGAGTTGGGCGATGTTCTTGTCGGCTCTCCTACTGATGCGTCCTTCATAGGTGTTCAGGAGTGATAGGGAGTGGGCTTCGGCGGTCCATGTTTTCGCCTCGGCGAGGGCTTCGGCGACTTGCGAGTTATCGACATCGATGGCTTCGGCGTGGTCCAAATACCCGCTCGCAAAAATCGAGTTTTCGATCATAAGTGCCCGCTTAATTTTCCAGCGATCCATTGCGATCAGGGTGGCCAATTCGCTCTCGAGGAAGCCGACTGGGTCCAGGGCTTCGCGATAGGCCGACATGTGACCGCCGAATGCCTCGCTTTCTTCGGGGGTCGCGATGTAGGTTTTGGAGAGGAGTTGGTGACGGGTTGCGTTCAAGGACGAGCGGCGCTTCCCTTCTGCTGTGCGGGGTCCGCCTTTTTTCTTCTGCGGGGGCTCGGCGGGCGGGGCTTGGGTTTGTGTGGTGGTGTCTTCGGTTTGATGGTCAGACATGGTGGTGATCCTTTCGTAGTTACTCGTTACCTTCTTACAGGACCAGATTAGCGGGCGGGATTTCGGGAATCGGGAGGCGGAATTTGTAAGTGGTTGAGGGGAGGGAAAATATAAATTTCAAAAGTTTGTGACCCAAAATTTCGGCCCCAAAGGGCCCGACAGCCGCGGGGATAGACGCGCCGCCGCTTGCCGTTGGCCGCGGTGAGAATTTGGGGTATGGCGCACGGCCGGTGGAAATATACGTAAGGGTCAGGCGTTCCTGGTTCAGACTCATCTTGGATGAGACAAGAGTGAAGCGGAGAGGGCGATGAACGTTGCGATACCATGGTCGGTCGCTAGGCTTTCGGCGCTCCATCATGTGGCATTCTTCATTGCAACGACGCGACTTCCTTAGAATCGCCGGCTTAGCGGCCGCAAGCAGCCGGCTGGCGGGACAGCAACAGCCATCCTTCCTGGCTCCTTCCGGTTCGCAAGACGCCGCCAAGACCGATTTCACGCTGCAGATCGCGCCGGTTACTGTGGAATTGGCGCCCAATCGCATTATCAGCACCGTCGGGTACAACGGCGCGTCGCCGGGACCGCTTTTGCGGATGAAGGAAGGCGTACCGGTCACAGTGAACGTCGTCAATAATACCGACGTGCCGGAGCTTGTGCATTTTCACGGACTGCTCATTCCTTCCGAAGTGGATGGAGCGGAGGAAGAAGGCACCCCGGTAGTGCCGGCGCATGGCAGTCACCGCTATCAGTTCACGCCAAAGCCGGCCGGCACGCGGTGGTATCACACGCACACCATGTCGATGGACGACTTGCATCGCGGCAGTTTTACGGGCCAGTTTGGGTTTCTGATCGTGGAGGGGGCGAATAGCCCCGGCAACTTCGATCAGGAACACTACCTGGCATTGCGCGATTGGGAGCCCTATTTCACCAACCAACTGATGGATAATGACGATCTCGACCCGGTAGGCGCACAACCTGAAAGGCCGGCGGTGCTCGATACGCGGCAGCCGGGCCTTGAGGTGACGGCGGATATTTATTCCATCAACGATAAGGCGCTGGGCGCTGGCGAACCGATCCGCGTGAAGCCGGGCGAGCGCGTGATGTTTCATTTTCTGAACGCGAGCGCGATCGAGAATCGACACCTGGCGCTGCCCGGCCACAAATTCAACGTGATTGCGCTCGATGGTAATCCCGTGCCCAAGCCGGCAGCCGTGGACGTGCTGATGCTTGGTCCGGGCGAGCGCATCGACGCTTTGGTGGAGATGAACCAGCCCGGGGTTTGGATACTGGGCGCGCCCGAAGACCCGGTACGAGAAGGGGGCTTGGGCATCGTGATCGAATACGCCAATCAACACCGCACGCCACAGTGGACCGCGCCGCCGAAACCCAGCTGGGACTACACCCTTTTTGGCAACCCGCCTTCGCAGCCGGCGCCAACCGAGCGATTGGACATGGTGTTTGAGAAAATCCCGCGCGGCGCCGGCAAGTTCAACAGCTTCACCGTAAACGGCAAAGAGTATCCTCACGAAAAGGAATTTCTACTCAAACAAGGGACGCGCTACCGTCTGACTTGGCATAACAGGACCGACGATGCGCATCCGCTCCACGTGCATCGGCACCAACTCGAGATCGCGGAGATTTATGGCAAGCCCACTTCGGGCGTGGTCAAGGACACGGTTGTCGTCCCTACTTATGGGCGCGCCAGCGTTGACTTTACCGCCGACCAACCGGGACCGGCATTGTTTCACTGCCATATTCAACACCACATGGATTACGGCTTTAAAGCATTGCTGCGCTACTCCTAGTCTAGGGAAGAGGCGCGGGATCGTCCCGATGGATTTTCAAAAGCGTCATGAATTTCTGATGCAATTGCCGCCTGCATTGCTGAGGGCTTTGACTGGAACATCCGCCTCACATCCGTAAAGGACCTCTGATACACCCCACACGCGTCGGATGAGTGGTACAACCCAGTTACTCGCCAGGGTGATGAGAAGGCGTTCCAGAAGTATTCACAAATGAAGCTGCAGATGAAACGCGAAGCGTCGGCGAAACTCAACCGGCAGGCAAACGAAACCGGTCCGGATTTGGCACGGCATAGAACCCGGACGAGCCGGCTTTGTCACAGGTTGGCGCAATAGAGGAAAAGGAATACCGAAAGCGAGGGAGCGCCAAGCGATCAATTCTCCCGGAGTCAGCAGGAGGTTTGGTCGGGGCGGGGCGATTTGAACGCCCGACCCCCTGCGCCCAAGGCAGGTGCGCTACCAGGCTGCGCTACGCCCCGACATTTGACGGACTCTTCATTCTAAACCACTTCTTGACTCGCCGCACTCCGCGACGAGAACAGAAACCACCCAAAACAGGCCCGACCGTGTCAAAACCGTGCCAAAACCCCATCAGTTGGGCCTCTCCGTGTCAAAACTCCGGCTGCTCTCATTCGCCTGCCGGTTCAGCTTCTGCAGAGCCTCCCGTTTCATCTGGAGTTTCATCTGTGAGTACTTCTTGAAAACCTTAGCGTCTCCCTGCCGGAGCAATTGCGTCACCCATTCATCCGCCACGCCACCCGCGCTCAGGCGGGTCGCGTACGTGGAGCGGAGATCGTAGATCCGGAAATATGGGACCTTCACCCTCCGCAAGGTGGCGTACCAAACAGTCTTCAGCGTCTTCTGATGTCCTGTCGGATTCTCGTCGCTGGGGAACAGCCAGGGACTGTTCCCGCAAGAACGAGGTTAGCCCGGAACGCCTCCACGGCGAGGTCCGTAAGTGGAACGTCGGCCACGCCGTTGGGCGTTTTCGAATCCGGAATCCATACCAAGGCGTTCTCCAAATCCACCTGATCCTTCTTTACCGGCATCAATTCCTTATAGACCCGGATGCCCGTTTCAGTGAAGATTCGGATGATGTTTCGAAGGTAGTCCGGAGCCTGGAACTCGATCTGCTGCTGCTCGGCCCAGCCCATGTAATGAACAGACCCTTCACCTTGACCGGGAACTCGACCCCGGCACAGGGATTCGCAGGCAACAGCCTTGATTTTGACCCGCACTCGATCTTCAAGGAAACCGCGGATGGAGGCATAATTAAAAGTTCGTCTTACACAGAACTGTTCGTTTCGCCCCACGCGGAAGTCACGCGTGAGATTCCCGGCGAGCCGATCGATCAACCTGACCGGGAGCGTTGATGGATCGCATAACGCGCCCGGCATAATCGATTCGCTCCTCGAGCCGATTCCTTGCCTTCACCTTGCACACGCAGTTTGAGCATTGGAGAAGATGTCTTAGCGTCCATCGCATCGTGTCCGGCGCGCACATCCCGGCTGAACGCGGCCGGACGTTTTTGGACGCTTCGGCAGGCTCCTTCGCGAAGCGCAATAACCTTGACGTCACCCATTGCGATCCCTGGCCTGATTGGCTTATAGGCTCTCCGGCGCCAGGCAGGAGGCCGTCCGTGTTCTCTGCGATTGCCGAAGCGAATCTGAGCTTGATCTCGAGGTTGCCGACAGCGTAAGACGCAGAAATCGGAGGGAGGGGCGTACTGATGAAACTGTTTCCCACAATACTTGTTTCGCTCGACAGCGGCTCCAGGTTACGGCGTCAACGATCTCGACGATTCGCGTGACAATTCACCCGACTATAGCGAAACATTTACTGGGGGAACTTGGATGCGGCTTGGCGGAGCCACTGGCAATTCTGCATGCAATTCTTCAGAAGATCTCGTCGCCTCGCAAAAGGCGCGTCGCGCCAATCGGGGGTTACGCAATGTACTCGAGCAGAGCCGCTTTCCGACGCAGTCGCGTAAAGGAGCTGGAAGATGAGGTGTCGCGATTTCGATGATCTGATGAACGTGGGCCCTGGAGATGCACTGCCGGCGCCTGAGGCGTTGGAGCACCTTCAACAGTGTGAGGCTTGCCGCGCCCTAGCCAGCCTGCTCGATGAAGGCGCGAAGCCAGCGGCGGAACTAGACCACACGTTGAGGGAGATACAGACGAAAATCGGCACGAACCTAAAGCCCGTACGGCCGTTGGCGCGCGCTCGCTTCTTCCTGTTTGCATGCGCGATTATCTTCCTTTTAGTTGTCGCGATTGGAGTGAGGCCATTCGCCATGACAGGCTGGGACGCACTCGGCCTGTGGCAGAGAGTCGCGTTGTTTGCAGCCCTCACTGCGAGCGCGATGCTTCTGGCGGTTTCAATGGTGGCGGAGATGACGCCTGGGAGCAAGTACCCGCTAGCTCCGCGCGCCGTTCCAATCGCCACACTGTCGGCTATCCTTGTCGTCCTCGCCGTCAGTTTTCACGTGCAGGCAGACCAGAATTTCATCGCGAACGGCCTGATGTGCATGAAGAGTGGTTTGACCTACGCCATTCCAGCAGCGTTCCTATTCTGGCTGCTCGTTCGGAAAGGCGCGATTCTCTATCCAAAACTGATCGGCGCAATGGCTGGAGCATTGGCCGGATTGATCGGTCTTAGCGTCCTCGAGATCAACTGTTCAAACCTCAACGTGTTCCATATCCTGGTTTGGCACTGGGGCGTGGTTCTGATCAGCTCGGCGGCGGGCGCGCTGCTGGGCGCTGCAGTGGAATTCGTGGAACGCCGCTTTAGTCAGTGGCTGTAGCTTCGCAGGCTTGTTTCTTAGGGAACAACCGTCCGGCGGGTCCTGAATGAGGAGCATCTTCACGCAATTGCCGGGCAACGGTTTTCCGTAAGGTAACCGCCGCGAGCGTAACTTTTCAAGGCGATTGCTTCGAAGTCAATAGTGGAGGCGCGGAGAAGTGCTCCCGCACAGAATGGAAAATCATGTTCAAGTTAAGTTTTCTTAGCGCTGTGGTCGCTTTATTCGGTGTTGCGTCAGTTTGCGGAGCCGCTGACGACGGTTCTGGCCGTATCCCCGTGCTGCTGGAACTCTTCACCTCCGAGGGATGTTCCAGTTGTCCGCCGGCCGACCGCTTATTGCAAATTCTCGACGAAAAGCAACCTGTGCCCGGCGCGGATCTGATCGTCCTGAGCGAGCACGTCGACTATTGGGACCGTCTCGGCTGGAAGGATCCTTTCTCGTCGCCGCAATACACCTCGCGCCAGCAAGACTACACCAACCGCTACCGATTCGACGGCGTCTACACGCCGCAGCTTGTGGTTGACGGACGCTACGGTTTCGTCGGCAGCGATGGACGCGAGGCGTCAAGCGCCATTCAGAAGGCGATTCAGGAGCCCAAGATTCCGATCACTATTTCCAATGTTGCGCGCAATGGAAGTCAGGTTACGGCGCGGATCGAATTGCCGGCGGACGAGAACTTCAGAGGCAGGCGAGGGATTCTCTATGTCGCCCTCGCCGATAACCGGCAGGAATCCCACGTGGCGCGCGGGGAGAATGGTGGACGCACGTTAGCGCACGTCGCGGTCACGCGGGTGCTCAAACAGGTAGGCCCGATCGCCTTCGACGCGGCTTCCTCCAAAGAAATCGCCCTTCCGGTTCTAGCGGGATCGGCTACCGGATTGCGGCTCGTCGTGTTCATTCAAGACCCCAAGTCCGGCCACGTGCTTGGGGTAACCGAACTAAAGCTTTAGCAGAGAGGATAGTCCGCTTGAAATTGAGATTCGTATTGGTTTTTCGGCCTGCCGCTCCATGTCTTGCGCAAGAGGATGCAGCCGGCACAAACGAACTAGGCTTTCGGACTAGGCGACCTTCCCGGGTTTGGCTCGAAGCGACTCTCCAAGCTTGAGTACAGACTGCTGCATGAGACTAACTAAAGCTAACTTATCCGGCTAAATCCCGAGCGACGCAAGCCTCGTCGGCAACACAAAACCAACCTAACTCCGACCAGCCGGCAAACCACCGTTCGACCGTCGCGGCCGATTCCTCCCGCGCAATGAAGTTGGAGACATCGGAAAGCGCGCTCTCCAACGCCTCGACGATCGGCTTGCCGGCGCGAAGCCCTTCGAGAACGAGAAACTCTCCGCGATCCATCCGTCGGTAGTTGACCGAATCCTGCCGGCGGTGCACCGCCAGGTAAACCGGCCCAGGCTTGTTGCGGCGGAAGCGGGCAAAGGTTCGCAATTTGTGGTTTCCCACCGCGTTGCTCGTCGCTCCATGGCCATCGGACGGGAATCGTACCGCCTCGATGCGGAAGTCGTCCACGGGGTAACGAAGAGCAAGCAGCGTCAGGTGCGGTTGCAGGGCGAGCTTTACATCGGGGCCCCATTCGAAAAGATCCTCCGGACCCAGCGGTTTGCTCTCGGCGCTATCGAATGCTTCTATGTGGGCCCACTCCAGGCGCGCCATATCGACGGCAAGATCGAGAACGGGGCCAGAGAAATTCGGATGCGCCTCCAGCCACGCAGGTAGACGCGAACCCAGGTTGCGCATCGTATAGGATTGCGAAGGGCACTGGGTAAGATATGCCCGCGCCAAACGATGGAAAGCGCGCTGCCCCAATACGGCGGCCAAGCCAGGGAAATCCTCGTAGAGCCCGTCGAGAATGCGGAACCAATAACTCCGGCTGTAAATTTCAAGCCGCTCGAGGGACGTGAGCCAATCGTTGGGCTTGATCAGTTCGTTGACTTCCGTGCGCATCTTTTTCCCACCGCCGGTTCGAGGCGCCATGGAATCCGAGCCGGTCAAGGGGCTCATCAGAGCGGAGGCCACGCGCGATTGCAACTCCGCCAGGTTCATCGGGCGCCTACCAGTGACGACGCTTCAAGGAACTTTTCTGCCTTGCGAGCCTCGGCATGCACCTCGTCGAACGATGGAATGCTGTCGTCCCATTCGAGCAAGGTGGCCGTCGCGCCCGTACGACGGATAGCCCGGTCGTAGAGCTGCCAGACAGCGTCGATTACCGGATGGTCGTGAGTGTCCAGAATGTAACGCTCAAACTTGGAATGTCCTGCGATGTGGATCTGCGCCACGCGTTCCGCAGGCACGGCATCGATATATTCGCGCGGGTCGAAATCGTGATTCTGCGACGAGACGTAGATATTATTGACGTCGAGCAGGATGCCGCAATCGGCTCGCTCCACTACTTCGTTCAAGAACTCCCACTCATTCATTTCAGACACGTGGAACTCGGCGTAGCTGCTCACGTTTTCCACGGCGATGGGCGCCTCCAGGAAATCGCGCGCCTCGCGGATCTTCCGCGCCGTCACCTCGGCTGCCTCGAACGTGTAGGGCATAGGAAGCAGATCGTGCGTGTATCGGCCGTCGACGCTTCCCCAGCAGAGATGGTCGCTGAGCCAGGGGGTCTTGGTTCGCTTGACAAGATTCTTCAGGCGCCGCAGATGTTCCCGGTTCAGGGGCTCGGCCGAGCCGAAATACATGGACACGCCGTGCTGCACGACGCGGTACTGCTCGAGAATCCGGTCGAGCGTGGCGAGCGCACGGCCTCCATCCACCATGAAGTTCTCGGAGATGATCTCGAACCAGTCCACCACCGGTTTGTGTTCGAAGATGTGCCGGTAGTGCGGGATGCGTAGACCGATACCGATCCCGTAATCGGACTGGCCGTTAAATCGGTTAGCAGGCATAAGAAAATTGGCAAAATGCGAAATCGGGGAGCGACCCGCCGAGGCTCGTCCCCGAATTTCGCGAGATCGTAGAAGCGGCTTAGGACTTTTTCTTGGCTTTGGCGTCTGTGGCGCAACCGCCCTTACCGGCGCAGGAATTCTTTCCGGCGCAAGAATGTTTCTCAGTGGCTTTTGCCACGTCGGCCTTGTTCTTCTTGGAACCGTCCGTGGCGCAACCACCCTTGCCGGCGCAGGAATTCTTTCCGGCGCAAGAATGCTTTTCAGGCTTAGCGGTGGAATCGCTTTGCGCGCCCGGTGTTGCCGCGCTGTCCTGCGGCGCGTTGGCCCTTGCCATGGCGCCTCCGAGCAGACCGGTGAATGCCGCAGCTATTAGTAAAGGACTCTTCGAGGTTTTCATCGTTTCTTCTCCTAGGTTTAGAATCGAGCCCCACGCCTTCCAGACAGTCCGTCGAAGGCGGCGGGCATTCGTCGTCGTATAATTGTTCGCCGCGGGCGAAAAAAAGGTTACGGCGGCGCGGTCAGACGCTCATTGCAATAACTATGTTCAACGTCAACTTGTCGCGCAACGTGTTCATCATGATGCAACCGCGATCGGCGATTTCGATCAGGCGATCCAATTCTTCACGGTCCGGCGCGTCGGCAGTGATGGCAAGATCCACCGCGGAGAAATGGGCCGGGAAGTCGGCGACCGCGCCCTTGACCGCAATATGGACGTTGCGAACCGCCGACTGGCGGGTGCGGATGGCCGCCAGCAAGTTGCTCATGAAACATCCGGCTATGGCCGCGAGGAAGAGTTCTCCCCCCATGGGTCCCATGTCGGATCCGCCTTTACTGGAAGGCCGGTCGACGGTTACGCGATGCACGCCGATCACCGCCTCTGCGGCCGAGGGAGAGATCTGGCGTAGATGAATTTTCAACTCAGATGACATGGCTGCTTCCTTACCTCCGCTTTCCTGGTTACCATCTCGTGTAGGTGCGTATTTGTATTCGTTTGCAAGACCCGGAGGGTTACGCGCCGCCCTGGGAATATTCACGGTCAGGCCTGCCGATAGAATTGTCGTTGGTATTCCTGAGCGGCCCGTAACAATCTGAAGGCCTTGGACGAAGGTTAGAAGTGTGCAGGCTACCGAAGAGAGGATCGGCAGCGTATCTGCTCTGCCGCTTGCCCCGCTTGAGCATTGGATGTCGCGCTATCAGCAATCCGATCCCGCAGCGCCGGTCGCGTTGGCCGCATCGATTAGTCCGGCGCTGCTCCGTTTCTTCCGCTGCAACTCGGCGTCCCGCGAACTAGCGGAAGACTTGCTCCAAGAGACCTTCCTGAAGATCCATCGTATGCGTCGCTCGTACCGTCCAGGAGAAGCCGTCCTGCCGTGGGTCTATGCGATTGCGCGCAATGTTCGCGTGGATAATTACCGCCGCGTCCGCCGGATTAGTGGCGCACGAAGTGGCCACCGATGTCCCGCCTGAAGCGGCGGGACGGAACGATGGCCTCGAATCGGCGTTAGAGTTCGACGCGCTGGTGGCTCGATTGCCCGAAGCGCAGCGAGAGGTGATTGTAATGCTGAAGGTCACGGGCATGACTGTGGAGGAGGTAGCGAGGGCGACATCGTCCACGGTGGGAGCGGTCAAGCTGAAAGCGCATCGCGCCTATGAGAGCCTGCGCGCGCTTTTCGCTTTGCGCGCGCCGCAGAGGAGCGGAAAGCAGTAGGACGCCTGATGAATCGAACAGACATCGATCGCGTTTTGTCGGAGAAACTAGCGGCGCAGTCCGCAGGTTGCGAACTGCCTCCCGAACTCGCGCAGGCAATCGCAGAGCGCATCGGGCGGAACTTGTCGGCGGTGCGCCCGCTAAGGCCCTTCGGCTATTACGCGGCGGGATTCGCGCTGATTTTCCTAGCGCCCATCGTGGCAGCGCTGGGAATGCTTAGCACGCATGGGATAGCTAGAATGAGCCCGCGGCGATCGTGATTGCGTTCGGCGCGTTAGCCGTTTGCGCTGCATTGCTCGCGGTTTCGCTCGCCGCCGACATGTCCCCCGGCAGCCGCCGTCCGGCGCCCTCGGTAGTGTTGACCGGCGGCATTCTGCTTAGTTTGGCTGCGATATTTTGCGTCCTATTGCCGTATCATACCGAAACCAGTTTCTGGGTACGAAGCGGCCAAGTGCCTTCAACTGGGAGGTCTGTTCGCGGTTCCAACGGCGGGGCTTGCGTGGTGCTTACTGAGCCGTGGCGCGGTGCTGTCTCCGGCGATTAGCGGAGCGGCTGCCGGCCTGCTCGGCGGATTGGCGGGTTTGGCCGTTCTGGAAATCCATTGCCCCGATCATAACGTCACGCATGTTTTGGTAGCGCATTGGGGCGCCGCTCTGGTCTGCGCGGCCATCGGATGGCTTGCCGGCGCATGAATGGAAGAGCGGGTGCGCAGGGCATGAAGATATATTTCGGATTTACAGTTGCGGGTGACCGTTCGAGCATCGATGCGGCGAGGAAAGTTGTGTATTGGCTGGAGGAAATGGGGCACGAGGTTTTGACGCGCCACCTGGTCAGCGACAATGCCTGGGAAGCGGACCGTTCGATCAGCCCCCAGGATGTTTACCGGCGCGACATGGCTTGGCTGGAGCAATGCGACCTTTTCATTGCGGAGGTTTCGGGCTCTTCCTTTGGTTTGGGATTCGAAACCGGTTACCTGTTGGGCGCAACCAGCAAAAAGGTCGTCCTGCTCTATCGACGCGAGCCTCCAACGGAACGTATCTCTTCTGATCACCGGAAATATGCACGCGAACTGCACGTTAGTCCCGTACGACACCGTCGAAGAAGTGGAAGGCTTCATTGCCCTCAACTTCATCCTTCGTTAAAAAAGAATCCTGTGCGTAACTTTGCGCGCGAGCCGGCGAATCATCTTGTAGGCCGCTGAGCGGCCGAAACCTAGTTTCAGGAGAGAAAGCTAATGAATCGTGCACTGATGCCGTTGATCGTTTTGGCAGCCGCGCTTCCTCTGGCCGCCGCCGCGCCGCCCTTGGTTGGCCAGAAGGCCCCCGATTTCTCGCTGTCGACGCCGGAAGGGAAAAGCCTGCGGCTGTCGGAAGTGGTCGCGAAAGGCCCCGTCGTGCTAGTCGTGCTGCGAGGATACCCCGGCTATCAGTGCCCCTACTGCAACCGGCAGGTTCAGGACTTCATCCAGAAGTCGCAGGGCTTCGCGGACGCGGGCGCCCATGTGATTCTGGTTTACCCCGGTCCGCCGCAGGATTTGAACGCCAAGGCGAATGAGTTTCTGGCCGACAAAAAACTCCCGGCTAACTTCGACCTGGTGCTGGATCCGGGCTACGAGTTCACGAATCTGTACGGACTCCGCTGGGAAGCCGCGCAGGAAACCGCTTACCCGTCGACGTTCCTCATCGATCGCCAAGGCGTCGTATTCTTCAGCAAGATCGTCAAGGAGCACGGCGGACGTACGACCGCCGCTGAAATCCTGGACGCCATGCCGAAGCCTAGACCCGCCAGATAGTTTCCTGGCGAGGCGGCAAGGCTTCCCGAGCGATCCAATCGCCGATCAGTTCTCACTGCGCCTGAGGTTCTAAGTTGAAACACCGCAGCCCGCGCGGCCATCGAGGATAAAATAGTCGATCATGTCGGTTCCATATTTGCGGGAAGCCGCGTCGGCCGGAGACACGGACAAGATCATCCGGTTCGTCCGCCTGCACCTGGGCGATGGCAACGAGGAGGTTGGACGCAAAGAGATCGATAAGTCTTGGATCGAGGCGTCCAAGATCCTCTTGAAGTACGCGCCGGTCGACGAGGATATGATTGCCCGCGTCATGTCGGCGGAAGAATCCACCCTGGCGTTGCTCTATTTTCACCTCCATTTCTACTTGATCCGAAAGTCCGGAGAATGGATCCATGACGGCAGCCGATGAGGACTCCCCCGATCCGCGCGAAACCGGGACGCAACAACTGCGTCCCGGCTTGTGGCACACCATCAACGAGCGGTATCCCGGCTCAATGATCGAGAAGCACGATTTCGTGCCGCTGGCCCGGATGCGAAAGCCGCTATCGGATGCGCGCCTCACGCTCATCAGTTCCTGCGGCGTACACGTCAAGAGCGATCCTCCCCTCGACGTCTGCCATCCGTTCGGCGATTTCCGGTTCCGCCGCGTTCCCTCGAATTCGCGTCACGAGGATCTGATCATCCATCAATTGAAATATCCGCACGACGACGCCGACCTGGATATCAACGTCATCTTTCCCATCGAGCGCCTGCAGGAATTGGCTGCCGAGGGCGTGGTGGGCGGATTGACGCAGAATTTTTTCAGCTTCATCGGCTACAACATGGATCCGGAGAAGTTCGAGCGCACCGTGGCCCACGATATCGCGAAGGCCGTGGTTGAGGAGGAACGGGCCGACGCCGCCCTGCTCGCGCCCGCTTGACCGATCTGCCATCAGTCGGTCGGACTGATCCAACGCGCGATTGAAGCCCGCGGCATCCCTACCGTCTCGGTCACCGTCGCCCGGGACGTGACTGAAAAGATCAAGGCGCCCGCGAGCAATTTTCCTGCCGTGGCCAATGGGGCATCACTTTGGCGTCCCGTTTCATCGTGATCTTCAGCGGCGCGTGGTTATCGAGGCGCTGAATTTCTTGGAGGGGCGCCAGCGTCTGGCACTATTCGCAACGTGCCGATCAAATGGGCCGATGTCCGGCGCGAGGCGAAGACGCTCACAGAACAGGGCCGAAGACTTTGAACCTGTCGCCGGTCCGACGAAATAAAAAAGGCCGGGCCGGAACTCCTTCTTCGCCGGCCCGGCTCGCTGATGCAGCCGCGGTTCTCTCAGAAGTCGAACCGCAGCGCGAGCTGCACAATGCGTGGATTATTCACCACAGAGCTGATTCTGCCGAAGGCGACCTTCGAGCCCGACAACGTCACCGATGGATTGGCGAAATCGACTGTATTGAACAGGTTGTACGCCTCGCCGCGGAACGTGAAAGCTCTGTGTTCGGTGATGGCGAACCGCTTTACAAGCGAGGTATCGACGTTGAAGTAACCGGGCCCGCGGAAATCGTTGCGGTCCGAGGCACCATAAGTTCCCGCCACCGGCTCCGAGAAGGTGGCGATCTGGGTGGGCGACTTCGAGAGTGACGTTCTGGCTCACATTAGCTGCCGCGTCGAGTTGTAACGCATTCACCACGGCCCTTCGGAAGCCCGCCGCCTCAACCGTCAGGTTATACGCGCCCGGCTGCAAGGACGGAAGTACGTATTCGCCGCTGATGTTAGTGGTGGCTTCGGTCGTATGTTTGGTTGCGTCGTCCACCGCCGTGATTTTGGCGTTTGGAATCGCGGCCCCCGATTGGTCCTGAACTGTGCCGACAAGGCGCGCGGACTGAGTTTGCGCAATAGCTTGCGCGGAGAAGATGAACAAAGCAGCAGTGGCTGCCATGAGTTTCGTGTTCAAGTTGCGCCCCCTTTATGGCGGATGCTTACCTAGTTGGCTCCGCCTCCGCCTGAACGTGAGCCGTGGAAATGTACTCGGAACTGCCGTGCAAAGCGAAAAAACAGGTCTCGCCATATCTAATATCTATTCGCGGCGCGAAAAGGAGCGGATACGGGGGCACGGGTAAAACCCTTCCCTGAATTCAGCTGATAGCTTGTATGTAGTGTTCGGAGTCCAAGCCCGACGGCTCGTTCAGCCGCTCTTGTGGTCTTTCGGAGAAACGGAGTTGACTTCTATACGGTCGGACGAAGGGTCCGGCGAGGACGCTGCCGGCCCCCAACTTCTACGGCGGCGCCGAGCGCTACTCCTCCGAGCGCACTCAACAGGAGAACGCCTGCGTGCCATACGAGTATGTGGTATAGACCCAAGTTGGGGCAGTGGACCTCGAGCACGGTGACTCCAATTATTCCGGCGAATCCGCCGGCGGTTGCCCCCATCAGTTTGGGAGCCAATGCCTCCCCGCGGCGCAGGATGAACCAAGACAACAGCCCTCCGGGAATCGCATACTTCAGGCCACTGTTTAGACAGAACAAGCCTCGCGAAACGAATGCAAACTCCTCGCGCACATGGAACATCGCAGCCATTCCGGCAACCTGCAGCATGAGGACGGCAATAGGTAAGAGGGCTGGGGATACGAAGTGTCTGGCGCCAGGCCGCATCTGCCTAACCATTGAGACGGCTAGCGCAGAAGCGCCAAGTGCCAAACTTGTAAAAACGACGGTCTTCTGTAAGGGATCTAGAACCCGCCAGCCGTAGGCATGAAGCTGAATGGATCCCACGGTCGCCAAGGCGGCAAAGTTAATTGCGAAGGCAGCCAGAAGGATGCCGGGGGGAGCAAGTGGCCGTACTGGCTTAAGGTCCTGGAGCACAGAGCCGTGGATCGCCTCCAGCCGGCTTTCCGAAGGATGGAGGATTTCCGGGCCCTCATCCAGCAGCCGCATGAGAACTCTACAGCGTCGGCAGCCGGCAACGTGTCCAGCGGCTTCTGGCGGAAGCGCAAGCCCCCTGGGTCGCGAGTTGAGTACAGCCTCAAAGTCCTTGCAGGTCATTAGGCAATCCCGCCTGGCTCCGCCGGTCTCGCCGGCGTTCGCGTCAGCAAACATCGAAGCCTTTCATACGCCCGGTGAGCCTTCTGTTTTACAGCGCCCGGAGTTGAAGCGGTGGCACGGGCAACCTCGTCAATGCTGAGTCCAATCACTTTAAGCATAACCAGAACCTCGCGCTGGCTCTCAGGCAACGCTGCCACGAGTTCGTCGAATGGCGGCAGGTCGTTGTGCTGATCGTTCTCCAACGGAGGCTCGGGCAATACATCCGTTCCCAATTCGCGCGAAGAGATGCGGCGGCGCTTCCGATAGCTGTCGATCCGTACACGATGCGCGATGGCATATACCCAAGGAAAGACCGGCTCGCCGGGCCGGTAGGTGTGCCGGGCCCGATGAATGCGCAACCACAGGTCCTGCAACATGTCTTCAGCATCGGGTCTGCTTCCCATTTGGCTGGCGAAAAACTGAAGGAGTTGGGGGCTGAGCAAATCGACCAAAGCCCTCGCTGCCGCGGCATCCGCCTGCTGATAGCGCGTCATCAGTTGCATCGCCTCGGCTCCGCGAGCCGTCGAGGCAGCGGAACCCTCATGTTGGATCGCATCAGGTTTGATCACATCAAGTTGCATTGCTCCTTTTAACGGTTCGCTGCTAGAGGCAAAATAGTTACGCGCCATTGGGAATGCCGTAACCGCGGCGGCGATTGTAGCGAAGAAGGAATTGTAAGCGGGCTCAAACGCCACCCGATCCTCTACGGCACTGCGTCGTCGCCTTTGCCTAGTCGAGCTGTCACGCGGAGAAAATATGACTGAAAATCGTTTCACCAAGAAAGAAGCAGGGGTCTTGGACCTGCTTCAGCGCAACGCAGGACAAATTGTTACACGAACGTTCTTTCTAGAGAATGTTTGGGGCTATAGGAGCGGGGTGAAAAGCCGAACGTTGGACGTGCATATTAGCAAACTGCGCGCCAAGCTGGCGAACGACCCGAATCTGCGCATACTCGCGGTGGTGGGCCTCGGCTACAGGTTGGAGCGCTGCCAGCCGATCGAATCGGGTCCGCCGGGAGGCTCCAATGCGCGCCGAGAGGTGACGTGCACGGCTTCCGCGCTCGGATAGACGCGTAATCTACGCTGCGAGTAATTGCGAATGATTATTAGAGAGATGCGGTGGGCTTAACTCGCAATCGGAACAACTGATGCCACGCCGTCCTCGATCTATGTGCCGCCGCGAGGCTATCGCTCTGACTGCGGTGGGTATCGGCGCCTGGGGCGAAGTTGCGAAGGCGGCTGACACGGTTACACTAACTTTGGGCGGCGCCGCGATCCATGTCCGGTTCGGCCCGGGCGATCTCGACCTGCCGCGTGACGAACTGTTGGGCTGGATTTCAACTGCAGCACGCGCCGTTACTGCGTACTACGGCCGCTTTCCCGTATCCACCACCCTGATCGAGCTAAAACCTGCCGCGGACAGGGCTGGCGTCCTGGGCGGCGTCACATACAGCGCGCCTGCGCGAACGCAAATCACGTCGGTCAAAATAGCAGTGCCAGACAACTGGAGTCTGATTGGACCATGACCCATGAACTTGTACACATGGCTTTCCCCTCGGCGCCGCGGCAGCATCATGGGATCGAGGAGGGCCTCGCCACGTACGTGGAACCGATCGGGCGTGCCCAAGCCGGGAGCCTCAGCGCGGAGAGAGTTTCGGCGGACATGCTGCACGACATGCCACAGGGCCAACCCGGACCGGACGGCCGCGGTTTCGACCATGCCCGCAACACCGCGATCAAGCCGTTGCTCGTCTGGACGCCACCGGCGTTTCCCGTTGCGCCGCCTGCGCCATTCGTGGACAAAGTCTGCAGTAGTTTGCCGCTGGGGCTGAACACCAGCAACTGATTCGCCGTGGCGTTGGATGCAGTGACCACGAAAGGATCGGCCGCCTGAACGGCGGTGGCGGCTCCGACAAACGAAGCCAGTATGCCCGCCAAGTGGATGCTCTCCTTTCGAATTCTGCTCGGTATCATTAATCATTCTCCTTAGAGTAATTGGATCGAGTCCTCGGGCGTGATTCGCGCAGAGAACGTCCGCCAACACTAATTGAGTTTTCTTGGATGCGCCGGATAAGTTACCGGAAGCCACTCGATAGTGTTCCTTTTACATGTTGGCTGGAGAGAGATGTAAATTATCAGGGCTTACGATTTGTCGAACCCCGAAGCGGTCAGGGAATACAAAGGCATGGCGACCGGGATACTTCTTCATCGATTCCAAGGGTGTCATCCACGAAGAGTTCTTCGAAGCCAAGTACCGGACCCGCCCATCGGGAAGTAACGTCATTCCAAAGATGTTCCCAGAACTGGCCGAAGAAGTAACAAACACGGTGGAAGCGCCGCATCTTGAACTCGCCTTCGAACAATCGGACCGGGCCGTGATTTCCGGCAGCCGGATCACGTTGACCGCCGAAGTGAGGCTGCCCCGGGAATCCAGGCGTATGCGCCGGGGACGAAGGCCTATAAGACTCTCAGCCTGGTCATCGATTGCCCCCCGGAGATTCAAATGAAGCCGACCGTCTACCCGCGAGCGAAAGTGCTCTATATGCCCGCGATAAACGAGCATGTGCCAGTATTCGAGGGGACATTTCGTATCCAGCAGATATCACTGTGAGTTCTGCTCATGCCTTCTCGGACTCGCTCAGCCCCGAAGGTAAGAGCTTTTACGCTCTCCGGGAAACTAATCTATCAGGCTTGCGAAAGCAAGACTTGCTTTCTACCGGCGTCAGCGCCCGTCGAATGGCAGTTGAATGTTATGCCTTCGGATAGGCAGCGGTCGCCGGAAGGTATCCGGCACAAGTAATGCGCGCGCTTCGGTCAGTGGGAACCGGGCGCTCCCGCGATCCATCAGGCGAACATCAGGAAGCTCGGCGTGGCAAGATTGATAGCCCTTTCAACCGTATTGTAAGCTTGCACGTTATCCACAAATACCGCGCTGCTGCTGTTAAATGCGCGAAGCGTTCGCCGCCACTCTGTGGGCAATATTCATTCCGCTCTCTTTCCTGAAACTCCGTGCGAACCGTTCCACAACCGGATCGCGCAGCACGGCCCCAGATTCCGGCGGGGCCAGATTCGCGATTTGGTGGCATAGCCGCAAGCGGCAGAAGAAGGATTCCAGCTCTTCATTTTTTTCTTGATGTCGATCCAAGGGGCGCGCTTCTAGAGGACTTCCATCACTTCGCTCAGAGATTTCTTCCTAATGGCGGGAACGGTCGCATCGGCGGTCGGGAAGCCGGCCGGAATCAGAACGAACGGCCGCTCATTCTGCGGGCGCCCCAGTATGCTCCCAAGGAAACCCATCGGGCTCGGCGTGTGCGTGAGTGTGGCCAAGCCGCTCAAATGGAGCGCGGCCAGCAGAAACCCGGTTGCGATTCCCACCGATTCCTGCACGTAGTAATGCTTGATCTTCCGCTCGCCTTCCTCGTTCTGCGCCAGTCCGAAATCGATTCGAAACACCGCAATCAGATACGGAGCGCATTCTAGGAATTCCTTGTGCCAATCCGTGCCCAGCGGAGCGAGCGCTTCGAGCCACTCGGCCGGCATCCGGTGCTCGTAGCTTTCCCGCTCTTCGGCCTCCGCGGCCTCGCGGATCCTGCGCTTGACCCTTGGTCCCGCACCACGACGAACCTCCAGGGTTGCTGATTCGCGCCACTCGGAGCCAACGATGCGCAGCGAATCGCGTTCTCGATGAGTTCGAAAGGCACGGGTTCATCCGAGAAGAAACGAACCGAGCGGCGCGCCGACATGCGCGTTAGAAAGTCCCGCGAGGCCCGCAATTGTTCGTCCTCGGAGAAGCGCAGAAAGGCCAGCGGAATATGCTTGAATTGTTCCATTTCGTGTTAATCGCTCATGGCCGCGACGCCCTGACGCTCACGGCTCACCACGAGGCGAGTCACGTCAGGCCGCGCGTAGTGCCCCGATGGATCGAAGTTCTGGCGCTCTTCGCACACCCGCCGCTGATCGAGAGTTGCAACCAACAGCGTTTCAACCAGGGGCGCGGGCGGAATCACCCATTCCCCATCAGGACCGGCGACGCACGAACCGCCATCGGCCAGGATATCGGCGCTCGCCAGCCCTACCATCTCTCGCCACTCGGGGCCGTCGCCGATATCCTCGCGCCGCATCAGGCCTGAGACAGAAACGACATAAGACCGGGATTCGAGCGCGATGAAGCGCGTTACATCGCGAGTGTTGCGGGCCGATCCCGGCCAAACCGCCACATGCAGGTCCTCGCTTTGGGCATAAAGAGCGGCGCGTGGAAGCGGCATCCAGTTCTCCCAGCAATTCAATCCGCCCGCATGGAAAGCGCGCACCGGATGCGTGCGCAATCCCGCACCGTCGCCCGGCGACCACACAAGGCGCTCTTCGTACGTGGGCATCAGCTTCCGATGGGGCGACGCGATCTGCCCGTCCGGATCGATGAAAATCAGGGAGCAGTAGAGACTGTGAGATCCACGGTCGGCCGGGCGTTCAACGATTCCCAAGTAGATTGCGATGCGATGCCGCGCAGCCGCCGCCCGCAATCCATCGAGATGCCCCGCCTCCAATTGCACCGCCTGCTCGGAATAGTCGGCAAAGATGGATTTCTGCAGCGCAGAGTTGAATCGCGCGCCGTCGGTCAATTCCAGCCAGAATGGATACCCCGGAACCAGCGCTTCGCCGAACACAACCAGATGGCAGCCTTGCCCGGCAGCCTGTTCCACGTAGGTCTCGACCTTGAGGAGAGTCCGGGCGCGCTCCAGCCACACTGGCGCTATCTGCGCCAGACCGACTCTTAACAGGTTGTAATCTTCCTTCTGAACAGTCATCAGTTTTCGACTTCCCTGATTCTAGCCGATCACGCGCACAGCGTTAGAACGCGGCGCCGCTTGCCGTCTGCAGTGGCAAGCGGGAGAACATCTTCCTCATCGCCACCCCCAAATCGTGTGGAAGCTGAATGTTGTACGACATCGCCTGCCTGTAGGCTTTCAATGCGGCGCCGATGGTATCGGCCCACGGTTCATCGGCGGGATTGGGGTTGTAGTTCAAATAAAAGATGGGGCATATGGCGGCGCCTCCCGCTTTCAACGATTCGAGGGGCACTTTCCGGTCGAGGGTAACTTTAGGGCCGACGATGATGATCGCATCTGGGGACTGGGTTCCCGCGCCGAGCTGATCGGTTAATAACTTGGTCACGAAATGCGTCTCGCTCAGGCGGTCCCGGAGCAGGCGGTAGTCTATGGTTGAAGCGGTCGGCAACAGTAGGGCGCTCGTCAGCGCACTGAAGTCGATCTTATCGGCCGCTTCCTGCTGGTAAACGACCTTTTGTCCGCGCAAATTGAAAGCTACCAGACTGATGCGGCCGATATTGGGCTCACGAGCGATGCCGCTCAACATCGAGAGTAGGGCCCCTGCATCGGCAGTGCTCAGACTACCGCCGGCCTTAGGCGGAGATAAGTTTAGCAAGATCTTCACGTAGAGCGGGTGAGTTTGGTCGCGCCGGGTCTGAGACTCATAATCGGCGGCATCCTGTTCGCCGCCGGAGATCGAATTCGGCTCGAGCGTAAACGGGAGGTCTCCCTCACCGCGTGCTGGCTTTGCCTCCAGATCCCAACGTGATGAGCAGACTCGTTCGTTAGCATCGCGGATCATCCAGTCGACTCGATAGCGGCCTGGGCCGAGATCGAATCTGCCCGCAAACGTGACTTCTCCTTTGGCATCTACGGGAACATCCGGAATAGTGAATCGCTGCTCTAAGAATACAGCTTTACCGCCGGGCGCCGCGGGTATCACGTGGATAACCGCTTGCAACCACCCGCCGGCGGCGGCCAGAGACTTGAGGCGAAACATGGCGCTGTAGCCGGAGTGAAAACGCAGATCGAACCCCAACATTGGCGGATCGGATATAACCCTGCAGGAGAGAGCCACACTGGCTCCGGGGAGGGTCGGCGACGCCAAATCGGGAGTCTCAAAATAGGAATAGAATTCTCCACGGTCGCCTCGTGCCGCACTCACGGAGACCGCGGCCAATACTAATAGCAAGCTGGGGATCTCTCTTCCCATCGGATTCCTTCCGGTCATACCGCTTTTGCTCCCGGCTTCCGCGATCCCGAAGGCTTCAGACGGGCCTCGGGCCTAGACTGCTCGCGGCACGGCCGCCACCATGCCTTAGAATGCTTTTTCATCGGATACGCTCCCTGAGTAGTGTCTCTGCCTTGTGCATTCGCCCGAGGAATGCCAAAGGTGACGTAACGTCTGCGCAACCGGTATGCGTGACTCCGCGGAAGGTTGAAGCGAATCTAATGCTGAAAGGAATCAGTGACTGCCACCAACGCCGGTTTCAAGGCCCCCGCGGGCACAACTCGGGCCGTTTGGTCAACGACATCTACTCTCATGATGAAGGATTATGAAACGGCTGCGGCGTTTGGAACCCCACGCGGCAGACGCTGGGGCGTAGTACTTGCTGGCGGAAATGGTTCCCGCCTGCGAAGCCTCTCGCGAAAAATCGCGGGTGACGAGCGGCCAGAGCAATTCTGCGACATCCTGGGCAATGGCCAGACGCTCCCCCAGGGCGCCGCAAATCGTGTGAGCCGCAACATTCTTCACGATCAGATTGCGTATGTGGGGACGCGATCACTTCGAGCGCGAAGCGGTTTCCCTGCATTGGCCGGATGTTGTACGTAGCCGTCTGCGCGGCCACGCCCCAAGGGATGAACAGAAACAATGCTCTCATGTGATACCCCTTCGATCATTCGCAATCGCGAGCGAGCCGGTTACGAAGCCAACTGCGGAAAGCACCGTAACCGGCAAGGCGGGTGGACGAATAGTTAGACAGAGCGAGCCCCGGAGGGCCAAATGACCATACCGAACATCAACATCATCACGACGGCGCTGAAGGCCAAGGAAGCCGATGCGTCAAGAACACTGCAAAGCCGCGATGCAATCATTATCGAGAAGAGCGCCGACGAGCTCGACGAGATCGAGGGCGCCGTTGCCCGAGAAATTGCGATTCGAAATCTGGACCGAGAGTCCGGCTTACTTCGCGAGATTCGGAGCGCCCTTCGTCGAATTGACGAGGGCACATTTGGCACGTGTTTGCATTGCGAGGAAGAGATCAGCCAGCGGCGCCTGCAGGCGGCGCCCTGGGCGGGACTGTGCTTGCAGTGTCAGGAAGCCGCCGACCGAGGCGATTACAGAGTCCTTGAGACGGAGCAGGTCCGGCTTGCCGATGCGGCGTAATTTCCGAATGCCGCGTTTCCCGCTTCGTAACTTTACTTTCGCGACGGACGAATCACCTTGTGAGGAATTACATGACAACGGCAAAGCTGATCGTAGTCTATCCACAACCGACGGACGCACAAGTCTTTGAAAAGGCGTATCAAGAGGAACACGTACCCCTGGCGATCGACAAGCTGCGCGGCATAACGAAGATCGTCGCCACCAGGACCATAACATCGCCGCAAGGGGCGCCGCCGTACTACCGGATTGCCGAGGTGCACTTTCCCTCGATGCAGGCTCTTGAAGAGTGCGCAGCCTCGGAAGGCGGCAGGGAAACACTGGCTAACGCCATGAAGATTTCGTCCGGCGGTCCCCCGGTGATCATGATCGCGGAAGAAGAGAGCTTCGATTTTTGAACCAATTAAAGCCTTCGACGAGGCAACGGAGAAATGCTGGTTATGACCGGAAGCATTAGCCGGTCGAAACCCGAGTAGGCCGCGACAGGCTTTTGGTCGGCCCAGCGATCCTCTATGGAGTTTTGAGAATTGTTCTATATCGACTGACACATAGCGGTCGATGCTCGAAGTATCGTTCGAAGCCTGGGCGCGACTCGGCTGGTTGCGCCTACGAAGGAGAGGATGAGCAATGATGCAATTGGCAGAGAAGTATTATCGGCTCTTAGTTCGCTTATCGTCGAGCCTGCAATCTCCGTTTTTGTTTGCCGTCCGTCTGTACTGGGGATGGCAATTCATGGAGACCGGATGGGGCAAGCTGAGCAACATCAATAGGGTCGTCGGGTTCTTCACCGACCTTGGTGTACCTGCTCCTGCGTTGAACGCCTACTTTGTTTCGGCGCTCGAGTTTGGGGGTGGCGTCCTTCTGGTTTTGGGACTTGGCTCACGGCTGATAGCGATGCCGCTGGTGATCGATATGATTGTTGCCTACATCGCGGCCGATCGTGAGGCGCTGTTTTCAATCATTTCGAATCCCGATAAGTTTACAGCCGCCGCGCCCTATCCCTTCCTGATCGCTTCCCTGATTGTGCTGATTTTCGGTCCCGGTAAGGCATCCATTGACGCTTGCCTGACGGGACGGGTAGGCCACAGACAAGCCCAGCGAACTTACGATGGGGAGGCGCCGGTCGCCGCGCAAAATTAAGTTTTTTTGCGAGAACGCCTCTCCGACATTCCCGGGCTGATAGCACTCTTCGTAGCGCGGTTCGGTAAGCGTTTCGCGAAGAAGGTGGAAGGCGTTTCCCAGGAGACGATGGCAAGGCTGATGAGCTATCCATGGCCCGGTTACATCCGAACTGCAGAACACGATCGAGCGCGCGGTGGTCTTATCGGCGGGGCGCCACTCTTCGGTTGCACAAGGATCTTGGGTTCTGTGGCGAAGGTGATTGATCTGATCTGGTACGGTATATCGTGACCCGAAAACGCCAGCACTGTTCCGCTGGCGCCACTTCGAAGACGCGATTATCCTCCTCTGCGTCCGCTGGTATCTGCGATACTCGCTAACCTATCGCGACCTGGAAGAAATCATGGCGGAGCGAAGCCTGTCCATCGACCATGTCACGATGTGGCGGTGGGTCCAGCGCTATGCGCCAGTTCTGAATCAACGGATTCGCCGTGACCTGCGGCGCCCGAATCGCTCCTGGAGGGTAGACGACACTTACGTCAAGGTTGCCGGCGATTGGGCCTACCTCTATCGAGCCGCGTCGATTCTACCGGCGAGACCATCGAGTTTATGTTGTCGCCGAAGCGCGACCTGATCGCGGCGAAGCTGTTTCTGCGCCTAGAGCTCTATCCGGTGGTGGTATTCCACCGCGGGTCATCAATGTCGACGGGCATTCGGCGGACGCCAGCGCGATCGTTAAGTTGAAGCAGGCCGGCGAACTTGGCCGGCGTTGTCGTTGCCGGGCATCGCCTTGCTTGAATAACGTCATCGAGCCGGACCATCGGTTCATCAAGAAGCGGATCACGGCGACCCTCGGATTCCGTTCGACGGAGGGCGCGTGTCGAACGATCGAGGGTTACGAGGCGATGGATGCAATCCGAAAAGGGCAGGTCCGCCGGGTCGCGAAGGGTGACCCTGTCGGTCAATGTCAGTTCATCCATACCATCTTCGGCGTCGCCACCTAGCTCGTTCCCCGGATTACACGCTCGCCACTCCGCTCTCCTTCCCGTCGCGGTAGTTTGCAACAGAACCAAAACTCTTCAGGTATTTGTCGCGAGAGCTGCGTAACTTTCGCAAGGCCTTAGGCGAAAGACAAGTTGGGCAAGGTGGAGCAGTGCCTTTTGCGCAGGAGGCTTAGTTCAATCCAACAAAGAGGAGAGTCCAATTTGAAGGACAAGAATCTTTACGTTCGTCAAACCTCACATGCCAAGGCCGCCGCGATTACGATCATGTTGAGCATGACGGCATTGGCGCAGGATTCACCCCGGCTTTGCACGCCGCGCAGGGCGGGGCGCGCCTCGACATTCGCACCCCGGATATTCCCTAACAGTGAATTCCTGGTGGACAGGTTGCACCTTCGCCTCGATTAGGTTGGCCATTGGCGCAAGATACACATACCACTGCCGACAATTCCAAACGGACCATTCTTCTGGTCGAGGATGAGGCAATGCTTCGTGACGCGCTTCGAAAAATCCTTGAACGATCGGGTTTCTCAGTCCATGTGGGTAAGGATGGCGGCGAAGCGCTTCGCATCGCCCGCGAACATCTTGATCGCATCGACCTGCTGATTTCAGATGTTCAGATGCCCGGCATGATCGGCACGGAGCTTGCAACCATGCTAA
This sequence comes from Bryobacterales bacterium, assembly GCA_963763545.1. Classification (GTDB taxonomy): domain Bacteria; phylum Acidobacteriota; class Terriglobia; order Bryobacterales; family Bryobacteraceae; genus PALSA-243. Next base: position 254,537 of record CAVXPE010000029.1, read on the forward strand.
GGTTCTCAAAGACCGAGCTCAAAGTCCTGTTCATATCTGCGTATCCGCGGCGCACCGTCACCCTGGATCCAGACTGGAATTTTCTTCAGAAGCCATTCCTGTCGAAGGTATTTGTTGAGAAGATACACGAGATTTTGGGCGATCCGTGCGGCCAGTGAGCTTATTTCGAAACCATTGCTACTGCCGCGCCGATGATCACATCCAGTATCCACAGGAACATTGCGCAGTAACCTGCACCGAAGGTTGGAGGCGCAAAAGGCTTTTTGGCCTTTCTGTTGGCGCGGACGGTCTACCAACAATCACAGAGAAAGGTACCTATGGCTGCTATGGCAAGCAACAGTGAGGTTGTCACTCGGGGCTGGTGTAGCGTCGTTTGGGCCACTCCCTGAGGTAGCATTCGCGTTTCGGCCTGGAGCATCGACTGCTCGAAACATGGTGACCACCGCTGGAGTCCTGATCTTCATTGGTGCGGCTGCGGACTCCACCTTCCGAGCGTTCGATACCGCCTCCGGTGCAGATCTCTGGCATGATGACCTGCCGCGCGATGGCATGGCCGGCCCGATATCTTACACAGCGCGGGACGACATTCATGCGCCTGCCTCTGATGAGATGTAGCAGAAGGCGCGGTTGCGGGAATAGCCCTCCACAGCATCGCGAAACGCCATCCGCTCACGGCTATGGTCAGCGTAATGGACCTCGAACGACTTACTACGGCGCGCCAGTTCGCGGGCGTGTGACAGGATCGGCGTCACCTTGATGCCCCTGCAATCAAGATGCTATGCCGCACGTCCGCGAGCGCGAAACCGGCCCGGGGCGCCTCGGCTTCGGAGCGGTGCAGTCTGCTGCCGGCGCCGCAAGTCGTTCTCGGCGGCCTGAGCCAGCGCAACTCCCCAGCAGCGCCTGATCCGTGAAACTGCGACGCACACAGAGCCAGATGCACCTTGCCGCCCGTGAGGCTCAGTATGCTTCAAAGTCAGCAGCGACGGCCGAAACTTTACAGGTATCTGTCGTGAGAGCTGCGTAACTTGCGCAAGGCCTTAGGCGAAAGACAAGTTGAGCAGGTGGAGCAGCGCATTTGCGCGGGAAGTCGAGCTCAATCCAACAAAACAGGAGAGTCCCATTGAAGTACAAGAATCTTTACGTTCGTCGAACCTCACGTGCCACGGTTGCCGCGATTACGATCATGTTGAGCATGACGGCCTTGGCGCAAGACTCACCGCGGCTTCGCACGCCGCGCAGGGCGGTCCCAGGACCTATCCAGTCGAGATTTACGCCCGCGGATGCTGCGAACACAACAGCGCCTGGAAATTTCAACGCGGCGCAAGGCCCCGGTCCGGGACCGGTCGGCCCCGGACCCGGCTGCAACGTATTTCCCGCGTCGGCTAACATAGGCACGGCGGTAGGCCTTTCTTATTTCGGGCCGCCGCCTTCGACAGTCAATCAGAGCCTGGTGGGCCCGGTTCAATTGCTCAACACCGGCCAGATCGATGCAACCGTCGGCACGATTACGATCCCCCTCTATTTGGGGCATATGAAGACCGGGCAAAACGTTTGGTATATTTTGACAGATGTTGACGACCCGGGTGTGGCGGCTGAACTGGGGTTGAATTTCTCAGCCAAGATGAGCTTCATGGGAAATGCGGTACGAACCGCAAACATTGATCAAAACGCCGACTTGGTATTTAACGCGGGAACAGTTGATTTTTCGCCCAATCGCAGCGTTACGCCCGGCCCCTCGGGCAGCGAGTTCCCTCCTGCTGCTTTCGCGCCCGGGGCGATCGGCGACTCGAACTATAGTCCTTACATTCAAATCGCGAATGCGGGCAACGTTATCTACAATGCCCCGATCGTTGCCTTCAACGTGAACGCCAGTGACATCAACTTCCCAAACGGCAATGTGGATTACACAAAGGTGCATGATGAAGTTGTCGCGATCGATCCAATTAACATGACCGTAACCATCCAACTGATCAACGGCTTCAGCTTCGGAAGGCCGGTCTGGTACATATCAATGGATGCGAGCATACCTTTGGCAGCGGCGATCGAACACAACACCTACGCGCCTTTGATGGCGGCCCTGCACTTGGGAGATGACGACAGTTTCAGCAGCCCAATTGAACGTATCTTCATCGCTACGAATGGGGCGGAGGATGGCCAGTGCAATAATCCGCTACGCCAGGGTCTGTCTGCGGATTTGGCGGATGGTTACCGGCCCAATAACACTTTGGGCGGAATCCCGACTTTGGCATTGGATTACAGTCCTGCCTGGGATGCCAACTTGTACGAGTGGACCCACGCCGCTATCAACAGCGGCTATCGCGGTCAACTTCGTGAAGAATTCAACATTCTGACATTCGTGAACGACGGCCTGCTTACTGGCCCAGGGGGAGCTCCGTTTGGAAGCGCCGGCTTCTCGATCAATTGCCCGATCGTGATAAGGCTTAATTGACCTATGTAACCGCCCGCCGCGGAATCCGAATCCCGCGGCGGGGCCTACATGTGTTGGTTAGTCTATCGTTTCAACAAAAGACAATAACGTGTTCTTGTGCAAGTCGACCAAAACTGTGGGCAAAATCGTAAATCCGGCACCGCCCGCCGGATCCAGCGCTATCAGCAACCTATTCCGAGCGCGCTACGCGCTAATTGGTGCGTTAAGCCCTGTTCTATTACGGTTCTTCAGAGCAATCCGCGGGCAAGCAGATGAACTGTTAAGGACACTTGTCGTCGACGTTTTCGAGGCGGTCTATCAGAAAGGGCACGGCCGAATGGCGATCATTAATGCACTCCTCGCGATGGCCTCGGCGGCTTTATGCTGGGTGCCGGCTTTCTTGCATTGCGAGCTCAGGTCGATGTTGATGTTGCAGAAGAATCCGGAATCCAAGTCCGTGCGTAATCAGCGCGAGTTGGAAGAGATGTCTATCGCCAAATCTCGGGGATGGTGAGTATATCGGTTGCAACCGTAATGTCGAGGCTTTCCCGGGCCCGCAGAGGCCTGGAGGCGTGTGAGGGGAATCCCGAATTGCGATCGGCTGGCAGGCTTTTGCCTAATTGATGCCGCTCGTTGAAATTGCGCGGATCACGCCGGTAACGTCCCCGATCCGAATCCGAATTCAGATCGCTCGGTCGTGCGGCAAACGGCAGTGACACGCGCAGCGCCGTTGACTTCATCCGGGTGCAGCGAAATGATATCAAAAAAGCCCGGCTCTCCTGTATCGGAGGCCGGGCCAAGGGAAGAACCGCAGGGCTTCGAGATGGCGGTCAGGCTGCTGGCGGCAATTCGGGTTCTGTATGTTGCCGCGTGGAGTTGGTCTTCTTCGGCCGCAGCGGCCGAACCACGAATAGCAGTGGTAGTCTCCTCACTGGACTGGGTCCGCCAGAATGACCGCCGGAAACTGTGGAGGCAATTAGAAAAATGCCTGTTCTTTGCTTCATCCGATTCTCCCGCTCGTTGATGAGACGATCCTCCCGCTCGTCTGCATCCGGACCACTTTATCTGCCCGGGCTCATCTTTAGGTATGCGATGATTGCCTTACGCTCTTCGGCGCTTTGGACGTGAAAGCTCATGTCGTTGTTTGGCACTAGTTTCTCGGTGTCGGTCAGCCAACGCTCCAGCGTATTGTCCGACCAAACAATCTTCGAATTCTTAAGAGCTTCCGAATACTGGAAGGAATCGATGGTTCCGGCTTTTCGGCCGTACACGCCCGCCAACCGCGGACCCTCCTTGTCCTTGTCCAATGAGTGGCATCCTCCGCAACGCTTTTCGAACAGCGCTTTGCCGTCCATCTGCTCCGCCGCTTGCGATGAGGACGAGATAGCGCTTCCGGCGATCAGCAGAGCGAAACCGCCGAGAGTTGCCGCGACGATCCGTCGTTGATGCTGTCTGCCCACTCGCTATGCTTCCGCCAGGGTTGAGTCCACCACCGCCAGGCTATGACTCTTCATTACCGATCGAACGTCGGTGATTCCGAGGACGCTGCGGAGCTTATCGTCCTCTACCTTCATCGGTCCGGGCGCCTTCGCGGCGCCAGGCGCGGGTTGCGGGAACGCCGTGGACATCGCGGTGTGGAACATCACGCTGCCCTCCACCTTCTGCATCACCTGATGAATATGGCCGTTTAGCACGGTGACCGAGCCGAATCGCTTCAGAAAACCAAGCGCTTGTTCGCTGTCCTCGGTTCCCCAGCCCCAGTCCGGATACACCGACCATAGCGGAATGTGCGCGAAGACGACCACCGGGCGGCTCGCCGGTTGAGTCTTGAGATCCTCCTCTAGCCACTGGATCTGTTCCGGGCCGAGCTTGCCTAACCCTTCGAGCGCGGCCACGTTGGAAAGGCCCACAAAGTGAACGTCTTTGTGGTTAAAGCTGTACCACCCACGTCCCTTCGCGTTCTTGCCGTATCGTTCGAGGAACAGTTTGCCGTCGTCGATGGATGTGTCGTGCTCTCCCGGAACGAAGAAGACCTGCTTGGTGGTGGCTCCCTTGAGCAACTGGTCCAGCGCGTCAAACTCCGCGGCCTTGGACGTGTGGCTCAGGTCGCCCGTGTGGATAATGAACTCCGGCTGTTGCGGCAGGCCGTTGATCTTGTCTATGGTAGCCTGCAAAGTGCCGCTTACATTCGGGTTAGCCGGCTTGTTGAAGCCGATGTGGCTGTCGCTGATTTGAACAAAGTGCAATTCACTTTTCGTCGCAGTCATCTTTTGCCCGAATGCTTTCGACGTCAGTGTGCCAGCGCCGACGGTCCACACAACGCCCGTACCGGCCCACGCCATGCACTCCAGAAAGCCACGCCGGTCGATGCCGTCGCGGTTGTGATCGTGAAGAATTCGTTTCGCCAAGTTTCACCTCGATAAGTTAAATCTGAACGCCCTACGCGATTCCATACTGGAATGCCGGGATGTTTATTCCCTACGCCTTTCGAACAACTCGCGAGCGGCGTCGCCGGAATAAAGAGCGGCGCCAGTAGGTACCAGGAACTGTGACGCTCCATTCGGTCCGTGCAGTCGGATGGTCTTACCGAAAGGCGCAAATCCACAGGAGATAGGCACACTATCGTCAAATCAGCTCTCGCCGGCGTCGCCGTCCTCGGCGCGTCGCTATCGCTCATCCATCCAGCCGGGGCGGTTAAGGAACAAGCGTCTACGGCCCATCTCTTGGCCGGATCGGAAGTCGATGCCGAACTATCAAGATCCTGGAACAGTCTTGTCAGAATTGCCATTCGGAACGCAGGCAGTGGCCTTGGTACAGGTATGTGGCGCCGTTATCGTGGATGATCGAGGCCGATGTGAACACTGGCCGAAGTCATATGACTCTGTCCCGCTGGTCTAGCTACTCCGTCGACCAGCAAAAGGCATCCTTACCCAATTGGGAGTGGAGGTTCGAACCCGCCAGATGCCCCTGCCACGCTATCTCCAGTTGTACCCCGATGCGCGGCTATCTCAAGCAATTGTACACATGGGCTCACCATGAACGCAGCCGCTTGACGGCGCCGGCCAACGCCACTTCAAAATTGTTAACGCCATAAACACTGGACAGTTCATCCGGGGCGGCGTACCAGTTCCGGAGAAGCGCTTACACGTGCATGGTAGAGCGCCAGACCCGAGTGACAGTCCGCTTTGTGCGTCTGAATAATGCGGGCTTTCGGTGTCAGTGTGCGGGGACAGGCCGCCGTACGCGATTACAATCCACGCGAAACAAAAAAAGACGACCCAGCGAAGGCGCTGGGCCGTCGGTTAGAGATTCGCCGTTAGAAGATGGGAAGACCTCCGTCACTCGGATTGGGTACCACCGCCACGCCGTTGATGACGGCATTCGGAACGCTGACCACGGCGGAGGTCTTCAGATTGCCGTCTTGATCGCTGGTGAAGATCGAGAGATGAGAGTTGCCGTTGCTGCTGTCGATCGCCGCCACGATTCCCTCGCCGGATGTATTGTCCGTCGGATTGCCGGTAAACGTAGCCACGATCGGAGCGTCAAGTACGATCTTCTGGCCGTACACGGCATACCGCGAAAGGTTTTGGCTTGCGGTATTGCTGGTGTAGAGGAATGGCCCCATCAGTGTCGCCCAGCAGGGGGCGTTTTGGGTGCCGATGGTGTCGTTGATGATGGCATCATTCCGGACCAGGGCGATTTCGTTATCGTGAGCGATCGTGACATAAGCGTTGTTGCCCCGCGTGGCCAATCCGAACGGTTCGTTGGCGCTCACCGCTTCATTCGCATCCGACGGGATACCTGACACCAGAGTCGCACTCCCGCTCACCGCGCCGTTGGAAAGCAGATTGAATGTCTCGATCACGTTGGACTTTTCCGCGGCGATGAGTTGGTTTGTCAGGACGCCGACCTGGGCCGCCGATCCGTCTCCTACAAGGAGCGACGAGACGCCATCGGGAATGGGACTGACCAGCGTCGCCAAAATCGCATGCGACTCGATCTTTTTCGCCCCCAGAATATAAAGATGGTTGTCGCCGAAAGCCACGCTTACCGGGTTTGCGACCGTAGGCACCACCTGGCTAAGAAACAAACCGTTATTCAAGGCTTGAAAAATAGATACGGATTGCGAGCCGAAGTTTACAACCGCCACCAAGCCGTCGCTGGATTGCACCCCGCCCGCGTTCCCGGTGGCTCCACCCGCACCTCTCGTAGACAATAACTGGAGCAATTGCCCCGTGGAGTTGTATACCAGCAGCTCGTTAGCCGTGGCGTTTGAAGCAGTAACCACAAATGGGTTCGCTGCGTGAACCGAAGTGGTGAGTCCCAACAGCGGAACCAATATTCCTGCCAGACGTATTGTCTTCATTTGACCTCTATTAAATATCATCTATTTCTCCTTTTAGCGTTAGCGCGCTGCGCACCCTATAGCGCCGGAAAGTCGGATCGCCCTGAGCGGTCGCATTTCTAGCCGCTGATGAAGTATTCGACACATCGCCGGCGATAGTTACGTCGAAAAGCGGTAACTTGTGCAAGCCGCTAAGGAATTTACTTCCATCAATTTGCCGCAAATTGGGAATATGCGCTACCGCGCGCTGGTATTCACGGCCAGGTAGGGGAATTCAATCGGAAAGACAGGAGAGATATTCCCCGGAGTTCGATGTCTTCTCTGCAGATCCTACAAATGGCGCGCCGGACGACAATTCCTATTTTGGTGGCATGGGCTGCTTCATAACTGCCTGTTTGCTCGCCAGTTCGGCCAAGTCTTGAATGCGGCAGCAGTAATCTACAATGCACCCATCGTCGCGTTTCAATGTGGCTTCGGACGGCCGCTGTGGCATCTGTCCCTGGACACAAGCGTTCCCTTGGGCGCGGCAATCCGGCACAACACTTACGCGCCTTTGATGGGAACGCGCATCGGGGAGGCGGCGGGTAGTCACTTTCGCTTTGGTTGGGAGTTAATCAGTAGAGTCCAGAACTATTTGACAGGGGGTTCATTCTTGAAAGTCACGCTTATGGCAATCTCCGCCTTAACCCATCTTTCCGTGCAAACCTTTGCGCAAACGCAAACAGCCCGCCTGGTTGGAACGATACACGACGCATCCGGGGCCGTGATCCCCAATGCCAGGGTTAGCGCCACTCAGGTGGACACCAGTAAGACCACGGCGACTACCGCCAGTTCAACCGGTGAGTACGTTCTGGCCGCGTTGCAGCCGGGCGCTTACTCGCTCGCTGTGGAAGCGCCCGGATTCCGCAAAGCGGTGGTCAACGGGCTTCAACTCGACGCCGCCTCGAACATGAGCCAGTCCGTCACGCTCGAAATCGGCAAGGTCGCAGAAATCCTCGATGTCAAGGCAAACGCAGTCGTCGTACAAACCACCGAGGCGCAAATCAGCCAATCCGTGACTCTATCCGATATCGCGACGCTTCCTCAATTGAGATGCACGCCGATTACGCTTTCCATCTTCCAACCCGGCGTGCAGATTAACCCGCAAGCGGACGGATCGTCGAGCGGCGCCGACTAAAGCTTCGCCCACGTCAATGGACTACGCCAGGGCAGCAACAATAACACGCAGGACGGCATCGACGTCAACGATTCCGTGACTCCACGCCTTGGGCTCACGCTGACGGCCAACAATACCGATTCGGTGGAAGAGGCGCGCATCGTGACCGATGGCGGCAAACCGAATGTGGCCGGAACGCCGGCGCCCAGGTCCAACTGATCACCAAGTCCGGAACGAATCAGTACCACGGCAACCTCTTCGATTACATTCGCAACCGCGATTTCAACGCGAACGATTTCTTCGATAACGCCACCGGAGTGCCGATACCGGTGTTGATCCAGAATAACTACGGAGGTTCGTTCGGCGGACCATAAAGCGCAATAAGATCTTCTTCTTCGGAAACTATCAGGGAATCCGCACGCACGTCCAGGGAGTACAGAATACCACTGTCCCCACCGCCTCGGCCAAAGACGGCCTTTTCGAGTGGCAGCCGGCCGGCGGCCCAGTCCAGCAGTACAGCATCGTGGGGAACGATCCGCTGCATAAGGGCATCGATCCCACCGTGCAATCCCTGTTGAATCTCTTTCCCGCGCCTAACAACTTCAATGTGGGCGATGGCCTGAATTCGGCGGGCTACCAGTTCAACTACCCCAACAACAGCCTCTCCGACCAGTTCACCATCAAGATGGATTGCAACTTCTCCGACAAGATCCACCTCTTCGAGTGGACAAGCTGGCAGCGCAACACGGCCATCGACTCCCTCAACGGCGCCCAGAACGTGATTCCCGGCGAGGCCCCGGGAACATAGGGCGGCAAACGCTGGGGCGTCGCCGCCGGCATGGACTGGATCATAAACGACACCACGATCAATGAGTTGCGCTACTGCCACCAGAGCACTTCGGTGGATTTCAACCGCCCCGAGCGGGAAGCCGGACCGCAGCTCAGTTTCAATAGTTTCACCACTCCCATTCTTACCGCCTTCAGCCAGGGACGGAACTCGCCAGTGGACGAATTCACCGATAACTTGACAAAGGTACGCGGTCATCACACCTTCAAGTTCGGCGGCCAGCTTCGTTTCACCGATGAATTCGGCTTCAACGACGCCGGCATTTATCCCAACGTGTCTCTCACCACCGCCAACGGCAATGTGCCGGCCGCAGCGCTGAGTCCGGCGCGTTTGAACGCCAACCAGGTCACTGCGTTTCAGAACCTGTATAACGACCTCCTCGGCCGCATCTCCTCGGTCACCGAGACGTTCTACAGCAATCTGAATTCGTTCCAGCCGGCCGGTACGCCGCGCGTGCGCAACTTCCTCTACCACCAATACGGCTTCTTCGGGCGGGACGATTGGCGCATCACTCCCCCGCTTACTCTGAACCTCGGCCTACGCTGGGAATTCTTCCCCGTACCTTCGGAAGAGAACGGATTGCAGGGCATCCTCACTCCGCAATCCGCGCTGAATACCGCCACCCAGGCGGATAACCTCACCGTGCAGGCCTCCTCCAAGTGGTACAAGAACGATTGGCACAGCTTCGCGCCCCGTTTCGGTTTCGCGTGGGATCCGTGGGGCGACGGAAAGACCGCGATTCGTGGTGGATTCGGTATCTTCTACGATCGTGTCGTAGGCGCCGCGGCGAACAGCATTGACGGAGGCACTCCCGGCCTCTCGCAATCCGCAACTCTCTTCCCGAACTCGGGTGGAACCGACGTGCGCTTCGGAACCGCCCCGCCGCTGCCCCTGCAACCCGCATCTCCGGTGCTGACACTGCCGGCCACGCGGTCATTTGGCACGGCCGATATCGTCAACCCGAACCTGACCAACGGCTACGTGCAGCAGTGGAACCTGAACATCCAGCGCCAGATCGCGAAGAACACCATTCTTGACGTGGGGTACGTGGCGAATCGCGGCGTCAAGCTGTTCTATGAAGTCAACCTGAACCAATCCCAAATCTTCAACAACGGCTTCTTGCCCGCGTATAACCAAATCGCGTCCAACGTGAGCAACCCGTCGGCGATCCCGCTGTCTAACCCTATCGTCGGTATTTTCGGATCGGCTCAGACCGCCATTTCCTCCATCGGCGCAACCACTCTGACAAACCACGCGGCCGGCACGGCCGCGGCGACCATCGATCAGAGTTTCTTCGGCAAGTACGCCGGCGCCGGACTCTCCGAGTTTTACCTGCGCAATTTCCCTCAGTTCCAAAACCTGCTTTACGGCAATAGCGACGGCCGCTCGGAATATAACTCGCTTCAGGTTCGTTTGCAGCGCCAGATCGGAGCCTTGCGTCTGACTTCGAACTTCACATGGAGTAAGTCGCTTGACAACGATCAGTCGGCCGCTACCCGCCAATAACTTCGTCTTGCATGTTCCGCACTGTCCTTGCCGGCAGGAGAATGGTATAGCCACTCCATGTTCCTCGGCCGCTTCCAAAAGGGTTTGGCCGTTGCGCAAGGTACATGTCTTTCCCGAGCGGGCGAACTCGACGATGATACCTGCCTCGGGTGGCTCCAAAGCCGAAATACTTGCAGCGGAGGGCGCGCCGAAACTCTCTTGCCTGATTCGTTCCGGCTTCACTCCCAGATCGATAAGGATGCCGCGGCCGGCATCCATGAATGCCGGCGGACCACAAAGAAAGAAGTCCTGGCCGGCCGGATCTTCCACCGCCCTCTCGATGAATTCGCGGCTCACGCGACCGCGGTCTCCGGTCCACGCCGCGTCCGGCTGCGATAGACTGACACGGTATTCGAAACCAGCCATTCGCGACCGTAACTGCTCTAACTCGTTCTCAAAGATGATGTCGGCCTTCGTGCGCACGCAGTACAGCAACGTGGCGCTGATTTCCAGGCACAGGTCGTCGATGTAGCGGAGCATCGCTACCATCGGCGTAATACCGCTTCCACCCGCAAGCAGCACGATTTTCCGGTGCTTTTGTTCGTCAAGATAAAACTGCCCGAACGGGCCGGCCGCTTCCACCGTTAACCCGACTGTCGCGCGATCGTTCAGGAATACCGAAGCGCATCCTTGCGCGTTGCGCTTGGGAGTAATCTCGACGTAACCCGACCTCGCCGCCGACGAACAGATGGAGTACGATCTCACCACTTTGCGCCCGTCGAACAGAAACGAGAATGTCATGAACTGCCCGGGCCGCGAGTTGATCGTGCGGCCGTGGGGCAAAATGAAGCGCAGTGTCTTTGCGTCGTGAGCCTGCTGCGTAACGGCTGCCAACTTCAAGATCAAGGGATCCGCCGATGAGGAAACTGCCGTGCGGGCGCGTGGCTCCGCCGGTGCACTGGCAACTGGGGCTCTTCCGGGCCGGCGGAAAGCCAGGACGAGCAGGATCGAACACGCCAACCCGATCGAGCCGTACATCTTGACGTTGCTGCGGGCGGGTGGCGCCGGCTCTTCCGGGGCCGCCGCTTTTTCCTCGACAAGGCTCCTTCCGGCCGACGAGGCGGCAGCAGCCCGGGCGTGGCGGTCCTTCAACGCGTCGGGCGTCTGGGTGACCGAGAGATAACCGAGAATCTGCTCATCCTCGCCCGCTTGAAAAGCGTTCACGCTGCCCGCCGCATAAGCGACCATTCGAGCGACGGTCGCTCTCCATTCCTCGGGAGATTCAGCGGTCTTGTAGACCCGATCCAGACTGTGGCACCGCCCGCACCGCTGGTCGACCAGAGCGCGTCCGATTTCCCGGTTGGCCGCCGCGGGCGGCCCCTTGGGACCCATCTGCGACGTCAGATACGCAACGATGATTCTTGCGTCCCCGGCTGAGATGCCCGAATCCGGCAGCGCCCGCATTCGGTTCACGGTAGTGAACCACCCTCGCGCATCCTTATGCGCTCCCGCGATTCTGTCCAGATTATGGCACTTCGAGCACCTGTCCTCCATCCGTTTCGCCGCCATATCGAGATCGATGGGCGCAGGCGGGAGGTCGATTGAAGCAAGCGAGACCGTCTGCATCCGCGCCTGATGCGCGAGCGACGGGCCAACGGCTATACCGATCAGCACGAACGCGAGAACAAAGATCACCAGGCCCAGCGGCAGCAGAATGGAGTAGTAACTTCTGTAATATCGCGCCACTACGACCTTTACGAACAGGAGAGGACTCAAGATCATCGCCAGCGTCATGTGGATGGCTGTGCCAGCCGAAGCGCCTCTCGAGAACTCGTCCAGCCGCGAAACCATGTAATATGTCATCGCGGAGAACAAGCCGATGAAAACGTAGCCGCCGATCCGATGCGCCGCAATCAGGCGTGCGCTGGCCTTGGTATTCTTCAGCCTGGCGGACGACTGCAGGATGAGCAAGACGTTGATTGCGCCCACCAGAACGAAGGCAATGCCAAGCCACTGGCTGAGTGTACTGTTGATCATGTGAAGAACGCGTCTATATCCATCTACCGTTGTTAGCTCCCTGTTTATTCCATTGACTGCCTCGGTAGGGATTCGTCCTGACATCGGCGAGTACGCGCTCCTTACGGGTCATTGGAATACCAGCGCCCACATGCAAGTAATTGCAAGTGGGAGACTACGCCAGAATGCGATTACTCAGTTTGCCGCTATCATTTGTAATTTCAATCGGGAGCGCCGCCCCCGTGAGCGGCCGGCTTGACGCTCGTATGGAGTACATGGCGCTTGCGGACCTCGGTTCACGCGCGACGCGCTCGGAATTAATGTGTCAGGTTGTCTCGGATAAGCCCGCTTTAGGGTTCGACCTGCGATTTCACTCCGAATATCACATCGCTCTATCCATGAAGACGCTCGCAGCCGCAGGCGGCCGTTTGAGCATGGCTATGCGCGTTATACCGGCCGGCGAAAACGAACAGCCGGTATACCTGGCGCGTCAGTTCACAATTCCAAATGCCCTCCCTGGAAATAAGGTTTATGCCGTGCTCGATGGCGGATTCGAACTTGGTCTCGGCCGCTATCGCGTGGAGTGGCTCATGGAAGACGGCCGCGAACGAGTGTGTTCCGCGTTGGGATCTCGCGGCCAAGGCTCCTGGCGGCAAACACCAATTACCCCTGACGCTCGGGCCTAATCGGGTCCTCGCGATGGAAGGGAATTACTCCAGCGGCCGGCGGCAGGAGCAGGCCTTTGCTCCCTCGATTCGAGTGAAGATTCTGCTGAACGTCTCGCCTGCGAAACCCACGCAAAGCATCGTGAATCCGGAAGATGCCGCCGTTCTATTCTCGATGCTGCGCAGTATTGCCGGCCAGCCTGAAATTGCAGTCTCCAGTTTGGTGGCGTTCAATCTTCGCGAGCAGAAGGTCTTGTACCGGGAGTATGGCGGACAGATGGATTTCAAGGCTCTGGGGGGAGCTATGGAATCGTCGCAATCGGGAACGGTGGATATTGGCGTCTTGCGCGATCGTGAGAGCGAAACTCACTTTGTGACAAACTTACTCACCGATGAGCTCGGCGCCAAAGCCGGCTCGCCCGATGCGATTATCATAATCGGGCCCAAGGTCACTCTCGAGAGGAGAGTGCCTCTCGAACCGTTGAGAGCCAATGGCTCCGCCGTGAGCCCGCTGTTCTACCTGAACTATGAACCCACCCCGGATGAACCGTGAGCCGACACAATCGGGTCCGCCATCAAAGCCTATAAAGGCGCGGCGGCCTATAATATCCTCCTCCCGCAGGATCTGGCTTTCGCAATGCGGAAGCTGCTCATGCGGATAGCGAAGCGGCCGCGTTGATTGCCTCTTGAGACTGGTGGCTGGCGCCGAAATAGTTGAATGCAATGTGCAGAGTAAGTCGAGGAAGTTGACTGATGGAAAAGACGGGCCGGCGAGGTAGGTTCGCCGGCCCGTTGCCTTAGTTGCCTGGCTGCACGGTAATGAAGAGTCCGGCCTGCGTGGCCGATCCGCCGGCGCTCGCGCCGATCGGAAGATCCGTGGCGCCTGTGGAGCCGGCGGGAAGCGCTGGAATCGTGATATTCAGTTGGTCCAATCCAGGCGCGCTCAAGCCGGCAAACTGCACCGTCGCCGTAGCGCCGCCAATCGTGATCGCCGGTGAGTTGACGAGATTCGCGTTCGCAGTTACGACTAACCCGTCAACAGCGGGGTTGGTAGGGCCAAAGCCGGTCCCATATAATACGATCTTCTCCCCCGGCGTTGCGGGAGTCGCCCCCGGTAATGCGTTCGCCGGCCCGACAAGCGACCCATTGGCGTGAGTGGCAATCACGTATTTCCCGGCGGAAAAGAAAGCCGGCGCGGTGACTTGCAGCGGGGCCGCTGCGGACGCGCTTGCCACCTCGGCGTTGGTTACCACCACGGGCGCCGAACCGGTATTCGAATCCGCCGCCACGATGATATCGACCTGGCTCGGGCTGACGTAGTAGACGTACGCGGGCTTCCCATCCACCGTGACCGAGACGCCGTCAAGCTTAACCGGCAGTTGGCCATTCACGAAGTCGGCCGTGGTCCAGGTGCGCGTGGTTGACGCGAGTGCCGTACCGAAGATGGTCGTGAACGCCCCCGGCGAGATGGAAGGCAAGAAACTTGCGGAATTGACGACGCCGTTGGCGGCGATCGCCGGAGCGATCTGAATGCTCCCGAGCAGCCCGTGCGATTCCACCATATCCGGTCCCGCGATTCCGGCCGCGAAGTAGAGCGAATTGGCTTCGCCGCCCGAGGTCGCGGCCGCGGGATTCGCGCGGTTCCCGTTTCCGAATGTGAGCCCCCACAAACCTGAGATATGAATCACGGCGCCGCTGCCATCCTCCAACGCGCCGAGAGACTTTCCGCTCACCGGGTCGAAGGCGTTGATGGCGCCGTCGCCGAAATTGCCCACCAGCAGCGCGCCCCCGAAATCTCCGAACCCCGCCGGCGCAATCGTCATTCCCCAAGGAGAATTCAGCGGTCCCGCGGTAACGAGCCTGTCCAATAGAACGCCGTTGAGATCGAACACGTCAATGAAGCCGTTTCCGGGGCCTGCCACATCGTCAAGATGCTCCGCGTCCTGCTTGGCATATGCGACATAGAGCGACCCGCCTAAGTTTGCAATATTGAACGGGGCGAACCCCGCCGGGATGGTGGGATCGGTAAACGCTCCCGGGAGCGATAACAAGTTCATCTGACCATCGAAGACAGCTACCTTGCCGTTGCCGAAATCCGCGGCGTAGAGCAACGGACCTTCGGAGCGTGTTGCCGTGGCCAAGCCTTTATAGACTGCGCCTGCCGAAGACTGGTCCGCCATGATCGCGGCGGATTTGCCCGCCGCGCCGTTCCAGCCCAGAATCACGCCCTGCTCAGTCGAGAACAGGAAGCTCGCCGGAGCGCCCCCGAGGAGGAAAGCCGTGGTGTCGTTCGCGATCATGCCCGAGGGCGCTCCCGCGCCGAACGGCGTTGCCCGGCATTGTTGGGCGGAAGCTGTCGCGCCCGCGGGTCCAGGTGCGTTGACAACCAAGCCATTGGGGTTGCCATTGCCGTCATAGATCCCCGCAAGCCCAGTACCATTTAGAGAGATCCAGAAAGGGCTAGTGGCCGTCGCCACGATGCCCCATGGGTTGATCAGGCAGGCGTCGACATGTCCGCCATGCCCGCAAGATCGGAGACCAGATTGTGCTGAACGAATTTGTTCGCGGCGCCGCACCAGCTTGCGCACGCGCACACGAGTGTTCCTGAAATTAATAGTTTCCGCATAATATCGATCCTCTCGTCCTACTGTGCGCCGTCGTTCTGCGCGTGTTGCACGACTGACTGTCCGACTTGTCCGCCCTGCATGAAGCCTTGCGACACGTCGAACATCGAGTGAATCCTGGCATAGAACGTGGAATTGCCAGCATCCAGTGACATAGCTGAAAATATGGCTGTGTCATTCGGAAACAGGTAACTCATCACTGCCGACGCCGCTCCGGAGGCGCAGGCGTGTCCCGAAGGAAAGCTGGGATGTTGCGGGAGCGCGAAGAGAGGAACTATGGTGGGGTCCGCCATCGGCGGGCGCATCTCGAGATAGGTATACTTCGTATCCCAGCATGCAATCGTCGCATCGTGCTGGGCTACCGCTTCCAGGGCATAGACGCGGGCGGCGCGCGGAGCGTCGCCATCGAAGTGATTCTGAAAGATCTCCAGATTGACCGTATCCAGCCAGGGAGTTATGAAGGATGGCTGCCAAAACCACGCCGAGTGATTCGTTGCATTGGTTTCCACGAAGTTCTTCACCGTTGCGACTTGCGCCTGATAATCGGGCGAACTTGCTTGCGGTGGCGCGGGCAAACGGTACTGGCTGCCGGACGAGAGAGTCCACGGTTTCCAACCGCCAGCCAACGGAGTCGCTGGGGTGGCGCTGCTCCACACGCCTGGCGTGGGAGGAAAAGATCCTGTAAATGGCGTGCTGGAACCATCGGCCAGCGCATAGGCCACCACCATCTGGCCGATTTCGCGGCCGAACTGCAGGCCGGCGGCCACATCGCTTGGATATGCCGCCCCTGCAAAGATGCGAGATCGCGCGGCCTCTTCCGCAAGATCCGTGTACGTCTCTCCCATGGCGGGAAAAAGATAAGCCATCACGACCGAAGCGGCGCCCGCGGCCACTGCGTGTTCGGAAGGATAAGAAGGGACATTGGGAATCGCGACCAGCGGCTTGATGCTGGGGTCCGTTACGCTCGGAGCCGGCCGGTTCCACGCGTATTTCGAGTCCCATGCCGCGATGGTCGAGTCGTAGACAGCCACGCTGACCAGCGCCATGCCGCGCGTGAAGAGCGTGGTCGTCACGTTCTGCGCAAGCATTTGCTGTGACGCAAGCTCCATCCATCGATAACCGGGAGGGCCCGCGTCCCAGTAGGAAACCTGCGCCAGGTTATCGGGCGTCGCCTCGGCCATCAGCGCTTTTATCGTTTGGACTTCCGTAGCCGATGCGGCTGCATTGGGCGGCGCCGCAAGCCGGATTTGCTTGACCGACGGAACTACCCACGTTTTCCATGTGCCGGCCGTCGGCTCCACCTGGGAGCATAGTCCAGGCGCCGAAAGCGCGGCCATAATCAAAAGTTGTTTTATCTGCAAAGTTCGCCTCACAGTAGTCGTAGACTCGTGCGGGCGAACGTGTTATTCCGGATGCGGCCGGGAATTTACTCGCCGTTCGCGGACATTTTACACGTCTCTCGTTCGACACGTTTGGCCGACAAAACAGTCCCGCGCGGCGCCGCGACGGCTTGAACACCGTAGGCAGCAGCTTCGAACGGGCAGCAAGACCCAAGCGACCGGCAATGGTTGGCTGGCTGCGGGCCGGCAGAGGAGTTCAGTCAGTGATGTCTCATGTCAAGCATACGGTCCATGTCTTGTGTGACACTCCTTCCTCCACTGGTTTTCCTTTGCTCAACCCGGTCGCGCACGGTTCCCACAGCACCGATTGTCAGTGTGTTTCTGAGTCACGCATGGATCCCCCAACCACTTCTTAGCGGCAGGTTACTCGCTTCCACGCCGATCACGTTTACGGCCGGAAGATTGACCTCTTCGTGAGGCTGAGTCTGCCGCGTGAATTCCCGCCGCATTCGTCGCGATCGTTACGGATATTCGAAACCAGGGCCGGTGCTGCCTCGCCCCAACCTCGCTCGCGCCTGCCGCACGAGCGAGCGAAACCAATTCGTCGAGCCGAAAAGCCGACGCAACCGACACCGGGCCATCGTGGAGGGTCATCGGCGACCATCTCAGAATGCGCCGGGTCAGCGGGATAAACCAATAGGCCAACGGGCGCCGCTCGAGATCGAGGAGGAGCAGCGCGCGGCGGGCGAACGGCCGCAACCCGGCGATCATCTCGATCGCCTCCTGATCCCGAAAATGATGCAGAACCGAAGAGCAAAGCACAAAGTCAAAGGTTCGGGCCGAAAACGGAAGCCTCAGCGCATCTGCCACAACTCGCGGCGAGGCGGCGTTACGCAAATGAGCCGCGCGGTGGTCGAGTGAAATAACCTGTGCGTTCGGGAAATGGTGAACGAGGCATCGGCCCATATCGCCCGAACCGGCGCCGACATCCAAAACAGAAAACCGCTCTTGCGAATGCACTAAATTCCTCATGATTCGAATCAGAGCCGCATGCCCGCCGAACCACCGGTTGATACGCGCGATTTCGCGCAGATTCCGGGCAGCCGCCTCGAACCCGGCTGTCTCCAGCAACTCCCGTGTGAACGTACGGTTCGCAAAATCCGCCCCCGGCGGAGGCGCATTCTCAGTTGTAAGGTCATCAGGCGCAAGATCAAATAAGTGACTCCGCCAGTTAAGGACCTAGCACCGCATGATCGAAATTCCCCCGCCGGGCCAGAATTCACATTTGCGCTCGACGGCTGGGTACGCTGGCGGCGAGAATACCAGGAGACGTGTGGAGTTTTCAGCCGCTGCGGCGGTTGATTGAGGCGTGTGGGGAACTTGGCTTCGCAGCTGTATTGTTGGGCGGCTGAATGTCTGTCTCGTGCTGGAGGCGTAGTTCGCGGTGAAAGCCGTCAAGGCCCGTGCCCGGATGAGCGCCTTACATCGGATGGGTGGGTATCCGTTCATCGGGCTGTTCTACACGACTACGTATGTCATGATGGCCCGGTTGCGCGGCGGAGGCGCGGAGAACTCCGCCGCGGCGACAATTCACCTCGCACTGGAGATGATCCTGTCGCCGATGCTTTTCATCAAGGATCTAATCGCGCCCCGCGAGCGATGAGAAGCCGGCTGCCACCGAAGTCGAGAACGCGTCGTGGCAAGTCAGTTCGTCCAAAGCCGTTCTGTCCGTCTAACCCAAGCGTTCTTGGCCGCCATAACAGCCTCGCTTCAGCCTATATCAAAACGTGAATGTATCCTCTTCTGCGATCATCACCACAGGTGGCCCTCCGGTGGAGATTGCTCCAGCGCTTCCCGCTGATCCGCCTGACGACTGCAACTCCAGTCCGTTCAGGATGCCCTCTTCCAGTGTGGCTTCCGGAATAGCTTGGGTAGATCCTCCGGAAGGACCGAGGCCTCCTGCATATTCCAGTTTGATTGCTCCCGCGTCCGGGGCGAATGGAACTGCTGACTTCGTTAGGATCGGCTCTGCAGTCTGAGCACGGAGCCATGCTCCATTGATGGTCAGGAGGAGGTATAGATACTTGGCCGTCCGCCATCTTCGCATCTTCCCTGTATGGCGGAGAGCAGGGGTCTCCGCTACTTGCCGCACAACCGCCTGAATTCACGGAGTTCGGCCGAATCCAGATCCGATACGAGCCAATACGTCATCGACCCTTCGGACCACTGAAGAACATTGAAGCCGTTTCGCGCGAATTGGCTGTCCTTGGTATAAGAGGAGCGGGCGGGCCACGTAAATAGATTGATCAGATGCTGGCGGCGGCGATAGATGAGCGCCGCCACGGTCTTGCCATCAACGTAGTCGAGGCGCCCTCCGATCAGAGGAAAACCTTGGGGCCCGAAATCTTGTACTTCCGGAGAGAAATCGATCCGGCCATTGAACCATGGCTTGACGGTGTGTTGATCGGTGGAAGCCACATCCAGAAGATGGTTGGCCATGAGCGACCGGACATGGCTGGCAATCAGGGTTTGGGCGATCGCTTCGCTTTGCGCGTGCCGGAAGCCCGAGGCGTAAAAGGAGATAGAGACTACGAGCAGTACAGACGCCGCGATGGCAAGCCATCGCCATGCCGGGCCTGGCCGGACAGCTGCACGTTCCGCTTCGCTACGCTTCCTCAAAGCTTCGCCAATCGCCCGCTCGAGTCTCGCCGGCGCGGGGTAGTATGGCGCGCACAACCGGATCTCGCTCCTCTGCGTTTGAAGCATGGCGTAGATCTCGGAACAATGCCCGCAAACCGCAAGATGATGTTCGAACTCAACCTGAAGCGAAAGATCGAGTTCCTGGTCCAGGTAGCCACCGATAAATTCGTCGGAGCAGTTCATTTTTCTTTCCTCATCGCCGTCACAGCGGCACACTCTCCCAACCGCCTGCGTGCTCGCGACAACCTCGACATCACCGTTCCCACAGGTACAGCCATTGCCTCCGAGATCTGACGGTAGGACATCTCCTCCAACTCCCGCATGATCAGCACTTCCCGGTAATCGAGCGGCAGCATCTCGATACAGCGGCGCAAAGTCACCATATGGCCGGCGTCAATCATCCGCTGTTCCTGATCGCGCACCGCTGACTTAGGACTGTGTGTGCTTTCATCGAATGGCTCTGCCCCGGTCTTGCGTTTACGACTGCGCCATGTCAAGCAGGTGTTTCGGAAGATCGCGAACATCCACGACTTCGCATCCGAGCCTCTATAAGTGTCGAAGTATCTAAGTGCCCTCAAGAACGTCTCTTGAACCACTTCCTGAGCTTCATCTTCGTTCCGCATCAGCCATCTGGCGAGGTTATGTACCGCATCCAGGTGCGGAAGAGCCAATTCCTCGAATAGCGATAGCCTGGTGCGCTCTTCGACACGCTGAGGCTTGCGTTCCGTCCGCGCCCCCGGGTTCAAAGCGGTTTCGCTCTGCAGGGGTTGATATTCTCCTTGCGTGGATCGTTGCCGCCAGCCCTGAATGGATGCTGGGAGTCCGAATCCCATCATATAAGTGTTGCTAGCCTCTCTTTGCCGCAGGCGCCCGCCCTACGGTCAGGGGCGTACGCGCGGTATTAATGTTGACTGCCGATGCGATGAGAATATTCCCGCCTCGCGCGGGATGGGATTCTGGCGTAGCGGGAATGCACCGCACCCCGAGGGCCTCGCTCGACCGGGATTGACGACGTCTTCGGCGGCGCCCGCCGCGTGAAACGGCCGCGGGCTCTCGTCCTGTGGCCTTCTACACTAACTCGAGAACCGGAAAGAATACCGGCGTCGTGGACGTGCGGTGGCCGAAGCGGCCGGCGACGCAACACTTCCGATTGGCCGGAATTTTCTCAGACCGCCCGGGTTCTCTTCATAACTGAGTTATTCAGGGAAGTTTAAAAGGAAGGTCAAACAATATGCGAAGAATATCCACGCAGATATTTCTGCCGCTGCTCGCAATCGCGGCGCAGGTATATGCTCAAGATATCGCAGGTTCTATCAGTGGGAGAGTCGTCGATCCCTCGGACGCCGCGATTCCAACCCGACCGTCGTTGCGATAGACGCCGCCAAGAAGACAACGGCTACAACGATTACCACTGCTCAGGGCGAGTTCAGTCTCGCGAAACTCTTGCCGGGAGCTTATGACATTACGGTGGAGGCTGCCGGCTTCAAGAAACTCGAAGACCGCAGGACCACCTTGCGTTAGGCACTCCCGATCTGGAACTCGGCAGGGTGACGGATTCGGTACAGGTTTCAGCCGAGGGATCTCCCCTGCAGACCGAGAGCGTGGAACGGTCGCAGGCTATCGTGGGAAAACAAATCGAGAACATCGAGATCGAGGTAAACGGGCGAAATCCTCTTGATATGGCCAAACTGGTCCCCGGTGTTGTTAGTACGGCAAACTTCTCCGTTGGAGGAGTGAACGGCATCGCCAACCTATTCGTGAATTGCAACCGGGGTACCAGTAATCAACTGACCATCAACGGGATTGGCAATATCGATACTGGTTCCAACGGCAGCCAGAATGTGACGGTCAGTATAGACTCCACGGCCGAATTCAAAGTCCTGACCGGCCAATACCAGGCCGAGTACGGCCGGAACGCCAGCGCCCAGATCGCCCTCGTCACGAAGAGCGGAACCAGCGACTTTCATGGCAGCGGCTATATCTATCACCGCCACGAAGATCTTAACGCCGACACCTTCATCAATAGTGTCCGTGGTTTGCCTCGCACGCTTTATCGCTACAACAATCCCGGATTATCCCGGATATACGATCGGCGGCCCGGTGCACATTCCCCATCTGTTAACCTGAACGAACAAGAAGGTCTTCTTTTTCTGGAGCCAGGAGTGGCAGGAGCAACTGAATCCCAACGGCCTGAAAAATGTGACTGTTCCGACGGCGCTGGAGCGGCAGGGAAATTTTCCCAAAGCGCGGACAACAACAACAGGCCGCTCGTTATTCGTGACCCTCTGACTGAGAACCCGATTCCCGGTAATACCTTCCGGCAAACAGTATTTACGCCGGCTGCTGGGGCGGTCCGCGGGTTTGCAACTGGTGGCACGATTCACCTTCTGAACAGTTCCGGATGAATTCCAAAAAGACTGTGCAGTCTGTTTCACACCCAAGTATTGGTTTAACAAGCACTGTGTAGTGATTGAAGAGAGTAGAGTTCGTTGGACACATCGAGACTCGCGAGATTCGGCGTTAGTGAATGCCCGCTGATTTTCCCGTCTCCGCTAGAAAACTCTGTTCCAGTAAGCGTGCTGGCCGATATACCGGTCGTCCGTCAGATTCTTCAAAATGACGCGCCTCACATCCAGCATATCGATCTGCCCGTGGCTGCTGTAGAGCAGTTCGCCGTTCCTGCCGATCAGCGCCATGAACGGTACGCCGCCGTTCCATTCGGTCCGAACGCACTCACCGCTTCCGCCGGATCGTTCGTGTTCCAGAGCAGGTTCGCATTGGATAGATGCGTGCGAGGCAGAGGAAAGTTTGCGATCGCGGGGAAAAGCAGCTACAACGCTTGCGCGAGGGGAGAAACCGCTCCACTCGTCGGACCCCTCGCCCGTCTTCGACGAAACGAGCGGCGCCATCAATCGTGGTTCGCGATGCGCTTGGGAGGGGTCTTCGTAGGACGTTCGATGACGGAATCCGGCTCGTCTGTTCCCCGGGCGTCAACGTCTATCGTCCGCCATTCTCCGCATCTCAATGATCGTGAACACGATGCCAAAGGCTAACGCCGCGGCTGTGAACGTGAACACCAGGCATTCCGTCCAATTCAACCGGAACGAAATGCCGAGCATTAGCACAGCGACAGCGGCGCTAAAAACTACAATCAAACATAAGCTGCTCGACCCGCTCAAGGGCGCTCCCGCCTCGTGATGATTTCCAATGACGGCGTCTTTCATGAAACCTCCTCTTGTGGCCTCGGAACTGAGATCGGGAGTCAGGGTCCCCGTGGGGCCGTTCCCAGTCATCTGTTCCACTAATTGAGACGCGGGCGCAGCCGCTGCGATGTGTGCGGTTCGTAAAGATATTGCCAAAACGGATGAGGTCGGATCCATTCCGATCGCACTGCCTTCGAGAGCGGGTTCGGCGCTCCGGCACAAGCGGCAAGCCGATAACTAGGCGGAAACCGGCTTGGCCCTCGTCCCCGCCGACCGAGCACACAATCTCACCCACCGTAAGTTGTTTTTGCATTGACCGTTAGACGACCATCTGCGAGACCGCTCTGAACGGCGAGGCCTGTTGTCGATCGTCAAAAATGTAGTTTTACTTGACTTCCGTCAGCCGGCAACAACACCATGGAAGCTTCGTGTTACATTCCGGCCCACGAGTTTGAGGAAATCACGGCTTGCAAATGAACGCGTGATCGCTATTTCCCCCCGCGATCCAATCGTCTCCCGCAGTTAACGCACCTGAGGACTACTCGCCCCGAATGCCTTCTCGTAAATCGCCACCGCTCGATTCAGCGATGCGCTCGCGCCAGCGCTCGCGCCCATCTCTTTCAGTAACAATCCCAGATTGACCAGATCCGCCGCTAATTCCGGATTGTCCGGTCCGTACAAAGATTCATCGATGGCAAGACCGCGCCGGTACAGTCTTGCCGCCGATAGACGGTCCTGCCGCGCCCACATGACGTCCGCCAGGTTACGGCATGTTGTTGCCAGCTCCATGCTCTCCGGCCCCAGCTTTTCTTCGAAGATGCGCATGGCCCTCCGAGCCAGCCGCTCCGCCTCCGCCAGTTGCCCGGTCGACTGCAGCAGGCTGCCCAGGTTGTTCAGCGTTGTTGCCGTCGCAGTGTGGTCCGGGCCGAGTTTGCTCTCTTGAATTGCCAGCGCGCGGCGGAACAGAGGCTCCGCGGACCGGTAGTCATTCTTCTGGCGCAATGCCAGCCCCAGATTGTTCGGCACGATGGCTATCAGCGGATCGTCTTTGCCAGCCGCCTTCTCCTCCTGCTGCAGCGCAAGCCGAAAGTATGCTTCGGCATTCCCGGAATCGAGCGCTGCCAGTTGGGCGAGGCATCGCGCGGCGATCGCGGAATCCCCGCCTTGCGCAGCCGCGCGGAACAGATCGTATGCCTCTTGTCTTTTTCCGGCCGCCAGAAGCGTCGCCGCCAGGCTCTCCTAGTCGGCCTGAACCATTGCGCTGCCGTTGGTCCGATCGATCTCCATGGCTCGTGTCAACGGCGCCACCGCGGAGGAAGAATCGTTTGAGTGTCTTCAAGAATAACCCCAAATCCGACCCGCTACGGGCGGTTTCCGCGCTCTGCGCACCGTACTTCTTCTCGGACCTCGCGAGCGCCTCCTCGAACAGGGCTTCAAGTCGGCGGGATCGTTCGGCGCCTCGATTTCCGCCCCGGGGACAACTGACTGTCGAACAGGCGGCAATCCCTTCGCTACGGTGGACGCCGGAATCAGCGCCGCGCCCTTCCATAGATGCCGATCCAATGATTCGTAAATCGCAGATACTGATTGATCGCGACCTGCGGCATGTGGCATTCGACGCAGGATCGCGCCGTTACCACGGAGCGGTGCCGGGTCGTTTTATGACATCCTGAACAGCACTCGTCGTAATCCACCGTGGAACGGCGCAGGGGCGAATGCGGGTCGTGGCACGTAAGGCACGAAAGCGCGCCATCGCTCTCGCGGAAGCAGGCGGCGTGGCTCAGATAATCCGGCTGGTGCCGCGCATTCCAAGTGTTCGACAGATTGGTCTCGTCTCCCGCCTCGGGAGGCTCGGGATGACATCCGCCGCAGAATACGTTCAGCGAGACGCCGTTTAGCTTCCCCGGATTCCGGATCGTACCCTTCGCCCCTTGTGACTTGACGTGCGCCGCCCCCGGTCCGTGGCACGATTCGCAGTGCACGCCCAATTCGGACGGTTGGGCTTTCAACGCCGCATCCAGACGCAGCGCACCCGTTGAATGGCATTGGAAGCAGCGCAAGATAGAAGTAACGGGATCGAACGTCCGGCACCTCAGTCCCTCGGAGTTCGCGTGCCCGGGCGTCAAGGCCATCGATTTCGTCGCCGTGTAATAAGTCAACCCATGTTCCAGATACTCGTCCGGCGTAACCTGGCTAACGTAGGCGCTTGCCTTCGTCCCTGCGCCAAAGGCCCACTGGACGGGACTGCCGTGTGGCGATAGCGCCAGCGCGCGGGCATGAGCAATACGTGGTTA
>CAVXPE010000030.1:0-620985 GCA_963763545.1 Bryobacterales bacterium
GATGCCTGGTAGACGGCGTCCAGCGAGCGGCCGAAAATCGTCATCAAAGCGCCAGGCGCCCCGTGGGATGGAAGCTGCCGGCGTTGGTCACCGCCAGAATCATTGGAGTCTGGACTGCGGTGCCGATCGCCAGTGTGACCGGGATCGTGACTCCGCTCACCCCCGCTTCGGTCGCCGTGAGAGTGACCGAGCCCTGGTAAACGCCGTTTGCCAGTCCGCTCCGGCACCCACGGTCACCGGAACCGTATCCGGCGTCTGCCCCTGCGTCTTTCCCAACCTGGAGCCAACTGGAACCCGAGGGACTAGTGACACTTGCGGTCACGGCATAGTGAATCGTACGCCCCGTGGAAGTCACGGAAAGCGTTTGCGCGGCAGGCGCTGCCTGCTGAAAGCCCAGGAACAACAGTGCGGCCGGTGACGCCACGAGCGCAGGTTTGGCGGTAATCGTAAGAGCCACGAAGAGCGGCTCCTGTCCGCTCGGGGTGGTAAACGTGACTGTGCCGCTGTAGGAGCCAGGCGCCAATCCTGACGGGTCCACCGTAACGTTCACCGGGGCTGGAGTGGCGCCGGCTAGCGGACTCACGGTCAGCCAGGGCGCCGAACTTACGGATGTCCAGGGCTCTGTGCGTCCATCGGAGTTCAGGATCTGTACGGTCTGGAGCAGGAGCCGGCTGGCCGGATTCGCTTGCGAAATTAATCTGACCAGGCAGCACCTGCAACGTTCCGGTCGCGCTCGGCAGCACAGTAAGGTTAAAGGTCGCGGTTGCGGCGACGCCTTGCGCAGTGGCGATTACAGCGAAACTCCCCGGCGTGTTGTTTGCGGTCAACGGGGGCGCAGTCGCAAGCAACGCCGTTGGCGTCCGTAGACACGGTGGGAGAGCCGGAGAAGACCCCGCCAGGTCCGGTACATGGAAGTGCAAACGTACTCGTCGCACCGCTTGCGGGGTTGCCTTTGGCGTCGGTCACCTTCACCTGCCGCAGCAACGGAAATAACTGCGAGACGACGGCCGCCTGTGGCGACCCGGAGATCACTGCGATTGTTGTAGCGGATCCGGGAGTGACTTGGAACGAACTGCTGACCACCGGTGAATACTGTTCCGCGATGGCGCGCAGTTGCTTGATTCCAGCCAGATCGATCGAAAGGTCGCCGAAGGTCGCCGTACCGCTGTTGTCAGTGGTCTGCACTACCGTTCCCGACAGGGTCCCGGCGCTAGACGCGAGGCTCAGCGCTACTAGAACGCCTGGCACGGGGATCGGCGTCCCCAAGCTACCCACGATTCGCACGGTGACGGGAGGCGTGATCGTCTGCCGCTGCTGAGTTAGCCGGCTGCTGCGCGAATGCCAGGCTCGGCGGTGCTCTCGTCGAAAGATTGGCCAGCAGGAACTGAGCCTGGCCGGTGACCACCGCGGTGGTTGCAGTCACCATGTAGGCGCCTGGGATGCCGTTAGCCGTGAACGGCGTGGAGGTCTTCCTTGCTGGTCGGTAGGCACGGACACCGAAGTGGCGCCAGCGAGGGGCGCCTGGAAGACCACGGGCATGCCGGCCATCGGATTGCCCCCCCCGCGTCGGGTAAGCTCCGCCTCAAGCATTTCGGCGAACGGCATCGCGACCGGCGCGCTCGCGGTGTTCCGCCGGTAGCCTGGATAGTCGTCGGAATACCGGCTGAGATCGTGAACGTGCCGCTTTGTCCGGAAGCCAGTCCGGCGGCCTGCGCTTGCGCGGTGTATGTGCCGGCTTGCGCGATAGTAAGGGCGGCGAAGGTTGCGAGTCCGGTAGCATCCGCAGTCGCGCTGGCCGGGGAGGCGCGCACCACGGAAGCAGCGTCAAACACTATGCTCACCTGCACTCCGGCCTGAGCGACCGGGTTGCCTCTGCAATCAAGACCCGGCCGTCGGCAAGCAGAGTCGCCGGATGATTAGCCCGGCGACGATCATGCTGCGCGTAGTGGCGAATGTCCCGCCCACGGGATCGTACAACTCCGCGGTGGCCAGGTCGCCGGAATCGCTTCCGCCGCCCGTAACCAGAACCTTACCGTTGGTGAGCAGCGTCGCGGTGTGGAACTCTGGTCGCGTGGTAAGCCGGCCCTGTGGAGTAAACGTGCCGGCGGATTGGGGAATGCATACCGGCCCGCCCGCGCCCCGAGAAGCAGCAACCAGACCGCAAGACGGCGCCTCATGCCCGCAGAGTTCACTGCACTCCGATAGTGACTGCATTGCTCGAACGGCCGAAGGTAGTTCAGGCGTACTGAGACGGCGGGTCCCGCCACAATGCCGCTCGGCACACGCACGTTCACCTGGTTCAGACGCGTGAATCCTGCAGCATTGCCGAAATACAGGATCTCGGCCAACCGGCCGCCGATGGCCACTTGCGGTGGGACGAAACGCTGCCATCCTGCAAACCCGTGCCGTAGATTTCCAGCACCTCTCCAGGAACGCCGGGATCGCTGGCCGTAACGATTCGGGCGGTCCCCCCGTGCAGGATCGCGCCCTGTCCTTGCCCGTCGCCCGGAATAGAGAACAACTGAGGCGCGGGCACCAAGACCACGGGATGATAAACTTCTGCGCTCGAGGTCGTCGCAGGATAGAGCGAGTAGCCCCCGGTGAGTAATACCCGACCGTCATTCAGCAAGGTAGCCGTGTGGGTGATCCCGCCCCCTGGTCATGTTACCTGTGGCGGCAAAGCCGCCTGTCACAGGGCTATAAAGCTCGGCGTTGGCAAAGTCCCCAGAGCCGTACAAATAGCCACCGGCCAACAAGACCGTGCCGTCCGGGAGTAGGGTATCTGTGTGGAACGCCTGAGGCGTGATCATGTTGCTAGTGGCAGTGAAGATTCCGGTCGAGGAATCGTAGATCGGCGCCAATATTAACGACCTCCCCCTCGCCACCGGCAACCAGCACCTTGCCGTTCATGAGTAGAGTTGCCGTGGGCAAGGAATATAAACCAGATAGATCGCCTGTACCCGTAGCAGTGAAAGTACCCGATGGCCAGATCCTAGAGTTCGGCGGCGGCTCCGGCTCCAGCGGGCGCTCCTAGCGCCTCCTCCCACCAAGCGATCAGGACCCTGCCGTCCGGGAGCAACGTCGAGTCGGCGCCGCAGGGGGTGTTAGTCGTCGGGCCAACCTGCGTACTTTCCGGTTGGGGAGAACGTGCCGGTAGCGGGGTCATAGAGTTCAGCAACTGGGGGAGCGGTCCCACCAGCGATCAAAACTTTGCCGTTGTTGAGCAGCGTGGTCCCCGGCACTCTCGGTGGTGGTCATATCGCCAGTAGCGGTGAAGACCCCAGTCGAAGGATCGTAAAGTTCGGCGCTGGCAAGTATCAAATCGGTACCGAAGAGGGAACTCCTCCGGCGATCAACACCCTGCCGTCGGGAAGCAAGCTGGCCGAGTGCGAGGTGCGGGGCGTCGTCATGTTGCCGGTGGCGGTCGAACCTCCCGTGGAAGGATCATAGAGTTCGGCGGTAGCAATTGGCATATTGACACCACTAAACACGTAGCCACCGGCAACCAGGACCACCTTGCCGTTGGGAAGAAGGGTGGCGGATGGCCGATGCGGGACGTCGTCATGTTACCGGTTGCGGAATGCCCCCGGCGATTGCGCCAGTGCTATCGTGCCGTGGCTGGCTGCACCGAACAAGAGAAGCGGAAGAACAAAACTGGTTTTCATCTCTGGTCTCCCCAGGAATCACTGCACTCCGATGGTGACTGCATTGCTCGAACGCCCGATGTAGTTCAGCCGCGCTGAGACCGCAGGCCCCACCGGAACGCCGCCCGGCACACGCACGTTCACCTGGCTCAGTAGGGGAATCCTGGAGCACTACCGAAATACAGGATTTCGGCCAGGCGGCCGCCGATCGCGACTTCCGGCGGGATGACGCTGCCATCCTTCAAGCCCGTGCCGTAAATTTCCCAGCGCCTCTCCCGGAACCGCGGGATCGCTGGCCGTAACGGCTCGCGTGGTGCCTGCGTGGAGAATGCGCCCTGCCCTATCCCGTCGCCCGATAAGAGAGACAGAACGGGCGCGCAGGGCCAAGACAGTGGGGGTGTAGAGTTCGGCTGGGGAGAGGGAGAAGCCAAGGGAGAGGGAGACGCCGCCGCCCCCAGCGTGGCCCCCGGCAATCAATACCCTGCCATTATTCAGCAGCGTGGCCGTATGGCTGCTCCGCGCCGTACTCATAGCGCTCGTGGGACGGAACGTCCCCGCCACAGGATCGTAGAGTTCTGCGCTGGCGAATCCGCCGCCGGGCACATAGCTGCGGTCATCAAGACCGTGCCGTGGGGAGCAAGGTCGCCGTATCGAGAGTCCGGCCACTCGTCAGGCTGCCCGTAGCCGCGAATGTTTCGGAAGCAAGACCAAACAATTCTGCGCTGGTATAGAGATTGTATTCGCAGCCGCCGGCAACCAGAAGACTGCCGCTCATCAGCAAGGTCGCACTGGGCAGCCCGTCAACGTAATCTGCAACGATCGGGTTGTCCGTACGGGTGAAGGCGTCACGCGAGGGATCGTAATTGGCGCCGCCGGACTCAAAAACGATCAAGACTCTGCCGTCGGCAAGTAGTGCCGATTGAGACCCCTGGCAGGTGTTGAAGTCGAAGGTACCGCTGGCATATGTTCCCGCAGGCGGAATGTGCCCGTCAGCGGGGTCATAGAGCTCGGCATTGGGAGGTAACCGCCGGAGTTGCCGCCAACGATCAAAACTTTGTCGCTGTTGAGCAGGATAGCTTGTTGGCACACGTGGTCTACTGATCATCGTGCCCGTGGCGGAGAAGACGCCGGTGGAAGGATCATAAATTTCCGCGCCATTCGAGGGCACGAAACCGCCGGCGCTTACACGTACCCCCAGCCATCAATACTCTGCCGTCCGGCAGCAAGGTGGCCGTGTGTCCCATACGGGCCGATGTCATCGCCGGCGGCGGTGAATGTCCCTTTATCAGGATCGTAGAGTTCAGCCGTTGCAAGCGGTGCAATGAGATCCGTCGTCCGCCGGCGATCAGAACCATGCCGTTGGTGAGAAGCGTGGCCGTGTGAAGGGCGCGTGGCGTCGCCATGCTCCGGTTGACGGAAACGTACCCGGCGATTGCGCCAGCGCTATTGTGCCGCGGCCGGCCACCCCAACAAAAGAAGCGAAAGAACAAAACGGATTTTCAATCTTTGGTCTCCAAATAAGATCACTGCACTCCGATGGTGACTTCATTGCTCGGGCGGCCGAAGATACGTCAAGCGAACCGGAACTGTCGGACCCCGGGCCACGTCGTCAGGCACGCGAAAGTTCACTTGGTAGTAGCCCGGATAGCCGGGAGCGTTTCCAAAATATACGATCTCGGCGAATTTTCCGCCGATTACCACTTGCGGGGGAACCACGCCGCCCTCGACCAGGCTGGTGGTGTACATCGCCAGGACCTCTCCAGCAACCGCAGGATTTTCAGCGGAAGCAATCTGCCCCGTTGCGGCATGCCAGATCGCGCCCTGTCGGTCTCCGTCTGGGGGTAAACAATGACGGCGACGGCCCGTACACCGGGGGTACTGTAGATTTCCGCGCTGGAAAGGAGAGTTACATCCGTCTCGCCGCCCGTGATCAAGACTCTTCCATCGGCAAGTAACGTCGATTGATGCGAGTCGCGTGACTTGGTCATCATGCCTGCGGGGCCGAAAGTTCGCTTGGCGGGATCGTAAAGCGTTCCATCCGCCACGCTGGGATCGTCGTCATCGAAAAACATGCACAATACGCTAAGACAAGGATTTCCCCCCGTAAGCAGTACTTGTCCGTCGGGAAGCGAAGTCGCACTTTGGTTTGGGTCTGCTATTGCGTTCGCGCCGGTGAATTTTCCTATGGCGGGGTCGTATACCGCCCAGCCGTTGAAACCGGCCCGTAAGCAGAACCATTACCTTGCCCAGCAAAGTCGCCTGATGGCCAACGTGGATGCCAGAGCGCCCGGTGGTGGCGAATGTTCCTGTCCCGGGATCATAGATTTCTGGGCCGCCATAGGAAGCGCAGTCGCCCTCGGCAAGTAGAACCTTTCCATCAGCAAGCAGAGTTGCCGTCGGATCCGAATGCGGCGCTTTTGGACGCCCTGTAACGGTGAATGTTCCGCTTGCGGGATCGTGAGTTCCGCCCCGTAACTCAAATCGGGACCCGGGCTCGTACGCCCGGTGACCAAAACCTTTCCGTTGTTGAGCAAGGTTTCCGTTTCCGCAAACAGAAGGCTCTGCGAGTTACCTGAAGGCGTGAAGATCCCGTGGAGGGATCGTACAACTCAGCGTCGGCCAACCCCACTGGGGGCGAAAAAAGAGGGAGCGGAAAGTTGTTCCCGACGATCAGAACTTTGCCGTCAGGAGTAACGTTGCGCCGCTTATGAATAGAGTTGAGGGTAATCGCCCGTTGCGGCAAACGTGCCCGCGACAGGATCGTATAGTCTGGTAAGAAGTAGAATACGTGGCCGACCACCAGGACTTTGCCATTATCGAGTAGTACAGCCTTAGATGATTTGCGCGCGGCGTGCTCATTGCGCTTGTGCTTGTGAACGTCCTGCAGAACGCGCCAGCAGTACGGAGGTGGATCCGCCGCCCGCAACGGTGGTAATCACTCCGTTTGAAACCCTGCGGATTCGATGGTCCAATGTGTCCTCAATGTAGAGGCTTCCCGAGGAATCCACGCCGACGCCGAAGGGATAGTTCAATAGCGCACCGGTGGCCGGACCGTTATCGCCCAATCCGTTTGAGGATGCGCCGCCGCCCACTACGGTGGTAATCACGCCGTTGGATACCTTGCGGATTCGTTGATTGCCGGTATCCGCGATGTATACATTTCCAGCGGCATCCACCGCGACGCCTCGGGGCCCGGCCAGTTGAGCGCTGCCCGCCGGGCCGTTGTCGCCGCTGAAACCAGCACCCCTGTGCCCGCCACGACGGTGACCACCCCGTTCGAAACCTTGAAGACGCGGTGAAACCAAAGTCCGCGACGTAGAGGTTTCCCGCCGAGTCCACCGCCGCGGCGCCGGAGGCATAAACCGCGCCATCGGGATAGAGGCGTAGCGTAACCCAGGAATTTCTTGATCACGCCATTAGCGATCCTTTGGATAATTCCTTGGTTGAAGACGTATAGGTTGCCGGCTGAGTCCGCCGCAATACCTGTGATTAGGGAAAGGATGCGCTGGAGGCGGGGCAGTTGTCCAAACAATCGCCCCCACCCGCTACGGTGGTGATAATCCCATTCGAGACCTGCGGATACGCCGGTTGGTTGCCTCCGCAATATAGAGGTTGCCCGCGCCGTCCAAAGCGAGACCGATAACGCCGTCTAATTGCGCACTGGTAGCGGGACCGTTATCGCCGCTAAAACCCGGCGTTCCGTTCCCTGCTACGGAAGTCAGGAGGCCTGTGGCAGCGTCCAATCGCAGAACACTCGCGGAACTGTATCCGCCACTGGCGAAGAAGACGTTGCCGGCCGAGTCGACCGCAACCTCTTTGACGCTCGGTAGCTTAGCCGAAGCGCCCGGATATTGACCAGCGGAACGAAGGACTCGTCGTATTGGTTTGGCCAAAGCCGCGGATAGCGAGGAAAGAAATGATAAGGATCGCGCGCATAAATTCACCTCACTCCGATCGCGACCTCGTTGCTGGAGCGGCCAAGATAGTCTAGGCGTACAGGAACCGCAGGTCCCGGTGCGATGGCGCTTGGAACACGCACATTAATCTGGTTCAACCCTGGAAATCCGTGTGCGTTTCCGAAGAACAGCACTTCCGCCATTTGGCCGCCGACTGAAATACTGAGGTGGAATGACGCTGCCGTCGATCAATCCGGTCATGTAGACTTCCAGCACCTCCCCAGCAGAGGCTGGCATATTCGACGAAACAATCTGTTGTGTAGACGCATGTAAGATTGCCGCCTGTGCCGCCCGCGACCGATAACAGCGCCGGAGCTGGGCTGGTCTTGATTGGGTGATAAATCTCGGCGGAGGCGACTGGGGAGTGCGACGGGTCCGTTCCGCCGACAATGAGTACGGATCCGTCGGGCAGCAGTGTGGCCGTGTGAAATGCACGCGCCATCACCATCTCACTCGTCGCGGTGAATATACCGGAGTCCGGCTCATAGAGCTCGGCACGCGGGGGAAACCACTGAAACATGGCAACGCCACCCGCAATGAAGACAGTTCCATCGGGAAGCAATGTGGCAGTATGTCCTGCCCGTTGCGTATTCATATAGCCTGTGGCAGTGAATATTCCCGTGGTTGGGTTGTAGAGTGCGTTGGTGGAAAAGGAGTCCCCGCCGGCGATCAGGGCACTGCCATTCGTCAGTAAAGTGCCCGTGTTCCACTGGCCTCCTGCCGGATCTTCTTGGTCGCCTGTCGGGAAGTATGCTCCGGTATCGGGGTTATAAACTTCCGCTTTCCAACCTTCCCAAGTCGTTAACACCTTCCCATCCGCCAGCAGAACAACTGTGGGGCATTCGTCGTCGCCCAGGTTAGCTGCAGTGACGTACGGGCCCGTGGTTGAAAACGTTGCGCTCTTCCAATCGTATAGATACGCAGGTGCGCCGAGGACGCTTCCGCCAGTTGGAAACCACGAGACGCCTACGTTCACCAACACTCTGCCGTTTGTCAGCGGGGTAACCAAGGCGCAATCTCCGATCGTGTTCGAGATGCTTCCCGCCGGGGTGAACGTACCAGCAGGAGGGTCGTAGATCACTGCTTGGAGCTCGGAGTCTGGGCCGTGGGGGTTGTAACCAACGATCAGGACTTGGCCGTTGGGAAGCAAAGTCGCATGGGGCGCCAAGAGAGATATGGGCATGTCCCCCGTAGGGCTGAATGTTCCCGTTGCGGGATCGTAGATTTCCGCGCTGGAAAGGAAGGTTGGGGCGCATATTCCGCAGGGGAACAGTGCCACCGGCGATCAGGACTTTCCCGTTTAGAAGCAGAGTGGCCGTGTGATAAGCCCGCGGCGTCGTCATGTTGCCGGTTGGGGAAAACGCACCCGGCGACTGCGCCAGCGCCATTGTGCCGGCGGCCACGGCGAGCAGTGGAGCGACAACAAGAATCTTCATGACTGGCTCACTCTGATCGTGACGTCGTCGCTCGGGCGGCCAACAGAGTCCATGTCGCCGATAGCTATGAACGTCTCCGTGGAA
Organism: Bryobacterales bacterium; assembly: GCA_963763545.1. Classification (GTDB taxonomy): domain Bacteria; phylum Acidobacteriota; class Terriglobia; order Bryobacterales; family Bryobacteraceae; genus PALSA-243. Next base: position 9,121 of record CAVXPE010000030.1, read on the forward strand.
AGAAGCGGAAGAACAAGACTGATTCTCATATTCACCTCCGGCGCTGCTGTTGCACGACGGTTATTGGACCTTGATGTTCACGGCCGTGCTCGCGACCCATGCTGCACTCACTTGAATGGCGGCCAGCTCCTTTTGCCGTGTCCGTCGGCACTCGAAAATTTACTTGATAGCCATCCACTGCGCCGGGATAGCCGGCCGCGCCCAGCACTTCGGCGGATTCCCCATTGACCGTTACGTCCACGGGCGAATTGACCGCGGACGCCGGACTGGACGGAAACGGCTGGCCGGGGTCGACGCCGGGATTCGTTGGACCCAGGCCGGTCGCGAAGAGGGATAAGATCTCTCCCGCCGCGGCCGGCTTGGACTGCAGTGACCAGCGTGAAATCGCTGGAGTGCGTCACCGCCGGGCCGCCGGCAGTGGTCGCAATTTGCGGCGTGGTCAGTGGGATCACATGCAGGAAAAACCGAATCGTTCCTCCTCCGTTAATGCGCCGGTTGGCGGGGTCCTCCGCCATGGAGGCCGCACGAGGAGGAACGGCTTCTAAGACTCTGAAGCCGCTGCACCAGTTCCCCCCGCGCACCGAGAAATGCTCCCGTGCCGCCGAAAATCGTGTAATTCCCTCTCGTGGCGACGGGATTAGACGGCGCTCCTGGGGGCGGCAGTCCCCCATCCAGTCCAGAGGACATGATCGTCCCAATCGGCGTACCATCGATCTTCAAGATCTCAAAGGTATGGGATCTGAGCGAGGCATGCGTGGTGTCGGCGATTGCTTGCCCAGGCTTGGGAGTCGTGGTCAGGAGAATCCCTACCGGTCGGCCGACGTATACACCCTTGGCAGGCTGCCCATTGACGGCCACGATGTCCCCAAAGACCACGTTCACACTAAATGCCCCTACCCCGGCTGAGGGTGTAACGTTGGGATTGGTTGCAAATTTTGATGGATCGGAGATGTCACCCTGGTACTCGACGACGTTTTCGACGTCAATGGTGAGGATGGCGGCGGGCGGCTGCTGCCCCAAGGCCAGAGCGCCATGCACCGCAACGGCAGTGCTGTCATTGCAATGTTTCTGCTTTTTGAGTCATCTTTCTCTCCAGTTATTGCCTTTCAAGCGTCAGGCGGCGGTCGAAACGGCGGCCGTCGGCGGATCGTATGCATCAATCTCACTGCACGCCGATGGTGACTTCATTGCTCGGGCGAGTCGTGTAGGTCATCCTCACGGGGGGCGACAGACCAGGCGCAACCCCACTCGGAACGCGGACGTTCACCTGGTTCAGACCTGGGAATCCTGGAGCAGGTCATGTTGCCGGTGGCAGTGAACGCGCCAGTGGAAGGATCATAGAGTTCGGCGGTAGCAAGTCTAGAGCCAAGGGCAACCAGGACCTTGCCGTTGGGAAGCAGGGTGGCGGTATGGCCAGCTCGTGGCGTTGTCATGTCACCGATTGCGGTATACGTGGATTAGCATGCCGCTCACGCCTGACGATTTTACGCAGGGAGCCCATCAAAAAACCCTACCCCCCGGCCAATCGGACTCTAATCTTCAACAACCCCCCGGCCGTCAAACAGTTTTCAAAAATGGTGCTACATCCTCAAATCCGTGGAACCAACCGTCCACACTTGCTATCAGGCTCATGCCCGACGTACGTCGCGGTTGTCACCTGACCGGCAGAGTCGGCCTACACCCAAAAAGGCCGGGTAAACACTGACGTTGCGTGTACGCGGCGCCGGTCACATTTAACGCAACATTCAGAAGGAGAATTTAGAATGTCTGGTTTCAAATATAAGGATTTGATGATCACCGTCGGATACACTGCGCCGGGCTCCCCGGGCCGATGCTACTGCTACGGATTGTCCTTTCAACATACCTACCAGCGCCGTTTTGCCGATGCGGTCGAGGCTGTGAGAATGGGCGCAGGTGAGCTGGGTGGAGGCCCGCAGTGTGCACTCCCTACTGTGCCGCAGATAAACCCCTTTAACCCGTGTGCCGCTTCCGGCTGGCCGTGCGTACTGCATACGACGGTTTCCGTATGGTGTCCTCCACTGTGTCCTCCGCTTACTTGTCAGCCGACGGTTGCCGGACCGGTAGCATACGCGGGGCCCGGCCCGGAGGAACTGGCGGCCGTCAAGGACCAATTGCGGCGGGCCCTCGCGGATATCGAACAACAGGAGCGCGAAGAGGAAGAGAGTATGCAGCCCCAAACGGCGGCGGAAGTGGAATCGTTGCAGACGAAGCTACATGAAGCCATATCGGAACTCGAAAAACGCAAAGAGGAACTGCGCCGGAAATCACGGGAGTAGTCCTTTCGGGCAAACCGGGGCGCTCCAGGCTCGAAGCGCCCCGTAGCGTTCTATAAATTCATGAAGACCAGCTCCACAAAACGCGTTCGGGATTTCCGTTTTCGCGCAAGTCCCGATTACGAACTGGTGTCGTTTGACCGGCTCTCCGCGTCCGAGCAGGATGCCTTCCAGGCCCTGGGCAACGATCCCGACGGTTACGGAATTCTGCGGCCGCGCCAGGCCGGACCTCTTGGCGTAAAAACCGCTTCCCGGGACTTAGCGCTGTTGTTCTACAGCCTTCAGGAGCCTGGAAATCTGCCGCATTACTCACGGCAAAGCCTGGGAGAGCAATGCGACCAGGCGATCGCGAGAATGGTTCTGGATGGCATTCTGGAGATCGACGCGGGCGGAAGGTTCGTCCACGGCCCGGCGGCGCATGATTACGTTTGCGTGGACCAAGCCACGACGGAGCCGGAAGGCGCGATTGCCGCGCTCTCCCGTCGGGCGCTGCAGTATGCCCAGGCGCTAGAGATCGCGGAGGCCAGTGTGCTTTCGGCGGGTCTCTACGATTACAACCGGATACCGGCGAGCCCGCGCTGGCATAGCCTGCTGCCGGATCGGGCGGCGGTCGAGAAATTTCTCGACAATCCAAACGGCGCGGGGACGGCAGCACTCAACCGATCATGGAACATAGTCGCTGCGGCCGATGAGCATTGGATACATTGGCAGGCCGCCGGATCGAACTATGACAGCTCCACGCCGATCTATAAGCTATATGTAAGCCCGGCGATGGCCAATCTGCGCGAGGCATTCCAAGTAGCGGCTTCGGCTGCCGCACAGTCGCGCGCGTGGAGTCTCAAAGTGGGGGCCGATGTTTACGGCCTGCTGCGTCCGGACAAGATCGTCATTTACGTGAAGACCTTCACCGATTTGCAGGAGATAGCGGAACGGCTGCTGCGCAGCTTATCGGGCTGTCCCGGCCAGGGTGTTCCTTTCTCGGCCGAATTGGCTGAGAGGACCCTTCTCTCATGGGGTATCGATCCTCCGCGCGACAGCCATACCGTTCCCTGGCTGGAACATGAGAGCTGGCGAATCTGGGTTACGAACCGCCTGGCTACCGCGCTTGTGCTTGCCAGGCATACGGGCCACTCCGAGATCGAACCGTGGCGGTTCGCGATGGAACGCGTGCGGCTCGAAGGCGTGGACACCCGGACCTGGACCCCGTCGAGGAGTTGACTTATGCCCATTACAGGTGCCTTTGTGTTAGCCGAGGACGTCATCCTGCTGCCCGTCCGGGGCATGGCGGAAGAGGTTCGCAGGAGCATGCAAGCTGGGGAAGACGATTTTGCGATCTCACGTCCGAACTCGAGAACTCCCTCGAAGGTTGTCGATTCCGGCGCAGCCGAGCTCATCCGGCAATTTGATAAGCCCCAGACGATAGCCCAGTCCGTCGCCAGGTACAGCCGCAAGCGCGGTGAGAACGCCGAGCGCGTGCTCGAAGACGCGCTTCCCCTTTTGCGGTCGCTGATTTCGGCCGGTCTGCTCGTGCCGCCCGATTCCAACGGACGGCTGAAGATTGAAGCCTCACTTACTATGGAGCATGCAGTCGATGGCTGGCACATAGTCCGCTGTGTTCAAACCTTGGACGATACGGAACTGTACTTGGCTCAAGGGGCGGCCGGCGATCTCGGTGCGCTCAAAATCGGCCGGCCCAACTGCAGCGACAAAACGCACCGCATTCTGAACCGCGAGGCAGCGATCCTTTCGGATCTCGACGGAACCATCACGCCGAGATTGCTTCACAGCGGCAATCGGGACTCTCAGCCGTGGCTATTGATCGAATGGTTCCCCGGCGTGGATGCGCAAACAGCCTGCGAAGAGTTCGGCCACGGTTCCGGATCCGCTTTGAGCGGGCGGCTCGCTCTAGCGGGGGCGATTCTGCAGTCTTATGCCGGACTACATGAGCATGGCGTGATTCACGGCGATGTGCATCCAAGGAATGTTTTGGTCGATCGCAGGCAATCGGTCAGGATCATCGATTTCGGCTTCGCCAGGCGCGCAACAGAAGCTGGAGCGGACGCGTTCAGAGAGCGGGCGGGCGTCGGATTCTTCTTCGAGCCCGAATTTGCGAGCGCCATAGCGCGCGGCACCGAGCCTCCACCCAGCGGCGTGCTTGGAGAGCAGTACGCCGTTGCGGCCATGGTGTATCTGCTGGTGACCGGCTCTCATTATCTCGATTTCTCACTCGAACGGCGGGAGATGATGCGGAGATCGCGGAAGACCCGATGGCGCCGTTTACCGGGCGCGGACTCGATGTCTGCCCTGAGATCGAGAACGTGCTCGCCAAAGCTCTGAGCAAAGATCGGGCGGATCGGTATCCCTCGATGCGGGCGTTTTCCGACGCTTGGCGCACGGCCGCCGCATCGCGCGCAGTCGAAGATGAGCCTCGGAAATCTAAGTCAGTTTCCGAGCGGAAGCCACACTCCGGGACATGCGAACAAAGCTGATGCAAAGGATCGGATTTGACGGGCCGCTCCTGAGCGGTGGGCCGCTGCCGCCGCCTGCGGCTTCAGTGAACTACGGTCCGGCGGCATCGCGTACGCACTCTATCGCATTGCCTGCGGGTCCGGAGATGCCGAGATGCTGGCATTGGCCAATGTGTGGTCCGCGAGATCCATTCGCGAACTTGTCGATGACGAAGCCTTTTACAACAAAGATCTGGACGTAACCCCTGAAACCGTCGGCCGTCGGTCCCTCTACCACAGCGCGGTGGGCCTGTATGCCGTGCAGGCTCTGATCGCGCGAGCAAGGGGGGATGAGGCATCGCGCTCGATGGCAATGACCGCGTTTCTAGAAGCTGCTACTCAACCATTCGATGGGCCTGGACTCGGGCTCGATGTCGCGCTCGGACGCGCTGGGGTTCTGTTGGCTTGCGACTCGCTACTCGGCATTATGCCAAAACACGGGAATGCCGAGAGCGAAATGCGTGACCGACTGCGCGCACTCGGCCGCGAGATTTCAGACCAGATCTGGGACAAACTCGACAGCTTTGCGTCGATTCCAGAATCGCGCGAACTCAGTATCTTGGGGATCGCGCATGGCTGGGGCGGGCTGTTGTATGCGACGTTGCGCTGGTGCGCATCCGTGAATGAGCCTATCCCGTCCCGTCTTCAGCAGCGGCTCGATGAACTTGCAGGGTGCGCCGAACCGGCGGGCCGAGGCCTGCAATGGAAGTGGGATCTTGCACGCTCCGCTAATGAGCCCGGCGGAGGATCCATGCCCGGTTGGTGTAACGGCAGCGCCGGATATGTATATCTGTGGACACAGGCGCACATCGCGCTGGGTGAACCGAAATTTCTCGAATTAGCCGAAGGGGCCGCCTGGCACGCGTGGGAGACCCGCTCCACGATTGGTAATTTGTGCTGCGGCATGGCAGGCCAAGCTTACGCTTTAATAAACCTCCACCGGCATACGGGTGAGGCTGTATGGCTGAGGCGCGCTCGTGCTTTGTCATTTTACGCAGCGGCGGCGGCAGACGATCCGGGTTCACGAGGCGCATTGCACCAACCTGCGTTACGATCCGAGAGTCTCTATAAAGGCGAGTTAGGAATCGTCGTTCTCGATAGCGACTTAAACCAGCCGGACTTCGCGTGCATGCCCATGTTCGAATCAGAAACTTGAGCGTGCAGCCTGGCGCTCCCGAAATAATCAGCTCGAAGTACTGTATCGCCAATGCATTACTCCTGATGCTCCGCCTCCGGCCGTCTGTGGCCCGACCTCCTGGTAGCAGCAGGTGACCAGGAGGACCTTCGCCGGTTATTCCCTCGGGAAACAAAGCTTCTACCAGATTCCACGGAGACGAGCTCCAGAAGCGGTTGCGGCATAAAAGCGGGATGGAACTGCTGGTTGCGGTCGATCTCCGACAGCACGGCTTCGCGCTGCCCCTCGATCCACTTGACCGCGTGGGTATGGCCTTCATCGAAAGCGTGGGCGCGGCCGAGCGTCGAATTGATGAGCCACGGCCCGGCCATGGGAGAAGCGAAGAAATAGTCGTCCCTCGCCTTTTCGAATTCGTCAAGAACGGGCGAGAACACGGAGGCTGACGCCGAGACGAAATTGGCGACATCGTTCAGGATGTTCGAATTCCGGTGCTCGAACGGCGTCAGGTCGAATTGCGGCGCGGCAGGCTCCGGCTCCGCACGCATGTCCATGAAAGCATCGTCGTCCGCAGGCATGATACGGAGCCCGTGCGCATACTCCCACGCCCTGTATTCCAGCTTGAGCCGCTCGGCGGGCGCATCGCGCAGGATGCTTTCGGCGACGGCCGACAACGGCATCGGGCATGGCAATCCTCTTCCGATCACTCCAACAGGTGTAGGTATCATACTCCAAGTTACTTCCTCGTGAGCTGGATTCGCGACATACTTCTCGCATGGGACGCGATTTCCGCGTCCATTAAAAAACGATGACACCAATGACCGCTCTCAGCTGGCCGTTCCGCTTGTACCGGCGACACTAAACCACGCGGACACCCACTGAGGGATTCTTGATGACGACCTTGCCGGCCAGACCCGGCCAGATCATAGGAGATTAGCATGGCGCAAGTAATTGACGGCTTTACGACGGGCCCCTACTCCAAAACCCTACTGCCCGGCGCACCGACGGACACCCATGACACACCCCCGCGTGAAACAGTTTTTAGCATCGGGGGAGGAACTTCGTGGGACCAACCGATCACACTCGAGATAGGCCCTCACCATGGCAACGGCATTTTGATAGTGAACTCCGGTTTCGGCTCCACGGCTGGTTTGCTGGTGAACTACGGGACTTTCAGGCAACATGGGGGCGCTCCGTTGGGCCGGAACCTCAGCGCATGTTCGGCTTTCCGCCTGCAGTTTCAAGGCTTCGCAACCTCCGTAAGCATGAACGTGACTATAGAGGTGAGTGGCCGGGGCGGCCCTAACTGGGTTTTTGAAAAAGTACCGACCATCAACGATAATCCTTTCTCCCTAGATTTTCCGTTTTCGGGCTTTACTGATAATCATGTCGATTTCGGCCTCCCGGAGTCCGTGCTTAGCGATATCGCCGGGCTCTCTGAATTCGAGCCCGATCCGGAAGCTAGCTTCGGAATAACCTCCTTTGAGGCGGTGCCCTAGATCGCACACTGCGTTCGCTGAAGGTGGTCGGTGGATCTCGCATCCCCTGTTCGGGGCGTGGCGACACTTACCCTTGACGCAACGTGATTGCGCCTGCATCGTTGGACCTCGACCGAGCCGCAACAGTGGGCAAAGGAACGCTGAGAAGTTTGATCCTTCGAGCCACTCGCTCTCACGGATAGATGTCGTGATGCGCCATTCACGTCAATTGGAGCGAACGGGTCGGCAAAAATGGCGTGTCTCCGACTAGGGGAAGTGCCCGTGGCCCCCGGTTGGCGGACCTCGCGCCGCTCATCCATGGCCGTTTGGTTACCGATATTTACTCTTACGCTCGCCAACCACAACTGCTGAGGGACTGCAAATGTCAGCGTCGGGGATCTCTTGCCAGGTTCTTCGCGCGAACCTACGTCGCCGGCGCCGGGTTGCCTGACATTTCATCGTCTCGAGGACCAAAAACTAAGCTATCGCGAAATCCCCTTACCGCTCGCAACGGATTCGTGGTGCGATGGGCTGTTGTCGACAGTTATGCGTGCGCGGCATGCTGCTCATGGATTGCTAGCGGAACCCGCATGTAGAAAGTTGCAGCCTTGGCGGCGGCTCCACGCGGACGTAGAATATCTTAGCTGACTGGGAGGCAACGTCGATGACACCCGGCACGAGTCATAGACCCATCCACTATAACCTTTACCGCTTCGGCGTGGACGAGGGTGCGGTCGGCCAGTTGATCAATGGCGATCTGCCGTCGGACGACGAAGAGCGCTGGCAGATACTCGATGCTCCCCGCTATCACATCCAGCGGCTGCTGGATCAACACATGCGCGCGCAGGCGGTTCTCCGGGATTGTCGCGATACCGGCAGGCCCTTCGTTCTCTTCCTGCGCAGCTTCTCCTCCGAGTACCACGACCGACGGATCGAGGGGGCGATCGGTTCCAGCTTTTCACTACAATCTGTCGGCTTTCAGGACAAGCTGAAATTCTATCTTGAGCCCGGCACCCCGGTCGTGAAGCTGCATGGAGGTTCGGACGGCTTCTACCCGGGCCAGAATAACGACGCACTGATCCTATCCACCCATGCCGAGAATTGGAGCACCGTCGCGGAAGGGCTGATACGGGCGGCGTCGGCCATCGTCTTTCTGGTGGGTCGCCTCACGGCAGGGGTCATCGAGGAGTTCGATCTCATCCGCAAACACGACCGGGAACGCCGTTGCATCGTGGTGCTGTTCGACCCGGACACGGCCCCCGGGGATCCGTCACGCGTGCGTCCCAGGCTCCCTGACTTTCCACACGTCTTCGATGACGATCCGGAACTGATGGCTCCCGAAGTTGGACGGTTACTCTCGTCTTTGATCGGGAATTCACGAACGGAAGCCCCATTCGAAGCGGCGTCGAACCTCGACTTTACTTATCTGGAGCCGGTCTTCGTCCGTTCGGAGGAGTTTGCGTTCACGGAGAGAACTATCTGGCGCGTCTTGCGACTGCTCCGCGTCATGTTCGAGGACACCTATTGGGCCGCCCTCAAGGCGCACGGAATTGCTTTCGAGCATTTCACGTTTCCGGGCCCCTGGACAGAAGCTCATAAGGCTTATGGCCTCGCTGTGGCTACCGCGGATTTCCGGGCCGTTCGTGAAGCACTCCGGTACCTCAGTCTCTTGTACATCTTCCGGGGCGCCGACTTCGCCCTGTTGCTCGAACCTCTCGAGGCACAATATCAGGAGCTCAGCGCCAAGATATTCAAAGCTGGCGAGCCGGATACGGAATCGCAATATGCCGCAGGTCCGGACCCGCTGAAACTGCCCGCGAAGATCGCGATCGCCCTTCGCCTGTTCGAAATTGCCGAGGATTTTGGGACCCGGCAAGACTATGAATCCGCGGTTTACATGTATCAGGCCGCGGTGATTTGCGCATTGCGGGCGCAAGACGGCGAAGACCGCGAGCGGCGCGCCATCGTCGCGCACATGAGCCGAGATTGGGCGACGTTTCAGGGGCGGGCGGGACAGCAGATGGAGTGGGCCGTCACCAATTGCTCGTTCGCCGTGAAGCTCTTTCGCGGTCTTGCGGCGGACGATCCCGATCGGTACCTGCCCAGCCTAGCGCTGTGCCTTAACAATTTCGGCGTTTTGCAGTTCAAGCGCAAGGACTATTCCGCGGCGGACGCCGCCTGGGTCGAGGCGCTCGAAATTCGCCGCGCGCTGCCTTCGGGATCGGAAAGCTATTTGACCGATCTCTTCACTTCGCTCGGAAACTGTGGGCTGGCTCTCAAGGAGATGGGCCATCTGGACTCCGCACGACGCCTCTATGAAGAAGCACTCGCCGTTTGCGAAAAGCGCATGCAAACTGAACCTACCGCGATCGTGGATCTTACCCGCACGCAGGGCTGGATGGCTCTCTGCCTGGCGAGCATGCCCGAAGCCGGGCGCGATGCTTTGGAATACGCCCAGCGGGCCGCCGCCAACCTGGAGAAGGCGTCCTGGATCAACCCGGACAGAGTCGGCGAACTCCGACCTCTCGTCGAGGAAGCCCGGCGGGTGACCGGCAATCGCTTAGCGAGCCCCCCGAAACTCACCATATGGTCTGCTCCGAAGATGCCTGTCGCGAAATCCCCTTCTCACTCCTAACCCGCACGTGCCGGGATTCATCGTGCTGCCGCCACCCGCAGGATCATGGCTGCAAGCCGTGGTCGGAAACATTGTCTCAGGCGCGTTAGCGCCAGTGCTGGACAAGTCGCGTGATTTTTCAACGGGTTGGCAGTCCGCGGTCAATTCACGCCCGCGACAACGTCGCCATAATCGGTTCCAAACCGCGGGCGTTCGACTCCGCAGGCAGGCGGAGGACTACTGCCACTTTAGCGGGCCCAATCTCAATGCGTTGAATAATGGCGCTGATGATTTCGCGCTTGGTCGCCCAATCTGGATCGCGCAAGTGCGACTCGATGTGACTTGAGAGTGCGCCTAGACGGCTCATCAACGAGCAGATGTTTGCCCGGCGTTCCTCGCCAGTCGATTGTGCGCCCTCCTTCGCCTCGATCTCGGCTATGCGGATTTTCGTGCGTTCCATCCGGGCCGTAAACTGGCCCCTGTCAATTACGCCCTCCGCCAAACTGTCGATCAATCGTTCCATGCCGTGCCGCAGCTTCTGGAGTTGCAGCCTTAGCCCATCGATATTCTCTTTTTCTGGGTTGCGCTCCTCGGTATTGTCGTCCTGATCAACGATTTCGGGATTTTTCACGATCTTCGTGACGTACTCCCAAATTGCGTTCTCCACTGCCTCCGCGCGGATTTGAGTGTTCGTGCAAATGCGTTCGCCACCGAAGCGGTAGCCATCAGTCCCGGAGCACCGATAGTAACGGAAATCAGTGAGTTGGCGGCCCTTTCCCCTTTGACGAGTCGTCTTGCCATAGAACGCATATCCGCAGAGGGCGCAGCACGTCAGCCCTTGAAGAAGATAACCTGACCTCCTCAGTCCCGATCGAGCACGCGTGCGGTTCTCACGCAGTTGATCTTGGGCCGCCGAGAACAGTGCCCGGTCCACAATCGCCGGGGCGGGCATAAATACCCACTCGCTCTCAGCGACTGATACGGCTGAGTTGCTCCGACGAGGTTCGCCCCCTCGGCCACGGGGCGGACGCAGGCGGGACTTCTTTGTACGGGCATCATCCGGGTTTTGCCGTAGGCCGCTGTTCCCTGATAGACAGGATTTTGGAGAATGTGCCATACAGCTTGCCGCGACCATATGCGCTTACCCGTGGCTGTCAGGCTACCTCCGTCTTGCAGGCGGCGGCATACCTCGCCGAGCGTACAGCGTTCCCGTCCGACCCAAGCAAAAATGTTCCTGACAACGTCCGCCTGATCTGGAACTAGTTCGAACCGGGCTTGACCTTCGCCATCGTGAACTGTGACGTAGCGATAGCCGTACGGGGCGTTCGACATAACGTTTAGTGACCCGAGCTGGGCGGCATGCTTTTTCCCTCGCCGGCTCCGCTCCATGATCTTGGCTCGCTCGTACTCAGATACGATTCCTTGCACCTGCAGGAGTAAATCGTCCTCCGGGCTTTGTCCAAGCGGGCGATTCAAGAATACAATCTCGACGCCGGCGCGACGCAACTCTTCAATCAGCAAAACCTGATAAGCGTATTTGCGCGCCAGTCGATCGGGTGAGTGGACATAAACCCGGTCAATGCCGCCTACGGCAGCCAGATCCCGCAGGCGATCCATCGCGGGGCGGATGAGAGTAGCGCCACTGTATCCGTCGTCGAGGAACTGCCGCTCCGGCGGCACCGTTGCGCCGTCGGTCTTTGCTCGTTCAGAGAGAGCGGCGATTTGACTTTCGATCGTGTGCGCGGCCGCCTGCTGCTCGCCAGAAACCCGCGCGTATAATGCAGCCCGAATCTTGTTCATGTTGCCTCCTGGAAGGAGGCTGCGCGCCGTCTGCGGCGCAATCAAGCCCGAAGGGTGACGTTCAAATCAGTTTGGTAAGGAGAAAAAACCAATGTCGGAAACAAGCACACTTATCCCGTGCAACAGCAAAATCAACCGGTCGGAATTGGCGAACGTGCCAACTCCGCCCGCAACCACAACCCACATCCCGATCCCGCACATTGCGGTCGTCGAAGGCCTTGTCGAAACTCTCGGGCGCCGTCAAATCGGCGTCGTAGGGGAGGAGTTCGCCATGTCAAAGGACGGAATGGAAATGTTCGGCGTGATTGACCTCGAGTCAAGCTTCGACGGATGCCGGTTCGCAATCGGGATCCGGAACGCCAATAATAAGAAGTTCCGGCTGGCTTGCACGGTCGGCCTCCGCGTGTTCGTGTGTCACAACCTCGCGTTCCAAGGGGATTATAGTCCCGTACTCGCGAAACATTCGAAGAACTTCTCACTCGAAGACAGCCTTTCCATTGGCGTGGACCGGATGCAACGGAACTTTGAGCCGATGCGGCGACAGGTGGAAAGTTGGCGAGCACAACAACTGTCCACGGCAGCGGCGAAATTGACAATCTACCGGGCATTCATTGAAGGCGACCTGGAGATCCCGAGGCACTTGGCGCGGAGAGTGCACGAACTCTATTTCACTCCACAGCACCAGGAGTTTGAATCCAGAACCATGTGGAGCCTGTCCAACGCATTCACATCGGCATTTCAGGAACTCGATCCCATTCCGCAATTCCGGGCGACAGCTAAGCTGGGTCGTTTTCTTGAGGAGGCAAGTAAAGTGTTCTGACGGCTCCGATTCCAAATGGGTCTACGGGAGCGGACACGCCAGCGCGCCCGTTCCTGTAAAATCACTGTGATCACTCGCAAACAAGTCGCGCGACTGTGCCTGTGTCGGCGGTTCGCGCGCTGAACTTCGTGGGCGTTCCATAATTAACAACCCTAACTTAGACTGGTTTCATTGCGAAACTCGGATTGACCGTAGCAGAGCGGCGAGGTGGTGCCGATCGAATATATATAGGAGTCAAGCGGCGATACCGGATAGCTCGGCGACAAAGGTCGCTTGTGCCATCGAATTTAGGAAGGTCCGAAAACATGACTTTGGCCTCTCGCAGCGGATTGTGACGATGAAAGACAACGACCGGGAAACAGCATGGCCTCAGTCCCAATTCGAGGTGAAAGACTGCTCGTCGAAACTCGGGCGTGCGGTGTATCTCTGCTGCAATCGTGCCGTGGCATGCCCCGCGGTTTTAACGCCATGGCACGACAGTAGAAATTCAGCATGCCGCCCAAACGCTCGCGGCGCTGCAGTGCTCCACCATGACCCGCTTGGCATTCATCGGGCAGAATCAAACCGGTTGCCCAGACCTCGCTCGCCGTGATGATGCAGAACGAACCCGCCGATTCCTTTGCGCAACGAGCCTTCACCAAACAAAGATCATTCGGTTCAGGCGGATTCACTGATGCTGCGAATAGATCGCTCCGCATAGACACGTAAAGAACCGGACCAAAATCAAGCGGATTCAACATTCGGACCATACGGGACCTCCTTCTCCTCAAACTTGTTGCGCTCGAACCAAATCGGGCCCGTAATAGCTGGGATGCGTGACGGTCGACTTCCGTTATCCCATCGCATGTTTATGCGATTGAACGGCACAGAGCGACACCTTAATATAAGTCTGCACCGAGTCCAGAGCCTCATCTGTGAAACCTATCAAGACTACCATGAACAACACTCTATCGAGCCTTTCGTCCCTCTTTTCATCGTCGCCGCCCTGACTGTACCGTCACTCTCAGCCGCCACTCCTCCCAGTGGGCGCGTAGCGATTATTAACGTTCACAGCGGCTTGTGCCTGAGCCCTTCAGGAGAAGGCCGAGACCTCAGCGGCCAAATCGTCCAATTCACTTGCGACCAAGATCCGTCGCGATTTTGGAGCTTTACCGTCGTGAACGGTGACATCGTCGAGATCACGACCTTGAACAGCGGTCTCTGCCTAACTATCGCGGGCGGAAACACCGAACGGAACACAGCATCGGTCCAGTTTACCTGCGACAGCGATCCGTCTCGCCGCTGGCACTCCAGTGCAGTTAACGCGAATACGTTTCGACTCGTACGTTCACAGCAGCCTGTGTCTCACGGTTGCCGGGGGAGGGACCGATAGGAACACTACCGCTGTCCAATTTCCTTGCGATGGGGATCCGTCGCGTAGTTGGCAAATTCGCCGCTGACAATCGACATTGCCCTGACAGTTCGCGCGGACCCGCATGACCAACGCTCAGAAACGAGGTTTGAGAACCAGGAGGGCACCGGGATATCTTTACAGTCACCTACAATCGCAAGGGCATCGTACCCGGCGGCGGCGTTGCCTTGCTGCGAGCGCCGGTGGCGCTGCGGACCTGAAACTGGAAAACGACGAACAGTTCGGCGTCACCATCGTGCGTCGCGCGTGCGAAGAACCCGTGCGGCAGATCGTACAGAACTGCGGTGTCGAGGGGGCCGTGGTGGTGGAGAAGATCAGGAACCAGCAGGATCCTAATTTGGGTTTCAATGCCTTCACCGAGCAATACGAAGATCTGGTAAAGGGCGGCGTGATCGATCCCACCAAGGTGACTCGCACGGCTCTGCAGAATGCGGCTTCCATCGCCTCCCTGATGCTCACGACCGAGGCTATGATCTGCGGGGTTGTGGAAGAGTCAGGCGAATAGGGCAGGGTAGAACATAAGGCTAACGAAGCGCCACAAGCGCGGTGCACCTGTTCCGACCATCGCCAGTTCACAACCGGCCCGCATCACCACGAGCGGCATTTGCGGCGTCCGTTCGCCAGTCCCGAATCGATCCTACAGTTTGCGTAGTGGCTATCGATGACTCTCATTGCAGTTGTCCGTCCGTCTTGGCATCGTATTAAGCCGCTTCGGCCCGCGGGTAGCGCAACGAACATGATGTCGACAATGACGCCGACACTCTGGCAAGGTGTTGCGGCTGTGGGGCGGCTCAGGCCCCGGGCGCTCTTTGTACTCGACCCACTCTTGACCGCGCCGATGTTGGGCAACTGCTTCGCGATTACGATGTGGCGCTGGCCCTTATATTCGGGTGACAGCCGTTTGAGATGCCCCGCCCGGCACCTGACGCGATGTTGCACCGCGTAGGCGCGCGATTCCAGGCGTTCCAGGCGGATGAGTAACGTTGGTTCGGGACGGCTCCCCTTCAGGTGTGATACCCGCCAACGAAGATGGTGGTATTCTCAACTATGTCCCGACAGGTCGTCAGGTGTAGCGCTTGTATGCGCGTTCATGATTTGACGGAATTGGTGGATGCGCATCAATTACAGAACGGGACCACTACTTTTACGTGTCCAAGAACACAGGGGCCGGGGACTTATAACCTAGAAAGTGTTGGGACTCTGCATGCGGCGAGGCTTGGGTCTGCCGCGCCGCCAACTCGCGAAGAGGGTTAAGCTGACAGGCGGTTGCCGATGTAGACCCGAGCGTTCAAGCATTGTGTTCATGGGGCTGTCGTTTCCGAAAAGGATGGCGAATTGTATTTGGGCAAGGTGATCCTCGTTCTTATCATTCCGGCAGCTTCTCGTCTGATTCCACGATAATCGTAGACGGACCCTATAGGAAGATGCGTCTCAATCTGAAACTGGTCAACGAAGAACTCGGTCGCCGCGGCTATGACGCGGAACTCGCCAAAGGGCGCGGTTATTTCTTCTTTCGGGCGGGTGAAGCGGACGAGTGGATTGACAGCACAGTGCCGGTTCGAACGATCAACACTCTAACCTTGAAGAAATGGATCAGAAGAATTTCGCCGGTTAAGGTTTCTGAATACTCAAATCATGCGCACAGCCAAGTCAGGGCGGAGTCCGAGGAGTTAGCCATAAGCTTGATGATCAGTTTGATGGCTCCGTGGACTGCTGATTTTGGCGCAACCGCAAAACGACATTACCTGCGAAGATAGGGTAGGGTTCTTGAATGGACGAAGACTACAACGCTGGCGACAAGTGTGGTCGATGCGGCTGCGCCCGACGTGATCACGTCCCAGCTTGCACCAACCATCCGAAGTGTAAGGTTTTCTCAGCGCCGAAGACTCACAAGGCCAAGAAGCGTTAAGCCGATGCTTCCCATGTGCAAAACAAACGGCGCGCGCTGAATGCACTCCAATCTCACACGCCGGATGTTTCTTCGTAGGGAGGTGACGGAATCCGGCCTGGTCTGTTCCCCGAGCGTCAACGTCTATCCTCCGCCATTCTCCGCATCTCAACGATCGTGAACGCGACGCCGAAGGTTAGCGCGGCAGCTGTGAACGTGGACACCAGGTATCCCGTCCAATTCAACCCGAACGAAATGCTGAGCATTAACAGCCCGTGTCTAAAGTCTCCAAAACATCTTTACCCAAAAATGTTTTGGCCCGAATATTGGATCATGGCGATGGGCACGCGGAAG
This sequence comes from Bryobacterales bacterium, assembly GCA_963763545.1. Taxonomy (GTDB): domain Bacteria; phylum Acidobacteriota; class Terriglobia; order Bryobacterales; family Bryobacteraceae; genus PALSA-243. The sequence goes on from CAVXPE010000030.1 coordinate 25,419, forward strand.
AAGATCTGCTCCTATAAGTGCAGAGTTCGCGAGGGGCCTGCCGTCCAGGCCGGCCAAAAAGCGATACTGAGCTGTGCAAAGTTGGCCCGCCTCGTGCACGTGCGAGAGGCGTCAAGCACGCTTCCCCAAGGAGGAAAGACCATGCATACGGCCCATCGAAAAGCGTCGGAACAGCACGAACTTGCGGCGCAAGCCCATCGTACTGCTGCCGAACATAACGAAAAAAGGCGACCTTACCGCGGCAGACTGGCATTCGGAACGAGCGCTGGAGTACTCAGATCACGCTTACAAGCTTGCAAAGGAAGCCCATGAGAAACAAGATCACCGAACCGGGCAGGAACGCTCCAGGCAAGCGCTTGAGCACTCCCAACAGGCTTGCCGGCATACCGAACAGATCCATTGGTACGGGCGAATGAACACCGAATCGCGACCTTTGGGCACAACGAAATCGCCGAACCGAACTGGCGCATGCGCTATGGCAAGCCCGAGGCTGTCCGCAAGGATCGCCGGAAGAGGATTGGTTCCGGTGCGACACACGAACTGAGGGCCCGCAGAGAAGGTCTACCGCTTGCGTGAGCGGCAGTGGCCAGCGAAATCCTTCGATATTCTTGAACATTTACAAGCTGCCCTCGATATGCTGTACTAAAGCGCACCGAAAGGTGGAATCGTGCTCGACACTCTCACATTGAAGCTCGAAACCATTTTAGTCGTCGATGACAACGACGTGATTCTCAATGTAGTGGTGCAACTCCTTAAACGACGCAAACTTCCAGGTGCTTTCGCCGGGAAACGGCGCCGAAGCCATCGAAGCTGGCGAAGGAAACGGAAGGGAAGAATCGACCTGCTCCTTTCCGACGTAGACATGCCCCAGATGTCAGGCCCGGATTTGGGGCTAGTTGCTAAAGAAGACCAGACCCGACATGCACGTGATGTTGATGTCGGGCGGACCAGAGGGAAATCTACTGGTTCTCAATTACGGTTGGGCCTTTATTCAGAAGCCGTTCGTGGCAGCAAGCTGGTCCAAATGGTCACAGAGGTGTTGCACTCACCAGACCGGTCACAACACAGGGGACAGGAATTTGATACTCGCAAGGAAACCCGCTGACCTGGGTCGGCGGAGAGTTTCGGTTTCTCAAGTAGGGTCCCCGTTGGCATGCCTCATGCCGCCAGCGCCGTTACGAGCATGACGACGGTCGCAATCAGCATGACACGGCGCACGTCCACCCAAGCCAGCGAAGCAGCGCTCCGTTTCGGTGCTCACCCATTACGTCGGCCCTGCTGGTAAGCAGTACCACAAGGACAAGCAGGGGCGGCGCCAGGGCTCCATTGAGCACAGCGGACCAGAAGAGCATCTTGACAGCGTTCAGTCCGGCATAATCCAGGCCGAGGCCGAGCGCCATGGCAACGGCAATCACCCCATAAAAGCCGTGGGCCAGCGGAGGGTGCACTTCCAGCGAGCCAACCCAGTCGGCGGCTTCCGCGATAGCGTAGGCGCAAGATCCGGCCAAGACCGGGAACACCAAGCATGCCGGCGCCGAGCAAACCCAGACTAAAAAGCCAGTACGCGCCAGCGCCGGCCAAAGGACGCAGCGCCTCGGCGGCCTCGCGCGCGGTGGAGATGGTGGTCTTGCCGTGCGCGTGCAGCGTGGCGGCCGCCGTGAGAATGATGAAGTACATCACCAGGTTCGAAAAGAACATGCCGGTGAGGACATCGTTCCGCAAGCGCCGAAGTTCCCGATTGGACGCGCCTTCGCGCTGCTGCGACGGTCGATTTGCCCGCGGCGATATCCTCCTCAACTTCCTGCGCGGCCTGCCAAAAGAAGAGGTATGGCGAGATGGTGGTTCCCAGGATGCCGACCAGCGTCGCCCAATACGCGCCGGTCCACTGCACATGGGGAATCAGGGTGGCGCGAACCACGGCGGGCCAGTCCGGGTGCGCGAAAAATGCAGCGGCGATGTAGGCAAACAAGGCAAGCGTAAGCCATTTGAAAATCCGGGCGATGAGGCGATAACTGGTCCAGAACAGCAGGCACACCAGAAGGAGCGCGTATAGCGGCGTCCAAAAGAGCGGCTTGACACCAGTCAGAAGCTGCATGACGTCAGCCATGCCGCCGAGATCCGCGGCGATGTTGACGATATTGGCGAGGACGCAGCAGCGCGCAAGCGCTCCACAGTATCCATCGTGGATAGCGCACTCGAATGACACCCGCCAACCCTAGCCCAGTTACCATGCCGAGGCGGGCACACATGATTTGTACCGCCGCCATCAATGGGAACGAGAAGATCGCGGTCCAAAGGGCGAGTAGCCGAACGCCGCGCCGGTAACCGAATAGGTCGCGATGCCGGATGGGTCGTCATCGGCGGCGCCGGTAATCAATCCGGGGCCAAGATTGGAAAAAAATCTGCGGAAGCGGCCTTGCAGGACAAACGCGCGTCTGGCGGCCCTAACTCCTCGAGAGTTCTGAATTAGACACCCCCTGATTCAATCGCAGCCGCCGCAGCGGCCGACGCAATTCAGATTGCGTACGGCGAGGGGCGAAGCCGATCGCCTAATGGGGCATGATCGGCCAATAGCGCCTTCGCCAAACACTCCGGCAACAAAACTCAACCTCCCGGATACTCCACGTGGGCGTACGTGCCTAACCGCGGGTTGTAGGCGAGATACCAGCCAATATGGTCCGGGTCTTCGTAGATCACGATCTGATCGCCAGTCCAGTTCCAGCCCGCGACGATGTTGTAATCGTACGGAGCGATGTCCCAATAAAAGCTATCAAACCAGAAGCGTTCCCGGTTTCCCCCCGCGAGGATGAATACATGCTGCGGCCCGAAGCCCCCGCTGAAATGGCCGTGTGCCCACGGCTGAGCGAGCTGGAAGTGCGCATCGGGGCGCCACCATCGTGCCCGATCCATCTATCGTTCTTTGCGTCCACGTGCGGAACGTCCGGGTGACCTTGCCTGTCTACCTTCACGTGGTTCTCGGTTACGGCCTTGGAATCCTGATTTCGGGCCTGGGTCGAAGTAGGCGCAGGCGCGGAAGCCCTCGCAGGAGATGGACCGCGCGCCGGAATGTGCCCGCCGCCGACCGCGGAGTGACCGCCACCAGCCGTAGAGTGACTGCCGCCACCGTGTGAATCCCCGTGCTGTCCAAAAGCAGCCACGCAAAAGAGAACAGATAACCCTATACTCAATTTCGTCTTTGTATACTCCGAGCTAACCCAATGGGCACGCGACTGGCCAACTTACCCATTCGGGCGGAATGGCGGGCCACCAGTTGCCCCGTCTAGGCGTGGTTCAAAGCGCAACGGCGGCAAACGTGCCATGGTTTTCCTTAGAAGCGGCACTGGCGGATCACCCGAGGAGGAATATCTTGATTTCATTAGAGACATTAACGGACGCGGCGTCGGATCTTGGCAAAGACGCTAGGGAGTCAGTGGAGCAGTTGGGCCGTTCTGCCGGCAGGAGGATGGACATGGCGCGAGATCAAACGGCAGGCGCGTTGTATACGGCTGCCTCGTCTGTTCGCGAGACAGGCCGCCAGGGATCCGAAGCAATCAACAACCTCGCCAGTGGTACGGCGGATCGACTGGATGCCACGGCGTCTTTTGTCGACAATCATGACGTCGGAGATGTATTCAACGGCTTGCGGAAGTTTGGCCGCCGGCACCTGACAGACTCTCTCGTGGTCGCGGCCGCGATCGGCCTTCTTTTAGGGGCGGCTTTATACCGTGCGGCGCACACATGCGGGAGAACATAGGAAGGCGCTTAACTTGCGCATTTGAGGCGCAGCCGACGGATCGCCGCGTCAGACATCTGGCGGCCGCCGTTGGGTCAAGACCGAGCCGAATTCTCCTCTTCGCGCTGCCCGGCGATTCGGTTTTGTAGCGTTCGCAGGCTGATTCCCAACATCTCGGCAGCCCGTTTGCGATTCCCGCCCACGTGATCGAGGGTCAGTTTGATGTAAGCCTCCTCGATCTTCTCAAGTGGCTGCCCGGGAGGGATGGTCGCAGCGCCCTCGTACCGGTTCGATTGCCTGGCATACGGGCCAGGGCTGAGGCCGAGCGCTGGAGAGGGCAGATCCTTCAGCCGAACCAACCCCGTGCCCGCCATGATTGCCGCCCGTTCCAAAATATTGCGCAGCTCCCGAACATTACCGGGCCAATTATATCGATGAAAAACCTCCAGCACCTCTGGGTCGACGCCTGTGATGCGGGTGCCATGTTTCTTGTTCAGATTCTGCAACATCACATCGGCAATCAAGGGGATATCTCCCTTGTGTTCACGCAGCGGCGGAACTACTATCTGAAAGACGCTTAGCCGATAGTAAAGCTCCTCGCGCAGATGTGTTTCGAGCTCCTGACTGGTCGCGGCGAGTACGCGGGCATCTACGGCAATTTCGTGCTTACCGCCAAGCCGTCGCACCTTCAAGTCTTCGAGAACGCGGAGCAACTTCGGCTGCGTAGACTGGGGCATCTCGCCGATCTCGTCGAGAAACAACGTGCCCCCGTGAGCCTGTTCAAAGCAGCCGGCGGAGCGCTCCAGGGCCCCTGTATACGCGCCTTTCTCGTGGCCGAACAATTCGCTCTCAATCAAGGTCTCGGGTAAAGCCGCCGCATTGATAGCGATGAACGGCCCATTGCTGCGGCGGCTGTACTTATGAATCTCGCGTGCAACCAACTCCTTACCCGTACCGCTTTCGCCACGGATCAACACAGGCGCGGATGTTGGAGCCACCTGCCTGATGAGCGAGAAAATCTGCTGCATCGCCGGGGACGCTCCGACCATGTTCCCAAGTACGCCACGAAGGCTGAGGTCGCGTTGCAGTTCTTCGGTTTTCTGCAGGCTTCTCTTGTAGAGAATCGCTCGTTCCAGAAGAGTCTTGAAGGCCCGCGGTTCCACCGGTTTTTCCAGGAACCAGAATGCATTGAGATCATGAATCACAGACAGCGCCTTTTCCAGGCTCCCGAAGCCCGTAAGCGCGATCACTGGAGTGAGATTGCCATGGTCCTTCAGATGCCGCAGAAGCTCGAAGCCGTCCATGCGCGGCATGACCAAGTCCGCGACAATGACGTCTGCGTTGAAGGCAGCGAGCCCTTCCAGCGCCGCCAGACCATCTGTAGCGATCTGCGTTTCGAAGTCGGAATCGGACAGCATCGCGGCCATCGCGGCGCACTGACGCTCGTCATCGTCAACGATGAGAATCCGGCCCGAAACTACGGGAAGTCTGGGCACTAGGCCCCTATTCTAGCAAGCGCCATTGGGAAGGTATCGTGTCGAATTGGATTCATGCCGGCTCATGTCAATGTTAATCACGGCTTTCGGCGCAGTATCTTCCGTTTGACATCCGGCCAGAATTCCGCGCCGAGATTGGCGGCGAAATCGAACCCGAGGTGCAGAGATCCCTGAATCGCGCCAAGGCGCGCGGTATTTAGACGGTCCGGATACCACTGGTTCGAAAGAAACGCGGCCCCGTAGTCGCTACCGAGACGCCATGTCGAGAGTGTTTCGCCGCCGCTGATCGGTGCGCGTCAAGATGGTTCCGCGGAACGCATGAGCCGTTCTGCGCCAGAAACCTTTGTCTCGCGATCGAAAATACCGCGGGTCCTGGTGCAGCGTCGAGTCCAGGCCAAACGCGAGGACGCCATGAATCGCGGAAGCGCCAAGCGTAGAGGCAAAACGCTTCCCGTACGCGCCGGCTCCCTGCCCCCACTCCTCCGGGGCATCAAGTCCTTGCAGGATTCCCGCGTATGCGGCGGATTCTGCCAAGGACCATGGACTACCAACGCTTTGAGCATGAAAATTCAATTTGTCAGTCACGTCCAGTGGAGCGGGCGGCTGAGCGATGCCTGCGACCGAAACCGCAAACAGCAGAAGGGCGCGACAAATTGTCAGTGGGACGGCGTAGGTCATTTGGGTTCAATTTACAAACCAATCGCTATATACAACTGCAAGCGCAGGCCCACCGGGGTGAGCAGGCCCAGAAGGCGCTGAGCGCACTCTGTCGCATAACGGCCTAGCGGGTTCCACCGCTATAACGTGCAGGATCTGCACCGAACGCGGCGGTTGTTGCACGTCAGCGGTGGCGCTGAGCGCGCTAGCGGCAGGCTGTGCGACTCCCAGTTCGAGCGCGGCACGCGCCAGCCGAGATCGGTTTGGCCCTGTTCGTGCGCATGTGTTTCCCGCGCGTCTAGCAACCCCGCGGCAAGAGTTAGCTAATTCAGAGAGGAAAACCACATGGCAAACGGACCGCTGATCTTCGCCGGGCATGGCGCCGCCACGGTGGATGTCATCACCGAGGTGCGCCGCGAAGAGGCTCTGCTCAAAACAGGCGCCTTGCAGAACGCGATTTTCAACAGCGCCAACTTCTCGAGCATCGCCACCGACGAGAAAGGCGTCATTCAAATATTCAATGTCGGCGCCGAGCGCATGCTGGGCTACGCCGCCGCCGATGTGGTGAACAAGATCACGCCGGCCGACATCTCCGATCCGCAGGAAGTGATCGCCCGCGCGGTGGCATTGAGCGCCGAACTCGCCACCCCGATCACGCCGGGCTTCCAGGCATTGGTCTTCAAGGCCTCGCGCGGGATCGAGGACATCTACGAATTGACCTACATCCGCAAGGATGGCAGCCGCTTTCCGGCCATCGTGTCGGTCACGGCGCTGCGCGACGATCAAGGCGCCATCATCGGCTACCTGTTGATCGGCACCGATAATTCCGCGCGCAAGCAGGTGGAAGCGGAGCAGATGAAGCTCGATCAGCGCCTGCGCGACCAGCAGTTCTACACGCGCTCCCTGATCGAATCCAACATCGACGCGCTCATGACCACCGATCCCGGCCGGCATCATCACCGACGTCAACAAGCAGATGGAGGCGCTCACCGGCTGCACGCGCGACGAACTGATCGGCGCGCCGTTCAAGAACTACTTCACCGATCCGGAGCGGGCCGAGGCGGGCATCAAGCTGGTGCTGCGCGAGAAGAAACTCACCAACTACGAGCTCACCGCCTGCGCCCGGGACGGCAAGACCACCGTGGTGTCCTACAACGCGACCACCTTCTACGACCGCGACCGGAAGCTGCAGGGCGTGTTCGCCGCCGCGCGCGACGTCACCGAGCCCAAGCGTCTCGACCAGGCGCTGAAGGAACAGAACGTCGAGCTGAAGAGAGCCAGGAGCGCGGCGGAAAAGGCCAACCTCGCGAAATCGGATTTCCTTTCCAGCATGAGCCATGAGCTTCGCTCGCCGCTCAATGCCATCCTGGGCTTCGCCCAGCTCATGAATTCCGATTCGCCGCCGCCCACGCCTTCCCAGACGGCCAGCATCGATCAGATTCTCCATGCCGGATGGTATCTGCTGGAGCTGATCAACGAAATCCTGGATCTCGCGCAGATCGAGTCCGGAAAGTTCGCGCTGTCGTCGGAGCCGACATCGCTGAGCGAAGTGATGTGCGAATGCCAGGCCATGATCGAGCCGCTGGGGCAAAAGCGCGGCATCAACATGACCTTTCCCGCAGTTCGATCTCCCTTGCTTCGTCGAAGCCGATCGGACCCGGTTGAAACAGATTCTCATCAACCTTCTTTCCAATGCGATCAAGTACAACCGGGCGAACGGAACGGTCATCGTGGAGGCGGTTCGCGCCGCGAGCAGCCCGGAACGTGTTCGCATCAGCGTCAAAGATACCGGCGCGGGGTTGCCTCCGGACATGCTGGTGCAGCTCTTCCAGCCGTTCAACCGTCTTGGGCAGGAGAGGAGCACCGAGGAAGGTACGGGCATCGGTCTGGTAATGAGCAAGCGGCTGGTGGAACTGATGGGCGGCCAGATCGGCGTGGAAAGCACGGTCGGCGAAGGCAGCGTCTTCTGGTTCGAGCTGAACTCGGCTGCCGCGCCACAACTGACAGCGGACATTGCCGAACCCGCGGCAGAACCACAAGCTCAGGCGCAGCACGGCGCGCTGTTGCGGACGCTGCTCTATGTGGAGGACAACCCGGCTAACCTGAAGCTGATCGAGCAACTCATCGCGCGCCGCCCGGATATGCGTCTGCTGAGTGCGACGGACGGAACCCGGGGCATCCACCTGGCGCGCACCAACCAGCCGGAGGTGATCCTGATGGATATCAATCTGCCCGGCATCAGCGGCATCGAAGCCCTGAAAATCCTTCGCGAAGACCCGGAAACGGCGCACATTCCCGTAGTTGCCCTCAGTGCCAACGCCATGCCGCGCGATATCGAGAAGGGCCTGCAGGCCGGATTCTTCCGGTATCTCACCAAACCAATCAAGGTCAATGAGTTCATGCAGACGCTGGACGCAGTCATGGAATTCGCTCGTCAAGAGGCCGGACATGCCAAATGAATCCAGGCGATAAGTGGTGAGCCCTGCCGACATTCTGAACGCCAGAATCCTGGTGGTCGACGATCAGCAGGCCAACATTGACCTGCTTGGAGGGCATGCTGCGGATCGCCGGCTACACTTCCGTCGAGTCTACAACCGATCCGAACGCTGTCTGCGAACTTCACCGGCCGAACCGCTATTCCCTGATCCTGCTCGATCTCCAAATGCCTGGGATGGATGGTTTCCAGGTGATGGAAGGACTGAAGGAAATCGAGCAGGGCGGCTATCTTCCGGTCCTCGTGATCACCGCGCAGCCCGCTCACAAATTGCGCGCGCTCGAAGCCGGCGCCAAGGATTTCGTCAGCAAACCGTTCGACCTGGCCGAACTGCGCGCGCGCGTCCATAACATTCTCGAAGTGCGCCTGCTGCATCTGGGGCTGGAGGAAACGGTTCGGGAGCTCGAGCGAAGCCGCGAGGTGATTCGTCTCAAGACCCTGGAGGAGCGGGAGAGAAGCGAGCAGGAACTAGCCTTGGCGCAGGAGACACAGAAAAGCCTGCTGCCCTGTTGCGTGCCCCAGTTCGAGAATTACCGCATCCACGCCTATAACACTCCCACGCGCTATGTGGGCGGCGATTTCTACGATTTCCTGCAACTCAGCTCGGGAGATTGGATGGGGGTCCTGGCCGATGTCTCCGGCAAGGGGATGTCCGCCGCCTTGCTAAGCTCGATGGTGCTGGGCGCGCTCAGCATGGAGTTCCACTGCAGGACGCGAACCGCAGGAAATCCTGAAGCGGGTGAATCGGCTGCTTTGCGAAAAGTCATTGCCCGGCCAGTTCGTCACGCTCTTTCTGTTTCTGCAGAACCCGCAGGGCATGGGGCAATTCATCAGCGCGGGACATAATCCAACCTATTTGTTTCGCGCCGCCACGGGGAAGATTGAAAGGCTCTTCTCCGACGCCTTTTTCCTGGGGATGTTCGAGGACGCCACTTATGAATCCCGGCCCTTCCATCTCGACAAGGGGGACATTCTGGTGGTGATTTCCGACGGACTTACAGACGCGCAGAACCCGAGACAAGAAATGTTCGGAGAGCAGAGGCTCCTGCAAATCATTCGGCAAGAGGCGCCGTCGGGAGGTCCCGCAATCGAGCAAGAAGTTCTTGCAGGCCATCGAGGAGTTCACTGAGGGCATGGCGCAAACCGACGACATTACCTTCGTGGTGGTCGAAAAATATCAGTGAACTGTCGGGATGGCTCAACTACAGGACGACGGTGATCGCGAGTCCCACATCGGGATACCTGGCGTCGTATAGGTAATACCCGTTGTCATAAGTGATGTAAAGGTTATCGCTGTCATACCAGTTCGCCGCCCAGTATCCGGGAAAGGGATCTACGAGCAGGAACGAATAGCCGCCATATGCGAAGCGCGGATACCCATGTACATCGTGGGAAGACTGCGTCATGCGGAACGAGTGCTGATTCCCGAAGGAGAGATTGAAGCTGGCCTGGGGAATTACGAACCCGCCATAGCCTCCACGTTGCGCCCAGGTGCGATGGTCGCTGCCCCATTGTTGACTGCCACCCTGCTGCCAGGTAGTGTGCGCCTTCCAGGAACCCTGCGGCGCCCATCCCCTTTTTTGTTGCCACGCGGACGCCTGCTCCTGTGTCCGTTGCGGTTCTTGTGCGGCCGGCTGCGAACGTTGCGCTTGATGGGCGGGCTCCGGCTGCCGGCCGCGCTGCGTTTGCTGCGGCGCCGTTGTATGGGTTGCGGACGCTGTTGCTGCTGTCTCTGCGGTTCGGCGTTGCGTTGGGACTGCGGTTGCACCTGCGTTGGTTGAGCCTGCGGCGGCTGCCCGGCGCGCGGGCTGCGCACGATGCTCGGGCTGTGATTGCTTCGGTTGTTCAACCGCGCGCTGGGCCGGCTGCTGTGGGGCCTGCCGTTGCTGAGTTGGTTGGACCTGCTGCCGTGCCGGTTGTGCAGGTTTTGCCTGTTGCTGCCGCGCCTCTTTCGCAGGTTGCGCGCGCTGCTGCGGTTCCGCTTGCTTTTGCTGAGCCGGTTGGGCCCGCGCTGCGGTTCCTTGCTCTGCTGCCTTTCAGGCGGCTTGTCTTGGCCTTCCTTCCGTTCCTGTGCGGACAAAGGAATAATCGCCCCGGCAATCAGAAATAGGGCGGCGGCACTGGTAGATCGAATGAGTTGCATGTTTTGATCTCCGTTGACGCACCCTCTATTTCTTGATTTCCACCGGGACGTAGTCAGTCGTCAGTACGATGGGCGCCTCGACTTGAACCGTTGCCGGTACGGACCACTGTTTCTACACGAACCGGAACAACGGCGGTCGCCCGTTCGGTCGGCCTATCGGTCGTTCCGTAATCCGCCGCGCTCTCCGCGGTGGCTGAGATATTCCGCGCGCCGGTATCTTTCAGAGTTTTCCTCGCGCGGTCACACCACTCCGGACTGTCGCAGTGAACAGATATCAGAATGCCGCCATGCAGAATTCGGCCCGCATACCGTTTGGCGACATATTCGGTCTGGAGCATGCCTAGCCAGCAAGCCGACGATCCAACCCAACGTCCCGCCGGCGCCCGCGCCTGCAACGGCGGCGAGGACCGGGCCCGTAGCCGCGAGGGGCGCCAAGGCCGTAATGGTCACCGGTTGAGCGGAAATGTACCACGCTAACGCAGCGCCAACCATCGCGCCGGCTGCCGCTCCGATTGCCGCACCGTGCAACGCCTTGTTGTGCTTCACGTGCGCGAAATCCTTCGAGCCTTGGTTGTCAGACGCCATGACCGAGATGTCCGCTGCCCGGTACCCGGCCTTAATCAGGGTGTTGAGTGGCCTCCGAAACCGTGGCGCGATCCGTATAGATACCCATTACCGATGTGTTGCTTGCCATATAACGCTCTCCTCTTGGAACTTCCTTATATGCTTGTGCACGAGCGGGGCCAAGGCGTCAGGCGTGCGCGTTGCGAAGATGCGGCGCGGCCGGAACGCTGGACGTGCAGGATCTGCCGTCGGACGTGCATGTTATGCGTCGCCGCGAGGCTCTACTATCGGCGGGCCCTCTAGCCCAATCCTAGCTGCCTTTCTCACCCAGTTGCGTCGCGAGGCGCGGGAGAAGCGTTCCGCCCGTTCCGGCCGGGGATACAAGGTGCGCGCCGGCTGAGGCACGGAGGCGTGTTTGAACAGCAGCGGCCAAAGATCGGTGTACAGGTAGTCTGTCCCCACTGCAGCGCCGCCACATACGGCGCCGCCTAGAACGCGCTCCCGCCGTGCTCGACGTATGTGTGATTTCTGCTGCCATGGCGCTCGGTCTCGGCCTCGATTATGCGGGACCGAACGCCGTCAAGATGCTCTTTTGGGCCGCGGTAATCAGCGGGTTTCCTTGCGGGTATCAAATTCCTGACCGCTACTTTGCGACCGATCTGGTGAGCGCAAGACCTCGACGATCATTTGAACCAGTCTCGTTGCCACGAACGGCTTCTGGATGAATGCCCAACCGTAGTTGAGAACCAGTAGATTGCCGTTTTCTCCGCCCGACATCAACATCACCCGGAGGTCTGGTCTGGTCTTCTTCAGCGCTAGTCCCAAGTCCGGGCCTGACATCAGGGGCATGTCTACGTCGGACAGGAGTAAGTCGATTCTTTCCTTCGTTTCGTTGGCTAACTCGATGGCGTTGGCGCCGTTATCCGCTGATAGCACCTGGAAGTTCGCGCGTTCAAGGAGTTGCACCACAACATTGAGAAGCACGTCGTTGTCATCGACGACTAAAATGGTTTCGAGCTTCAATGTGAGAGCGTCGAGCACAATTTCACCTTTCGGTGCGCTTTAGTACAGCACGTGGAAAGCCGCTTGTAAAGGCGCAAAATATCGACGATTTTCAGCGGGCTGGTCCGTGCGGCTCACGCAAGCGGGAGACCTTCTCTGCGGGCCCTCAGTTCGTGTGTGGCGCGGAACCAATCCTCTTCCGGCGATCCTTGCGGACAGCCTCGCGCTTGCCATAGCGCATGCGCCAGTTCGGCGATATCGTGGTGCTCAAAGGTAGCGATGGGGTGTTCATTCGCCCCGTCCCGGTGGATCTTTTCGGTATGCCGGTAAGCCTGTTGGGAGTGCTCAAGCGCTTGCCGGGAGCGCTCCTGCCCGGTTTGGTGATCGTGCTTCTCATGGGCTTCCGCGGCGGTACGATGCGCGTGGGCGGCGATATCGTGCAACTCGGCAGCTCGTTGATGATTTTCGTAATGCGATCCGTGGTTATAACGAGTAGACATTTTATAGCCTCACTATCTTCCCCGACTTGGTATGGGCTTCCTTTGCAAGCTTGTAAGCGTGATCTGAGTACTCCAGCGCTCGTTCCGAGTGCCAGTCCGCCGCGGTAAGGTCGCCTTTTTCGTTATGTTCGGCGGCAGTACGATGGGCTTGCGCCGCAAGTTCGTGCTGCTCAGCCGCTTTTCGGTGGGCCGTGTGCATGCTCTTTCCTCCTTGGGGAAGCGTGGGTGACGCCCCCTTCACACGTGCACGAGGCGGGCCACCTTTTCACAGCTCCGTATTGCTTCTTGGCCGATTTGGACGACAGGGCCTCGCGAACTCTGCACTTACAGAAGCAGATCCTGCACCTTCAAGGCTGAATATCTCGATCCTTGGCGTGAAATCCACTGTGGGCTTGCGGCGCCAAAGGGTTTTCCTCGAACAAAGATGTGGTGTTGCACTTGCACTGGTTAGGTGGGACTCCAAAGGAGATTCAATTGTCTGAGACTAACGCAGTAGTGGCTGTTTATAAAACGCACGCCGGAGCGGAAGAAGCGATTAAGGAACTTCAGCGCTCGGGAATCGATCTGCACACCTTGTCCATCATTGGCAAGGACACGCACACCGATGAGCACGTGGTGGGATATTACAATGCAGGCGACCGGATGAAGTACTGGGGCAAGACCGGCGCATTTTGGGGAGGCTTATGGGGATTGCTCGTCGGATCGGCCTTCTTTGCCATTCCAGGTATCGGTCCGGTACTGGTGGCCGGCCCCGCGGTCGCCTGGATCGTCGGAGCGCTGGAAGGCGCTGCGGTATTCGGAGGTTTGAGCGCGGTCGGTGCGGGGCTTTATAGCATGGGCATACCGAAAGACAGCGTCCTGCAGTACGAAATGGCGCTCAAGACCGACCAGTTCCTGCTCATGGTGCATGGCACTGCCGAGGAAGTCGAGACGGCGAGACGCATTATCGAAAGCACACGGCCTGTTAACGTGACGCTGCACGCGGCTGAAGTAGCAGGGGCAGCCGTAAGATAGGTTCCGCAAGGGGTCGAGGAGCCGCCAGTCGCCGAAGAGAAATCATGAGGACATACGCTACCACCGTCGTCATTGGATCGATCTTGCTCTTTTCGTTCGCCGCCATGGCGCGCGACCACAGCGCGCTGAACGGGACTTGGATCCTGGCGCCCACCAAAAGCGACTTTGCCGGCCAGCCGGTCGTTCAAACCGGCTCCGTGACCATTAGCGACCAACAGGGGATCATCATCGTCTCTCGCAGTTTTGTGTATCAAGGCGCCGCCGAGACTTTTTTCTACAAGGACATTACCGACGCCGAGAACAACGCCACGATTCACACCGGCAAAGATCTCAAGAGCAAGACCAAATGGGATCACGATGTCCTGAAGGTGACGACTACGCAATCCGGCGCGATTACAGTTGAAAGCTACAGTCTTGCGGCGGACGGCGCTATGCTTGTCCGCGTTGCAATACCGGAGCACAGCCCGATCACGCTCGTCTTCCAGCGTAAATAGCGCGCTTGCCCGGCCACGCCAGCGACTCTGCTACGGCCGCCGGAGGGTAAGCCGGGCGGCGGAAATGGATTGAACATGAAAACCGCCACACTCACGCCCGAACTGCTTCACAAGGATTCCGGCGCGGTAACCGAAAACGAGTCGAGCGCAAACGCAAACACGCTCACTCCGGAACTACTCCACAAAATGGACGCCTACTGGCGCGCCGCCAACTATCTGGCGGTTGGCCAAATTTATCTTTACGATAATCCTCTGCTAAAGCGGCCCCTGACTCTGGCGGATGTGAAGCATATGCTGCTGGGCCACTGGGGTACGACTCCGGGGCAGAACTTCATCTACACGCACTTGAACCGGGTTATCAAGAAATATGACCTCGACATGATCTATGTCTCTGGTCCGGGACACGGCGGCCCGGCGGTGGTGGGCAACACCTACCTCGAAGGTACCTACAGCGAGATCTATCCGAACATCAGTCAGGATGAGGCTGGCCTCCAGAAGCTCTTCCTGCAGTTTTCCTTTCCGGGGGGCATTCCCAGCCACGCATCGCCGGAGTGCCCGGGGTCAATCCATGAGGGCGGCGAATTAGGCTACTCGCTCAGTCACTCGTTCGGGGCGGTGTTCGACAACCCCGATCTCGTTGTCGCCTGCGTGGTCGGGGATGGCGAGGCAGAGACCGGACCGCTGGCTACGGCGTGGCACTCCAACAAGTTTCTGGATCCGGCGACTGACGGCGCAGTGCTGCCGATCCTGCACCTCAACGGTTACAAGATTTCCAACCCCACCGTACTGGCGCGTATCACTCGCGAGGAACTGGAGCAGTTGCTCCGCGGCTACGGGTGGACCCCCTACTTCGTCGAAGGCCACGATCCGGCGCTGATGCATGAAGCCATGGCCGCGACGCTCGACACCGCGATCGAGCGGATCAAACAGATCCAGCACGACGCGCGGATCAACGGAAACATAGCCCGTCCGCGCTGGCCGATGATCGTCCTCAATTCGCCGAAGGGATGGACTGGGCCGAAGGTCGTCGATGGTCTGCAGGTCGAAGGTACATTCCGCGCGCACCAGGTGCCTCTTTCCGACCCGGCAACCCATCCCGAACACCTCAAGCTGCTGGAAAACTGGCTGAGGAGCTATAGGCCGGAAGAACTCTTCGATGAGCAGGGCCGCCTGAAACCGGAATTGGCCGAACTGGCGCCCAAGGGCGAACGGCGCATGGGCGCGAATCCGCACGCCAACGGTGGAATTCTGCTCCGTGACCTGCGGATGCCGGATTTCCGCGCCTACGCGGAAGCTGTGCCCGCGCCGGGCGTGGGAGGCATCGGCGACGCGCATGTGCTCGGGCGATTCCTGCGCGACGTGGCCAAGCTGAATATTGAGCAGCGGAATTTCCGTGTCTTTGGCCCCGACGAGACGCTCTCCAATGGCCTGGAAGCCCTCTTCGAAGTGACCGAACGCCAATGGGACGCCGCCACTGTGCCGAACGATGAATTTCTCGCGCCGGCCGGGCGCGTGATGGAAATGCTCAGCGAGCACCAATGCGAGGGCTGGCTGGAAGGCTACCTTCTCACCGGCCGCCATGGCCTGTTCAACTGCTACGAGGCGTTCATCCACATCGTCGATTCCATGTTCAACCAGCATGCCAAGTGGCTGAAGGTTACCTCGGGCCTGCCCTGGCGGCACAAGATTGCCTCGCTGAACTACATGCTGGCGTCGCATGTCTGGCGGCAGGATCACAACGGTTTCACGCACCAGGATCCCGGCTTCCTCGATCACGTCGTCAACAAGAAGGCCGAGATCGTGCGCGTTTATCTTCCGCCGGATGCCAACTGCCTGCTGTCGGTAATGGACCATTGCCTGCGCAGCCGCCATTACGTCAATGT
The DNA here is from genome assembly GCA_963763545.1 of Bryobacterales bacterium. Classification (GTDB taxonomy): domain Bacteria; phylum Acidobacteriota; class Terriglobia; order Bryobacterales; family Bryobacteraceae; genus PALSA-243. Next base: position 41,399 of record CAVXPE010000030.1, read on the forward strand.
GGTCATCGCTGGCAAACACCCGGCGCCGCAGTGGCTGACGATGGAGGCCGCCGTCAAGCACTGCACCGAGGGCATCGGCATCTGGCAGTGGGCAAGCAATGACCAGGGCGCTGCGCCCGATGTCGTCATGGCCTGCTGTGGCGACGTGCCCACGCTGGAGACTCTCGCCGCCGTCTCCATCCTGCGCGAACATCTGCCCGAACTGAAGATCCGCGTGGTCAACGTTGTCGACCTGATGAAGCTGCAGCCGCAAAGCGAGCACCCCCACGGGTTGAGCGACACCGATTTCGACGAGTTGTTCACCAAGGACAAGCCCGTCATCTTCGCGTTCCACGCCTACCCGTGGTTGATTCACCGGTTGACCTACCGCCGCACCAATCACCACAATATCCACGTCCGCGGGTACAAAGAAGAGGGCACCATCACAACGCCCTTCGACATGACGGTCCTGAATGAATTGGACCGCTTTCACCTGGTAATGGACACCATCGACCGGGCTGCCGCGGACCGGCGACAAGGGCATCTACCTGAAGCAGCAGCTCAAGGACAAGCTCATCGAGCACAAGCAATACATCGACAAGAACGGCGAGGACTTGCCGGAAATCCGGAACTGGAAGTGGAGTCCCAAGAAATGAATCGCGCCAGAGCCGCCCGACCTGAAAACCCTTTCGATGCCGGAACTGGAGGCAAAACTCGGGTCGTCGCCGGACGGTCTCACTCAAGCGGAGGCGCAGAAACGGTTGACCCAGTATGGACCTAACGAGATTGAGGAAAGGAAGACCAATCCGTTTCTGAAATTCCTCACCTATTTTTGGGGACCCATCCCGTGGATGATCGAAGGGGCGGTGATCCTGTCAGGCGTGGTCCGGCATTGGCCGGATTTCTTCATCATCTTTCTCCTGCTGATTTCGAACGCGGTAGTTGGATTCTGGGAGGAACGCCAGGCGGGCAACGCCATCGCTGCCCTGAAGGCCAAACTGGCGGTCAAGGCCAGGGTGAAACGCGATGGAAAGTGGACCGACCCGCCGGCGCGTGAAGTGGCGCCGGGCGACGTCATCCGCTTGCGCCTGGGCGACATCGTGCCGGCGGATGCGCGGCTGTTGGCGGGCGATCCGGTCGAGGTGGACCAGTCCGCACTTACAGGTGAGTCCTTGCCCGCGGAGCGCAAACCTGGCGAGGCTGTGTTTTCCGGGTCGATCATGCGGCGCGGCGAGATTGAAGCCATGGTGTACGCCACCGGCGCCAACACCTACTTCGGCAAGACTGCGCAACTGGTCCAGGAAGCCCACACCGTCAGCCATTTTCAGCGCGCCGTGCTGAAGATTGGCGATTACCTGATCGTCCTTGCGGTAGCTCTGGTGGCTGTGATCATTACCGTCGCGCTCTTCCGCGGCGACCCGATTCTCGCCACGCTGCAGTTCGCGTTAGTCTTGACGGTGGCCGCGATCCCCGTGGCGATGCCCACGGTGCTGTCGGTAACCATGGCGGTCGGCGCGCGCCTGCTGGCGAAAAAAGAAGCGATCGTAACCCGGTTGGCCGGCTATCGAGGAACTGGCCGGCGTGGACGTTCTGTGTTCGGACAAGACCGGCACCCTGACCCAGAACAAGCTGACGCTGGGCGATCCGTTCAGCGTCAACGATATCCCGGCAGGCCAAGTGATTCTCTGCGCCGCACTCGCTTCGCGTGCGGAAGACAAGGATACGATCGACCTGGCCGTCATCGGCGGCCTGAAGGACGATCAGGCGTTGAAGAGCTACCAGGTGGTCCATTTCCAGCCGTTCGACCCGGTGCATAAGCGCACCGAAGCTACCGTGAAAACTGCTGACGGAAAACAGTTTTATGTGGCCAAGGGAGCGCCGCAAGTAATTCTGGCCATGGCGGCCAACGCAGGTGACGTTAAGCCCGCGGTCGAGAAAGCCGTTAACGATTTTGCGGGACGCGGCTTCCGTTCCTTGGGCGTGGCGCGGGCGGATCAGGAAGGCCAATGGCAGTTCATTGGCGTCCTGCCCTTGTTCGATCCGCCGCGCGAGCAGGCCAAGGCAACCATCGCAAGCGCCCGGCAGATGGGTGTGAGCGTCAAGATGGTCACCGGCGATCAAGTGGCTATCGCTCGCGAAACCGCCCGGCAATTGGGGATGGGAACGAATATCCTGGATGCCAGCGGATTGGGCGATACGAAGCACCACGAGTCGGCGCAGTCGGCCGAGGCCATCGAAAAGGCCGACGGTTTTGCCCAGGTATTTCCCGAACATAAGTTCCACATCGTGGATGTCTTGCAGCAGCGCGGTCACATTGTGGGCATGACCGGCGACGGGGTGAACGACGCGCCGGCGCTGAAGAAAGCCGATTGCGGCATCGCCGTTTCCGGCGCTACGGACGCGGCGCGCGCGGCGGCGTCCATCGTACTGCTGGCGCCCGGCCTCTCGGTGATTATCGACGCGATCAAGGAGAGCCGGAAGATCTTCCAGCGGATGAACAGCTACGCGATCTACCGCATCGCCGAGACGCTGCGCGTGCTGTTTTTCATGACGCTGGCGATCCTGGTGTTCAATTTTTATCCGCTGACCGCGGTGATGATCGTGATGCTGGCGCTGCTTAACGATGGAGCCATCCTCTCGATCGCCTATGACAACGTTCATTACAAAGACAAGCCCGAGGCGTGGAATATGCGAATGGTGCTGGGGATTTCCACGGTGCTGGGCGTCATCGGCGTAGTCTCCGCATTCGGATTGTTCTATCTGGGCGAACGCGTCTTTCATCTCGACCGTGCGCACATCCAGACGTTGATGTATTTGAAGCTGTCCGTGGCCGGGCATCTGACGATTTTCCTGACGCGCACGCGCGGTCCTTTCTGGTCCATACGTCCCGCGCGAGCTCTATGGGCCGCTGTGCTCGGTACACAAATGGTGGCTACTTTGATTGCGGTTTATGGGCTGTTTATGACGCCTCTTGGCTGGGGCTGGGCAGCCTCTGTTTGGGGCTATGCGTTGGCCTGGTTCCTGGTAAACGATCGCATCAAACTGCTTGCCTATCGGATTCTTGACCCTTCCGAGTCCCCTTTGTTGACTAAAGAGCCGCTCGATCTTACACCCGGGATCGCCGCCCGTGCCTAGGAAATCTACGAGGAACGGGGCCGGCACGATGGCCAGGTGGACCAGGACTGGCCGCAGGCAGCGCGTGAGACCCGGGCCGCGCAAATCGAAGTAAACCGGCCTTGCCAGCGGAAAGTGTGTGTGAAGTGCGTCAGTTATTCGCTTGAGCCAGGACGTGGCGCGCGGTTCCATCGAATACGGTCCGCAGAGTATTGCAGTGGAAGCTGATACCGGCCCGGGAATAGTTCACGAGACCTCTCCGGCGGAGCCCATTCATATGATGGGTAACGATTTCGCGCGAGGCGCCGACGTAACGTGACAACAGTGCGTGCGTAAGGGGCATCATCCGCACGCATCCGTCCCGTTCCGGGCTGCCTAGCCGCTCGGATAAGTGAATCAGCGAACGGGCGAGGCGCTTCTCAATGGTGTCGATTGAAAAGCTCTCGATCCTGCGGATCAACTCGGCGTTGCGCTGCGACAGGATTTGCAACAACGTTACCGCAAGGCGTGGACGCCTCGTAAGGAGATCTTCTATATCGGAGACGGGCCAAGCCATCACGGTGGCATCCACGACGGCTGTGGCTTGTTCTAAGGCGCGCGGCGACGCCACAAACGCGGACTCGCCGAACAATTCCTCGGGCAGGACAATTTCGAGCAGCACGTCGCTGCCGTCCTCCGCGCGCTGCGAGACTTCCATTCTGCCGGTAACCAGCAGATGGATACTCTTTGAAGGACTATCGGGGCCGTAAACTACCTGACCCTTCCGGTACATCGTGGTGGCGGAGATTGGTAAGTGCGCGAGTACATCCTCAAACTGCTTACCCGGCTCGAACGAAGTGGTATTAGGCGCCATCTGTCCTTCCTTTCTAAAATCGATGCCTACCCTTACCCTCCCGCGGTTGCCCGCGGCTGCTTCTCACCTCGAACTTACTCATTGGCTAATCGAGGCTCCCGCCCCGGTTCGCGGAACGCATGTTGCGGCGTCACCCGCATTTTCAGAGAACGATAGAGGTGGAGCAGAGCACGCTTCAGGCAATCCGGCCGCCACGCGCCGCACCTCTCGACGCAAACAGCGCGGCCGTACTCATTAGAAGCCATCTCAACCACTCCTCCTGTTTCTAGGTTGGAAGTGCCGTTGGTGCACGTTACGCTCCAGCCCAGAACCTTCGCATGCGAAGGACGGACACCGCGATTTAGAGGAGTTCACCTAAAATCGTCGGGAGCGCAGATGCAAAAGATGCACCCAAATGTGCGGGAATTTCCGAATCGCGATTCGCGACTGTGGTCTCAAAGCGATGAGCTAGCCCCGAGTCAAGCCCCTCTAACCCACCTGCAAAGGCACCCGATCTCAAATGGCGTTCGGCGTGCCAACGCTAAGGTCATCCCGGGAAGCCGGAAGGGAAGCGATGGAAATATGAATCGGATACAATCGCGGTTTGAGGCAGACCTCAAGGCAGATGGATGATAGCCCGCCAGGGACAAATTGGCGATCTCTGGTGCAGGTTAATGCACGACGAGCCCATGTGGCCCGCGCACGGCCAATACGAATGCCGGACCTGCGGCCGGCGGTCTCATGTCAGTTGGGAACAACCGTCCACGGTCAAGCCGGGGCCAATGACATGGCAGGCTGAAACGCAGGCCCAAGTATCCGCGATCGCCGTGCGTTCTTGATGGTGCGCAAGCGTGGCCCGCATGCGATGGACCTCAGGAGTGCTTTACTTCACTGCGTGCGCCCTTCCAGGCGCCTCAGCGATGGATTGTACGGAAATAGGCGTCACCACTAACGGTGGCATCTTCAAATGTGAAATGATGAAGACGGCCGGATGAGTCTGGCCGCCGGGAGTGAGTTTGTTACACGCGCCGGTTATTCTCGCCGCCCGCATCCTTGTGGTTGATGACAACGAGTCGGATGTCTTCCTTCTCGAGCGGGCGCTGAAGAAGCAGGATTTCCCATTCGAACTGGTCCACCTGCTGAGCGGGGGCGAAGCTCTCGCTTTCATCCACAGGCGGGGCGCCTACGCGGATGCGGCCAACCCAAACCTGATCCTGCTGGATCTGAACCTCTCCCAATATACCGGCGAAGACATCGTGCACGAGATCCGAAACGCCCCCCATCTGGCAGGAGTTCCGGTGTGCGTGTGGAGTTCTTCGCGGTCCCGGCGAGACGAATCGCAACTCAAGGATCTGGGAGTTTCCCGGTTCATCCCCAAGCCTACCGGACTGGACCAGTTCATGGAAATCGGCACAATCCTCAAGGATGTGCTGGGGGTCGCCAACGCCGGCTGATGGAGCCGAGTTCAGGCGCGCCTGCCAGACCGTGCGGCTAAAGAGTGGCGCTGCACGTGCATTAGTGTTCTGTTCCAACGAGAGGATAATAGGTGGTATGTGGCGAAGAAGTCCGTAAAGGTTCGGCCGCGTTCTCGCGTTTCCGCGATAGCAACGCACGCCGCCAGCCCTCGAACGGCGCGGAAAACGGCTTGCCCCACCATTGTCGGGGTGGGCGCCTCCGTCGGCGGATTGGAAGCGTTCACAGAGTTGCTCCGCCATCTGCCGGACGATACCGGCATGGCATTCGTACTGATTCAGCACCTCGATCCCGAAGCACGAGAGCCATCTCACCGAGTTGCTTTCCAAAGCCAGCAGCATGCCGGTCTCGGAAGCAAAGGGCGAGATTCGCATCCAGGCCAATCATGTCTACGTAATTGCGCCGCGACGCAATCTGGGCATTTCCGATGGCGTTCTGCGCACCCCGCCGCGGCCGGCAAATGGCTGCAATATGCCCGTGGATGCCTTTCTCCGCGAGCTGGCGGCGGATCGCGGCAGCAAGGCCCTCGGCGTCGTTCTTTCGGGAACCGCATCGGATGGGACGCTGGGCCTCGGGGCGATCAAAGCCGCGGGCGGTATCACCTTCGCTCAGGATGTGCTGACCGCGAAGGCCGACGGCATGCCGAAAAGCGCCATCGCCGCCGGTGCGGTGGATTATGTTCTGCCGCCGGCCGGAATCGCGTTACATCTGGTGGCCATCGCGCGCGGCGCTCAGGCTCCGGCCGAACCTCCGGCGGCCGCGGATTTGCCTCAGGATGCGGAATTGGCCAAGATACTCCGGCTGGTGCGGACCGCCACTGGCGTGGACTTCACGCACTACAAGCACGGCACCCTGGCGCGGCGCATCAAGCGGCGCATGGCTCTGCGCGGATTCGAAACGCTGGAAGACTACAGCCGGCGATCTGGAGCAGAATCGCCAGGAAGCTAACCGCGTTGTGCGAGCAATGTTTCGTCACCGTCACGGCATTCTTCCGGGAGCCGGCAGTCTTCGAGGAACTGAAGAAAGTGGTATTCCCGGCGCTGGTGGAGAATCGGGCGCCCGAGGATCCCATCCGGATCTGGGTGCCCGGGTGCGCTACGGGCGAAGAGGCCTATTCCATCGCCATGTGCCTGATGGAATTCTTGGACGAGGCGAATGTGAGTTTTCCGATCGAAATTTTCGCCACCGATCTCAGCGCAACCGCCATCGAAAGAGCCCGCGCCGGCACGTACGCGGACGGCACGTTGGCGCATGTTTCGCCGCAGCGGCTGAAGCGCTTCTTCACCCGAGGCGAACGCGGATACCAGATTGCGAAAGAGATCCGCGACATCTGCGTGTTTGCCCGGCACAACCTGGCCCAAGACCCGCCTTTCTCCAAGCTGGACCTGATCAGTTGCTGCAACGTGCTGATCTACCTGGGCGAGGCATTGCAGCGCAAGGTCTGGTCGATTCTGCAGTACGCCCTCAAGCCGGCCGGCTTCCTGGTGCTCGGTCCGTCGGAAAGTATCGGCACGCTTTCCGGCTCATTTCAACAGGTGGAGAAGACCCATAAGATCTATTGCATGGGGCAGGCCGCGAGTACGCCGGCGCTACCGATGAGCGAAGGCCGCCGATCCGAAGCCCGGGTGGATCTCCCGCGAGAGAATTGACGGGAGTGGAACCGGTCTGGACCTGCAGAGGGAAGCCGACCGGTTGGTGCTGGCGGAATATGCTCCCCCGGGCGTCGTCATCGACAACCGATGAATATCGTTCAGGTCCGGGGCCGCACCGCTCCGTACCTCGAGCTCTCGCCGGGCGAGGCCAGCCAGAATCTCTTGAAACTGGCGCGTGAAGGCTTGATTGCTGGTCTGGGTAAAGCGATCCGCACGGCCCGGCAAAGCAACGCCGCGGCCCAGGAACGTGGTTTCCGGATCGAGGACGGGGGCGAACTGAAAGACGTCACCATCAAGGTGATGCCGTTCCGCGGTCCTCCGTCCTAATGAGGAACGCTATTTCCTGATCCTGTTCGAGGAGGCACGGCGGAACGGCGCCCCGAGAGCAATACCAAAGCGGCGCGGCAAAGAGCAACGGGGCAGACGCCCGGTTGCGGCGCGAACTGGTGGAAACCAAAGAGTATCTGCAATCGCTCGTGGAAGATCACGCCAGCACCTTGGAAGAACTGAGGGCCTCGAACGAAGAGGCGCAAGCGGGCAATGAAGAACTGGAAACCGCCCAGGAAGAGTTGGAATCGGCCAACGAAGAATTGAACACCCTGAACGAAGAGCTGAAGACCAGCAACGTGGAATTCAGCAAGGTCAACCGGGACCTGACCAATCTTCTCGAAAGCATCAGCATACCCCTGGTGATGGTCGGCCGGGATCTGCGCATTCGCCGCTTTACGCGCGCCATTGAACCCATGTTGAACCTGGTCCCCTCGGACGTCGGACGGCCGATCACCGACTTTCAGCCGCAAGTGGAACTGCCCGACCTGCGGCGGTTACTCCTGGATGCCATGGAGGGCGGCAATCGGACAGCCGCGCGATATCCGCGACTCCCACGGCCGCTGGTATTCGCTCCGCATTCTCCCCTCCGCGGGGCCCGATGGCAAAACCGACGGCGCAGTGATGGTGTTGATCGATATCGATGCAGCCAAGCGCGGCCTGGACTTTGCCGAGGCGATTGTGGAAACGGTCCGCGAGCCCCTGGTGATCCTGAACCAGAACCTACAGGTCGTCAAAGCCAATAAGGCGTTCTACGACACGTTCCAGTCCGCGACAGGGGAGACGGAAGGGCGTCTGATCTACGACCTGGGGAACGGACAATGGAACATTCCGAAATTGCGTGAGTTGCTGGAAAACATTCTCCCCGCGCACTCCACGTTCCGGAATTTCGAGGTGACGCACGAATTTGACCGTGTGGGACGGAAAGTGATGCTGCTCAATGCCAGCGAGATCTTCAATCCGAACGCGCAAGCGCGGACGATCCTGCTCGCCATCGAGGATACGACAGACCGCAAGCAAGCCGAGGAAGCGCTTCGAACCACTAACGCCGAACTGCAGCATTTCGCTTACGCGCTCACCCACGATCTGCAGGAGCCGCTACGGATGGTCGTGAACTTTAGCGAGCTCCTGGCGCAGGAATATGAAGGAAAGCTGGGCAAAGACGCGGACAGGTTCATCTCCTATTCGGTGCAGGGGGCGCTGCGGATAGAGGCCCTCCTGAAGGCTCTACTGGCCTACTGGGAAGTGAGCGAGCGGGAGCGCGGAATCCTCGTCGCGATCGATTGCGGCGCCGTTCTGGCTAAGACGCTATTCAATCTCCAGACAGCGATCGCGGAGAGCGGCGCCGTGGTAACTTCCGATCCCTTGCCGACCGTGGTAGCCGAAGAGGTTTTGCTGATGCAGCTTTTCCAGAACCTCATCTCCAATTCGATCAAGTACCGAAGCAAGGAAACTCCGAGAATTCATGTCTCGGCGGAGCGTGACGGGGAAGGCTGGCGGTTTGCGGTGCGCGACAACGGGATCGGCATCGATAAGCAAGACGCCGGCCGGGTGTTCGGCATGTTCAAACGCCTGCACGGAAGCGAAATTCCCGGTACCGGGATCGGTTTGGCGATTTGCAAAAAAGTGGTCGAGCGCCAGGGCGGAAGAATCTGGTTAGAATCGGAACCGGGACGCGGCGCAACCTTCAAGTTCACCATTCCCTCCAGGCGCGCGGACTGACAATGAGTGACTCCAACCGAATCCGCGTGGAAGAAGAGGTCCGCAAGCAGTTGGACCGGGCCAACGTGGACTTTGAGGATTTCATCTCGCGGGCAGCGCATGACCTGCGCGAGTCTCTCCGCGAAATCGCCTCATATAGTCAATTGATGTCCGAGAACTATGCCGGCCGTCTCGATTCCGACGCCGGCGTATACCTGGCGCGTATTCAGGAGGGAGCTGCGAAAACGCAATCCCTGCTGGCCGATATGGTGGACTACTGGGCCGTGGATGGGGCAGGCCGGCAAACCTCCTCGACGGACATGGAGGCGGCCCTTATTCACACGCTCCTCTGCGCGGATCGCGCAGATAACGGAACGGAGCGCGGTGGTCACCCATGACTCCCTGCCGCTGGTGACGGGAGACTTCGAACTACTGACCAAGGTGCTGCATCATCTGATCCGCAACGCCATCGAATATTGCGTGGCGGCTTCTCCGCGCGTTCACATATCGTCCAGGCGGGTGGATCTCGATTGGGTTTTCTCGGTGCAGGACAACGGCCCTGGAATCGAGCCCGCTATTCCAAGCGCGAATCTTCGAGGTTTTCAGGCGTCTGCACGGAAAAGAACACCCCGGCAACGGACTGGGTCTGGCATTCTGCAAAAAGGCCATCGAGTGGCATGGCGGGCGGATATGGGTCGAGTCGACTCCGGCGATGGGATCGACATTCTATTTCACTTTGCCTGCGGCGGATTAATACGCATTGACGAGAGATCGATCCTGGTCACGCCACCAGAGGCTCCGGCACGGGTAGCGGACAAACAAGTTCTTGAACGTGTTCCACTGCCTCCGCGATGCTCGTGGAGAGGCGATCGGGTTGCGTTCGCTCGAAGCGAGCCATGGCTTTCTTGGTATCGCCGCTGAATCCCCAAACGCAAACCACCACCTTGAGTTTCGGGAACGCTTCCCGAATCTGCTTGCACATGGCCCGCGCTGGCGCAAACGCGTAGGGCGGCAGCGCCGAGATGCAGACCACGTCGCCGGGGCTGGATCCAATCGACGCGAGGCATTCAAGGAGAGAAGGCCCGAGGGGAAAGGACAGTGTCGCGAAGCCTTTATGCTCCAGGATCTGAGCCAACATCGCGGCCGTAATCTCGTCGGCCCGATCATATGCCGGAAAACAGAGGACCCTTTGCTTCACACTGGCCGCCATGCACGCGCTCGCCGCGTCATCCGGCCTCTCATACTCGGAGAACTCGACCACCATTTCGTTGATGCTGAGAAAGAGAAACTCTTCCCTGGCTGCGTCGATTGCGCCTTTGTGCCGATCCTGTTCGGCCATGCTCAAGGCCGGGATCAGCACCGAGTCGTACAACTCCACCAGCGACTTCCCGGGACGCGCCTCGGCAAGAATGGTCTGTGCTTCCAGTTGATCCATCGCGAGCAATCGCTGGTAGATCTGTGCTTCGGCCGCGAGAACGCTCTCGTCGCCCAGCAGGATATGCAGAAAGGAGAGGTGCGGCACGTAGCGGCCCAGAACCACGACGCAGACTGTCAGCGGCGTCGAGAGGATCAGGCCCGCGGGTCCCCACAAGACGGCCCAAAAGACGGAACTCACCAGCAGCGCCAGGGAAGAAATTCCCACGTGCGCGCCATAGAGCCAGGGTTCGATGAAGTTGGCGACGATCAGTTCGAGACTGGCCACCAGAAAGAATACCAGCAGCGGCCGGAGCCATCCGTCAAACGCCGCCAACGAGAGCGCGATCGGCAGTGTCGCCGCAACCAACGTCCCCACATATGGCACGATCCGCAAGATGCCGGCGACCACTCCCCATAACGCCGCATTGGGTACGCCAATGAAGTAAAGACCTAAACCAAACAGGGTTCCAAAGCCGGCATTGACCAGGAACTGCATCAGCAGGTATCGGCTGACGCGGCCGGAAGCGTCGTCGAGCGCCTGGGTCATGCGGTTCAAATGACCGAGCCCGGCCAACCGCAGAAGGCGGTTCCTCAGGTCTTCCCTCTTCAGCAGCATGAAGACCGTAAAGATGAGGACCATTGCCGCCCGTCCCAAAGGCGCAAGAACGGGCGTGCCCAGATCGCGAAGTTCCGTCCATCCGCCCGTTGAGGGTTGGACCACGCGAACGGGAAGGGAGACTGGGCCGCAGGCGGCGCGTTCGGCTTATTCTGCTTCCGGCCCGGCGAAGCCAAGGCCGGGGATGGCTCGCTGGGGCTGCCGAGTTCCTGCACGATCTCCTGCACGCTTTTGGCGGCTTGGCCTGAGTTGCCCTGTTACCGGAAGGTGAAACGCGTCAATCCTGGCGTGAATGTTCTGGCTGATACCGAGGGAGCTGATTGGCGACGTCGACCAACTGGTTGGCAATGATCCAGCTAATGCCGCCGGCTACGGCAACCGAAACCAGGACGGTGGTAAGAACGGACACCACGCGGCCGACGTGCAGTCTCTGGAGAAGCGCCACCGCGGGTGTCAGCAGAAAAGTCAGCGTAAGAGCAAATGCAAGAGGGATCAGAATCTCGCGCGCAAAGTACAGTGCCGCGATCGTTCCCAACAGGACGATGGCCCCCGCGTCACCCCGGAGCTTGGCCGTTGCGCCGGGCCTCGCTGGCGGGCTGATCGTGTTTCATAGGTTACGAGGGATCTTTTCCACGCGTGGCCTGGACGCCCTTCAGAATCGCAAGACCCAGAAGCACAATCGCGCCTACTGCGATCCAATGAGCCGCCACATGCAGGATCACGGCTCCATAGATCAGCCCGCCGATCAAGATCAGGAAGCCGAGAATGTAGATTCCGAATGACACGGCAGTTCTTCTTTCTGTAACGGCGTTAGTGGAAATGCCGAGCATGTAGACAACGAGCAGGATCACCAATATGGTGCCGAGCCCTATGCCCGCGCCTCCGCCATAACCCCAACGGCTATGGCCGTAGTATCCGCCACCGCCGCCTAAAAGCAACAGCAAGAGTATAAGCAGTATCAACATTGTCGTTCTCCTTTCTTTCGAGAATCTTACTTCTCGAAGATCTTTTCCACCTGGCCCACTTTTGTCTGGAGCTTGCCGCCGAGATTTTCGACTGTGCCTTCAGCCTCCAAGTCGGGATTGTTGGCGACCTGGCCGGCTGTCTCCTTGATTTTGCCCTTCACTTCGTGAATCTTGCCTTCGATTTGATCGTTCGTGCTCGGGTTCATCATGTTTTTCTCCTGTTGCTGTCGATTCTGTAACTGTGCCCTACTATCAAGGTCCGCCTTCACTCCGAGGAACTCGCCTTTTGCTTCTTGACCTGTAGTTCGTTCACCACCTGCTGAACGTTCGGAACGGACGCCGCAACCTTGGCGACCTCCCGCCGCTTGGCTTGAGAATCCACCTCGCCGGTCAGCGTGACCACGCCGCTCTTGACCGCATACTTGACGCCATCGCGCAGCCTGTTTTGAATGAGCGCGGCATCCAGGTTTTGCTCGATGCCCTTATCCAGATCCGAATTCATGGCTCGGGCATCGCTTTCCGCGCCCACCGGGAGCACCGCAATCTGGTCCGCTACAACTTCTCCGGCGGCGAGGGACTTTGCCAGAGCTTCCGCTTGTGCCTTGTCGGCATCGGCTGCCGACGTGTCCGCCCAGGGTCACAACGCCCTTGTCGCGATCCTGGTCGACGGAGACTTTCTTCAAGCCAGCCTGATCGAGTGCGATGCGGATACTGGCGGCAACGTCGGGTGATTTCGCGGTATGTGAGCACCCTATAAGTGTTCCGGCGAGCAACCACCGTTAGGCATAGCGGGCCAATTCGCGAAAGACTTTCATACTCTGCATCCTCTTAGCTGATTCGGTGCTACTAGAGCAGATTGGACCAACGCGACTTTACAGGTCCTAACCTAGCTCAGGGAGCATACTGCAGTGCTCTTCACGTGCAGGCTTGCCGATATACGGCGTATGGAGGGTTGACCCGCGGCCACACACGTGCGTTACCAATGTTCGCAACTGGAGCAAGGAGAGAAGAATTATGGTTTTAAAACGATTGATCGGATTGGTTTTTGCGGGCGCGCTGGTTTTCAGCGCCGCGGCGGCCGATGTTGTAGTTCGCATCGCGCCACCCCGACATTGTAGTCGAGCATCGCGGGCACACCGCCCAGCCGCGACGCACGTGTGGATTTCCGGGTATCACCGTTGGGACGGCAACGCCTATGTCTGGACTGGCGGAAGGTGGGAGCAGCCTCCCCGGCCGGGCGCCCACTGGGTAGCGCATCGCTGGGTTCACCACAAGGATGGCTATGTGATGGTGGAAGGGCATTGGCGGTAGGCCGCTCCACGATAAACTCCACATGCCGGCGGAGGGCGTTGCCAGCATGTGGATCGCGGCGGGTAGGTCCTTTCCGACGACATCCCATACATAAGCGCGAACCAGGTATAAGCAACCGACGCGCATTTTCTGGAAGGACTTAGCATGGATTTCGAAAGAATACTGGCTGAATTCGCAGAGAGCGCGATGCAATCGACGTGGCCATCCTCAACCTGGAGCAGCTCGATGGCGTCCGCAAGCAGGGCACGAACCGTCAAACCCATTTTTCGACTAAGGGCCACACAAACGGCGTAAACGGCTCCTACAGGAATCTGACCCCAAAAGAGAGCTAAATCAATGGCATTTCCGGACGCGAGGCGGGTGGTCCTCTATTGCGGACCGGCAAATCCCGCGTTTTTCAGATGCAGATATTGCACATTGCACTCTTCACTTTGAAATTCCTGCTAACTTCAGTTTGCCTCAGCTATGCCTTCGCCAAATGCAGGGGTTTAGGTTCAGGGCTGTCCCGTGCGTACAGACAGTGGAAGACCCCACTACGAAAGAAGACCGTTATGAACGCGATATCCGCAAAGAACGAGCTCCAAGAGATCCTCGAAAGAAAACAAGCTGAACTTATGGGGATGTTGCGGAACCGCGACGGCATTACGATCGAAAAGAGCGCGGACCAAATGGACGAGATTCAATATGCGACGGAACGCGATCTCGCGATCCGGAACGTAGACCGCGACTCCAAGTTGCTGCGCCAGGTGAAGGCCGCGTTAATCCGGATTCACGCTGGCCATTTTGGAACCTGCCTCGACTGCGAAGAGGCAATCAGCCCCAAACGTCTCGCCGCCGTGCCATGGGCCTCACGCTGTATCCAGTGCCAGGAAATTTCCGATCGCGACAGACGGGGAGGGGTGGAAGTTAACGAGGTTGTCCAGAATGCCGCGTAATTTCGATGAGGGGACTGCACTCAGCCAGCCCATCGAAGCGCAGAGTACCGTTTCGGCTGCCTCTAAGCGACCGCACAACATTCGACCCGTAGTAATACGAACAGGCAAAGAGCAGACTATAGAGTTCGGGGGCGAAGCCTTTTCAACCACAAAGTGAGGAAAGTTTCCATCTGGGCGTTGACAATAGCGTCAGGCCGAACGGACAGAGGTTGAGTCGAAACGAGGTCGTCGGACCCTAAAACTTCGAAACGTGTCCACGAGGGGACCCAGACAATATCCTGCGTGGTGGAGATGCGGATCAACTCGGCCTCAGTCGCCGGTCTGGCTGCACGACTCGCCGATGTCCGCCTGAAGGGGCATTAAAGTTATCGGAAGTGTCCAGCAGGAGAAAATGCCTCGCTGTCACGCCCGTAGCATCTATGCCGAGTTGCTACCTACAGTCGATATCCGGTCGCCCGCGGTTCGGGCAGAGTTGATGGTTCCGGCGACAAAATGACGGCCCTGAAGAACCGCCCGCGCTCACATTTGCTCACACGCCACAAAAACACGCTTACATAGACCGCGATAGGCGCTATAGCTTGCCGTATAAAATCAATAACTTGCGATAGGTCGGCATAGGTGAAAATAGTCTGACGCGGATTCGAGCCCCGTCGTCCCCGCCGGTCTCGGTCCTGCTCGAGCCGGCGAGCGCGCAGAACCTTGAGGTCCTCGGGTGGCTGCGCCAGGAGGCCGCACGCGAACCAAGGTTGTTGCCGTTTTTTTGCGCATCGTCGCGTTGACACCCTCGACCATCGATGAATTGCGTACGTCGAAACGCTCATTTTCGTGCTCATGGCGTCATTGTCAATAGCGTTCTGAATTCTCTTGCAGAGTTCGGGGCCCTTGCGTCACAATAAACACAAGCTAATCGGATTAGCTTATGCATGACGACATTTCCAGCAAAGCCGTTAAGCTGGTGAAATGCCAAAGGAAAAGATGCCGAAAACATTAACCCGGTATTTCAGCGCGCTTGGTAAGATCGGTGGCCGGCGGTCCCTGGAAACCATGACCCCGGCCGAGCGCACAGCCCGGGCGAAGAAAGCCGCGGCAGCGAGTGCGAAGGTGCGGGCGAAAAAGGCGCGCAAGGCGAAAGGTTAGGCTCAATGCTGAACCTTTATCGGAGGCATCTGAAGAAATGCCCCCACCGGGCAAAAGGAACGGGGCACACGAAGTGCAGTTGTCCGGTCTGGTGTGATGGGGAGTTGCGTGGCCGGCGGGTCCGGGAATCACTCAAGACGCGCGACTGGCAAAGGGCAATCCGGCGCGCGGCGGAAATGGAAGACCCGAAGGCTCCCCGGGTTAAGCCAATTGTCGACTCGATTTCTGCGTTCGAGAATCACATTCTCTCGCTTGAATCATCGACCCAACGAAAATACAAGAACGTCCTCTCGCACTTCGGCGACCATTGCAAAGGCGCCGGCCTGGATGACCTGCTACAGGTGGACGTTGAGCCTGGACGCATATCGTGCGGGCCGCAGGCTATCGCCTACCACCTCGCTGAAGGAACTCCAGACCTTGAGGCAGTTCTTCGCATTCTGTTTGGAACGCCGGTGGATCGAGCACAATCCGGCGAAGAAGATCAAGGCACCACGGAACATCAGGCCAGAGGAGGTCGTTCCCTACACATCGGCGGAGACCGCAAAAATCCTCGCCGCATGCGATGAGATCGGTCGCACGTCATATGAACGACTCCGGGCGCGCGCCATGGTCCTGCTGATGCGCTATGCCGGCCTGCGCATCTCGGACGTCGCCCTCTCTAGAGCGGTCCAGGGTGGCGGGCGGCCAAGTTCTACTCCACACCCAAAAGACGGGGGGTATGGTCTTCCTACCGATACCCGCCGAACTCCAAGCGGCCCTTGACGCGCTTCCGATTCCGCGTGGCATCGTCGCGGAATCCAGGTGCTACTTCTGGAACGGGATCACCTCTAGGCGCGCGCTGGTCGGGATTGCCGAACGCGCCATGGCAGCGGTATTTAAAAAATCCAAAGTGGAGGGAGCAACGCCGCACCGCTTCCGCCATACCCTGGCAACCGAAATTCTCGCCAGCGGCGGCAGCGAGCAGGACGTGGCTGATATTCTCGGGATCAGCGCGGCAGTGGTTCGGAAGCACTACGCCAAGTGGTCGCAGATCCGCCAGCAGCGCATCACCAGACTGTTCGAGGCCGTTTTCCCTGGTACATACGTGGTACACGAAGAAAAAGGCCCTGTAGTTAATTGATTCTACAGGGCCAAATCTGGTGCGGAGAGGGGGACTTGAACCCCCACGAGATTGCTCCCGCTAGCACCTCAAGCTAGTGCGTCTGCCAATTCCGCCACCTCCGCATTTGGGTGAGCTTACTTCTTCTTTGCCGGCGCTGGCTGAGCCGGGGCTTGCTGCGACGGGATCGTCAAAGGAACGGGCTTTCCCGGATTATTCGCGTCTGGTTTCGGCAGCGGTATTTCGATCGTCTTACTTGCCGGCGGCGCTGGTTGTGGCGCGGGCGCGGTCTTCACTGGAATCGATTTCGACGGTTCGCCCTCCAATACAGTTGTTGCCAGGCCAGCATTGCGCGTCGCTAGAATCGAGAGCGTGAGCGAGGTAACCATAAACAACGCAGCCGAGATTGTGGTCGCCTTCGACAGCAGCGTTGCCGATCCGCGCGGCCCGAATGCCGTCTGCGAGCCCATGCCGCCAAAAGCACCCGCCAAGTCGGCCGCCTTCCCACTTTGCAAGAGCACCACTATAACCAGGAAGAGGCAGACAATAATGTGAACGATAAGAACCAAAATATACATTGCCGGTCCTTCTAGTATAGGAAATCGGGGGGGACGAGGTCAAATCACTATTGCTGTTATGCAGCGCAGCACGGCTGCCCCGCATCGGCGCAGGATTCATTGACGTCACAGGAATGCCGGCCCTGCAGCGGGGCGTTTTCCGAACAGGCAATGCGTCCTTGTCGCCGTGCGCCCTATCGGACGACGCGACTACGATCGATTTCACGTGCGGGTGAGCGGCGGCGGGTCTCGAGCGGACTCCAGGTGCAGCGCACGTTGCTTTCGAAAGTTGAAACGGGGTTACGACTCGCGGCCCCGACGATGGTATGCCGCCAAGTGGATCACGGTGTCGGCCTCATATTCGCCTATGGCGCGCTCGAGGGCGTTGCGGTCGCAGATATCGCAATGATCTAGTTTTACCCGATCGATGGTATGCGAACGCAGCAGCTCGCTTTGCAGGGACCCAATCGCGCACGAAGCAGACTATATCGGCGCCGGCATCTACCAGGCGGCGCGTCAGGCATGCGCCAAACAGTTACGGAAACCGGGCGATCGCGCCAGAAGGCTGCGGTCACGCCCAGACTCTCCACGGCGCATCGCCGGCAATTCACCGTTCATTTGAGATGCTGAAATTCACCCGAGGTGTCCATCGCTTAGAAAAAGCCGCCATGGTGGTAAGCCATCAGTTTGCCATCCGCCTCCCACCGCTCGATCGGTTCATAACCAAATTTAGTTGTGAAGACAATAGTACCGTTGGTTATGGCTCTACCAGGGTTTTTACAGGATCTGCGGTTATAATGTAGAATCAATCCGGCCTCCGGCTTCAGTCAAAGCCTTGTAATGATTCGCTTATTTCAGGTTTTCATTCCCGTAGGCACGCTGACTGTACTGCTCTGCGAGTTCCTGCTGTTGAGCTCGTCGTTTGTGCTGGCGTGCTACATCGCGCTGCCCTTCGACCCCACCATTTTCCTCGTGTTGGATGCCGGTTGGGCGCGCCTGATGGTGGTTGTGTTCAGCCTTCTGGTAGGCCTTCATTTTCACGATCTTTATTCCAGCATCCGGGTGCAGTCGCGGATTGTGTTGCTGCAGCAGCTCTGCATGGTGGTGGGTATTGGACTGCTGTTGCAGGGTTTCATCTCCTATCTCGACCCCAATTTGCGCGTTCCCATACGCGTGATGGTGCTGGGGAGCTTCCTTTCGCTGGTCTTTCTATTCACGTGGCGGGTGTTCTTTTCGGATGTCGCCCTGAAGGCCATCGGTCGCGAACGCATGTTGATGGTTGGGACGAGCCCTCTGCTGGTGGATATTGCGCAATACGTCGCGCGACACCCGGAAACTGGTCTGGAAGTGGCCGGATTTGTAAGCGATCCGGATGGCCGGGCGATGGATTTTCCAGGCGGCAAGTTATTGGGGCCACTACCGCAGCTTTCCGAAATCGTGGCCGCGGCTAAGCCCAACCGCGTGGTGGTGGGGATGTTTGAGCGGCGTAACCGCATGCCGATGGATGAACTGCTCGAGTTACGTTTCGCCGGAAACATTATTGAAGAGGCAGCCAACGTCTACGAGCGAGTTTGCGGCCGGGTGTGCCTCACGGAGATACGCCCTTCGCAGTTGATCTATTCGGGCGAATTGGGCCCGCGCAGCGGCTCCCTCATTTATCAGAGCGCCATGAACGCGGTGGTAGCGGCCATCGGGCTCATCGTTTCCTTCCCGATCATGTTGCTTACGGCGCTCGCCGTGCGCTTCACTTCGCCGGGGCCGGTGCTTTACCGGCAGGTGCGCACAGGTTTGAATGGACGTCCTTTTACGGTTTATAAGTTCCGGTCGATGCGGGCGGACGCAGAGGCTGGCACCGGCGCCGTGTGGGCCAGCAAGGGAGATCCGCGGGTGACGCCGGTCGGGAAGATTATCCGCAAGATCCGTTTCGACGAATTGCCACAGCTTTTCAATGTGCTGAAAGGCGAGATGTCGGTGGTTGGTCCCCGGCCGGAGCGGCCGGAATTCGTCAAGACGCTCAGCGAGAGAATTCCTTACTATCGCCAACGCCATTGCATCCTCCCGGGTATCACCGGCTGGGCGCAGATCAACTATAAGTACGGCGACACGCTCGAAGACACCGTCACGAAGCTGGAATACGACCTGTACTACATCAAGCACATGACGATGGGGCTTGATCTCTACATCATCTTCCACACCGTGAAGGCGATGCTGCTTTCGCGCGGCTCGCAGTAGCCTTGCTACAGTCTCTGTATGTGCGGAATCGCGGGCTATCTGCTGCGCCACGGACCCGCGCGCGAGGAAGCCGTGCGCGCGATGTGCGCGCAGATCCGTCACCGCGGACCCGATGACGAAGGGGTTTACATCGATGGCGGCTGCGGTATCGGCATGCGCGCGCCTGAGCATCATCGATCTGAGCACGGGGCATCAGCCGGTCTCGAATGAAGATGGGTCGGTATGGGTAGTCTTCAACGGCGAGATCTACAACTACCGCGAACTGCGCGCCGATCTGATCCGAACGCGGCCATCGTTTCCGCACTAATAGCGACACCGAAACGATTGTCCACCTATACGAGGAGAAGGGCGCCGATGGGCTATCGCTGCTGCGCGGCATGTTCGCATTCTGCGTCTGGGACGCGCGTGCCCGCAAGATCCTGTTGGCGCGCGACCGCTTCGGCAAAGAAGCCGCTCTATTACGTCGTGCTTCCGGGAGGGCTCTACTTCGCCAGCGAGTTGAAGTGCCTCCGCGCGGCCGGCGTTCCGCTCGAAGAGGACCGCGACGCGTTGCGCCTCTATTTCCAGTTCGGCTACATCCCCGATCCGTTGAGCGCCTTTCGCGGCGTGCGCAAGCTGATGCCGGGATGTTGGCTGGAATATGGCATGGACGGCGGCGTCCGCGCAGGGCCGCTACTGGCGCATGCCGGAGCTCCAGCCGGGCGAGGCTGAGCGGATCGGGCGAATCCGCAACGCACGCGCGTTTGCGGGAGGGTTTCGACGAAGCCGTGCGTATGCGCATGATCGCCGACGTCCCGCTGGGCGCGTTTCTGAGCGGCGGCATCGATTCCAGCCTGGTGGTGGCGTCGATGGCGCTGCAATCGCCCGATCCGGTCAAGACATTTTCCATCGGCTTCGAGGAAGCGAAGTACAACGAACTGGAATACGCCGGCGCTGGTGGCGAAGCAGTACGGCACGGAACATCATGAGATCCTGGTGCGGCCCGATTCGGTGGATCTGATCTCCAAGCTGGCTTGGCATTTCGACGAGCCGTTCGCCGATTCCTCGGCGATTCCCACGTACATCGTTTCGGAATTCGCCGCGCGGCACGTGAAGGTGGCGCTGAGCGGCGATGGCGGCGACGAGTTGTTCGCGGGCTATCCCACGCTTAGGCAATGTCGCGAAATTTCGGTGGCTCGATAGCGTGCCTGCGGACGGTCCGCAAGCTTGCATGGTGGACGGCGTCGGCGCTTCCGTACTCCGCATACGGGAAGAACCGGCTGCGAATGATGGGCGCGCCACCGCGCTGGACCGCTATTTCGAAGGCAACTACACTTCTTACTTTCTGCGGCGAGCGGATGCTGAGGCCTGAATGGATGCTGCCCGACCGCGCGGACTATCTGCGCGAGCTATTGCCGGCGATTGCTTTCCAGCCCAACGGCGGCAGATACGTTCGCCCAGGCGCAGTATTTGGAGGCAACGGCGAATCTGACCGGCGACATGCTGGTGAAGGTGGATCGCGCCTCCATGGCGGCCTCGCTCGAAGTGCGCTGCCCGTTGCTCGACCATGAATTCGCGGGCTTCGCTGCTTCGATTCCGCTTGCTTGGAAACGGCGCGATGGTCGTGGGCAAACGAATTTTGCTGGACGCTCTTGGCGACCGCCTGCCGCCCGCGCTGCTGACGCGGCCGAAGATGGGCTTCGGCGTGCCGCTCGACCGACTGGTTCCGTGGGCCGTTGCGCGAATTGACGTGGGATACGTTGACCGGACAGGCGCTTCACGGCGCGCGGCATAGTGGATCCGGCGTTCGTACGGTATCTGCTGGAAGAACATCAGAGCGGACGCCGCGCCAATCACCATCAAATATACGGACTGCTCATGCTCGAACTCTGGCGACGGAATCTGGAAGAGCCTCACACGCCCGTTGAAAACTTTACCCCGTGCGTAGCCCTAAGGAAATAGCGTTCCGTCTGCGGCAGGAAGGCGGGAATCTGTTCCGCCTCATTCAGCCGCCACACGTCAATTGCGGCATGAAGCCGCCGCTCGCGCGACTGCCCGATGCGGCGATAGTTGCCGCGAGCCTGGCCGCTACGCCATACGCGGCGGAAGTGATCCGGCTAGCCGAGGGTGTTCTGGCGCATCGCTTCCCGTTGTTAGGGTATGAGATCGAAACCGGTCCGAAGATCGATTGGCGGTGCGATTACAGTAGCGGGAAATCGAGCGGCGTCGATTACTTCCGCGGCATGCCTTATCTCGACTTCGAGCGGGTAGGCGATCACAAAGTTGTCTGGGAACTCAACCGACATCAACATCTCGTACTGCTGGCGCAGGCGTGGCGGCTCACGGGCCGGCCTGAATTTTTGCGCGAGATCCAAACGCAACTCGAAGGCTGGTGGGGCGCGAACCCTTACGGTTACGGAATCAATTGGGCCAGCGCGCTCGAGGTAGCGTTTCGTGCGCTCTCTTGGATCTGGGTGCTCCATCTGGCGGGAGACGCCATGAGCGAACAGTTCCGCCGGCGCCTACTCGATTCGCTCTACCTGCATGGCCGCCACATCTCCGGGAATCTCTCGGTCTATTTTTCACCGAACACGCACTTGATGGGCGAGGCTGTGGCGTTGCACGCAATTGGCCTGCTCTTTCCCGAATTCCCGCGCGCCCGGAGATGGCGGCGCGAGGGGGCCGATATGGTGCGGGCGCAGATTCGCGCGCAGGTGCAGGCCGATGGCAGCCATTTCGAACACTCCAGCTACTATCACGTGTACGCGCTCGACATGCTGATGTTTTCGGCGGCGATTGAACCGATGCCCCCGGATTATATCGAGGGGCTCACCCGCATGGCGGAATACCTGGATGCGCTGCTCGGCCCGCAGCGCCGCCTGCCGTTCTTTGGCGACGACGATGGCGGTCGGCTGTTTCATCCGTATGGCGCGCGCGACCGTTTCGGGTGTGGTTCTCTAGCCGCCTTCGGCGAGGCCAACGTCCGCGACAGTGATTACGACGAGATCGGCGCGTGGTGGCTCAATGGGCGGAGGTTGGGCACAATTGCGCCACGGCGTGGCTCATGGTTTTTTGAGAACTCCGGCATCGCGGTGATGGAGAACGGCGACATGCACTTGGTCGCGGATGCCGGCCCCTTCGGCGCCGGCCGGGCGGGACACAGCCATTCGGATACGCTGAGCTTCGTTCTGCAGCGGGGTGAGGAAGACCTGCTCATCGATGCGGGAACATATACTTACGTTGGCGACGCGCAATTGCGCAACTGGTTCCGCGGATCGGCGGCGCACAACACGGTGCGAATTGATGGTTCAGATCAGGCGACGCCGGAAGGCCCGTTCCGCTGGATGGATAAGCCGGACGTCCAGAAGATCGCATGGAACACGAGCGAAGAGTCTGACTTCCTTGCTGCCATCTGCCGCTATCGCGGGTTCGAACATTTACGGCGCATTCAATACGTGAAACCCTCGCTGATCCTGGTAGTGGATGAAATCACTGGACCGCCCGGCGAGCACCTCATCGAGCAGTTCTGGCATTCGGGGGAATCCGTGACCGAGATTTCGTCGCGTCAATTCCGCCTTGGACGGCATGCGCGGCTGCGGCTCTCTCACGCCGGTGAACTCACGAGTGGCGGTGAGAGCGGATGGCGTTCGCGCACCATGGGCTCGAAGGAACCGGCCGCGGTGATCCGTGTGCCTGTACGCAGCGCGTTTCCGGTGCAACTGACCGCCGCAATCGATCTCGACGGCAACGCGGATCCAGCCGCGATCTCAGCGGCGTTCCAGCAACTCGGTGTAGAGACCGGCGGCTCGTTCAGCTGAGGCTTGCACCGAGAACGTACGCCGGATGTGCGCGGCGGCTGCCTGCGCCAGCCTCAATCGTAGGGGTTCATGGGTAATCAACGCACCGAGCGTCGCTGCCAATCCCGCGGATTCCCCCCTAGAAAATAGCATTCCGGTGACCCCGTTGGCGATCAACTCCGGATTTCCGCCGGCGTCGGACGCCACGCAACAGCAGCCGCACGACATCGCTTCCATAAGCGAATTCGCAGAGGCCTCGGAGCGCGACGGCAATACGTAAATGTCAATCGAGCGGAGCCATTCCGCGACATTCGTAACCATCGGTACGAAGCGGCAACACGCGCCAAGCCCCAATGTGGCGGCGCGCGCCCTCAGGCCGGCTTCTGCCGAACCGCTGCCCACGATGACGAGCACAGCGCCCGGAGGCCGCAAGGCTGCGAAGGCCTCAAGCAACACATCGAGCCCTTTTTCCGGACGAAGGGCGCAGAGAGAACCAATGACGAGTTCGCTATCCGCGACTTCAGGCTGGCGAACACGCGGTTCTGGCTGGAATTCAGAGGGATCGATACTATTAGGCCAGAAGCGGATGAGCGCGGGAGGCACCTTGTGCTGGCCAATCAATTCTCGCTCCACGGCGCGCGAGTTGACCACTAGCGCGTCCACCATGCGGTCGGTGACCCGCAGCAGGCGGGAGTAAATTCCCGGGGTAAGATTGCGGTGTGCGCGCTGGCTCGAGATGACCACCGGCGTACGGGCGAACCGCGCGACGGGCACGCCAAACACATCCATCGGCACATCGAAGGCGTGCGCCAACTGGATGCGATGCGCCCTCAGGTAGCGGGCCAAACGCCACGCGCCAACTACCGCCGACCATCGCATGAACGATCGCACCGGCAGTTCTACTATCGGGATGCCCGCGGCGCGCAGTGCGGCCACGCGGAAACCATCGGCATGGAAGCACGCCACATGCGGCGCAAAGCGCGCGCGGTCCAGCGTGAGCGCGGTTTGGACTAGCTGCCGCTCCGTTCCGCCGATTCCCAGTTCCCGCGACATCAACAGCACGGGACGGGGCTGATTTTTCGGGTTTACTTCGCGCACACAAAAGTCGTCGCCTGCATAATGAACGTCAGCACCAGCCAACGGGCTGGCGGAAACGACCGGCTAACATTCGTCACGGCGCGCTTGGCCGGCGGCATCCGCGCGGTATCGACCAAATCCACTACATCAAACACCCGGCGAAATCCGATCTCCTTGAACGCGCGCCGCAGCATGGGATAGGTGAACTGGGTGAAATCGATGCCCAGTTTCATGACGTCTTTGCCATGTACGCGCTTCCGAAGCCCGTACCGAGTCTGATCCGGCAGCCAGCCGTAAAACGGCAAAGGGGGATATTCCGTGGCGGAGAACTTCAACGTGTACTTATTGGTGGATTCGAAGAACAGCACGCCATTCGGCTTGAGCGCCGCATACACCTTCTCCAATCCTCGCCGCCAGTACTCCACATGCTCGAATACCGACGACCCGATAATGACGTCGTACTTATCTTTGCCGATATCGGTATCTTCGACGTTGCCTAGCTCGATATCGGGCACAATGCCGTTGCGCCTGCCGATTTCCATCCCGAGATCGATCAGCTGCGGGCTAATCTCGAGGCCCCTGCAATCGAGCCCGTTCGCCTTACAAAGAATGGGAAACCAACCGGTGCCCGTCCCAACCTCGAGGATCCGCATGCCCGGTTCGACCTTACGAAGCTTGCCGACGAAAGCCAGATAACGTTCGTAAGATGGAATCTTATCCGCAAGATCGTACGAGCCCTCGTTTGCAATGTAGCGATCGATCTCGGGAATAGATTCCTGGTGTATCCGCATGCTTCCCTTCGCTACTTTAACATTGCGTTGATCTACGAAGGCTCGCTAGAGACACGGGCCGTTTTGTTACGCTGAGTGCGATGGCGATTCGCATCTCTCCGTTTCTTCAACGTGATGAAGCGGCTGTACGCGAATTCAACAATCGTGTAAGGGGCCGCGAAAGCGCGTTCGAATTTCCGGAAACTGCGATGCCAGAATGGCTGCCGCCCGCGCCCGGCCGCTCGATCTTTCAAGAGCGGTTTCTGGCAGTTGAGAATGACGAAGTGCGCGGCGGGTACGCGCTCAAGCGCCAGGATTTCTCTTTTCGGGGCGCTGCGTCGAGCGTTGCCTGCTACCATTCGGCGCTATCCGAGGGCGTCGCCAATGAAAGATACGCTGAACTGGACGAGCAATTGATAAGTGACGCGTTGAGGCGCGAGCCGTTGTTATATACGCTCGAAGCGGATCGCGCCCGTCAAACGTCCGCGCGCGTGGCGCAGACCGGCGAGTGGAAACGGAACGCGGTTCGCGGTTACTTCCGCATTGTCCATCCGGGGGCGTACCTGCGTAACATGGAGACGGTGCGAACCACCGCGTGGCGCCGCTTTCTGCTGAGCCTGGCTGCGCTAACTGGTCTTGGCTGGGCGGGCGTTCGCCTGCATCAATGGGCGAAAGCGAAGCCCCAGACGACGCCGTCCGCCACGATGGATTTCTTCGACGCGTTCGGCACATGGTTGGACGATCTCTGGATGAAGTGCGCACCGCGCTATCCGTTCCTGGCCGTGCGCGACCGCGCCACGCTCGCAATTCTTTATCCCGGCGGCAAATTCCTGCGCATGAAGATCGCCAGCGGCGGCGCGACAATCGGGTGGGCCATCGCCGTGGATACGCAGATGCAATGGAATCGTGAGTTTGGCGACATGCGCCTGGGTTCGTTGATCGATTGTCTGGCTCTACCGGAACACGCGCCACAAGTCATCACCGCGGTGCGTCGGGTTTTAGAGCGTCGTGGGGTCGATCTCATCGTTTGCAACCATTCGCACCCCGCGTGGGGCGAGGCGTTACGCGGCGCTGGATTTCTCGACGGGAGTTTCGATTTAGTTTTCCGTGCATCCGGCGCATTGACGCAGAAGCTGGACGAGGCCGGCGCGATGGACAACCTGTACCTGATGCGCGGCGACGGAAACGCACGCAGCCTGCCCGAATTCGGTCAGGCACCGCTTTGAACCGTAGTCGCACCGTCCCATACGTGTTCCCGGCGGCCCGTAAAATACAAATCGCCCCAAAGCTGCAAGTTCAGGAGTCGCCACAGGCGGTCCGTGGCATCGAGCGTTCCGCCGCGATGACGTTCCAATAGTTTGGCGATGGGCGCCAAGTCGAGATATTCCGCCAGAAAACCATTGCGGTCGAGCAGGCTATTTAACATTCCGTTCGCGGCATCGGCGCGCAGCCACTGGCGCATCGGCGTGGGAAACCCCATCTTCTTGCGATAGAGAATCTTGTTCGGAACCAGCCCTTCGGCCGCCTTCTTGACGATGTACTTGCCGATGCCGTTACGCAGCTTGAGGCGGTCCGGCACGCGCGCGGCGAATTCCACCAGCGGATGGTCGAGAAACGGCACGCGGCTTTCGATGGAGCACGCCATGCTCATCTGGTCCTGTTTCATCAGCAGCTCCACCATGTACGTCTTCTGGTCGGCGTAAAGCAGGCGGCTCAAATCGGACGCTCCGGCGCGCTCGTTCCAGAAACCCAGATAGTTCGCGTAAGGCGAATCGCCGCCGCGCTTCATCAGACGCTGCAATTCGGCGCCGGGAAAGGCGGAATAGAAATTATCCAGGTAGAGCGATTCGATGTCTTCGCCGCGGCCCAGAAATGTGTGACCTAGCTTGCGCCGCAGACCTCCAGGAAGCAGCGGCGAGCCGTCGATGCCGCCGCGAATGGCGTTCCGCGCAAAGCCGGGCAACAGGCGATAGGTTCGCAGCCAGCGATGGTTCCACAAGTAATAGTAATAGCGCTCGTATCCGGCGAACAGTTCGTCGCTGCCTTCGCCAGTCAGCACAACCTTCACCTGTTCCGCCGCCAGCTTGGAGACGAAATACAAAGACACGCTCGATGGCCATGTGATGGGCTCATCCTCGTGCCAGATCAGCCGTGGCAGAGCGCCGAAGAATTCGTCCATCCCGATAGTGACTTCGTGATGTTCGGTTCCGATGGCATCCGCCACCTGACGGGCATAGCCGAGTTCGCTGTACTCAGCCTCGCGGTATCCCACGGCGAACGTCTTCACCGGGCCCGAAACCATGCGCTTCATGAGCGCCGCGATCATGCTGGAATCCACGCCGCCGCTGAGGAACATGCCCAAGGGCACGTCGCTCATGAGGCGCGAGCGGACGCCCTCTTCGATGCGCGACCGGCATTCGGCGATCCACGATTCGTCGCTTCGTCCTCTGTCTTCGGGCGATTCTTCGGGCGCGGGAATCTCCCAATACTTGCGAATTTCGGGAGCGGGACGGGCATCGCCCAATCGCAAAGTAAGATGATGGCCCGGCATCAGTTTGCGGATGCCCGAAAAGAGCGTTTGGTCCCCGCTGGTGTATCCGAAAGTGAGGTATTCCGGCAGCAGCGCTTCCTCAAAGCGCGGCGAAATTGCGGGATGTTCGAAGAGCGCCTTGATCTCGGACGCGAACGCAAATAGGCGGCCGTCCCAGTAGTAATACAGCGGTTTCTTGCCCAGCCGATCGCGCGCGCAAAATAGTGTCTGGCGCCTGCTATCCCAAATGGCGAGGGAGAACATGCCGCGCAGTCGCTCAACGGCCGCGGCGCCGTACTCCTCGTACGCATGGACTATGGTTTCGGTGTCGCTGCGCGTCGCGTAACGGTGCCCGGCCTTCTCCAGAGCGGGACGCAATTCGGCATGGTTGAAGATTTCGCCGTTGAAGACGATCCAAACGTCGCCGCTCTCGTTTCCGAGCGGCTGATGTCCCAGCGCGAGATCGACGATGCTGAGGCGGCGGTGGCCGAGCGCTACGAATTCATCGCGAAAGAAGCCGCTATCGTCGGGACCCCGGTGGCGGATGATCCCGGTCATGCGCTCAAGCGTTTCCGATGCGCTCTTTCCGGGTTGAATAGACGCAAAACCCGCGATTCCGCACATTGCCGCTTCAATTTAACATGCGGCAAAAACCGCTCACGGTTTTCGCAAGGTCGCAAGAATCGACTGTCCAAACGGCGGCGCGACGATATCTTCGATGCGCGACGCCACCGGAACCACGAAGCGATCGAAGAACGAAATTTGACCCGCCGATTGCGTTTCCCGGCGGAACAGCCGCGAGTTCGCCCACCATCCGAAGAACCCCGGCAGATTCAGATAGCGTGTGCGGACTACCTCCAATCCGGCGGAGCGCGCCGCCATCGACAGACTGCGCTTGGTGTATCGGCGGTAATGTCCCAGTTGGTAATCTATAGGGCCGTACAAAGCCTCGAACGCCGGCGCCAGCAGGACGATCGTCGAGCCTGGCGGAAGGATCGAAGCCATCGCCGCGAGGGCATCGACATCGCGGCCGATATGCTCGATCACATTCAAACAAACGCAGGAATCTGCTTCGAAGCGCTGCAGTTCGAGGAATGCCGCGTCCGGTGGTCCGCAACATTCCACGTGCAGATTCGGCTGGCCGGATAGCGCAGACGCAAGCGACGGACGCACTCGGGTTCGGTATCGACCGCAATCACGCTAGCCCGGTCGAGCAGAAACCGGTGAAGTTTCCGGTCCCGCAGCCCACTTCAACCACCCGCCGCCCCAGGTCGCTCGCGGCCAGCCGGTACTGCCACTTGAAATAGTTCCGCGCCGCGGCCATCCGCGTCTGATCGTCCAACAAAAACGAAACCGAGGGCGGCGATTCTCCGGTAAATCTCCGGAAGCTGAGACGGCATTGGCGACGGTTTCCCCAGGCTCAGGGTAACAGGAAGCCGATTTCACCTTGTGATATTCTTCAGTTTCGGTCTTGCGGCCGCACGATTTTTGTAATGAAGACCCTACTGGTAACTGGTTCCTGCGGACTCATCGGTTCGGAAGTCACTACTTACTTTGCAAAACTCGGATGGCGCGTAACTGGCGTAGACAACAACCTGCGCGCCGTTTTTTTTGGACCCGAGGGTGATACCCGGTGGACTCTTTCCCGGCTGCGCGAACTCCCTTCCTACGATCATCGCGATCTCGATATCCGCGACCGTGAGGGCGTTCTCGCTCTCATGAAGGATCTTCGGCCCGCGATGATTGTGCACGCCGCCGCGCAACCCTCGCACGACCGGGCCGCCGCCATTCCATTTCTCGATTTCGAAGTCAACGCGGTCGGAACGCTTGAACCTGCTCGAAGCGGCGCGGCAATTCTGCGCCGAAACGCCGTTCGTCCACATGTCGACCAACAAGGTGTATGGCGACCGGCCCAATTTCATTCCGCTGGCCGAGTTGGAAACGCGATGGGACTATGCCGACGCCAGCCTTTCTCGAAGGCATACCCGAGACCTTTTCCATCGATCAATCGAAGCACTCCATCTTCGGCGCTTCGAAGGTGGCGGGCGACGTGATGGCGCAGGAATACGGCCGGTATTTCAACATGCCCACCTGCTGCCTGCGCGGCGGATGCCTGACCGGGCCCAACCATTCGGGCGTCGAGCTGCACGGCTTTCTCAGCTATCTGGTGCGGTGCAACATGGAAGGCCGCGAGTACAAGGTCTTCGGCTATAAGGGCAAGCAGGTGCGCGATAACATTCACTCCGAGGACGTCGCCAGCTTCATGCACGCGTTCTTCCAGAACCCGCGCTCCGGCGAGGTCTACAATCTGGGCGGCGGCAAATCCAACTCCTGCTCCATTCTGGAAGCCTTCCGCATGGTGGAAGAGTTGAGCGGTAAGCCGCAGCGCTGGTCCTACGTTGAGCAGAACCGCGCCGGCGATCATATCTGTTACTACAGCGACCTCCGCAAAATGAAGACCCATTATCCAGCATGGGATATTACCCGGCCGCTCGGCAATATCTTCCAGGAGATTGTGGAGAGCTGGTCGCGGCGTCTGGTTCCGGCGCACAGCGAATAGCCCGCCCCATGCGCATCTTCATCGCGGGAATCTGCGGTTTCGCCGGCGCGTCGCTCGCTCGCTGGTTCCAATCCGCAATGGAAGGAGCGCGGATCTCCGGCATCGATAACCTGTCGCGGCCGGGCGCGGAGACCAATCGCGGCTCGCTCGCCGCGGAGGGAATCCAGGTGTTTCACGGCGACGTGCGCGCGGCGTCCGACCTGGAAGGATTGCCGGCTGTGGATTGGATCGTCGACGCGGCGGCGAACCCCAGCGTGCTGGCGGGCGTCGACGGTCAATCGAGCAGCCGCCAGTTGATCGAACACAACCTCTATGGCACGTTGAACCTGCTCGAATACGCCAAGCGCCATCGAAGCGGATTCATCCTGCTCAGCAGCAGCCGCGTTTACTCCATTCCGCCGCTCAGTGCGCTGCCGATGCGCGGGAAGGCGACACGTTCGTGCTCGATGCCTCAAGGCCGTTGCCCACGGGCATTACCGCCGAAGGCATTGCGGAGGAGTTCTCGGTTGCGGCGCCGGTATCGCTTTACGGAAGCACCAAACTGGCGTCGGAGGCCATCGCGCTGGAATACGGCTACGCGTTCGATTTTCCGGTCTGGATCAATCGCTGCGGCGTGCTGGCGGGCGCGGGCCAATTCGGTTTAATCGCGCAAGGCATATTCTCATACTGGATGCATGCTCATCTGGCGCGCCGCCCGTTGCGATACATCGGCTTCGGTGGATTGGGCCTGCAGGTGCGCGACGCGTTTCATCCCGAACGATCTGGCGCGCCTTCTCCAATTGCAAATGAGCGACGGCGCGGCAAAAGGCGAACGCCTTTTCAACGCCGGCGGCGGCGCGGCAAACAGCATGTCGCTGGCGCAATTGACTGCCGATTGCGACGCGCGGTTCGGTCCGCACTCGCCAACGGCCGATTCGAGCGAGCGGCCGTTCGACCTGCCCTGGATCGTGATGGATTCGGCCCGCGTGCGGCAGCGTTTCGGTTGGAAGATCGAGCGCCCGCTGGCGTCGATACTCGACGAGATCGCCGAACACGCCCGGGCTCACCCGGAATGGCTCGATCTGTGCGAGGGAAAGCGGAGATAGTTGTGTCTCAGCTTCCGCCCGATCCCGCGCCGGATGCCCCGCCGCTGCAACTGTTATCGGTGGTGATTCCCGCGCGCAACGAAGAGGGCTGTATCCGCGCCACCGTCGAACATCTCGATCTGGAGTTGCGCCTCAACCATGATCCCGCACGAAATCATCGTCGTGGACGACGGCAGCACGGACCGCACGCGCGCGATTCTGGAGAAGTGGCGCAATCCATCCCCGCGCTGCGCCCGCTCACGAATCCCGGCCCGCACGGCTTCGGCCGCGCCATCATCTACGGCCTGGACCACATGAAAGGCGACGCCGTGAGTCATCATGATGGCCGATGAATCCGACGATCCGCGCGACGTCGTGCGCTACTGGAAGGCGCTCAACGAAGGGTATGACGCCGTTTTCGGCTCGCGTTTCATCAAGGGCGGCGGCGTCATCGATTATCCCTGGCTGAAGCTGCGGCTGAACCGGCTCTTCAACCGCGATGATCCGGATCCTATTCCGCATCAAGTTGAACGACACCACCAATGCCTTCAAAGCCTATCGCCGCACGGCCATCGACGGATGCCGGCCGTTGATTTCGCCGCATTTCAACCTGACGGTGGAGTTGCCGTTGAAGGCGATCGTGCGCGGCTACAGCTGGACGGTCATCCCCATCACCTGGCGCAACCGCCGCACCGGCGAGGCGAAGTTGAAGATCAAGGAAATGGGCAGCCGGTATCTCTTCATCTGCCTCTACGTCTGGCTGGAAAAATACTTCAGCGCGGGCGACTACCGCAAGAAATAAGTTCGCCTCCATCCGTTCCCTCTGCTGCCGCATCTCTTGATTCTTCGCTCGCAGTAGCCAAACCAATCCGACCAACAGAAGCGCATCGAAAGCCGCCAAGGAATCACACGCCAGATCGCATTCGTGGCCTCTCCAAAAAGTCAGTCACAAGACTTTGGAATTTTTTCGATCCATTGTTTTCAATTATTTAGCAGATTCTCTGGACGGATTGCATAACTTCGCCGGACTAATATGGGGTCAGGTGAGGCCTCAAGCGGCCGCCTCCGCTAACTCAAATTATGAAGTTACTCAACGTAGTCCGTTTTTCGTCGATGGCAGCGGCGCTCGCCGGCGGCGGCTGGGCGCAGACGCAGATCGATTTGCGCACGCAGGCAAAGAGCGTCAATTTTTCCGCGGCGAGCTTCACGATGCCGTCTCAGACCGGTCCAGTGCTGCCGGCGACGTGTCAGGTGGGAGCGACGTTCATCCTGACCAGCACCTTGGCGGGGCAAAACTGGTATATCTGCACCTCCGCCAACCAGTGGACCGTGCAAGCGACAACCCTTCCGGGACAGGCGGGGAACTCCGGCAGCGTGCTTTCGACCAATGGAACTTCGCTCTCATGGAGCGCGCTGGGCGGAGATGTCTCCGGCGCGCCTGCCTCGGTCAGCGTCAATAAACTCCTTGGACGTAAACTCAATACCGTAGCTCCAACCACCGGCCAACTCTTGGGTTGGGACGGCTCGCAATGGACCGCGCAAACGCTCACGGTCACCATTCCGGTGACTAGCGTGTTTGGCCGAACCGGGGCCGTGACGGGGCAGACTGGCGATTATAGCTTCGCGCAGATCTCCGGCAGCGCGTCCAGCGGCCAATTGCCCTCCGCCGGCGGCGATCTCAGCGGCGCCATTACATCGGCGACGGTAACCCGTGTACAGTCTAGGCCGGTCTCCTCGACGGCCCCAACAACCGGTCAGGTGCTGGCGTGGAACGGAACGCAGTGGGCGCCGCAAAACGTCGCGGGTGGGGGCGCGGTGACCAGTGTGTTCGGCAGAACCTGGAGCCGTCGTCGCGCAAAGTCGGAGATTATGCCGCCGCTCAAGTTACTAACGCGGTCGATTTCACGCAACCGACTTCCTATATGCCGGAGCGCGGCAAACCTTTTATGCAAGCGCCAATGGCGCCGGAATCCAGGTTGCACCCGGTCCGCTTCCGAGCACTCCGCTCTCCGGCGATGTCGCGGTCGATTCGGGCGATTCCAATCGCATCAAGGTTTATAGCGGATCTGCCTGGATCAGCTTGAACCCAGCGATACCGCCCGCTAACTACACTGCGTTCTTACCACTAATGTAACCGCCGTCTCCATACCAGGCGGCACTCATAATCTTGGAACCGGGAATCTGATCGTCCAGTGCTATGACAATTCCTCTCCCTACAACATGGTGGAACCGAGCCAGATAACCATCGATCCCGCCACATTCAACGTCACTGTGACGTTCGCTTCCGCCGAAACAGGCCGTTGCGTATTGAATGGATATAACGGCGGGTCGAGTTCTTCGGGCGACGGAAGCGGCGGAAGCGGCGGGGCGGGAATGGCTTCCCAGTTGGGGGACTTCGGCGTTGCCTGAGCAGCCCGTCGACGCTCACAATCGGCGGCAACTGCTCCCCGGCCACGCCATGCAATGTTCGCTTCGGCACACAGATCTACTCGCAAACTAGTCCGGCGGTGGCGACAGTTGCCAGCGGCAGCACCGGTACAGCGTTCATCTATATGGACGCCACGGGAACCTCAACGTAGGCAGTTCGATGACGGTCAGTTGCGCCGCAGCCTGCGTTGCGGCCCCGGGCATCACCGGATTTCCCGATAAATACGATTCCCATCTATACGTGGACCGCGGCGAGCGGAGCGTGGGATTCGAACGGCGGGGCCGACCGGCGCGGTTGGTTGAGCGCCAACCCCGTATTGGGAGGCGCGGGAATCGCCGCCATCACCACGGCCGGGCAGACTACTCTCTCGGTGGATAGCGCCGTGGTTCCAACCTACTTGACAGCGTCGGCGACGCTTGATTTTCCGTCCATCCCCGCCGGCACGTGCGCGGCCGATCTTACGCTCTCACTGCCCGGGGCCAACGCCGGAGATGCAGTGGCGCCTGGTTGGCCGGCGGGTCTCGAAGCGGGTTTGAGCGGGACCATGCGCATCAGCGCGGCGGGCGTAGTCTCCGTGAGACTATGCGCGAGATACGACGGCCGCAGTAAATCCCGCAGCCGCAACTTTCACAGCCACCGTGATTCGCGGATTTTAGAAGCGACGCCAAGCGCGTCCTCGACCTGATAGCGATTTGATTTCCATACCGCGGCGGTCTTTCCGCCGGTACACCTGACGAGACAAAGCAGAAACTTATGAAACGAACATTAGCGATCTGGACACTTACAGCGGCTGAAGTTTGGGCCAATCCACTATCACCGGCAGTAAGACGATGCAGGGTAGTTGGGACGCGTCCGGCGCGACCGCCACAAAACCGGCCAAGAGCGGAGCCACCCTGCCCTCCACATGCGGACCGGAGAGTTCTTCTTCAATACCGCGGCCGCCGCCGGGCAGAATGTTTACTCTGCGCCCCGCCAATACGTGGACTCAAATCCGGCGCCGGCGCCGTAAACAGCGTATTCGGCAGGACGGATCCGTCGCGGCACAGTCCGGCGATTACAGTTTTTCCCAGTTGAGCGGAACAGTAAATTCCGGCCAGTTGCCGGCGATTGGCGGGGACTCAGCGGAACGCTGACCTCGGCCACAGTGCAGGCTATCCAAGGCCAGTCGGTTGCCACGACGGCGCCCTCCACCGGACAGGTATTGACTTGGAGCGGTTCCTCGTGGGGGGCGCAGACTCCGAGCGGGTCGGGCGGTGGTGGCAGCGTTACCGAGCGCGTACTCATCTTCGATGGGTCCACCTCAATCGCAGGTGAGACCATGACTTCCTGGTCATGTGGCTCCGGTTCCGCCTCGATATGCTCCACTAGTTGGACTGTTCCCGCGAACGTATATCACGTGCACGTCCAGATCTGGAGCGCCGGAGGCAGCGGTCAGGCCGAGGGCGCCGGGAATAGCGGACAGGGAGGTGGCGGTGGTGGGTTCTGGGAAGGGCAATGCTCGGTTACGCCGGGCACTTTGGTCACGATCGCCATCGGAAATGGCGGCCTCGGCGTCGCAAGTTCACCATGGTCCAGCGATGGAGGCAATTCCTCTTTTGGAACCTGTGGAATTGTGGTCGGCGGGTCGGGAGGAGCCAATTCGTCCACTGCCGGATGGGGTGGGTATACGTTCGGCACGGGCCGATGGGGATGGATGGATTTGGGACCCGCGTTCACCAGTTTGCACGATGCCACCAAGGCATTCTGCACCTTTGGGAACACTGCCGGAGCGGTTACTACTAGAAGCGACGGCGGGGGCTGCGGTGGGGGGCAAGCCACGGCTACTGGTAATGGCTACGCCGGGGGCGGGTCGATTAACGGGGGCGGAGGCGGTGGATCGGGTTCATACAGCGCCGCCACCGGCGGAGCGGGTGGCGTATCGGCCCGCGGAAACACTCTGTACACCAACGGCGGAAACGGCGGAAACGGTGGCGCTTGGACGTCCGCCGGCGGATATGTAGCTTGCGGGAACGGAGTCGCGCCCGGAGGGGGCGGCGGCAGTTATGGAAGCGCCACTTCCGGCAGCACGATCTTCGCCGGCTGTAATGGCGCTCGCGGTGAGATCAGAGTCTATTACCTGCGCTAGCATCGTGAAAGGAACAAATTGGGGATCATGCGACGAATTCTTACGTTGATTTTTATTCCGCTGGCGCTATCCGCCCAAATGTCGGGGCAAATCGCAATCGCGAGCGTGACGGCGTCGGCCACGCAGGCGATCTTGCAATATACATCGCCCGTTGCGCAAGCCTGCAGCATTCAGGTGGCAGATATGAACCGGGCTATCACCGTCGCTTCGGTGTCCCAAGCTAACGGCCAAGTTACAATCAAAACGGCGTCGCCTCATGGATTGCTCGCCGGATCACTGGTTTATCTGGAAAATTCCGGCGGTTTGAATGGCTGGCAAACAGTAACTTCGGTTCCCTCTATTACGGGTTTCGTCTTGTCGAGCGCGGTTACCAGCGGCGTCTCGGGCGGCAACGTGGGAGTTTTAGTCGACGACGTGAATCCCGCTCTTTTTAGCGGAGCCAATCTGGATTCCCGGCCCGGCAGCATCACGACAGGGCAGACCGCAAGTTCCGGGCAATTGCTTCCCCAGGTTGCGGGCAGAAGCCGCACTCTTGTGATCGGCAAACGCGCCGCCGAAGTCGCTTTGGATGGCAATCGATACTCGAGGGCCCTGCAAACCTATTCGCGCCACCACCTTACCCTGACTTGCGGGACACAGAGTTTCGACCAGGAGTTCCTGACCGACAACATACCGCTGGGAGACATACACAATGAAGGACCACCTGTCGATCGCGCTAACCCAGGGCAGTACGGATATCCGACGATTCAGTGGTCTAACCAGGGCCAAATCCTGATCGATCCGCAAACGGGTATCCGATCGGCTCGAGCCACCGGACCGCAAGGCACGCCATTCACCTCCCAATCGTTCGTAACGGCGATCGATTCTCAATCGGCTTGGACAAACGCCTCCGGCCCGCTTACCAGCACGGGCGGCGCGGCTTCTTTTACGGGACCTTGCGCTTCCGGGACGTGTCCGCTGTTTCTGCGAGCGGATAACCTTACGATACTGGGTGGCGCACACTTACACAGTCGCGCAGAGCAGTGGAGCATCGATCGAGTGGGTCACTGTAGCCGTTTCGCAGGCATCCATCAGCAACCCGTCGTGTTCCGGCGACGATTGCAAGATCGTCGCCTGCCTGACGGTTAACGGGGTCAGTTGCGCGTCCTCCAATCGGGAAGTCTCGCTGACTGGAACGCCGGCAACCTACACCTTCGGCACACAAAATCTGATGGATCTCTGGCAGAATTCGGGATCGCCGCCTATTACTAGGGTGGACGTTTCCAAAGCGACTGGCGCTGTGAATTATTCCGCTTCGTCGAACCAGATCACGCTTGCGAGCGGCAATGTATTCAACACAAACTGGACAGCCGGCAGTATGATCACGTTGGCGGGTGGCCAATACGTTATCGCTTCCGTTCAAAGCGAAAAACAGCTCACGCTCGTGAACGGTCCAACCTCCAACCTGACCGGCGTCACATATTCGGCCAATAATTTTGGCGTGATGATCTGGAAAAAAACCGGTACGGCGAACCGGATTTCAATTGGAAGCGTCACTTATGCTTATGGCAGCTCCTCCATGCCGAATTGGAGCCCGGGAGCTTCGGCGAGTTATTGCAGCCAGAACCCGGTTACGGTGAGCGGCGTGCCTGGTTATAACTGCTTTGCCGGCAAGGAGCTTTTTTGGATCGCTTCCGATGGCAGCGTCTTTAACGACTTGGGCTTGGTTCAATTCACTCAATATACCGACGGCCGATGGAGTCCAGGCTGGAACTGTACCGGCAACTTTGATCCTCAGAATGGGGATAGCTGGTATTGTATGCAGCCTCTCTATTTCGATCTAACGCGACAAACGATCATCCAAGCCCATTACAATGGCTCGCATACGCCCTACACGCCTGGAGTGACTCTGCCGGACTGCGCCCTCAATAACGGCGTGCAGCCCTGTTTGCAATTTACTATTATGCAGCCCAACAAAAGCGACTCGGTTTCACAGGCGGCGCCTTTATTCAATCCCGATTACGCCGCCAGTGGATTCACGCCCGACAACTGGTACTTCGACTTCGGCTCCATGTCCAATGACGGCGACCTTTTCGTTGCGGCATCCGACGGCGGTCAGGATTGGAAGGAGTGGCTGTTTATGTACTCACTAGGCGATCGTACGCCGGTTGGGACGACGAGCAACAGCATCCATATCGTTGCCGCCGCGTCTACCTATCGGAAAGCCCCCGCGTCCTGGTGTTCGAAGCATTCCTTTTTCCCGCCGGATTCTGGATGGCTGGACGTCTCCAGCAACGATCTTACGATCGACGGACCCCCCAACACTTACACGACGAATCTGACCAGCGCCGCGCTCAATAAAACTGTGGGAGCCGCGGGTGGTCTGAACGCTTGTCCGGCGAATCCATTTGGAGTGACCGGCCAGGTATGCACGGCGATTACGGTGAACGGACCTCCTATCCGCCAATCCGACGGCGGCGTTCTGCAAAACGAGCAGGTGGGCGATGTAATGCTGATTGACTCCGAATGGGTCAGGATTGTGGCGATGTCCAGTACCACGCAGCTCACAATTCAGCGCGGATACAATAGTAATACTAACTCCCATACCAACACAACGTTCACCATGGTGTGCGGAACCGTCAATGCCAACACCGCCCGGCAGATGCTGTGGAACTACCGGAACGATCCATATGGTCAAAACCCAAATTGGACTACGCTCCTGGCCGATCCGACGGTGGAAAATGGACACACGTTTATCGGAGACATCAACTCCGTATCCGCCGGCCCCTTCCCAACGGCAACCGATCCCCTTTGCCCTCTTAGCGCGCTGGGCCCACAGGGGATTTGCGACCTGGTCCGGACGGGTAGCCTGTCCACGGCGCCATTTGGGCCGCTTAACGAGATAGCCACCAATCCTCCATTTGCAGGAAAGGTAGGGGTCGGTCACCCGAACGCCGTCGATACCCATCCTGGCCCGTGTTTCAACGGATGGTGCACGGATGGACGCCCGTTCGATGGAAACGATGGCGGCGTGATTACGTTGGGAAGCCCGTCGTCTCCCTTTACCAATGTCACCGGCCAGTTATGGAAGGTCTCGGGGGCACAAAATCAATTGAACCGGAAGTACCTGACGACGTTCGCATATGTTGGCAGGCATCCGTTGGCCGATACTAGCGGACCAGGAAGCTCCATTGGATCAGCCACCCCCGATTCCTATAAGTATTGTTATGCTTTCTTGGCCGGCGAGTGTACGTCCGGATCTTCGGCTGGCGATGTCTATGTCAATGCTCCCTATTTAAGTACGCCTTACTGCGCCTATCCTGGCATCGCCGTGCAATCGGACGATACGAATGAGCTTTGCATCGGCGATTTGGGAGCGGAGACCGCAAATCTTGTGCAGTTCGGGCTTACGCAGCATGACTTGACAGGCGCGATGATCCGGCGGCTGGGAACAAACTACGCCAAATGGAACCAGTTCGATGTCTTTTGGAACATCTTTACTACGCGAAGCGCCAGGTTTGCGGCATCCCAGGTGCGGTGGCTCGATGGCGTAAGGACGGAGGATCTGGTCAGTGCCCTACCACCGGTTCCAAATGTGGACAGCGTAGTCCGGAACACCTTCGAGTCGGTTCCCGTCAGCATCAACCCGCCAAGGGGATGGCCGGTTGTGAGTGCGATAGTGGAGTTTGGATACGCGGAATATGGCGATGCCGGAAATTACTACTGTACGTCGCGGCAGGAGACCTGCGTGGCGGCAAGCGCCGCGATAAATCTGACGACGCCGTTCTATTTCGAGCAATCGGAACAGTATACAGGAGTCCCTTGCTCCAGCCCTAACGGCTGTAACATCGCCATCCCGGCCCTGCCCCAGCATGTGCTCTATTATCGGTGGAAATACTTCGGCGCGTCGAGTCAGGTGCTCGGACTGAGCGAAGCGCACGCGGTGGCGATCCCATAACCGCTCACTTCGGGTGTACGACATAAAAGTGGAAGGCCGCCGCAACTCGACTTCGGTAGTTCTGTCGGTCGAAGATTCCATTAGACTTCCGGGCGTTTGCTTTCGGGGGTCTGAGCGTTCTTCGCGTAACCCTCGCAATGACGGCTCTTGCGTAGTAGTACGCTCAGATCTGCCGCGGTTTGCTGGGGTTTTGACAAGCCTTCCACTTTTATGTCGCGCACCCGCTCACTTCATCCGCTCGCCTCGGCCGTTGTGGCCGTGTTAGCCTGATTCCAAATGTCACCAAAGCGCCTGGGACAGATTTCGGCTGCTGCGGCTGTTTTCTGGCTCGTTGTGTGGATTGCATTCTTCGCGTGGGCGTGGCGCCTTTCCAGTTGCGGTTTGGGCGCGAGTGATTCCCGGCTTCGATCTTGCAGAGGCGGCGTTTGGCGCGTCGAGTATTGGCCGGATTCGCCTGGACATGCTGCTCTTCCTCGCGCTTATGACGGCTCTCACCGCCGGCAGCCTGTCGATCCTGTGGAATTGGGACCGGCTGCAAGAGACAAAGCTGCAACAACGGCTCTGTTCCATCGCCGTGGCGCTTGGCGTCTTTTTCGTTCTCGCATATTGCGAGGACATGTACAACGTAGTTCAGCCATGGTACAACCCGCAAGTCATCATGACGAACCCGTCGTCAGTGCCCGTGTTTGGCCAGCGCCTATTATTTATCTGGCCGGCAATGCTTTTGAAACATCTGATGCCCGGCATAGGTTATGTCACGGCCTTCATCGCTTTTCAACTGGTTGCGCTCGCGATCGCGGTTTACCTCACTGGAGTATGGTCGGCGATCTTCATTGGCAGACCGCTGCAATTTCTCGGGCAGATTATTCTGGCGGTTATGCTGGACGCCACCTTCAATGGATTCCTAGGCCACGATTTCGGCGTGGTCGCAACTTATACGTTGTGTTTTCTGCTTCTTTATAAGAGACAGTACGCGTTCTATGTACCCGCCTTCTGCGTTGGCGTTCTTAATCATCAGAATATTCTCGTTCTAATTCCTACCGCGCTGGCCGTAATGTGGGGCCGCGAAAGACGTTCCACTACGCTTTGGGTAGCAGCTTTCACGCTGGCGGGGTATTTCTCGATTCAATTTATACTCAATCTAACCGTGCCCATTCCAGCCACACATGAGATTAAAGTATGGTGGAACATCCGACAGATCGTGGAGCTGAAGAAGACGCTGGTAATGGGGCAGCTCGTACTCCTCCCGTGGTATGTCGCGGCGCTAGCCGGATGGCGGCGGGCGGACCCCTTTCTGAAACGCGCCTCGGTGCTGATGCCGATGCAGTGGGGCGTCTACTTTTTGTTTGGACAGTTGAATGAGGTCCGGCTCTTCAATGGCTTCCTTCCGGTGTTGATCGGTATTTTTCTGTGCTACATCCGGAGTTACACCGGCGCAGGCCAGGATACGGCGGAAAATGGATGGACATTCGCCGCCGGAAAAGTAATGGCGCCCTGACTCAACTAACGCTTCGCGAGAGCGGCGAGAGACTCTTCAAAGCTTCTAAGTTGAATACCCAGGCGACGCAAGTCCTGGCTGGTATCGAAACTGCAAAGACCTTTGAGGCCGGCGAGGTTCTCCGAAGAAATAGGCGTGTTTATCCCGAACTTTTCGACTATTCTCAAGAGCCAAAGAGCAGGATCTCCCGGGAAGGGAAGCAGCGCGGGTTTTCGCCCGTCGAGACCAGCCGTACCGAGATAGAACTCCCCCATCGGCACCGGATTTCCTGCCACCGCAAAGGAGCCGGCAATGCGATCGCGAACAGATTTGACGATCCCCTCCACCAAGTCGTCGATCCAGACCGTCTGCAAGCATCGGTCCCCGTAAAATAAAGGAACCGCCGGTAGCCGCCCGATCATTTCCCGCGTGCGGGCGTATAGCCCGCCGGGCCCTACGATCGTGCCCGGCTTGATTACCGTATCGCGTTCCAGATCGAACAGCCCCTCCAGCTCATGCTTGGTGCGCCCGTATAACGAGATTGCGTCCGCATGCGCGGCGAGCGACGAGATGAACACGAATTGCGCTACATTCGCGGTCCTCGCCCGCGTCAGCAGGGCCTTAGTGCCTTCGACATTGGTGTGCAGACTCTCCGCTTCGGTCTTGAAGCGCGTATTGTAAGCGCAGTGTATAATCGCGCGAACAGGCCCGCGAAAAGCCGCCTCATCGATATGCTCTGGAAGGTCGCACTCATAGATCGCATCTGCCGCCAAACCTTCGCTCTTCAAGCGATTGCGAACCAGGGCTCGGACCTCAAACCCCTCCGCCTGGAAAGCACGGCAGCAGTAACGGCCTAGGAAGCCCGCCGCCCCAGTTATAAGTACCGCTTCGCGCTGGTCACCCATTCTCGGATCCTTCATTATGAAGTTCGCGCACTGCCTGCTGCGCGATGCGCCGGGCGTTCGCCATAAGCGTTAGAGTCAACCCTTTCGCCGGTAAGAAGCGCCAGGTGGAGGCATCGGCGACGAATACGCTCTGGAACCCGTTCAATCTTCCCGCGGCGTCGGTGGTCAAAGGGCGGCCTGTTTCACTGTAGGGCAACGTCCCCGCGTAATGAATGCTGGCGCCGTGCTCCGGTTTTGCGATTCCGAGCGGTAGGCAGCGAAGCGCGAGCAGGTGCTTCAGCAGACGCCGTTCCTGGCGATTCATCCAACCTATCTCGTCGGCTTCCCACGCGCACTCCGCCTGTATCGATCCATCTCTGTTGAGGGACATCCAGCGGCGGCTGCTGGGCCAATCCGGAAAATGCACGTTGACGCAAGTGAACGCTGTAGCCGTGAGGCGGAGGAACAACAGCCCGAGCGATGGCGGACACGGGATGCTCTTCAACATTCGCGACAATAACAACGACCGGTAGGAATAGAACTGCGCCGAAATATACACACGGTCCCGCGCCTCCACTTTCAACAAAGCCGTGAGTTGAGAGAGGCTATGCCTCGCATCCCGCGCCGGCCTGCCCAGCATCCGCAAGTTGATTGCGGCAATCCAATGGTTCGCATTGCATAGTATGGGAAGGCGCGCATCGTAGGCTCCAAGCGACGCCAGTGCCAACTTTCCGCTGTTGATCGCCCCTGCGCCGAGAATCAGCTTTCGCGCTGTGAAGGATTCCGGCGAATTTGTGGCCAGATTCCGGCTCGAAAGTTGGACGCCGCCACCGAGTTCCTCGAATCTAAGGGCAAGCCGACCGCCGAGATGAACGAAATTCGGAGCACCGCGCAATTTTTCAAGCGTGTATCGCGGACGATAAACCGATCGCCCGACGTCGCCCCAAAAATCCATGTCGCGGTATGAGTTAGCTTCCCGCGAATCGAGCGGTTGGGAAAGCATCGCCAGCAGACTCTGGCCAAGGTAGAATCCGCCGTCCAAAAAACTCGCTTTCCGGGCTTGGTAGCGTTTCAGAAGGTTCTCCGCATTGGAATCGAGATGCAGGGGCGGCAGTAGCGCGGAACGGTCGAGATTCGCGATCAGCGGAGACAGGATATCGTCCGCGGGTCCGCTTACCCCGATTTCGCGCGCGGCCGCTGCATAGAAGTCTTTCATCTCCACCGGCGGCAACCCGATCTGTTCCAGTTCGAAATCCTCCAGAGCGAAACAGTTGGCGCCCCAGCCGATTCCCAAGCCGCCCAAACCACTACTTTGCAGCGGTAGAAACGTCCGTGATTTGAGGGGAAACAGCTCATCCATATCGCGGATCATGTGCTGTCTCGCTGGAGTTAAGTGAGCGCCTGCACGCGCCTGGCTGCGAAAGGCCGCTTCCGGATCGTCACCCAGAAAGTAAACGCTCTGCGCGGGATCCGTCCTGCGGATTTCGGAGAAGGGCTTGGCGGGAATCAGCTTGTCGAATCGCTCCTCCGTGTGACCGATGTCCAGAAGCCCGACTTTACAGCCGGAAGCGACCGCCTCCTGCGCCGCGTGCGCGCCGCTCGGTCCCGATCCGACGATCAATAGATCAAAATCCCAGGAGGATGGCATTCGATCAGCGATCCGCGTCCGCCCGGGCGGCTCGGCTGAAGATGCGGACGGCAAAGCTGTAAGCCATGCACGCAACCGCAATCCCGAACACTACGATCAGCGCCGCCACTGCAAATCCGAATCCTTTCGTGACGGGGTCAAATTCCGCGGCGTGTTCTGGAGAGGTTTCGCGCTTTGCCAAGGAAAGGATCTTCTCGTCTCGAGCGGAGAGTTTCACGGCGCGTCCGGTTTCAACTTACCGCGCTCGGGGATGCGTATCGCTGCCGCACAGGGAAAACCACGGCTTGCGCCGCAACTGGAACGGCCGCCTGGTTGTATTCCGCCACTTCGAGAACATTTCGGCCGGCACTGCCAAGCGCGATGGCGAATCCGGCTAGGACGGGCAGCGTGGCGTCGTAGGCGACATAATCGAAAAAGACGCAGACCGAGTACGCCGTCAGCGTGGAAATAAGGGCAAAACAAACGTCGGCCACCTGACCGCCTACCTTCGTGGGAGACTTCTTCGCCCGTTTGTATACCCTGAGCAATCCTTGGAAACTGAAAATTATGATGCAAAGGAATATGATCAGCGCAGGTATGCCAGCTTCCGAAGAGACCTGCGTATAGGTGTTGTGCGTACCTTGATAGCGCGGGATGATACCCTCGG
This sequence comes from Bryobacterales bacterium, assembly GCA_963763545.1. Classification (GTDB taxonomy): domain Bacteria; phylum Acidobacteriota; class Terriglobia; order Bryobacterales; family Bryobacteraceae; genus PALSA-243. The sequence goes on from CAVXPE010000030.1 coordinate 85,667, forward strand.
CTGTCTCCTTTTTCGCCATATAGGCTCCGAACCCGTCGATGCCTACGCCTAGCAGCGGGTGCTCCGCCGTTACCTCCAGGCTATTTATCAGGAGCTTGCGCCGCGCCTCGGAAGAGCCCACGGCAGCGCCCAGTGCGCTGGCTTCTCGCGCGCTACGCGCCTGGGATATCGCGCCCGCCCCCACGAACATAGTCTCGTAGCGTTGCACGATGGCGGGGAAGAAACTGAACACACATAGGGAAAAGGCCGCGACGCCGACGCAAAACGTCAGCTTCCCGAGTATGGATGCGCGAAGAAAAAACAGTAGGAATAAGACTAAAAGCCCAATCAGACCGGCGCGCGAACCGGTGCGAACCGACGCGTAGATCGTGGTGAGCGTGAAACAGCAGGCCAGTAGCCGCTTGAGTTTCGGCGCGTCACTTGCGCTCGCCATCAGCCACAGAAATGGAAGACCTAACAATAGAATGAAGGCCAATCCATTGGCATTAGAAAGCGTGCCGCTCCCCAACTGTAGACGTCCGTACTCCGTTCTGCCTACGTAAATGGCAAGCAGCGATGCAACAGCCACGCCCCATCCGATCGAGTTCAATGCCGTACGGCACTGCTTAAACGTCACCACCAGGGCGCCGGCGATCATGAAGGCGATCACCGCTTTCAGCCACTCGGCCGTAAACGTTTGAAAGCTTCTGCTGCGCCAGACGCTCAGCGGCAACCCTATTGCGTAAATGACCGTCAGCGCTGCCATGCAGGTCCCAATCTTCGAACGGAAAGTCCACAATAGCCGGCCATCCATCGCAGCGCCTAATAACGCAAGGCAGCTGGTGATCAGAGGGACGTGCAGGAAGCTCAGCTTCCATTCGAAAAAACGGCTGTAGTATGCCAGATTAAAAAGGCAAAAGGAATAGAAACCGATCTTGAGCATCGGCGTTGGTTCGGTTTCATGCGGAACCTTGTCAACGGCGCTCGGTGTTGCGATCATCGGGATCTCGTGAAGGCCTATTCTAACGCGATTTCTAACACAATCCGGCCTTGACTTTAGGCTCTGGCGCGATTGGAGCGCAGGGCGTGTGAGATACACTGAAGACACTGGATGATTAACGGTAAGCGCATCGTTGTAGTCCTGCCCGCTTACAATGCCGCTCGCACACTCGAAGCTACGGTGCGCGAACTGCCGGACACAGTCGACGAGACCATTTTGGTGGACGACCACTCCACCGACGAAACTGCGGCCATGGCGCGCCGGCTAAATCTCACCGTGCACGTGCATGAACGAAACCGAGGCTATGGGGGCAATCAGAAGACGTGTTACGCGCAGGCCCTGGCGGCGGGCGCCGACGTAGTGGTGATGACGCATCCCGATTATCAGTACTCTCCGCTGCTCGTCACCGCCATGGCCAGCATGGTCGCCTTCGACGTATACGACGCCGCGCTGGGGTCGAGGCTCCTGATGGGCGGCGCTTTGCAAGGTGGCATGCCGCTTTATAAGTACATTTCCAATCGCGCGCTCACCGCGTCCCAAAACCTATTGATGGGAGCTCACCTTTCGGAATATCACACAGGATATCGCGCCTACAGCAAGGAGTTGCTGAACTCGCTGCCCCTGGAGCGCAATTCGGAGGACTTCGTCTTCGATAACCAGATTTTGGCGCAAGCCATTCTACTGGGCGCGAAGCTGGGAGAAATCTCATGCCCCACCCGCTATTTCCCCGAAGCCTCGTCGATCAATTTCCGCCGCAGTTCCATCTATGGCCTGGGAGTGCTGAAGACCGCGCTTGAATTTCGCCTCGCGAAATGGGGCATCTATCGCGCTCCTATCTTCCAGTTTCCGGAAAGCCGTCTCGATTCCGCAAAGCCGACGTTTCACTTGCCCCACTAAGTGCGACAATCGAGCTTTGCCGATGGAATCGCACGCCGCCGAGGTAGCGCAGGGACAACGCTTTGAGTTCGGCAAGAACTGGACGTGGTTTCTCACCACGCTGAGCGACGCCAGGGTAGAACAGGCGGTTCATTCCCTACAAGACATGCTCGGCGCATCCGATCTCAAACGCACCCGATTCCTCGATATCGGCTCGGGAAGCGGCCTGTTCAGCCTTGCCGCGCGCCGCCTGGGCGCGCGCGTACATTCGCTCGACTACGATCCCCATTCGGTAGCCTGTACGCGCGAACTTCGCCGCCGCTACTTTCCCGAAGACCCCGAGTGGATCGTGGAATCGGGCTCCGCTCTGGACGAAGCTTACATCCGCTCTCTGGGCGCGTTCGATATCGTTTATTCCTGGGGCGTGTTACACCATACCGGCCAGATGTGGACGGCACTCGCCAACGCCGCGATTCCCGTTGCGGCTGGCGGCAAGCTTTTCATCGCAATCTATAACGATCAAGGAACTCCCAGCCGGCGCTGGACCAAGGTGAAGCGCGCCTACAACGCGCTGCCGAAGCCGCTTCGTTTTCTGGTGGTCTGGCCGTCGTTCTGTAGCTTATACTGGCGCCCCTTGACCAAAGACTTCCTGCGCCTCCGCCCGTTTCAAACCATCCGCAGTTACGGCAAAGAGCGAGGCATGTCCTTATGGCGCGACCTGATCGATTGGGTGGGCGGCTACCCTTTCGAAGTCGCGAAGCCCGAAGAGATCTTTGATTTTTATCGCGCGCGCGGCTTCACGTTGATTCGCCTTCGAACCTGCGCGGGCACTTTGGGATGTAATGAATTCGTATTCGAAAGGCGAAGCCAGTAGCCGGCGGATCATCACGTAGGCACTTCGGAGGTTAGATATGCGGAAGACGATTCTCCTGGCGGCAATCTCAGGCACGTCCATTTTCGGCGCCGTCCACGCCGAAACAGGGACCTTCACGATCCACATGATCCTGCATGCCATCGGCGAAGAGCGCTACGAAATCGCGCAGGATTCGGGCGGTCTCGCGCTCAAGACATCGTCCGAGTATTCCGACCGCGGCATGAAGCGGACCGCTGAGGCGTCGCTACGCATGACCTCCGACTACACTCCGGTCACCTATGAATCGGCGATGCCGGCCCGCAAAATCGCCATTGCCGCGACAGCAGCCATCGACGAAGCCGGCGCCACCCGCACAGCCGATCTCCCCGCGCGCTATTTCACCGTCTTCGGGCCATCGCCTTTCGCGATTCAAATGGCCATGATGCGCTATTGGCTGGCGCACGGCAAACCTGCTGAGTTGCCCATGCTTCGCGCCAAGGCTGGCGCCCCAGCGGTGGAGATTGGTCTTGTTGGGCGCGATTCCATTACGTTAGACGGCAAACGGATAGCGCTCGAACGTTACACGGTCGCGAACTTGATGTTCGGCCGCGAAATCCTGTGGATGAGTGCTGAAGGGCAACTCGCGGCGGCCATGACGTTCGCCGGCGGATTGCCCATGGAGGCCGTGCGCACCGAATACGAGCCCGCGTTGCCGCAGCTGTTTCGCGCGGGAGTCGCGCAGGAGATGGCGAATCTCGCGGCGCTCGGCCGTGCGGTGGCGCCGGAAAGGACCGGCGTCTATGCGATCGCCGGCGCGACCCTGATCGACGCCACCGGACACCCGCCGAGCATGGATTCCGTCGTGATCGTGCGTGATGGACGCATCGCGGCCGCCGGCGCGCGCTCCTCGGTCGCCATTCCGCGCGGCATGGCAGTAGTCGACGCAAAGGGCAAGACGCTGCTTCCCGGATTGTGGGAAATGCACACGCACTTCTCCGGCGTAGAGTTCGGCCCCGCGCTGCTTGCAGCCGGCATCACCACGGCGCGCGATTGCGGCGGCGAATTCGATTACCTGGTGGCACAGCGCGACGCGGCCGCGAAAGGCGCGCTCAGCCCGCGGCTGGTTCTCGCTGGATTGGTCGACGCGGGCGGATTGAAAGCTTTCGGCCACGTCACCGCGGAAACGCCCGATGAAGGCCGCACCGTGGTGCGCCGCTACCATGAAGCGGGATTCCAGCAGATGAAGCTCTACACGTTTCTGCAACCCGATGTGATCCGGGCGATCGCCGCTGAAGCGCACCTTCTGGGAATGACGGTCACGGGCCACGTCCCGCAAGTGTTCAATGCATTCCAGGGAGTGGAGGCCGGCATGGATCAGATCAACCACCTCAACTACGCCTCCAACATGATGCGCGCGCCGGGAGGCGGACGTGGCGCCGTGGACGTGAATTCCGAAGCCGCGCAGAAGGCGATTCAATTCTTCAAGGACCATCACACCGTCATCGATCCAACAGCCGGTTGGGGCGAAATGGCAGGACACTCCAAAGAAGTCGATGTGGCAAGTTTCGAGCCTGGCATTCTGAAGTCTCCGTTTACGCTTGATACCAAATTCCGTGGCATGGGCGGCAATACCAACGCCGACCAAATGCACGCGCGGCTGGCGCAGTCCGAAGCCGTAATCGGCGCGCTCTTCAAGGGTGGCGTCACAATCGTTCCTGGCAGCGACACCGGCCTAGTGGGCTACGGACTGCAACGTGAGTTGGAGATTTACGTAGAAGCGGGCATGACGCCGCTCGAAGCCATCCAATCGGCCACCATCGTTTCCGCTCGGGCGATGAAACTCGACGCCGAACTCGGTACGGTCGAGGCCGGCAAGCGCGCCGATTTGATTCTGGTTGACGGCAACCCCGCAGCCGATATTCACGACATCCGCAAAGTGGCACAAGTGGTGACGGCGGGACGCCTATACGATTGCGGCAAATTGTGGCGGAGCGTCGGCTTCCGACCGTAAGCCCCTAAACCGCGCGAAGCCGCTCCGCCGCGGTCTCTGGGGTGATATCCCGCTGCGGAGTCGCGAGCATCTCATACCCCACCATGAATTTGCGCACCGTCGCCGAGCGCAGCAGCGGCGGATAAAAATGCAGGTGCAGATGCCACTCATCGTGCGGCTCGCCGTCAGTTGGCCGCTGGTGAAATCCCATGGTGTAAGGAAATGAGACCTGGAAGAGCCGGTCGTAGCGCGCTGTCATCCGCTTAAGAATGTCCGCCAATTCGTCGCGCCCGCGCTCACTGAGCCCATCGATCCCCGTCACGTGCCGCTTCGCTAGAATCATCGTCTCGAACGGCCACACCGCCCAATATGGCACTACCGCCAGAAATCCGCCGTTCTCTTCCACTACGCGTTCACTTGCCGAGCGTTCCAGCTTTTCGTACTCGCACAGCAGGCAATCGCCGCGCGCGATGCGCCAGGCACGCAGTGACTCCTGTTCCTTCGCGATTTCATTCGGCAACGAATGGCTCGCCCAAATCTGACCGTGCGGATGCGGGTTGCTCGCGCCCATCATAGCCCCGCGATTCTCGAAGATCTGCACGTAATTTATGCCCGGGCGGGCGCCCAACTCCTCGAATTGCGCCACCCATGCATCCACCACCCTGCGCACATCGGCAGCGTCCATATTAGCGATAGTGAGATCGTGCCGCGGCGAAAAGCAAACTACGCGGCAAACACCCGGTTCCGATTCGGCGATCAGCAGCCCGTCTTGTTCCGTGCGCTGGATGGGCGCATCCGGTTGCAAAGCGGCGAAATCGTTGTCGAAGACGAACGTGGAATCGTATTCAGGATTGCGCGCGCCGCCGGCCCGCGAGTTGCCGGGACACAAGTAGCAATCCGGATCGTACTCCAGCGCTTTCGGCGCGCCGGCGGTCTCCATCTGACCTTGCCAGGGACGCGCGGTACGGTGCGGCGAAACCAGAACCCATTCCCGGGTGAGTGGATTGAATCGGCGATGAGGACTGAGCATGGGCTGTGAAACGGCAGCGTTTCCTATTGTCGCTTGAATCAGCGATGACCGCCGATGTCGTCACGCCCGCGTTCGATTTCACCGGTTGAGCCATCGCCCCAAACGACTTCGGCAAATTCTAGCGGAAAGGTCCACTCCACGTCGGCCACGATCTTACGGCGCGCGCCGCTGCCTGCCGACGGGTAGCGCGGGATGAGCATCTCGCCCGATGTCACGAGTAATCGCCTCGGGTCATGACGCCCACGATCGTTCCCCACTTGGCAGGCGGTCCAACTTCACATAATTGACGGGATAGTTTGCATAGATATCATCGCCGTAGTTCTCGCCGTAGTTCTCGCCGTAAACCTCCGAGATAAGGCATTGAAAAAGCGAGACGTGTCCTTGATTGCGTCGCGGAACCTGATGACGACTTTCGAATTCTGGTCCTTCGCCGTCTGGCGGCGATCAACGCCAATGCGGGTTTCTAGCAGGGCTTTTTAAAGAATTCGTCAAATCAAGTGCCCGGTAGCCCCTGAAGGCGCATAATCCCTGCCTTGCCCCGCAGAATCCCATTGACAATGGCAACACCCGGCAGTATAAGTTTTCAATGGGTCTTAGAAAAGCTGTCCGGCATAAACCATGCGGCGCGCTGCTGGCGGTCTTCGCCCTTGCGCTGCTATTCGCGACAACTTCGAATGCGCAAGTTGTAACTGCGACACTGACCGGATCCGTAACCGATTCCTCGGGCGCATCTGTGCCCGGCGCCTTGGTGACGGCGACCGAGGTCAACACGGGCGTGGTCCGTTCCACTCAAACCAGCGCCGAAGGCGTATATTCTCTTCCGTTCCTGCCCCCGGGAATGTACAAAGTGGATGTCGAAAAGGAAGGCTTCAAGAAATTCACGGAGGCGAATTTCGAATTGAATGTCTCATCCGTCGGCCGCGTGAACGCGATGTTGACGCCCGGCAGCCAAAAGGAGACCGTGCAGGTCACCGCAGAATCGCCCTTGTTACAAGTGGAAAGCGCCGACGTTTCGAAGGAAATCGATTCCACTACCACTGCGGAATTACCCATGCCGGACCGCAGTGCGCAAGCCATGGCGGGCCTGGTGGCTGGCGTGAACGTGCCGGCTCTATATAGTTCCGGCAGCGGCATTATGGAAAACGGCGCGTTGACCTTCATGTTCAACGCCAACGGCCAGGTTTTGGGCGCTAACAACACCATGGTAGATGGGATCGACAACATGGATATGGCTCTGGGCTTAACCCTCTACCAACCGGCCACCGAAGATGTAGCCGAAGTCCACGTGACCACCGACGCTTACAGTGCGGAGTTCGGCAAAGTCGGCGGCGCAGTGGTTAACATCGTAACGAAGAGCGGAACCAACCAATTTCACGGGTCGCTTTTCGAGTTCAACTCGACTGCGATCTTGGGCGCGCGCAACGTGTTCAACCAGGCGCCTCTGCCCAAGCCGGCTCTGACCAATAACGATTTCGGTGGCGCGGGCGGCGGCCCCATCCGGAAGAACAAGACCTTCTTTTACGCCAGTTATGAGGGGAGGCGGTTTAATTCCAGCACCGAAACAACGACGACCACCGCGCAGCCCGCTTGGTTAACCGGAAACTTCAGCGGCGTGCCCGGCCTCGCCCTATACGACCCGTCCACTGGAAATCAGAGCACTGGAGCCGGCCGCACTCCATACCCCAATAACATCGTGCCCCAAAACGAAATCAGCCCGATCTCGCAGAAATTGCTGCAGTATATTCCCGCGCCGAATATCATCGTTGCTGGCGCACCTCCCCTCACGCTCAATTATGTTTTCTCGGCCCCCACCGACTATGGCTCCAATGGAATCGATGGACGCGTGGATCACAACTTCAACGAGAAGTCCAAAGTCTCCGTCAAGTTCGATACGCTACCCAACCACGTCTTTGAGGGACAGATGTATACCGGCACGGGCGTCGGCAACGACCTTTCCTCACATAGTTACACTCTTACTGGAGCGATCGATTACACCTATATGTTCGGTCCAACTCTGGTTACGGAAGCTCGCGTGAATTTCAATCGCTGGATCGCCAACATAAAGTGTACCGACACTGTCACTAGCGCCCAGTTGGGTATTGCCAACCCCAATCCCGATCAGATTTCCAACCAAAGTATGGCCGCGATCCAAGGAATTGGCATTGGAGCCGCCAGCCTTGGTCAGGGTTCGGCCGGTTTTGGGCAAGGGTATGAATGCCCGACTATCGATCACGATACCGTCTTCCCGTTCTCGAATACCTGGACCAAAAGCTTTGGCAAGCACTCCTTGAAGTGGGGTGGGGATTTCGTGCGCTACCGCAACGACCGCTTCCAAGTGCAGGGCAGCGGAGGATTCGGAGGGCGCGGCACTTTCGTTTTCGGTCCTACCATCACTGAGAATTACTTAGGCGCAGCCGGTGGTTCCCCACTCGGCCCCTATGGCACCACGGTGAATGCGTTCGCCGATTTTATGTTGGGCGACCCCGTCGAGACGGACCGGGCGCAGATCCTATTGAGTCCCACGATGCGGCAAAGCCATATAGACGGCTTTATCCAGGACGCTTACAAGGTGACGCCAAAACTGACCGTCAACATTGGGATTCGTTATGACTTCTACGAGGCCGCGAAAGTAAGGTATGCCGGCGGAGCATCTAACTACGAACCCTCCACGAACTCCCTGCTGATTGCCGGCTACGGCAATATCAGCCTCAGTGACGGCGTAGACTCGAAACCAGGATATTTAGGTCCGCGCGTTGGCCTGGCTTACAGCTTCGGCGCCAAGACTGCGATCCGCGCCGGCTATGGCATCAGCTATTGGGAGCAGCGTTTCGGTTGGACTGGAGGCACGCTCAACCAGCAGTATCCGGTGATTTACAACGTGCAGGTTGGCACAACGAGCAGCTATGTTCCCGCAGGCCCATTCAACACCATTACGCCAGTTACCTATCTTGCCGTTCCCTCCAACGGCGTCCTCAACCCCGCGCCGAACCAATCGTTTTATTACATGCCGTCCCACTACAACTTGCCTGCCGTCTATACCTGGAACTTGACGCTCCAGCATCAGATTACGCCTACTCTGGTCATCGACGCGGGCTGGGTCGCCAATCAAGGCCGAAACTTCCCATACTCCTATAACATCAATCAAGGCCTCCCCGGCGCCGGGCCGACCGCCGAGATACTGAATTTGGAGTACGGCCGCACCGCCTCCACCACGATTCGCGCTTATGGCGTGAACAGCAATTACAATTCGCTGCAGGTCAATGCCAGAAAGCAATGGAGCAAGGGATTCCACGTAAGCTTCGCATATACATTCAGCAAGTCGCTCGATGAAACCGCGGAAGACGGCGGCTTCCTGAATCCCTATAACTTCAAGCAGTCGTATGGCCCATCGAGTTTCGACCAGACGCACATGATTACCATCAATCACGTGTACGAACTGCCGTTCGGCAAGGGTCAGCGCCTGCTGAACACCGGAGGAATCGCCGGAGCTATTCTCGGCGGCTGGCAACTGAGCGGGATTTTCCGGTACTTCACCGGACTGCCGTTCACGGCCGCAGCGGCCACCACCAATGCCGATTGCGCGTCATGCTCGGTTGTCCCCGAGATAGTCGGCACGCCGCAATACCCGGGCCTATACGGGCCCGGCCAGCTCTATCTTTCCCCGTCGGCCTTTGCGCTGGAGACAGTCGATACGCGCGGAAATTCGGGCCGCGACAACCTGCGCGGGCCGGGTATGACGGTTTACGACGCCAATGTGGTTCGCAAGTTCCACATCAAGGAGAGAGTGACGGCGGAATTCCGGATAGAAGCGACGAACGTCACCAACCATCCGCACTGGGGGAACCCCAGCGCCACGGTCAACACCGCCACTTTCGGCCAGATCACCACTGCCAGCAATCCGCGGCAGGCGCTGGTGGCGATGCGGTTAAGCTTCTGAAAGGCCGTGTAAAGTAGAAGTATTCGTATTCCGTAATGGAGTCTGATAACGATGCCTATCCCGAAAACTAATTACTCTTCAGGCCGCCACTTGTTACGCAACCGCCACCGTATGGGAGCGGTGTCCCCGAAATCTTCCAGATGGCCCCTTATTACGGCCTGCGCCGCAGTGGCCGCCGTGGTTTTCGCGATGGGTCCCGCCCTCGCACCGGTTCACGCCCAGAACCGCATGACCTTCTCGAAGGCCTCGACGAGCAGCGGCCACATCGCCCTCGGCCTGGCGCTGCGCAAGCTTAGCGTCTCCGGCACTTTCCTGCAGGCGCCCGCCCACCCCGACGACGAAACCAACGCGCTTTTCACTTACTTCGGCTACGGCAAGGGCTTGCGCGTGATCGACGTGCAGAACAACCGCGGCGATGGCGGCCAGAACGAAATCGGCCCAGAGCTGTTCCGCGATATCGCCGTCCTGCGCACTTCCGAGTTGCTCTCCGCGCACCGCATCGATGGCGCCGAGCAGTATTTCACACGCGCCATCGATTACGGCTACTCGTTCGACCCCGAGGAAGTGATCGGCAAATGGGGCCGCAAGGATATCGTCGGCGATTACGTCCGGCTGTGGCGCACGCTGCGCCCCGATGTCATCATCACGATGAACATCCAGGGACGCGGCGGCGACCGCGCGCATGAAGCGACCACCGTCCTGGTCCGCGAATCGTTCCGCGCAGCAGGCGATCCTTCGATGTATCCCGAACAGTTTGAGGAAGGCTTGCGCCCATGGCAGCCCAAGAAGCTGTACTTCGCGGGCGCTTTGCCGGTTCCTGGCGAAGCACCCGCCGGCGGAGGCCGCGGCGGTCGCGGACGCGGCGGTGCGCAGGGCGCCAATGCCGCCGAACTGACAACCGTGCCAACCGATGGATACGACGAGTTGCTCGGCCGCACCTATGCGGAAATCGCAAATGACGCGCACAGCAGTCACAAGTGCCAGGGCGTCGGCGGACTCGGCGGTGGACGCGGCGCCCCGGGGGCGGACGGGGCGGAGCGGGGGGCCCTGGCGGAGGAACCCCCGGCGCGGTAGCGGCTGACAACGGCCGCGGCGCGGCGGCGCCAGCCGATACCGGCCGTGGCGCAGCGGGCGGCGCCCAAGCGGGGCGCGGCGGCGGTGGAGGCGGTGGCTTCGGCGGAGGCCGCGGTTATTCGCTGGTCGATACCACCCTCGCCGGACAGATGGGAAAACAGGAATCGGGCGTCTTTGACGGCATCGACACCAGCCTGACCTCGATCGCGCAATATGCCGCGCCGAACGCGCCGCGTGCGCTCACCGAAGGCTTGGCCGCAATTCTCGCCGACGGCAAAGCGGCACAGAAAGCGTTCGCCGATGGCAACGACGCCGCGACCGCCGCGCCTGTTGAAGCCGGCCTCACCGAAATTCGCGCGTTGCGCGCGCAGCTCGCCTCCATGGGCCTGAGCGATTCGGCGCGCTACGAAGTCGATTTCCGCCTGAAGGGGAAAGAGCGCGATTATGAGGACGCCGTCCTCGCCGCGCACGATGTATCGTTCGACGCCCTGGCCGACGACGGTCTGGTGATCGGCGGCCAGCCGGTGCAGCTCACGCTGACGGCTGTCAATCACGGCCCCACCGAAGTAAGCGTGACCAGCGTCGACATTGCCGGCTTCGATTCACCCGCCAACTGCACGCCCGGCGCCGCGACGAAGGACGCAACCTATACGTGCAGCGCGGCCGCGCACATCCCGAAAGACGCGAAGCTCACCACGCCCTACTTCAACGACAACTACTGGAAGCATCCGGAAAACCAGGCCATCCAGATCTTCGACCCCAGCGTGCCGTTCGGCGTTCCGTTCGCGCCCATCGCCCTTCCGCGTGACGTTCCATATCAAGGCGGGCGATGTTGACGTCACGAAGGAACTGCCCGTCGAATATCGCTACGTGAAGGACATCTACTTCGGCGATAAGCGCATGGAGCTGAACGTCGTGCCCGATTTCTCGGTGCGCGTCACTCCCACGCTGGCCGTGATTCCCGCTGCCGGCTGCGACTGCCGAAAGCGGTCGAGCGCGAGATTCACGTCTCCGTGACCAACGGCACCAAGGGCGCCGCCAAAGCGACCGTGGCGTTGGAACTGCCGGCAGGCTGGAAATCCACGCCCGCCACGCGTTCCGATCAACTTCGCGCACGAGGATGAATCGCTCTCCGCGCGCTTCATGGTGACGCCTCCGGCGCAAGTCAAGGTCGGCGATTACACTCTGCGCGCGGTCGTAACTTCATCCGTCACCGGCGACGAGAAGTTCGCCAACGGCTACCAGGAAATCGAATATCCGCACATCCAGCGGCGGCAGGTGATCGAGCCGGCCGAGATCGCGCTCAAGGTGGTGGACGTGAAGACCGCTCCGAATCTCAACGTCGGTTACATCGTCGGCGTGGGCGATCAGGTGCCGCCGGCCATCGAGCAACTGGGCGCCAAGTTAGCTTTCATCGATCAGGATGAGCTCGCCTGGGGCGATCTTTCGAAGCACGACGTGATCATGACCGGCGTCCGCGCCTACGAGCGCCGCGCCGATCTGCGCGCTTACAACCGCCGCCTGCTCGATTACGTCGAGCGCGGCGGAACCGTCATCGTGCAGTACAACAAGACGGAGTTCAACCGCGAGGATTACGGCCCGTACCCCGCCAAGGTAAGCGGCAACCGCGTCTCCGATGAGACCGTGCCGGTGAAAGTGCTGGTGCCGAACGATCCGGTCTTCAACTTCCCCAACAAGATCGGCCCCGCCACCTGGGCCAACTGGGTGCAGGAGCGCGGCCTCTACTTCCTCGGCGACAAAGATCCGAAATACATCGATCTCGTCTCCATGACGGATTCGTTCAAGGACAATCCCGGCGAAAAGCTCGGCTCGCTGGTGGAAGCCAAGTACGGCAAGGGCCGCTGGATCTATCTCGGCCTCGGCCTCTGGCGCCAACTGCCCGCGGGAACCAACGGCGCCTATCAGTTGCTGGCCAATCTGATCAGTCTGCCGAAAGCGCCAGCGGCGGCGCCCGTTCACAGAACTGCTGGAGGTAATCAATAGGACGGGCCTCCTGCCTGTCTACGCGCGAAGCGCATTTATCATGACCCGATTCGCGCCCGAATACGTCAAGTGCGTTCTGAACGATAACTTCGAAGACGCCAAGGCGCAGTTGCTTGTCGCCGCTGATGGCGATTCACTACGCGCACCTGGTGATGCTGGCCGCGCAGGGCATCGTGCCCGCCGGCGAAGCCCGCGCCATCCGCGTCGCGCTCGATTCGATCTCGCAGGAAGACGTCCGCGCGACGCCCTACGACGGCGCGTGCGAAGATCTCTTCTTCTACGTCGAGCGCCTCATCATCGCTGCCTGCGGCGAGGATATCGCCGGCCGCCTGCACACCGCGCGCAGCCGCAACGACATCGATATGACGATGTACCGCATGCGGCAGCGTGAGTGCATGCTCGAACTGCTTCGCGGCCACGTTCGATCTGCGCCGCTCGCTGCTGAGCTCGCTGGCGCGCCATCGCGAAACCATCTTCGCCGTCCACACCCACACCCAGCGCGCGCAGCCCACCACCGTGGCGCATTACCTGCTCGCCGTGGTGGAGCAACTCGAGCGCGACGCCGCGCGGCTCACGGCGGCTTACGAGCGCACCAATCGCAATCCGCTGGGCGCCTGCGCCATCACCGGCACCGGCTTCCCCATCGACCGCCAACTTACGTCCGATCTGCTGGGCTTCGACGGCCCCACCGTCAACACCTACGGCAGCATCGCCACGGTGGATTATCTGCTCGAAAGCGCGTCGGCCGCGGCCGTGCTGCTGGCCGGGCATGGCCGCTTCGTGCAGGATCTGCTGCTGTGGAGCACCGTCCGAATTCCACTACCTGCGCCTGGGCGACGGCTTCGTGCAATCCAGCAGCATCATGCCGCAGAAGCGCAACCCGGTGGCGCTGGAACACGCCCGCGCCATCGGCAGCAAAGCGCTCGGACAATCGCAGGCGATCGTCATCGAGCGTCCACAACACGCCCTTCGGCGACATCGTCGATACCGAAGACGATCTGCAGCCGCTGGTCTTCGCGATGTTCCGCGATGCCACGCGCGCCGTGCGAGTTGGTGGCCGCCGCCATGGCCACCGCGCAGTTCGACGCGCCTCGCCTGGAAGCGCGCGCGGGCGATGGCTGGACTACCCTGACCGAACTGGCCGACACGCTGGCGCGCGATCGCGGTCTGCCGTTCCGCACCGCCCACGCCATCTGCCGGACGCTTGATCGCCCTGCGGCAGACACATCCGGAAAGTCCGCTCCACGAGTTGCTGGCTGAGGCGTCAGCCGCCGTTCTGAATGCCCCGCTCGAGTATTCGGAAGCAGAGCTGGCGACGATTCTCAGCCCGCGCCATTTCGTGGAAGTGCGCACGCACGCTTGGCGGGCCGGCGCCGGAGGAAACCGCCCGCGCCGCCGGCGTCTCCTGCAAGAAACTGGAGACCGACGATGCGTGGCGCGCCACGAGGGTGAACGCGTTGAAGGAGGCGCAGAGCAAACTTGCGGAACGCAGCGCCGCCCTCTAAATCCAGTCGCGGACCCAGTGTACTGCGGGATATCAACCTGCGCACCGTGCTGCGCCTGTTGCGTGCGCACAACCCGTGCTCCTGCTCGGACATCGCTCGCTACAGCGGCCTCAGCGTGCCCACCGTTGCCAGCAGCGTGTCGCGGCTCGAACACATGGGCTTGGCCAAACGCCTTGGCAAGGGCTCCTCGAGCGGGGGGCGGCCGCCGGATTTACTCCGCTTCAACGAGGCCTATGGCTATGTTGCGGGAATCGAAATCAGCGATACGCAAATCCGCCTGAGCATCGCCAATCTAACAGGCGAAGTAATCGGCGAATCGGAGGGCGAGATCGGCGAGAAGTCGTGGCCTATGGCGGTGGTAGAACGCATGGTCAGTCTACTCGCCTCGCTCCGCGAATCGCTGCGCATTCCGGCCAAACGCATGCTCGCGGTAGGCGTCGCAGCGCCGGGAATCACCGATGTCAATGCCGGCATCGTGGTCTCCGTCCCCACCATGCAGGGCTGGGAGAACGTGCCGCTCGGGCGCCTGCTGGCCGAACGTCTGCACTCGCAGGTGATCGTGGAAAACGACGTCAACATCGCCGCGCTGGGCGAGTACTCCTACGGCATGGCGCAGGGCGAGCCCAACTTCGCCTTCGTCCATATCGGTCGCGGCGTGGGTGCGGGATTGATCGTCAATGGCCAGATCCATCACGGCCCGGAATGGACGGCCGGTGAGATCGGATATCTGCCCGTCCCCGGCTCGGCTGTGCAGGCCGTCCGCAAATCGCAAATGGGCGCGCTGGAATCCGCCATCGGCAGCGTCGGCATCGAGCGGCAGTGGCGCGAGTTGGTCTCGGATCACGTCGCTGGCCCGCCGTCAGGCCCATGCGCCTTACAGATTTTCGATCTTGCGCTCGAAGGCAACCCCGTCGCGCAGCGGATTCTTGACAACGTCTCGGAGTGCGTCGCGACCGTGTGCTCGTATCTCAGTCTGATCCTGAACTGCTCGCTGATCGTGTTCGGCGGCGAACTGGGGATGCATCCAGCGCTGCTTCAGGCAGTTAGCGTCCGCCTCGAGGACCACGATTTCGCGCGCCCCCGGCTCGCCATCACGCAGCTTGGGGCCAAAGCCGAAAACCGCGGCGCCTTGCGCGTGGCGCTGCAGGCTGCCGATGCATCGCTGCCGCCTGCCGTCGGACGCCATTAGCGTAGCTAACCACTTTCCCGCTGCGGCGTCCAACCTGCATGCTATGCATAGCTAGTTAGGCATAGCGCAAAGAACCGGCATGGGCGCAAAGAAGAACGATATCCTGCAGGGCACACTTGCCTTGTTAATTTTGAGAACGCTGGCCTCCGGCAAACGGATGCACGGATACGCCATTACGGCGCACATCCAGACCGTTTCCGGCGAATTGCTGCGCGTGGAAGAAGGCTCGCTTTACCCCGCGCTGCACCGCATGGAGCAGGATGGCTGGGTACGCGCCGAATGGGGCATGACCGAAAAGAACCGCGAAGCGCGCTTCTACGCTCTCACCGCGCGCGGGCGCAAGCAGCTTACGCAGGAAGAAGAAAGCTGGACGCGGCTAACCGAAGGCGTAGCGCGCGTAATGCGGTACGCGTGAGGTGCGAAGTATGGCGTGGCATCGACGATTGTGGAACCTCCTGCGGCCCGGACGGCTGCAGAAAGATCTGGAACGCGAACTTTCATTCCATGTGGCCGAGCGCGCTGACGACCTTCGCGCCGCAGGCCTGAGCTCGAGCGATGCCTTGCTTCAGGCGAGGCGTCGGTTCGGCAATTACAGCTCACAGGTCGAAAGGACACGGGATATGGACATTCACGGCAACGTCGAAGCAGCGATTCGAAATGTGCGGCAATCCGCGCGCGCCCTGCGAAAGACGCCGGCGTTCACCGCGGCGGTGGTGGCGACGCTGGCGCTCGGCATCGGCGCCAACAGCGCCGTGTTTTCCGCGGTCTATGCGGTGGTGTTGCGCCCGCTGCCGTTTCCGCACAGCGAGCAACTGGTGACGCTGGCGCAAGTGGTGAAGGGCGACGCGCAACCGTTCGTTGCGCCCGTCCGGCTGGAGGATTGGAACCGCGCAAACAGCACGTTTCAAGCGATATCCGGGTATTATGCGCAAGACGATTCGGAGCTTTCCAGCGCCCTCCCTGAAAAGCTGCGGCACGCGTTCGTGGCCCCGCGCTTCTTGCAAGTCTGGGGCGTCGCTCCCGAGTTGGGGCGCGATTTCAGTCCACAGGAGGAGCACTTCGGCGGACCTTCCGCGGTCCTCATCAGCGACCGCTTCTGGCGGCGGCGATTTGGCGCCGATCCCAACGTGGTCGGTAAGACGCTCCGTATTGGCCGGACTTCTATCCCGATTATCGGCGTCATGCCGGCGTCGTTCCTATTCCCCGAACGCGACGTTGATCTCTGGTCCACCAGTCCGAGCGACGGGCCTTTTGCGCAGAACCGTACTCTTACTTGGTTCAACACCATCGGCCGTCTGAAGCCCGGCGTGACGCCGGCGCAAGCTCTTGCAAACTTGGCCACGGTACAGGCGAATCTCGGCCGGCAATTTCCAAAGCCCGATGCGAAAATTACCGTCTCCATCAAACCTCTCAAGGAAGCCACCATAGGAGGCGTGAGAAAGTCGCTCTGGATCCTGTTCGGTTCGGTATCGCTTCTGCTTCTAATCGCCTGCACGAACGTGGCGGCGCTGCTGCTTTCGCGTGCGGCCGGGCGGCGTCAGGAAATCGCGGTTCGCTTTTCGCTTGGCGCCTCACGCGCATCCGTCGTCGCGCAGTTGCTCACGGAGGCGTTGATCCTCTCGCTTGCCGGCGCGATGTTGGGCATCGCCGCGGCAGCCGGCGCTTCCGCGATATTCCGCGCGCTGGCTAAGGATCTGCCGCGCATTGAAGAGATCGGGCTCGATTGGCGAATCGTCGGCTACACCCTACTCTGTTCAGTCGCCGCGGCACTCGCCTGCGGAGTTCTGCCCGCCATTCGCGGCACGCGGCGCGATCTGGCGGGCTCGCTAGCGCAGGCTGGACGAGCGCAGGTCGGGGGACGCAATCCGGTTCAGTTTGTTCTCGTCGGCGTGCAGGTAGCGCTGGCAGTGACTCTGCTCGCGGGAGCGGGTTTGCTGCTGCGGAGCTTTCAGGAACTCGGCCGCGTCTCGCCAGGGTTCGATCCCTCGCGTGTGCTCACCTTTCACATCAGCACGTCCTGGGCGGAAACTAACGACTACAAAGGTTCCGCACAGCGCCTCGAACGATTGCTCGACGCGCTGCGCTCGCTGCCCGGCGTAGAGGCTGCGGCATCGTCGATTTCGTTGCCCGGTGTTGCCAGTGCATACCAAATCGAATTGCGGTCGCTGGAAGGCCGGGCCGAAACGGAGCCGAAGATGCTTGCGCAGAGCCGCGCCGTTACGGCCGGTTACTTCGCAACGATGCACATTCCGCTGCTTGCCGGCGAGGTCTGCCGCGAACAATCCGCCACGGCGCAGATGATGGTGAACCGCAGCTTCGCAAATGCGTATCTGAATGGCGGGGCAGCTCTAGGGCGGCGCTTGGATCAGCCCGGGAACGCTTACATTGCGCCCACCGAGATCCGCGGCATAGTGGGCGATGCGCGCGAGGTTGGGCTCGACCACGAGCCGGTTCCCACGGTCTATTGGTGTTACAGCGCGAACCAACCGGGAACCTATTTCCTCGTGCGGACGCACGGCGACCCAAGGATGATGGTTGAGACCGTTCGCCGCAAAGTTCACGAGATCGAGCCGCAACGTTCGGTGTACGATCTGACGCCGCTTCCCGACCACATCTCGGACGCGTACGCGGAGAATCGTATGCGTACCATTCTGCTGGCGTTCTTCGCGGCGACGGCGATTGCGCTCGCCTGCGTGGGCCTCTATGGAACTTTGAGCTATCTGGTGAGTATGCGCCAGCGCGAAGTGGGCTTGCGCCTGGCATTGGGCGCGATGCGAACGCAGATCGTGCGTCAGTTTCTGGCGCAGGGCCTGCGCGTTTCGGTGGCCGGCTGCATCGCCGGAATCGCACTCGCGGCCGCCTTCACGCGACTGCTGGCCGGGATGCTCTACGGCGTTTCCGCATGGGACGCACCAACGCTCGCGGGCGTAGTGATGCTGGTGATGGCAGTATCGGTGGTCGCATCGCTGTTGCCTGCCATCCGCGCTGCGCGGCTGGAACCGATGCAGGTTTTGCGGGACGAGTGAGGATTACGCAAGCGGGTAGAGCCGCAATTCCGTCTATTCGGCGTCCCGGTGGCGCTCGATCTTCTCGAATCGCTTGACGGATTCCTGACGAATCTCGCGAATCCACTTGGCGGCGCCATCGGCAAGTTCAGGATGGTCTTCCGCCTTCCATACGCCCTTGGCGGCTCGCAATGCATCCCTTTGGCGATTTAGCTTGATCTCGCGCCGCAACATGTTATGCGCACGCCAAAGTACAATAAGTTGGGCGAATAAAAAGCGAATACAGGTTTTTTTTTGAAGCATGTACATTGAACTCCACGCCCGCTCCGCCTTCAGCTTCCTCGAAGGCGCCTCGCTGCCGGAAACGCTCGTTGCGCAGGCTGCGGATTTCCACATGCCCGCTCTCGCCATTCTCGATCGCGACAGCGTCTCCGGCGTGGTGCGCTTCCATAAGGAGGCGTCCGAGCGAGGTGTCCGGGCATTAATCGGCGTCGAGATAACGGCCGTGGAAGGCTTCCGCTATCCGCTGCTCGCGGAGACGCGCGAGGGGTATCAAAATATCTGCCGGCTGCTCACCAAAATCAAACTGCGCGAGGCGAGTGGAAATCAGCATAAAGCGGTCGCGACCTGGGAAGATGTGGCGCAGCATGCCGCGGGGTTGGTGTGTCTCACAGGCGGCGACGAGGGTCCGCTCCAATGGGCGATGCGCGGCGGCGAGGAGAGCGCGCGGGCGCAGGTCCAGCGCCTCACCGAGATCTTCGGCGCGCGCAACGTCTACGCCGAACTACAGCGTCACCGCCTACGAGAAGAAGAGCGGCGTAACCAGGCGGCGATGGATCTCGCGCAACGTTTCCGGCTGCCGTTGCTCGCCACAAATGGCGTCAATTTCGCGGAGCCCTCCGACCGCGATTTGATGGATGTGCTCACGTGTATCCGGCATAAGACGAACGTCCATGAAGCGGGCAGGCTGCTGGCGCGCAACTCCGAGCGACACCTGAAGAGAGAGCGTGAAATGGCGGAGTTGTTCGCCGACATCCCCGAAGCCATTGCCAACACCAGTCAGTTGGCGGCTCGGCTCTCTTACACGCTGGCTGATCTTGGCTATCGCTTTCCGCCCTATCCCGTACCCGATGGCCACACCATGGATTCGTTCCTCCGCTATCTCGCATACGAGGGCATGTCAAAACGCTACGGCTGCCATCCGCCGGAGGTGCGCGAACAGGTCGAAAAAGAGTTGGCGCTGGTCGCGCACCTCAAGCTCGCAGGATACTTTTTGATTGTCTGGGACATTGTGCGCTTCTGCCGCAGCCGCAACATTTTGGCGCAAGGCCGCGGTTCAGCCGCCAACAGCGCGCTGTGCTACGTGCTCGAGATCACCGCGGTCGATCCGCAAAAATTCAATTTACTGTTCGAACGCTTTCTCTCGGAAAACCGCGACGAGTGGCCTGACATCGATATCGACCTGCCCAGCGGCGATCAGCGCGAGAGAGCCATCCAATACGTCTATGAAAGCTATGGCCGCTTGGGCGCGGCGATGACCGCGAACGTAATCACGTATCGCGGACGATCCGCCGCGCGCGAAGTCGGCAAAGCGCTCGGATTCGATGTGGAGCGCACTTCCGCCCTCGCCAAGCTGGCGCCGACGTGGGGCTACACGGACGATCAAGACGCAGCGGAGGTGCAGTTTCGCCAGGCTGGCATCGGATTGGAAAGTCCGGCGGAGCGGAAATTCCTTGCCCTTTTTCAGGCGATTCAGGATCTGCCGCGTCACCTCGGCCAGCACTCGGGCGGCATGGTGATCTGCGCCGGGAGCCTAGATCGCATTGTGCCGCTGCAGCCTGCGACGATGCCGGGCCGCGTCGTAGTGCAGTGGGATAAAGACGATTGCGCCGACATGAAGATCGTCAAGGTTGACCTGCTTGGCCTCGGGATGATGGCGGTGCTTGAGGAATCGATTCAGTTGATCCGCCAACATCGTGGCGAAGAGGTAGACCTGGCGAAGCTGCCAGAGGACGATCTCACAGTGTATAGCGCCTTACGGGCAGCCGATACGATCGGATTGTTTCAGGTGGAAAGCCGCGCACAAATGTCGTGCCTGCCGCGGCTGCAACCCAAGAAGTTTTACGATCTGGTAGTGGAAGTGGCGATCATCCGGCCCGGCCCAATTGTGGGCGAGATGTACCATCCCTATTTGCGCCGCCGGCAGGGCCGCGAAGCTCCCGACGCGCCCCACGCGCTCCTCGAACCAGTGCTCGAGCGGACGCTCGGCGTGCCGCTGTTTCAGGAGCAGCTATTGAAGATGGCCATGATCGCGGCGAATTTTTCCGGCGGCCAAGCGGAGGAACTGCGCCGCGCCTTTGGGCACAAACGGTCGGAACGGAAGATGCGCGAAGTGGAAGTGAAACTGCGCGCGGGGATGACGGCAAATGGAATCATCGGCGCCGCGCAGGATCGCATCATTCAATCCATCACATCGTTCGCGGCGTATGGTTTTCCCGAATCGCATGCCGCGAGCTTCGCGCTAATCGCGTATGCCAGCGCTTACTTGAAGTGCCATTACCTGGACGCCTTCACGGCTGCGATTTTGAATAACCAACCGATGGGATTTTATTCGCCGGCGGTGCTGGTGAAGGATGCGCAGCGCCATGGATTGCGGGTATTACCGGTGGATGTTACGAAATCCGGCTGGCCGTGCACCATCGAAAATGGTGCGGTGCGTTTAGGCCTGCGCTACGCGCGCGGACTGCGGCAGGAGGCGGCTGAAAACCTATTGAAAGCCCGAAATGAGCGGCCGTTCAGCAGTATCGACGATCTGGCTGTGCGCGTCGGCCTGCGGCGGCCGGAGATCAATCGACTGGCGGAGATCGGGGCGCTGAACTCACTGGGGTGCGATTCGGAACGCCGCATTCACCGGCGCGATGCGCTGTGGCAGGCGCAGCGCGCGTCGCTGCCCGCCGGTCCCCTGCTTGCGCCCCTGGAAGACACGGGCGATACTTCGCCGCTTCAGGCCATGGATGCGGAAGAACGATTGTGGGCGGATTACAGCGGTACCGGTCTCACCGTCGGCCGTCACGCCATGGCGCACCGGCGCGCGGAAATGGATGCGCTGGGCGTGGTGCGTGCGTGCGATCTAGCAGGCATCCCGGACGGGCGGCTGGTGCGGATCGCGGGCGCGGTGATTGTCCGCCAGCGCCCCGGAACGGCCAAGGGATTCGTGTTTCTGAGTTTGGAGGACGAAACCGGAATCATGAACGCCATCCTCACGCCCGATTTCTTTCACCGGTACAAGCTGCCAGTGTTGGAATCGGGGTTCTTGCTGGTGGAAGGCGCGCTGCAAAACCAGGACGGCGTGATATCCGTGAAAGCGGAGCATGTGGAGGGGTTGCGCGGCGGGGCGGTGGCGGCGTCCCACGATTTTCATTAGCCTATCATCATGAAGAAAAGATCTACCGCGCTAACGCTTCATCCCGATTTGTCTCGCCGCTTTGGCCGCGGCCGACGCCATCGCCCAGGCCCCCGGCAAGCTTCCGCCGCTTCCCGGTCCCCTCGGCGTCCCTAAGCCGGGCGCGGCGACGGATGCGCCTTATGCGCCTCAGCCGATCCTGCCTGGCGGCGTGGTGGTGACGCTTTTTCCGCCGGGGTCTCCTTACCTTAAGATGGACCGGGTTCGCGAGGCCGAGCAATACAACATGGGCCAAACGTCGCCGGGGCGGGTCAACAGCATCGTCAACATTCACAACCCGTCGATCGAAGTGCATACGGTGGATCGAGCGATCAACACCGGAGCGGCCGTGATTCTTGCCGCGGGCGGCGGCCACAACAGTTTGAATGTAGGCAGCGAGGCGAGCGATTTCGTGCCCTTCTTTTACAACTTTGGCGTGAACATGATCATCCTGCGCAACCGCCTGCGGCGCGATGGTTATAATCCGCAGACCGATGAGGTGTACGACGCGCAGCAGGCGATACGGATGGTGCGCGCCTACGCCAGCGAGTGGGGCATCGATCCGCACAAGATCGGCATCATGGGATTCTCCGCCGGCGCGGAACTTGCCGCTCCCGCGGCGGTTCTGTTCGATGATTTCGACAAGAAGAATAGCGATCCCGGCGATCCGCTTGCAGGCATTACATCGCGTCCCGACTTCACGGGAATCATTTAGCCGGGGCCGTCGCCGTTCGCGCGCAACCGGACTGCGCCGCCGATTCCACGCAACGTTCCGCCGTCGTTCGTAGCGTGCGGCGGATCGGGCGACAAGGTCCATGCTGTTTGGGCGATGGAATATTTTTCGGCGATGCTGAACATGGGCGTGCCGAATATCGAAATGCACATCTACGGGAATGGGCGGCATCCCGGCGATGCTTTGCCCGATGGCAGCCACATGAGTGGCGGCCTCACGGACCGCAACGACACTCCCTACGGAACTTGGCAGATGCGATTTATCGATTGGTTCCGCGATCTTGGCTTCTTGCAGAAGCCGGGCGTGGAGACAAAAGCCGCGAGAGATGTCGCGGCATTTGTAAGTCAGCCCGCTCGCTAGTGAACTCTTATTTCTTAATCACGGGCGGCGGGTCCGGGACGTCGTCGCCGAAGCTGATTGCGGAATCAGCGGAATATTTGCGGTAGATCAGGAAGCGCTTCTCGATCTTATCGCGCCCTTCCGGCCCGCTCATCACCGCTTCGAAATCCGAGGGCAATAAGAAGGTATGTCCGGAGAGATCTTGATCTTTGTACATCAGCGTGCTTTCAGCCGTTTGCACAGGGAAATCGCGCGGCAGATCTTCGGCAACCAGGGTCAGCTTCCGAATGGCGTGCGTCTTGGCGTCGATCACAAAGTACCCGCTGTAGCCGGGCGTTGCGCTGCGATTGTCTTCGACTGTGATCTGATAGTTCGAATGATCATGCGGCACGCGGTAATTGAAATCCATCGCAGGCTGCCCCTCCCAGGTGCTCCAGGTACGCCATTCGAACCGGGTTTGGCTCGAAGGTTCGAAGATGCCACGCAGCATGGTTCCAAAGTCCCCGACCGATTTGGAACCCTTTAACTTTTCGTAATCCGTACTGGTCAGCTTGCCGTCTTTCATGAGAGGCTTGTAGTCTTCCTTCTGCTGGAAGTAAGTCAGGCGGCTGTCGATCTTGGAAATCTGCGTCCATCCGGCGTCGGGGCGCCGCGAGGCGGCATAAGTGGTCATTTCTTCATGACAGAGGAAATCGGGCAGCTTCCCGCTGTATTCCAGAGCGTACTGGCGCACCGATTCGAGAATGGCGGCCTGCTCTTCCGAGGATGGCGGCGGCGGAAGCTTAGGCTGAGCTGCGACAACCACAGCGTGTGCGGCGGGAAGACTTGCGGAACGGTCGCGAAGGCCACGCAGGACGGCTATCGTCTTTGGACCGATGCCATCCGATTGGATCCGCTCCAGCGTGTCATCGTCGAGGCGTTCGGTGAGCCTGACCTTGGCGAGAAACCCGGCGATCTCCTGGTCGGACTGCTTGCCCTTCATTTCGTGCGTGGTCGAATGCAGGAATTTAGATAATTGGTCGACCGTCATCGCCTGTTGAGCGGCGGCGGTGAAACAGAAAGCGAGAATAGCGGCAAATCGGCGCATGTTATTGCTTCTTAGTTGAATCGGAGGTCTTCTTGGTTGGGTCGGTTGTGGTTTTCGAATCGGGCGGCTTGGCGCCATCGACTGTTTCCTTGGTCTTCGAATCCGGGATATCGGGCGGAATGTCCGTGTCGTCGAAACTAATGGCGGAATCGGCGGAGTATTTGCGGTAGTTGTGGAAGCTCTCGTCGTTGCGCGTCACGATATCGGCGGCGGTCATGAAGACCTGGCCTTTGAGCGGCAGGAGGAACATGTGGCCGGCGAGATCGGTGTAATCGTAATCGAGAACCGTTCGCGTGGATTTGACGGGATAGCCGACGGGAAGATTGTCGGCTTCGACGGTGATGCGCATGATCTTGTGCGTACGCTTATCGGCTTCGACCAGACCGTGATATCCGGCGATGATATCGAGGTGCTCGTCCGGCACCTGGATGTGGTACTCCGATCGGTCCTGGTCCACGCGGTAGGCGAAGGCCATGACGCGCTGGCCGCGCAAAGTACCCCAATGGTCCCATTCGAAGCGGGCTTCCGTACCCCTCTCGAAGATCTTGCGCAGCATGGTGCCGAAATCGCCGTAGGAGCTGGAGCCGCCGACGCTCTTGTAATCCTGCGCGGTTGGCGTGTTGTTGTGCAGGATGAGCTTGTAGTCTTCCTTCTGATTGAAGTAGCTCAGACGCATGGTGAGCTCGTCGAAGGCCTGCCAGCGCGGGTCGTCGTCGGGCTTGCCACCATATTTCGTGCCGGGTTTGGGAGCGCCGTATCGCTTCGTAACCTGGGTGCAGATGAAGTCGGGAAGATTGCTGCTGTAGCTCAGAGCGTAGTCGCGGAGTTCGTCGATGATTGCGGCCTGTTCTTCGGAGGTTGGCGGCGGATCTTGCTTGGGTGGCAGGAGCGCGCTGGGAGGAGCCGCCGCGACGAGGGCCTTGGTGCGGTCGCGGAGCGCCTCGAGCGCGTGCCGGGTCTGCGCGCCAATGTTCATGGCTTCCAGATTTTCGAGGGTGCGGTCGTCGAGGCGCTCCGAGAGCTTAAGGTGGTTGATATAGTCGGCGACCTGTCTATCCGGATAGCGGCCGCGGACCTGGGGATCGGTACATGACTTGATGAACTCGACCAGTTTGTTGACGGTTAGAGTTTGCGCCGAAACTTCAGGTAAAGCTACGAGGCTGATTGCGAAAACAGCGGCAAGGAGCCGGGAATGCATATTGTTCTATTTTCGCATGGCGGCAATGGCGGGCGAGCCGTGTGGTAAGCGAGACAGTGTGTGTAGAGGGCAACGCAGGCAGCGTCTTCGGCGCTTGGGCAGGACAGCAGGCCTACGCGACTACTTCAGGAAGCGGCTACAGGATCCGGCGAGAGAGATTTTAGCCTACAACGACGACCTCGACGAGCGGTTCACCCCATCCCCATCGGTCGTTACGGACGGTGGAATCGCCAATCAGGAATAATGTGGGCAAGTTCGGGTTCGCAGGAGTCGGCGGCGGGATCTTGGCTGTCGCGAGGGCAACAGGACAGGGCTCGCATCATTAGAGTCATACCGTCGCCCCTGAGCGGCGCTGCCGGAACATCCGTGCGAGTTATGACGTATTGTGTGTAGGGATGCCTTTTTGCAGCCAATGCGGTAATCAGGTGGGCGGGGCCGACGTATTTTGCGCGAGGTGTGGGGCACGGCAGCCGGTGACGCCGGTAAACCCGCCTCCTCCGCCTGGAACCGATGCGCTCTCTGCGCTGCATCCGCGAACGGCTTCGGTGCTGTGTTATGTGCCGGGAATCGGGTGGATTGTATCGATCGTGCTGCTGGCATCGGGACGGTTCCGCAACGATCAAACCGTCCGGTTCCACGCGTTTCAGGGGCTATACCTCTTCGTGGCGTGGCTAATCGCCGACTGGGTTCTTCGGCCGGCGTTCTATCTGGTTCCGTGGCCTCATTTTGAGATCTATCGCATCGTCGAACTGGCGTTGCTAGGCATGTCGATTTTCATGATGCTTAAGGCGGGTCAGAACGAGGCGTTCGCGCTGCCTATCTTCGGCGAACTGGCCCATCGATCGGCGGCTGGGAATTAGCTTGTTCGGGGCCATCGAAGCCGGCGGCACCAAGTTCGTTTGCGGTGTTGGAACCGACCCCGGCGACATCGAGACCATCCACATTCCGACGACAACTCCCGTCGAAACCACGGAAGCCGCCGTCGCGTTTCTGCGCGAACGCGCTGCCGTCGCGGTAGGCATCGCATCCTTCGGGCCGGTGGACCTGACGGCGGGGCGGATTACCTCGACGCCAAAGGCCGGATGGCGCAATTTCGATCTGGCGGACACCGTGCGGCGCGGGTTGGGCGTGCCGGTGGCGTTCGACACGGATGTAAACGGCGCGGCGCTGGGTGAGGCGCGATGGGGCGCGGCGCGGGGCGTTTCCGATTTCCTCTACCTTACGGTGGGCACGGGCATCGGCGGCGGCGCAATGGTGAACGGGGCGCTCCTGCATGGCTTGTCGCATCCAGAAATGGGACACATCAGGATTCCGCACGACCAGGCGCGCGATCCTTTCGCGGGCAGTTGTCCGTTTCATGGCGATTGCCTAGAAGGGTTGGCTTCGGGCCCAGCAATCGAGGCGCGATGGGGACGGCCGGCGCAACAATTGCCGGCTGATCACGAGGCGTGGGTGTTGGAAGCGCACTACCTTGCGCTGGGCATCGCGAATTGGATCTGTACGCTTTCGCCGAAGCTGATTCTTATCGGCGGCGGCGTAGCGGAGCAGGAGCAGTTGTTCCCGATAATCCGCGCGGAGGTGGCGGCGATTCTGCATGGCTACGTGGAAACACCGCGAATTGGGCGTCCGGAGCTGGGCGCGCGCGCCGGCGTGTTGGGAGCGCTGGCGATGGTGGAGCTTATTTCAATGCAATCGTAACGTCGAGTTGGCTGGTGTAGTTGCCGACCGTTAGCATCAGCGGAACCAGATTGCCGAAATCGATACTGGTGGGCACAACTACGTTGACTTGCAGCAGCCCTGACACGTAGCCGGGCGCAGCGCCGGCATATTGTACGGTTGCAGTGATGCCTCGGATACTCACATTCACCGCCAGCGCGGGCATGGGGAGGTTTGAGCTGCCGGTGACCGAGCCATCGGAAACACTGGGAGACATCGCGCCCGCGCCTTCTGCGAAGAAGGTGATTACCGAGCCGCGGGCGGCCGGGTTCGCGATTGAGTTCAGTGTTTCATCTTCGTTCAACACGGCGGCTTGGCCGTGCCCCGTCTGAGTAGCCGTGAAGATGGCCGGAACGGCGGCGGCGACGGGCATCGGAACCGGCCCATAGGATTGGCCGTTGTAAGCGACGGTCATCTGAGTGGATGCGGCTGTCAGGCCGTAGGGAACTACGGCGTTGATTTGCATCGTGCTGACATAGAGAAGCGGCGCTGGTATTCCATCAAATGTGACGGTGACGCCCGCTAACGACGTGGAGACCGTGCCCGCGCTAGTGAGTTGGAGACCCTGCGGCGTGGCGGGGCCGATTGCGCTGCCGAAGACGCTGACGATCTCGCCCGGGGCGACTGTTCCGAGCGGAAAGGAAGTTGTGTTGCCGGCGCCAAAGCCGGCGCCGTTGAGCACGCAGCCGGCGTAGGTTCCGCTACTGGCTGCGAAATCGATGCGCGCGGCGAAGGCATCGCTTGCGCCAGCGGCGTACGCAGTTTGCGCCGCGCCCGGCGTGGCGAAGAAGACTTGCGAGGTAGTGGCGCCGGCGAAATAGGCTGCGCCGGTGGAATCGAGCGCGAGGGCGTACGCATTATCGTAACCAAGTCCGGCCATTCCGCTCGAATGGAGGAGCTTGGCGCCAGTGGGATCGAGCGCGGCAACGAAAGGCCCACCGGTTTGACGGCAGGTCGGAACGCCGGGGCCGGCGCGTGGGAAGTCGGAGAAGGATTCGGTGGTTCCGGCGAAATAGACATTGCCGGAAGCGTCGAGAGTAAGTGCGTACGCTGAATCTGCCGACGCCCCGCCCCAATAGGTGGACCAGACTGAAGCGCCCGTTGATGAAAACTTGGCGATGAAGGCGTCGCCGGCGGAATCGGGCGCGGTGGCGTCGGCGGGCGGTCCCGCATACTGGGTTTGGAAGGCGCCCGAAGTAACGGGAAAATCGGCGGAGGATGTTCCGCCGGCTATGTAGGCGTTGCCGCTCGAATCGACCGCAAGGGCATATGCTACATCGGAAGAGGAGCCGCCCCAGTAAGTGGCATAGAGGATTTTGGCGCCGGCGGGATCGATCTTGGCGAGGAACGTGTCACCGTAGGCGCCGTAACCGGGCGCACTTGCGCCACCGGCGAATTTGGTTTGCGCGGCGCCAGGAGTGACCGGAAAGTCGGGGGATAGCGTCTCGCCTGCGACGTAGGCGTCGCCTGATGAATCGACGGCAATGGCGCGCGGCGTGTCGTTCTGCGAACCGCCGAAGGTAAACGCATAGATCAAGGTTCCGGATGGGCTGTATTTGTTAACCGAGGCGTCGAGACCGGCGGATTTGGCCGATACGGGACCAGTAAGATAGATGTTGCCTGCGGAATCAACCGTTACTCCATTTGCGGAATTTAAGCTGGGCAATATTGTATTGATGACGAACTTACCTGTGGAATCGAACTTGGCCAGCCAGGCCCCAGATTGCGATATGCCAGCGGCAACTAAGTTGCCGCCGAAATCGAGTGTAAGTGCGTTCACCACAACATTAGGCAGCGAGTAAGTAGCAAGTATCCGAGAACCGGTGGGGTCCAGCTTGACGATCGATTGGCTAAGCCCTACATAGGCGTTACCGTTGGCATCGACGGTTATGGAAGTGGCCGACGGCCCGCCGAGGTAGGTTGAGTAGGAAAGGATCGGGGGTGAAGCGAGAAGGGCTGGGGTAAGAAAAAGGGCAGGCCACAAAAGATTGCGGCCTGCCCTGGGGATAACACGCACGGAAGTTACTTCTTTTTCTTTTCCTTGACTTCCTCTTCAACCTCTTCGACTTCGCCCGGCTCGCGGCCTTCGCGCTGCGCTTTGAGCCGCTCTTCCTTGCGCTTGGCGCGATCGGCGGCGCGCTTCACCAGCTCGCAACCGACCAGC
Source organism: Bryobacterales bacterium (assembly GCA_963763545.1). GTDB lineage: Bacteria > Acidobacteriota > Terriglobia > Bryobacterales > Bryobacteraceae > PALSA-243. Next base: position 114,788 of record CAVXPE010000030.1, read on the forward strand.
TCAATCATCGCCTGTTCGGCGCCATCGCCCTTGCGAGGACCTAGGCGGGTGATGCGAGTGTAGCCGCCATTGCGCTGGCCGAAGCGGGAGCCCAGCGAATCGAACAGCTTCTTCACCGATGCGGGCGTGAGCAGGAACGCCGCAGCCTGGCGGCGCGAGTGGAGCGTATCTGTCTTGGCCAGGGTGATCATCTTCTCCACCAGCGGCCGCACTGCCTTCGCCTTGGGCACGGTGGTGATGCAGCGCTCTTCCAAAATCACGCTGGTGGTGAGATTGCGAAGCAGCGATTGCGGCTATCTACCGGCCGCTTTAGTTTAAATCCGGCAACTTTGTGTCTCATGGGCTATTCCCCGATTTGATCCTGATCGTTGTCGTCGTACGCGCCGTAATCCGGAACGGAACCGGGCGCGGGCGCGGGCGGCGCGACCAGGCGGCCGTGGGCATCGATGCGCATGCCGAGACCGAGACCCATGTTGGCCAGGATTTCCTTGATCTCGTTGAGCGATTTGCGGCCGAAGTTCTTGGTGCGCAGCATCTCGGCTTCGGTCTTCTGCACCAGCTCGCCGATGGTCTGAATGTTGGCGTTCTTGAGGCAGTTATAGGAGCGCACGCTGAGTTCGAGCTCTTCCACGGAGCGGTTGAGCACTTCGTTCATCTTGTCCATGCCGCGCTCGGAAATCTCTTCGGCCTGCTCCGGCACTTCCTCGAAGTTGATGAAGATGGTCATGTGGTCTTTGAGCAGCTTGGCCGCATAGCCGATGGCGTCCTGCGGCGAAACCGCGCCGTTGGTCCAGACTTCGAGCGTGAGCTTGTCGTAATCCGTCATCTGGCCGAGGCGCGCGGCTTCGACGGCGAAGTTCACTTTGCGTACCGGCGAGTGGACGGAATCGATCGGGATATAGCCGAGGGCCAGATCTTCGTCGAAGTTCTTGTCGGCGCTGACATAGCCGCGTCCGCCTTGAGGCGCATTTCGATGGTGAGACGGCCGCCTTCGCTGACGGTGGCCACATGCACGTCGCGGTCGAGCACTTCGACGTCGGCGTCGGTTTCGATCTGGCCGCTGCGCACATCGCCCGGCTGATCCACGGTGAGGCGAACGGTCTTGATGCCGTCGCCCATGATCTTGAACGGAATCTGTTTCAGGTTGAGGATGATGTCGGTGGCATCCTCGACCACGCCCGGGATGGGGCTGAATTCGTGCTCGACGCCCTCGATGCGCACGGCGGTGATGGCGGCGCCTTCGATGGAGCTGAGCAGGACGCGGCGCAGACTGTTGCCGATGGTCGTGCCGAAGCCGCGTTGAAACGGCTGGGCGGTAAACATGCCATACCGCTCGGTGAGAGTTTCGGTATTGGCGACAAGACGCTTGGGTTTTTGGAAGCCCTTGAACATAGAACCTTTCCTGGGGCCGCAGGCTCACGCCGCAGCCTCAATGCTTTATTTCGAGTACAACTCGACGATGAGCTGCTCGTTCAATTGGATCTGCACCAGGTCGCTGCGTTGCGGCAGGCTCGTGATGCGCCCCTTCAATGCCTCCCGGTCAACATCGATCCAGTTGGGCGCCGGCGCATGGGCCGTGGCGTCGCGGGCGGCAAGGATGGTCGGATTGTTCTTGCTGCATTCGCGGACGGAAACAACGTCGCCGATCTTGACTTGCGCCGACGGGATATTGCACTTGCGTCCGTTGACGTCGATGTGGCCGTGGCGGACGATTTGGCGCGACTGGGCGCGGCTGGCGCCGAAGCCCATGCGATAGATGACACTATCCAGGCGGCGCTCGAGGCCGGACATCAGGTTCTCGCCGGTGATGCCCTTAGCGTGCGCAGCCTTTTCGTAGGCTCTGCGGAATTGCGACTCCAGCACGCCGTAAATGCGGCGCACTTTCTGCTTCTCGCGGAGCTGCAGGCCGTAACCCGCGATCTTCTGTTTTGCGGTCCTTGCCATGCTGCCCGGGGACGAAGTTGCGCTTTTCGATGGCGCACTTCTCGCTGTGGCAGCGCTCGCCTTTGAGATAAAGTTTCATGCCCTCGCGCCGGCATTGCCGGCAAACCGGGCCGATGTATCTTGCCAAGTTCTCTCTCCTTACCTTTCTTACTTCAGGTGCGGTTTACGGCCGATGGCTGGCCTTCTTCCCGCTTCGATAAAAGCTATCAGCCGTCAGCGATCAGCTTTCAACCGAGCCGGCTGATCGCTGACCGCTGATAGCTAAGCGCTCCTATACTCTCCGCTTTTTCGGCGGCCGGCAACCGTTATGCGGAATCGGCGTCACATCTTTGATCGCCCGTACTTCAATACCCGCGGTGGATAACGCACGCACCGCGGATTCACGGCCGGAACCCGGCCCGCTGACCCGGACTTCGACCGTGCGCAATCCGCTCTCACCGGCCTTATTGGCGGCGGTCATCGCGGCCTGCTGCGCGGCGAACGGGGTGCCCTTGCGCGATCCGCGGAAACCCAGCGAACCAGCGCTCGACCAGGAAATGGTGTTGCCTTCCTGATCGGCGATGGTGACGATGGTGTTATTGAAGGTCGCCTGGATATGCACGATGCCCGAATGGACGACGCGCTTTTCCTTCTTCTTGAAACTCTTCTTCTTGCCGGACTTTCGCGGGTGCTTTCGCCGCTTTAGCCATACTATGTCTTCCCCGTCGCCTTCTTCTTATTCGCTACCGTGCCGCGGCGCGGTCCTTTGCGCGTGCGCGCATTGGTGTGGGTCCGCTGACCCCGAACCGGCAGGCTGCGGCGGTGCCGCAATCCGCGGTAGGAGCCCATCTCGATATGACGCTTGATGTTCATCGAGATTTCTTTGCGGAGGTCGCCTTCCACGGCGCCTTCCTCTTCCAGAATCTGGCGGACATGGTTGACTTCGTCCTCGCTCAGGTCGCGGATTTTCTTGTCGAAATCGATTCCGGCCCGGTGGAGGAGCGACTTGGAACGGGTACGGCCGATGCCGTAAATGTAAGTCAGCCCGATCTCAGCCCTCTTGCCCGGGGGAAGATCCACACCTGCGATACGCGCCATACTTTATCCTTGCCTCTGTTTGTGTTTCGGGTTTACGCAGATGACCCGCACCACGCCTTCGCGATGGATCACCTTGCATTTGTCGCAAATCTTTTTGACGGACGCTCGTACTTTCATCTCGAAATCCTTACGGCCTGGTCAACACCCACGGCCCATTTTCCGTAACCGCGATGCAATGCTCGAAGTGGGCCGAATTCGACCCGTCTTTCGTTACCGCCGTCCACTTATCCTTCAAAACCATCGTCTCCGGCCGGCCGGCGTTCACCATCGGCTCGACCGCCAGCACCATGCCCGCCTTCAACCGGGGATTCTCGTTCTTGCGGTCCACGTAATTGGGAACCTGCGGCTCCTCGTGGAGCTGCGTGCCGATTCCGTGGCCGACATACTCGCGCACGATCGAAAACCCGTTCGACTTCACGTGCTGCTCCACCGTTCCGCAAACGTCAAACAGCCGGTTGCCCGCCCGCACCCGGTCGATGGCCAGTTCGAGCGATTCCTGCGTCACCCGCAGCAGCTTCTTCGTCTGCTCGCTCACTTCGCCCATCGGCACCGTGAGTGGCCGAATCGCCGTAATACCCATCCAGCTTCACGCCGGTATCGATGGAAACGATATCGCCCTTCTTCAGGATCCGCTTCGCATTCGGCATCCCGTGAACGACTTCGTTATTCACCGACGTACACAACACAAACCGGTAAACCTCTCCCGCCGCCGGGACGTAATAGCCTTTGAAGGCGGGCCGCGCGCCGGCATCGGCGATCATCTTCTCGGCGGCCACTTCCAGATCCCAAGTGGTGCCCCTTCCACCGCCATTTCCTTCAACTTCTGCAGGATCTGCTAGACCAGCAGTCCGCTGCGCCGCATCTTTTCCAGTTCGGCGGCCGTTTTACGCACGATCATGACAGTCTATCGCCTGACAAATCTTTTCGAAACACATTGTCGGGCGGATCCTTCGAGGCATCCACCTCCAGCACCCGCCGTCCGGCGGCGCGGTAATAATCCAGAACCGGGCGCGTCTGCCGCTCGTAGGCGCTCCAACCGCTGCCGGATCACGTCTTCCCGGTCGTCGTCCCGGACGACCAGCTTCTCGCCGTCCAAATCGCACAACTCATCCACCTTCGGCGGCTTGGAAGCAAGATTGTACAGGGTTCCGCAGCGAGGGCACTCGCGGCGTCCGGTCAATCGGGCAATAATACTATTGTAATCAACCGCGAGGTGAATCACCACCTCGCGGATTCCGCGCGCGTCCAGCCACCGATCGAGATGCTGCGGCCTGGGCGACCGTCCGCGGATACCCATCCAAAACAAATCCATTGGCCGCGTCGGGCTGGCTCAGCCGCTCTTCCACCATCCCGTTCACCACGTCATCGGACACCAGGTCGCCCGAATGCATCAGGGCCTTAGCCCCGTTCCATTTCTACGCCATCCCGGATCCGGTCCCGCAGCATGTCTCCGGTTGAGACATGCGGAATGCCCAGGCACTGCGTTAGCAGCTTCGCCTGCGTGCCTTTTCCGGAACCGGCGAGCCGAACAGAACGATCGCCTTCACAATTTGTTGTTTAGTACGCAGCGGCGGTCAACCTGGTAGGGTCTCGCCGGGCAAACTCGGCCCATGCTGCGTCTCCGCGTTTCCGCGGCGGTCTCACTTTCCAATGCGAACTAGCTCCTGCTTCCCCGAATCCGGCCCGACCGCGGAGTAAACCCTTCATAGTGGCGCATGATGAGCTGGGCTTCGATCTGGTTGATCGTATCCATCGCCACGCCCACCACAATCAGCAGCGACGTGCCGCCGAAATAGAAATTGACGCCCAAACCATCCAGCAGCGGACGCGGAAAATGCGCGTCGATCAAAGTTCCCGACCAGCGGCAAGATGCTGCAGCTTGATGCCCGAGATCATGATGTCCGGGATCAGGCACAGAATCGAAAGATAAATGCCGCCCACCACCGTGATCTTGGTGAGGATGTTGTTCATGTAATCCGCGGTATTGCGGCCCGGCCGGATGCCGGGAATGAAGCCGCCGTACTTGCGCATGTTGTCGGCCGCTTCGTTGGGGTTGAAAATAATCGAAACGTAGAAGAAGCAGAAGAAGATGATGCCGGCCACGAAGAGCACGTAATACAGCGGCTCGCCGTGCGCGATGGTGTTCAGCATGTCGATCAGCCAGGGCATATTCTTCACCCAGGCGACTGGGTCAGCGTCTGCGGGAAGGCCAGGATCGACGAAGCGAAGATCACCGGGATCACGCCGCCCGCGTTGACCTTCAGCGGCATGTGCGTGGATTGGCCGCCCATCACCCGCCGCCCGACCACGCGCTTGGCGTACTGCACCGGAATGCGCCGCTCGCCGCGCTCCACCAGCACGATGAACGCGACCACCGCGATCATCATGGCGAGCAGCAGGATCAAGCTGAATGGCGCCCCACTCATGCGTGACGAAAACGTTCTGGTAAACGTTGCTGATGGCGTTCGGCAGACCCACCACGATGCCGGTGAAGATGATCAGCGACATGCCGTTGCCGATGCCGCGTTCGCTGATCTGCTCGCCCAGCCACATGATGAACGCCGAACCGGTGGTGAGCGAAAGAATGGTCAGCATGATGAAGCCGAAACCCGGGATTGATGACGATGCCCTGCTGCATGGCCTGCAGGCCCTGTGGCGATGGTCGAACGACTGGATGACCGAAAGAATGATGGTCAGGTAGCGCGTCCACTGCGTGATCTTGCGGCGGCCGAGTTCGCCTTCTTTCTGCAGTTTTTCGAGCGTCGGGACCACCACCGTCAGCAACTGCAGGATGATCGACGCCGTGATGTACGGCATGATGCCCAGGGCGAAGATGGTGAGGCGGCGGATGTTGCCGCCGGCGAACAGGTCGAAGAAGCCGAAGATCGAGCCCTGCGCGGAGCTGAAGAACTCCTCCCACCGCTGGGTGTTGATGCCGGGCGTGGGGACGTGGCTGCCCAGCCGGTACACCGCCAGCAGGCCCAGCGTGAACATGAGCCGCTTGCGCAGATCGGGGACGCGAAAGATGTTCGCGAAGGCTTCGAAAAACTTCTGACCATGGTGTCCCTTCGTCTTCCGGCGCTTACTCTTGAGCGGCTGCGCCGATCACCTGCGCCGTGCCGCCGGCCTTCTGGATCTTTTCCAGCGCCGACTTCGAAAACTGGTGGGCCTCCACCGTGATCTTGCGCGTCAACTGGCCCGTGCCCAGAACCTTGAGTCCTTCGCTCGAGCTTCTTGATCACGCCCAGTTCCATCAGGCGATCGGCGTTGAAGGTGTCGCCCTCGAGTTTTTCCAGCTGTACTCAGGTTGACGATGGCGAATTGCTTCTTGAAAATATTGGTGAATCCGCGCTTGGGCAGGCGGCGGTGCAGCGGCATCTGGCCGCCCTCGAAACCGCGCTTCTGGCTGAAGCCGGTGATGGCGCGCTGGCCCTTGGCGCCGCGCGTGGAGGTTTTGCCCGTGTCCCGAGCCCATGCCGCGCCCGATGCGCTTGCGTGGCTTCTGTTTGGCCGGCGGGTGGTTTCAAGTTGCTAAGATTCATAAAGTGGCTTTCAGCAATCAGCTTTCAGCGGCCAGCCTCAGCAGGTTTATCTGAACGCTGAGCGCTGACGCCTGATCGCTATTCCACTACTTCCAACAGATGCGGAACCTTCTTCACCATGCCGCGGAATTCCGGCGTGTCGGGCCGCTCCACGATCTGATTCACCTTGCGCAGGCCCAGCCCCTTCACCACTCGCTTGTGTTTCTCCGGGGTGCAGATGGGGCTGCGCACCAGTTTGATCTTGATGGTGCCTTCCATTAGAGTTTCTCCACCGCCAGGCCGCGCATCTCGGCCACCTGGCGTTTCGGTCGCGCAGCGATTCCAGCGCCACGATGGTCGCCTTCACCACGTTGTGCGGATTGCGCCGGCCGATCGATTTGGTCAGCACGTTGGGAATGCCGCAGGCCGTGATCACCGCGCGCACCGCGCCGCCGGCAATCACGCCGGTTCCGGCGGGGCCGGCTTCAGCAGCACCTGCGAGCTGGCATATTTGCCCAGCACCTGGTGCGCAATGGTGGTCTCGAGCACGTTGACCTTGCGCAGCGTCTTCTTGGCCGCCTCGATTCCCTTGCGGATGGCCGACGGCACTTCCTTGGCCTTGCCGACGCCGTAGCCGACCACTTTCGCCGAAGGATCGCCGATCACCACCAGCGCCGAAAAGCTCATGTTCTTGCCGCCCTTGACCACTTTGGTGACGCGGTTGATGGCCACTACCTGTTCTTTCAGATTGAGGTTGCCCGGATCGATCCGTTTGACTATGCGTTGCCATTAAAACTCCAGTCCCGCTTCCCGCGCGGCATCGGCCAGCGCCTTGATGCGGCCGTGATATTGATATCCGCCGCGGTCGAACACCACCTGCTTGATGCCCTTCTCCTTGGCGCGCTCGGCCACCAGCTTGCCGATCGCCTTGGCCGCCGCCACGTTGCCGCCGTCTTGGTCCTTGCGCCGCCCTTGTCCACGGACGAGGCCGAAACCAGCGTCGTGCCCTCGGCATCGTCGATGACCTGCGCGTAGATGTGCGCCACGCTGCGGAACACCGCCAGGCGCGGACGCTCGGCGGTGCCGCGCAGCTTGCGCCGGATGCGCTGGTGGATGCGATTGCGGATTTCCTTCTTTTCGATCTTACGAATCATTTACGCACCCGCCCCGGTCTTGCCGACCTTCTTGCGCAGCACTTCGCCGGTATAACGGACGCCCTTGTTCTTGTACGGATCCGGCTTGCGCAGCGCGCGGATATTGGCCGCCACCTGGCCCAGCAACTGCCGGTCGTAGCCCGCTCAGCACCAGGTGCGTCTGCTTATCGATCTTGAGATCCACGCCGTCGGGCAGCAGGACCTCGATGGGGTGCGAATAGCCCAGCGTGAAGGTGGCGACCTTGCCCTTGACGTCGGCGCGGTAGCCGATGCCGACGATATCCAGCTCCCGGGTGAATCCGGTCGAAACGCCCTGCACCGCGTTGGCGGCCAGCGCGCGCGTCAGCCCGTGCAGCGCCGCGTGATCGTCGGAGTCGCGCTTGAGTTCGAGCCTGCCGTCCGTCTGCTACGATCTTGATACCTGCGGGAATCGGCACCGTGAGCTTGCCCTTGGGTCCCGTGACTTGCAGTTGCTCGCCGATCTGCATTTGACGCCGCTCGGCAGCGGGATCGGCTTTTTACCAATTCTCGACATAGCTCAAACCTCTTACCAGACCCGGCAGAGAATTTCGCCGCCGACCTTCTCCTTGTGCGCGTCGCGGCCGGTCATGACGCCGCGGGCGGTGGTCAGGATGTTGATCCCCATGCCGCCCAGCACGCGCGGGATATCCGTCTGGCCGACATACACGCGGCACCCGGGCCGCGAGACGCGCTCGATGGCGGAGATCACCGGCGAGTTGCCGGTGCCGTACTTCAGATAGATCTTGATGGTCTTCTTCACGCCTTCTTCGGCCACCTTGAAGTTGGCGATATAGCCCTCTTCCTTGAGGATGCGCGCGATTTCCGCTTTCAGCTTCGAGGCCGGCACGTCCACCTTCGGGTGGCGGGCCTGGATCGCGTTGCGCACGCGAGTCAGCATGTCGGCAATGGGATCGCTCGTCATAAGTTCTCCTCCTCACCCACCCTTCCCCCCTGCTCTCTCCTACCAGCTCGCCTTCGTCACGCCTGGAATCTCGCCGTTCAGCGCGAGTTGGCGGAAGCACAGGCGGCAAATGCCGAACTTGCGCAGAAAGGCGCGCGGACGTCCGCAGCGCCAGCAGCGGTTGCGGTGCCGGCATTGCAGCTTGGGCGTTTTGGCCCGGCGGCGATCTTTCCAGCTTGATATCTTTCGCGATTTTTGCGGTAGTGCCATATTCTTCTGTTCTTCTTGCCTGACGCCTACTGCCGGAACGGCATTCCCATCTGGCTGCAGCAGCGCCACGCCCTTCGGCGTCGGTGCGCGCCGTGGTGGTAATGGAGATGTTCATTCCCTTGGTCTTTTCCACCTTGGCGTAATCGATCTCCGGGAAAATCAACTGGTCCTTCACGCCCAGCGTATAGTTGCCGCGGCCGTCGAAGCTCTTGGTCGAAACGCCGCGGAAGTCGCGCACGCGCGGCAGGGCCACATTCACCAGGCGGTCGAAAAATTCGTACATGCGGTCGCCGCGCAGCGTCACCATGCAGCCGATGGCCTGGCCTTCGCGCAGCTTGAACTGGGCGATGGATTTGGTGGCCTTGGTGATCACCGGCTTCTGTCCGGCGATCTGCGTCAGTTCGTTCACCGCGCCATCCATCAACTTGGCGTTCTGCGTGGCTTCGCCCAGACCGATATTGATCGAGATCTTGTCGATCTTGGGCACGGCCATGACGTTCTTATAGCCGAACTCCTTGGTCAGCGCCGGGACCACCTTTCTTTCTATAATGCTCTCTCAAACGTCGCCTGCCATCTGTCGACTATCCTCTTACTTCTTGTCGAGCGTCTGCCCGCACTTGCGGCACACTCGCGTGCGCCGCGATTTTGCCGCCCGCCACGTGGTCGACATGGTGCTTCATGCGCACCGCCTTGTTGCAGCCCGGGCACACGATCATCACGTTGGAAACCGCGATGGCGCTTTCGCGCTCGGCGATGCCGCCCTTGATCTGCTTTGCGGGATTGGGCCGCGTGTGGCGCTTGATCATCATCGACGTGCTCCACCAGCATGCGCCCGGTCTCGCGGTTCACCCGCAGCACGCGGCCGGTCTTGCCCTTGTCGCGGCCGGTGATCACCTTGACGGTGTCTTCCTTCTTCAGATCGATCCGCACCGGCGGAGCCGGCCTTCTTCTTTGCAATTGCCATTAGATTACCTCGGGGGCCAGCGAAACGATCTTCATGAACTTCTTGTCGCGCAGTTCCCTGGCCACCGGTCCGAACACGCGCGTGCCTACCGGCTCGCCCACATCGTTGATCAACACGGCGGCGTTGGAATCGAAACGGATGTAGGTGCCATCCTTGCGCCGCGTCTCCTTGCGCATGCGGACGATCACGCAGCGCACCACTTTGCCCTTCTTGATGGCCGAATCGGGCGCGGCTTCTTTCACGGCCGGCGGTGACCACATCGCCCAGACCGGCGCGCAAGCCGAGGTCGCCGCCGCGCGGCAGGATGCAGGAAAGCCTGCGCGCGCCGCAGTTATCGGCCACCTCGAGAATTGTTCGCATTCCAATCATAAATTAGCTCCTAATGCCGCGGCCTTCGAGACCAGCGCGAGCAGACAGGCCCGCGAGCCTATCCTGACCGCTAAACCTTGACGTCCAGCTCCGCCGGCTGCGCGCCCACCTGCGCCGCCCGGCGGACGATATCCGCCAGCTGCCACCGCTTCAGCTTGCTCAGCGGGCGGCACTCCACGATGCGCACCACGTCGCCCATCTTGGCCTTGCCTTCTTCGTCGTGCGCGTAGAACTTCTTGCGCTTGCCGATGATGCGCTTGTACAGCGGGTGCGGCACGCGGCGGCTCACTTCCACCACGATGGTCTTGGTCATCTTGGTCGAAACCACTTCGCCGACCTTCTCGTTCTTGAAACTCGGTTTGACTTGTTGCTTCCGCCATGTTATTTCTTCGCTCCCGCCAGCTCCCGCTCGCGCAGCATGGTCAAGATGCGCGCGCGCGATCCTTCCGCATGGTGCGGAGCTTCTTCAACCCTTCCATCTGCCCCATGGACATCTGAAACTTAAGACGGAAGAACTGGTCTTCCATTTCAGTCAACTGGTGCTTAATCTCCTTGTCGTCCAGATCGCGAGCTTTTGAGACCTTCATATGCTTACTCCCCATCCTCGCGGCTGACGAACTTGGTCCTGATGGGCAGCTTGTGCGCCGCCAGACGCATCGCCGCAGCCGCCGTGGCCTGATCCACGCCTTCCATTTCGAACAGAATCTTGCCCGGACGAATCACCGCTACCCATTGCTCGGGCGCGCCTTTGCCTTTACCCATACGGGTTTCGGCGGGCTTCTTGGTGATCGGCTTATCGGGGAACAGGCGGATCCACACCTTGCCGCCGCGCTTGATGGAGCGCGTCATCGCCACGCGCGCGGCTTCGATCTGCCGGTCGGTGATCCAGGCGCACTCAAGCGCTTTGAGGCCGAAATCGCCGAAGGAGATCGACGAGCCGCGCCACGCCTTGCCGGCCATGCGCCCGCGCTGCTGCTTCCTGTATTTGACCTTCTTTGGCATCATCATGGCGGTTAATCCTTATTGCTTTTCTGGCGTTTCCGGCGCGCCGGCGTCCGGCGCTTTGCTTTCGGGCGCGGAGGCGCCGCCGGTGGCGCTTCGGCCTTCGGCGTTTCCACTACCGGCGCCGATTCCACTTTGGGTTCGGGCTTATGCTCTGCCTTCGCTTCCTGCTTCCAGGAAGGCGCCTGCTGCGGCGACATCAACGGCGGCAGAATCGGGGCCACCGGGCGCACCGCGGGACGCGGCAGATCGGCTGGCGCGGTCTGCACTGCCGGACCCGAAGCATCGGGAGCCGCGGCCATGGGCGGCGGAGCCTGACGATCGCGGTCGCGGCCATCACGGCCGCCGCGGCCACCCGGTCGCGGTCGCGATCACGGTCGCGCCGATCGCGGCGGTCGCGCCGCGGTTCGGGCTCGGGCAGAAGACCGCGGCGCTTGGTGAGATCCAGAATCTCGCCCTTATACAACCAAGCCTTGACGCCGATCACGCCGTAGGTGGTGTGCGCTTCCGCGAAGCCGTAATCGATATCGGCGCGCAGCGTGTGCAGCGGAAGCTGTCCCTGCAGATACCATTCGCAGCGCGCGATTTCCGCGCCGTTCAAGCGGCCCGAAACGCGCACCTTGATTCCCTTGCAGCCGAAGCGCAGCGCCGAATCGACCGCCTTGCGCATGGCGCGGCGGAAAGCCACGCGCTTTTCGAGCTGCAGCGCGATCGATTCCGACACCAGCTGCGCGTCGAGTTCGGGCTTGTGCACTTCCTGAATGTCGATGAAGACTTCGCGCTTGGTCTTCTTCGCCATGTCCTGCTTGAGCTTTTCGATCTCGGCGCCCTTGCGGCCGATGATGATGCCGGGCCGCGAGGTGCGGATGGTGACGCGCAGCTTGTTGCCCGGCCGATCGACTTCAATCGAGCTGACGCCCGCCGATTTCAGCCGGTCGCGCAGCGCTTCCTTCAGTTCCAGATCTTCCTGCAGCAGCTTGGCATAGCCCTGCTTGGCGAACCAGCGCGAGCGCCACGGCTTGTTGAAGCCCAGCCGGAATCCGTACGGATGAACTTTTTGTCCCATCTATGCTCTCTTTATCCGCCACTTTGACGACGATATGCGACAAGCGCCGCTGATAGCGGTAGGCGCGGCCCATCGGCGCCGGGCGGACCCGCTTCATGCGCGGCCCTTCGTTGACGTAGGCTTCGCTCACTACCAGCTCGTCCACATCCACATCTTCGTTGAGATTCTGCGCGTTGGCGATGGCCGATTGCAGAACCTTCTCCACCGTGGGCGCGATGCGCTTGTTGGCTGGCGCGCAGCGTATTGATGGCGGCGCCGGCCTGCTTGCCGCGGATCAAATCCACCACCAGCCGCGCCTTCTGCGCCGAAATCCGGATATATCGTGCTTCCGCTTTGGCTTGCATGCTAACTCCTCTTATGCCGGCTTGGCCGACTTTTCCGTAGCCGCCTTCACCGAATGGCCTTTGAATGTGCGGGTCGGCGAAAACTCGCCCAGCTTGTGCCCCACCATGTTCTCGGTGACGTAGACCGGAATGAATTTCTTGCCGTTGTGAACCGCTACGGTATGACCGACGAATTCCGGAAGAATGGTGGAGCGGCGCGACCACGTGCGCACCACTTTTTTTTCGTTGGCGGCCGTCGAGCACCGCCATCTTGGCTTCCAGATGCGTGTCGGTAAACGGTCCCTTTTTTACGGATCTGCCCATTGGATTACCTCTTCTTGCTCTTGCTGCGTCACGATCCACTTGTCCGTGCGCTTGTTGTTGCGCGTCTTGTATCCGCGCGTCGGCTGGCCCCACGGGGTCACCGGATGGCGTCCGCCCGAAGTCTTGCCTTCGCCGCCGCCGTGCGGGTGGTCCACCGGATTCATGGTCACGCCGCGGTTGTGCGGCGTCTTGCCCAGCCAGCGCGTGCGTCCGGCCTTGCCCAGCGATACGTTTTCGTGATCGGAGTTGCCCACCTGCGCCGATGGTGGCCATGCATTCCACCTGCACCCGGCGAATTTCGCCCGAGGGCAGCTTCAGCAGCGCAATGCCGCCTTCCTGCGAAACCAACTGCGCCTGCGAACCGGCCGAACGCGCCATCTGCGCGCCCTTACCGGGCGCAACTCGATGTTATGGACGATGGTGCCGGCGGGCATGTTCTTCAGCGGCAGGGCATTGCCAAGCAGGATGTCGGCATCTGGGCCGGACATGACTTTCTGCCCGACATTCAGACCATTCGGATGGATGATGTAGCGCTTCTCGCCATCCGCGTAGTTCAGCAGCGCGATGCGCGCCGAACGGTTGGGATCGTACTCGACCGCCGCCACCGTCGCCGGAATGCCGGACTTGTCGCGCTTGAAATCGATCACGCGGTACGCCTGCTTGTGGCCGCCGCCGATGAAGCGCGATGTGACGCGGCCGGTGCTGTTGCGTCCGCCGGTGCGCTGCTTCTTTTCCACCAGCGACTTTTCCGGCGTCTGCTTGGTGATCTCGTCGCGCGTGACGACGGTCTGAAAGCGCCGCGTGGGGGTTACGGGTCTGTAAGTCTTAATCGGCATCAGTCTAGATCTCCGCGAACTCCGGCACTTTCTCGCCCGCCTTCAGCTTCACGTAGGCCTTCTTCCAATCGGAGCGATAGCCCGCGAACGTCCGCGGCGGCGCAGTTTGCCTTCAAACGTCGCCGTGCGGACTTCCTGCACCTTCACTTTGAAAAGCTTCTCGACGGCGGCCTTGACCTGGGTCTTATTGGCCTCGGGCGTCCACTTCGAAACACAGCGTCCGCTCGTTTTCTTTCTTGTTTACGCCCTTTTCGGTGACCAGCGGGCGCACGCAGAACGTCATAAATGGTCATTTTGCGAGCGCCTCCGAGAATTTCCGCGCCGCCGCTTCGCTGAGCAGCACGCTCTTGTGGCCCAGCAGATGGTAACGCATTGACGTCGTTGGTGGGCAGCAGCGTCACGCCCTTGAGGTTGCGCAACGCCAAGAGCAAGATTGCGGTTTTCGCCGTTATCGACCACCAGCACCGTGCGTCCGCCTTCAAGCTTGGCCAGCGTGCCCATGGCGTTCTTGGTCTTGTGGTCGGCGAAATTGAAGGCCTGCACCACTTTCAATTCGCCGTCGCGCAACCTTGGCGGAAAGCGCCGAGCGCAACGCGCCCAGCTGCATCTTGCGCGGCAGCTTGTAGCTGTAATCGCGCGGCACCGGCCCGTGCACCGTGCCGCCGTGGCGCCACATCGGCGATCGAACCGAACCCACGCGCGCGCGGCCCGTGCCCTTCTGCTTCCACAGCTTCTTGCCGGAGCCGGCCACTTCGCGGCGCACCTTGGTCTTGTGCGTACCGGCGCGCTCGCCCGCCTGGAACTGCCGCACCGCTTCGTAAAGCAGCGCTTCATTGACTTCGGCGCCGAAGACTTCATCGGCCAGTTCGAGCTAGCCGACTTTCTGATTGTTCAAATCCACTACATCGACTGTGGGCATGGCGTTACCTCTTGGCCCTCCGCACCAGCACGTATGCCGCCGTTCGGTCCCGGAACCGCGCCCTTCACCACCAGCACGTTGTCCTCGAGTATCCACCTCGACCACTTCCAGATTGCGCACCGTCACGCGGCCGTTGCCCATGTGGCCGCCCATCCGCATACCGGGAACCACGCGCGAGGGAAAGCTGGATGCGCCGATGGAACCGGGAGCGCGGTGGAACATGGAGCCGTGCGAGCCTTCGCCGCCGCGGAAGTGATGGCGCTTCACGACGCCCGCGAATCCGCGGCCCTTGCTGATGCCGATCACGTCCACTTTGTCTTTGGGCTTGAACTGATCGACCAGCACCTTGTCGCCGGTCTTGAGATCGTCATCGCCCGGCTGAAGCGGGAACTCGCGCATGAATTTCGCGCCTTCGACGCCCGCCTTCTTCAGATGGCCGGTGGCCGGCTTGTTGATGCGCTGCGGCTTGACGAACTCCAGCAACCCGAGCTGCACCGCGTCGTAGCCATCCGTGGTGGGCGTCTTGCGCTGCACCACCATGCACGGACCCGCCTTCAGCAGCGTCACCGGGACGGCTTGGCCGTCCGGCCGGAACATCTGCGTCATTCCAATTTTTTTGCCAAGGATTCCTGGGCTCATATTCAAAGCTCTCAGCTTTCAGCGGTCAGCATCAGCTACGCGGAGTACCCGTAGACAACGCAGAGCGATCCATCAAAATTCACCTCTAGCCTCGCGTCATCTCTGCTTCTCCGCGTCTGCTGCAGCTGAGATACGCTCACTTTCCAAACGCCTTAATCTCAACATCCACACCCGCCGGCAGATCGAGCTTCATCAGCGCGTCCACCGTCTGCTGGGTCGGCTCCAAGATATCGAGCAGCCGTTTGTGCGTCCGGATTTCAAACTGCTCGCGCGACTTCTTATCGACGTGCGGCGAGCGCAAAACCGTCGTGATGCTGCGCGACGTGGGCAGCGGAATCGGACCGGCCACCGTCGCGCCGGTCCGCTTCGCCGTGTCCACGATTTCCGTCGTCGATTGATCGAGCACCCGGTGATCGTACGCCTTCAACCGGATGCGAATGCGTTCTCTTAGCGCCATGCGTCGCCTACTTCACAATCTCGGACACGGTGCCGGCGCCCACCGTGCGGCCGCCTTCGCGAATCGCGAAGCGCAACCCTTTGTCCATGGCCACCGGCGTGATCAGCTCCACCGTCAGACTGCACGTTGTCGCCCGGCATCACCATCTCCGTGCCTTCCGGCAATTGCGCCACTCCCGTCACGTCCGTCGTGCGGAAGTAGAACTGCGGCCGGTATCCCTTGAAGAACGGCGTGTGACGCCCGCCTTCTTCCTTGCTCAATACGTACACTTCGCCCTTGAACTTGGTGTGCGGCGTAATCGATCCCGGCTTCGCGATCACCTGCCCGCGCTCCACTTCGTCCTTTTCCACGCCGCGCAGCAGCAGACCCACGTTGTCGCCGGCCATGCCCTTCGTCCAGCAGCTTCTTGAACATTTCCACGCCCGTCACCACCGTCTTGCGCGTGTCGCGGAAGCCGACGATCTCCATTTCCTCGCCGACCTTGCAGATGCCGCGCTCGATGCGGCCCGTCACCACCGTGCCGCGTCCCTGAATCGAGAAGATGTCTTCGATCGGCATGATGAACGGCTTGTCGATCACGCGCTCCGGCATCGGAATGTAGGTGTCGACCGCGTCCATCAGCTCGTCGACCGTCTTTTCCCACTGCGGCTCGCCGTTCAGCGCGCCCAGCGCCGAAACCCGCACCACCGGCAGATCGTCGCCCGGGAATTGGTAGCTTTCGAGAGCAGTTCGCGCACTTCCAGCTCGACCAGATCGAGCAGCTCCGCATCGTCCACCATGTCGACTTTGTTCATGGCCACCACGATGTACGGCACGCCCACCTGGCGCGCCAGCAGAATGTGCTCGCGAGTCTGGGGCATGGGGCCGTCGGTGGCGGCCACCACCAGGATGGCGCCATCCATCTGCGCCGCGCCGGTGATCATGTTCTTGATGTAATCGGCGTGGCCGGGGCAATCCACGTGGGCGTAGTGCCGCTTGGCGGTTTCGTACTCCACGTGGGCCACCGCGATCGTGATGCCGCGGGCCTTTTCTTCCGGCGCGTTATCGATCGAATCGAAGCTGCGGAACTTGTTCTTCGGATTGTGCTTCGCCAGCACCTTCGTGATCGCCGCCGTCAGGGTGGTCTTGCCGTGATCGATGTGCCCGATCGTCCCGATGTTTACGTGCGGCTTGCTGCGGTCGAATTTTTCCTTTGCCATGGCTGGAAATCTCCTTAAGAATGCTCTTACTTCGTAACTTTTCCCTGGACCTTACTCACGATCTCTTCGGCGACCGTCTTGGGCACTTCCTCATAGCGTGAGAAGTGCATGGTATAGCTGCCGCGGCCCTGCGTGCGCGAGCGAAGCTCGTTCACATAGCCGAACATTTCGCTGAGCGGCACGCTAGCCTTGATGACCTGCGTAGTGCCTTGAATCTCCGTGCCTTCAAGCTGGCCGCGCCGCGAGATCAGGTCGCCGTTGACCGGTCCCATGTACTCTTCGGGCACCACCACTTCGACCGCCATCACCGGCTCGAGCAGAACCGTTTTGGCCTTGCGGCACGCTTCCTTCACGCAGATCGAGCTGCAAATCTTGAACGCCATTTCCGACGAATCGACTTCGTGATACGCGCCGTCGAATACCGAGACTTTGACGTCGACCATCGGGTAGCCGGCGAGTATGCCGCCTTCGAGCGCTTCCACAACGCCCTTTTCCACTGCTGGAATGAATTCCTTCGGAATGTTGCCGCCGCGGATTTCGTTTTCGAATTCGAAGCCCTTGCCGGGGTTCGGCTCGACGCGCAGCTTGGTGCGCGCGTATTGGCCGCTGCCGCCCGTCTGCTTCTTGTGCGTGTAATCGTTTTCCGCCATCTGGCGAATCGTCTCGCGATACGCTACCTGGGGCTTGCCGACATTCGCCGCCACGCCGAATTCGCGCATCATGCGGTCGACAATGATTTCGAGATGCAATTCGCCCATGCCGGAAAGAATGGTCTGACCGGTTTCCGGGTCCGTATTCACGCGGAACGTAGGATCTTCCTGCGCAAGCTTGGCGATCGCCATGCCCATCTTTTCCTGGTCGGCCTTGGTCTTTGGCTCGACCGCAAGCTGGATGACCGGCGTCGGAAAGTCGATACGCTCTAGGGTGACCGGGGAATCTTCGTCGCAAATCGTATCGCCCGTCGAGATCGTTCTCAGGCCCACGGCGGCGCAGATATCGCCCGCCAGAATCTCCTGGATATCCTCGCGCTTGTTGGCGTGCATGCGCATCAGGCGGCCGACGCGCTCCTTGCGCCCCTTCGCCACATTGAAGACCGATTCGCCGGCGTTCAGCTTGCCCGAATACACACGGAAGAACGCCAGTTGACCCGAATACGGGTCGGTCATGATCTTGAACACCAGAGCCGCAAACGGCTCGCTATCGGACGACTTACGAATAATCTTGAGTTCAGGGTTATAGACGTCCGCGCCTACCACCGGTGGGATATCGAGCGGCGAAGGCAGATAATCGACCACTGCGTCGAGCATCGTCTGCACGCCTTTGTTCTTGAACGCCGTACCGCAAATGACCGGGAAGATCTTGAGCGCGATGGTAGCCTTACGCAGGCCGGCGCGAATCTCTTCTTCCGAGAGCGTTTCGCCGTTGATGAATTTTTCGAACAGCGTATCGTCGAATTCCGAAACCGCCTCGATCATCTGCTCGCGGTAAGACTTCGCCTTATCGAGCAAATCCGCGGGAATATCGACCACGTCGTACTCGGCGCCGAGAGTTTCGTCGCGCCAAAGTATGGCCTTCATCTTCACCAGATCGACAATACCCTTGAACTGATCCTCGGCGCCGACTGGGATCTGAATCGGCACAGGGCGCGCCTTCAGGCGCTCAACGATGGTGTCGACGGAGCGGTAGAAATCGGCGCCGACGCGATCCATCTTGTTAATGAAACAAATACGCGGAACACGATACTTGTCCGCCTGCCGCCACACGGTTTCCGATTGCGGCTGCACGCCGGCCACGGCATCGAACACCGCGACCGCGCCATCGAGCACGCGCAGTGAGCGCTCCACCTCGGCCGTGAAATCCACGTGGCCGGGCGTGTCGATGATGTTGATCTGCATATCGCGCCATTCGCAAGTGGTCGCGGCGGAAGTGATGGTAATGCCGCGCTCCTGCTCCTGCGCCATCCAATCCATGGTGGCTGTGCCCTCATGGACTTCGCCGATCTTGTGCGAACGGCCCGTGTAATACAGAATCCGCTCAGTCGTGGTGGTCTTACCGGCATCGATATGGGCGGCGATGCCGATGTTTCTCATCCTTTCGAGCGGTGTAGTTCTTGGCATAAAAAAGACTTCCGTTACCTGCTACCTACCACCGGTAATGCGCAAAAGCCTTGTTGGCTTCCGCCATGCGGTGTACATCGTCCCTTTTCTTAATCGCTCCGCCACGCAGATTCGAGGCGTCGTTCAATTCGTTGGCCAATTTGTCGGCCATTCCCTTTTCCGCCCTGCCGCGTGCGTTGATGATGATCCAGCGCATGGCGAGCGACGTGCGCCGGTTCTGCGGCACTTCGATCGGCACCTGATAGTTTGCGCCGCCGACGCGCCGCGTCTTTACTTCGAGCAGCGGCTTGGCGTTCTCCACGGCCTTCTTGAAGGCCTTCAGCGGATCATCGCCGGTGCGGTCCTTCAACTTGTCCATGGCATCGTAGAAGATGCCCTGGGCGGTGTTCTTCTTGCCGTCCCACATCATGGAGTTGACGAACTTCTCCACCAGGGTCGAGTTATAAATCGGATCCGGCAGGATCTCACGAACAACTGCTCTGCGTCTGCGTGGCATAGATTCCTACGATTCGCTCCCTTGGCTTCTTCCTACTTAGCCTTGGGGCGTTTGGCCCCGTACTTCGACCGGCCCTGCTTGCGATTGGCGACGCCCGCCGTATCCAGCGCGCCGCGGATAACGTGGTAACGCACGCCCGGAAGATCCTTGACGCGACCGCCGCGGATCAGCACGATCGAGTGCTCCTGCAGGTTATGGCCAACACCAGGGATATACGTGGTGACTTCGATTCCGTTGGTGAGGCGGACACGCGCCACTTTCCGCAACGCCGAATTCGGCTTCTTGGGAGTGGAAGTGTAAACGCGCGTACACACTCCGCGCTTCTGCGGGCAGCTATTCAGCGCCGGGCTGGATGTTTTCCAAGCTGGCGGCTTGCGCCCTTTACGCACAAGTTGATTAAACGTCGGCACGATCTTCCTCTTCGCGGTGCGAAACCGAAAAAATTAACGAGAGTCCAGGGCAGAATTACAAAAATATGTGCCCTAAATCACAACTGCGAGGGTAAAAACGCTTCGGACAGGCCCATATTCCATTCGGAGCATTCCTCAGGAACCTCGGGGCCTCACCCCCGGCCGGACTTACCATTCGTTCTGGCAAGCGGTAGCACAGGAGCAGAAAGCTGTACTCGCGAAACCTTTTTACTATACCGAAAAGGGCGCGGTCATGCAAGCGTCATTTCTGGGCAATCCTGCCCGTCTTGAAAAGTACCTTGTTGATTTTAGCCTATAACGCATTTGCCGGGAGTTAACGACCCTGATTTCTTTATGTTGTGGCAATTTTGCATTCCGCCTTCCGGCGGCTCGCCCGCCAAGTGAGTTGGCGGCTTTGTTGATCCCGATTGGGCAGGAACAAGCTCGCTGCGCAGCCGGCCGTAACCAGAACGACATGCCCGATCACCCCGATCATATAGTTATGTAGCGGAAAGTTGAACCGGCCCAGGTTCCATAGCTTGCCGCCATCGATAGTGAGCGTGGCATAAGCGGTGAAGGCGAGGCTGGCTGCTATCCCGATGTATGATGCCTCAGCCCCAGCTCGCGGGACTAGAAACGCGAGCAAAAACAGACCCACCAATCCACCTGCCGCGATCGCCGATACTGTGTACCACATCGAGAGCGCCGTACCGTTGGTATGCGCCAGCGCGGTCGCGACGACTACGCACAACGCGCCGAACGCAGCAACCAGGAACTTCGCGCAAAGAAGACGCTGGCGATCCGTAGACCGGGGACATATCGCCCGGTAATAATCTTCGACCCCTACGGCCGAGAGCGCGTTCAGGTCCGACGATAGATTCGCCATCGCAGCGCCAAAAAGCGCGGCGACGAAAAGGCCGGCGAGCCCGGGCGGAATGTGCGTCGAGATGAAATATGGGAAAGCCTGGTCGGCCTTCGCTGCATAGGCTGGTAGGCGTTCACCGGCCGCACGGAAGTAGACCCAACACAGAGTGCCCGCCAGCATGAAGAGCGTCCAGACGGGGATACAAAGCAACGACCCGATTACGACGCCGCGTACCGCATCTCGGTCGCTGCGCGCGGCGAGATACCGCTGCACAACGGTCTGATCGGCGGCGTAGCGCTGGAAATAGTAGAAGAGCCCGTAGACCGCGAGCACGATAAACGTCGGCTTGGAAAAATCGAGCGCCGGACTGCCGAGCGCGATCTTCCCACTCGACCACGCCGCATGTAGCATCGCGCCCGGGCCCGCCGCCGGTAGAAGCAGGAGATAGCCCAACGTAACCAGCAGCCCCGCCCACAGCACGAATCCCTGCAAGACGTCAGCCCAAATCACAGCCTCGATTCCGCCCACCAGCGTATAGCAGACCGTGATCGCGCCGACGGCGAGGATCACGCGGTCCGTGCTCCATCCGCTCATGCCGCTGACGGTCAGCGCGAGCAAATAGAAAACGAAGCCCATCTTGGAAAGATGCGTTGCCGCGTACGCGAGCGATCCATAAACGCGCGCCGGATATCCGAAGCGCTTCCCGAAATATTCGTATGCACTAACGCGTACGTGATGGCGGAAGAACGGGATGATCACTGCCGCCGTCACCGGCATGATGACGATTACGGTGAGACCGGGGACAAGGTTAGACCAATCGCCCGCGAAGGCCGATCCGGGGTAGCCGATAAAGGTGACGCTGCTGATCAGCGTGGCGAGCAGCGAGAGGCCTGTAGCCCAGCCGGGAATCGAACGCCGCGCGACGAAGTAGCGCTCGGTCGAGGTTTGGCGGCGCGAAAAGCGCAGGCCGATCCCGGCTAGCGTGGCCAGGTACGCCGCGATCACCGTCACATCAAGCCAGCGCAGATTGCCCATAGCGCACTCCCCCTTGAAAGCCGCGCCTCAGAAGGCAAGTTACCACAGGTAATCTTTGGCGATCTCGCGCTTATCGTACCCATCGAGCACATGCACCACGCGAATCTTCTTCACCGAGATCGGCGAAAGCTGCCCGATGGGAATATAGATGATCGTCCGCCCGCTACGCGAGGCAATGGTCTTGAAGATGGAGCGCGGCGGCTTGGCGGCAACATAGACGACGTAGCGGTGAATCGAATAATCGATACCGGCCAGCAGCAGCCGTTCCGATTTCGATTCGGCGTATTCGTAATCGATGTCCTGCCATACGTCGTACATGCGGCGCGGCGGCAGGCTCATCAGGAAGCCGCCGTACTCGGCGCGTCCGATGCCTGGGCCGACCATGCGATCGAAGGGGAACGTTGAATAGAACGCCATGTCCGATTCGTTCTGGCCTTCGCCAAGCCAAGTCGTCATATAAGGATAACGATTGTCGCGGTCCTCATCGAAGATCACGATTACCGAACCCACTTCGCCTTGAATCTTCTGATACTGCCGGACGTAGATTCGGTGTTCGTACCATTTGCGAATGGTTTCGCGCAGGTCGATGCCGTCGAGAATCGAAGTGGTGAAGGGCTCGACGCGGGCGCGCTCTTCGGAGAGAATGCTTTTGCCTTTCTTCTTGAGAAAGCGGCCGTAGTCTTCGACGACGAGGTCCTCGGGCGGGTATGAGCAAATACTTGTGCCGTTTAACTCGCTCGCCCATTCTCCAGGGATCTTCTCTTTCTTGCGCGATTTCAAGCCGACGGGCAGCATGCGGCGCTTGGTGCTGGGCAGGCGGCGGCGCAGCCGGATTTTGCGCGTATCGCGCCACATCTCTTCGCCCGAAATGCGGACGGTTGTGATGTCGGTCTCGTCGGTTTGAGGCGGATACCGCCCGGCGGTCTCCCAAACCTCCCAGGCGTAGTTGTCGCCGGCGATGCCGCGCGCCGCGACCGTCATGTCGAAAAGGGTCGCGGAAAGTTCGCGGTTGGAGAAGGCGAGATTGCGCGCGTAGCGTGCGAGCATGCGGCGCTGCCAGTGCTCGATGCGCTCGCCGGTATTGGCTTCGTACTCCTTTTCGGCGGAGCGAAAGACGGCGAGCTGAGCATGGCGGCGGTCGATTGAGTTGGTTTCCGGCATCGCCTCGCGAAACTGCTCGTAACGCCACTGCAAGAACGGATATTCGGTGGCGATCTCGGCCAGCGATTCGGGATGCGGATTGAATAGCTCCACTTCGCGGCGCCGCGCCGGCGGCTCTTCCTGCGGCATCTCCATTGCGTCCATCACCGCGTTGAGCAGGTTGAGCGAAACCACCACGAAGACGTTGGCCTCCGGATCCGCGCCTTGCAGTTTCCACGCGATGCCAGCCGCGTGGCGTCCGATTTCCTCGGAGATGGCCTGCGGGAAGAGGCGATAGGCTTCGACGTAGCGATCAAGGCCGATGTGGCGGATGGCATACGGGTCGGGATAGGCGTCCTTGACGTGAGGGCGCTCGGCGGCCTCGGGGTCGGCGAAGATGAGTTCCGCTCCGATTTCGACGCCCGTGCGGATGGCCTCGGTAAACGGATCGGCCGGCTCGACCAGCACATACTCTGCCTGCTCATCGTCGGCGGGATAGAAGATGAGCGACATCGCGGGCAGGCGCGCAATGCCGCCCATCCACGCGGCTTCGAGCGACGCCGGGAGTTCGAGCGCGATCACGCGTGGGCGATCGCGAAGGATGGCGCGGCGTACCTCAAGCGCAAACTCCATGCGTCCGGGCACGACCGGGAAGTAGGTGAAGCGCCCGCGCTGAAGGCTCGTGCCCTCAAGAGTTGGAGGCGCGTTCCCGGCGGACATAGCGTAGCGCCTCTTCTCCCAACACCTGCGTCAAAGCCAGTTCGAGCGAACGCGTTTCGTGAGCGCGCTCGGTGGCGAGGCTCTTCAACTTGATGGCGAAGCGCGCCACGTTGATGCCGTCGCGAACTGTATAGCGCTCATCGGCCGCATGAGCGAGTTGCAAAAAATCCGTGACATACGTCAGGATCCGTTCTTCGGCAAAAGGCAGATTTTCCTTTAGAATTTGATATTCTTCGTCGCGCTCGGGGAAATCGATGAAGATCTGAGGCTGCAGGCGCGAGTGGATATATTCGGGAAGCTCGAAAGTCGAGGCGTCATCGTTCATGGTCGCGACCATTCGGAAGTTCGCGTGCGCCTTGATTTTGATGCCGGCAACGATCGATTCGACATAGCGGCGATTGTCGAGCAGCGGCGCGAGACTCGCCCAACTCTTCTCGCTCATACGGTTGCCTTCGTCGAGAATCGCGATGCCGCCGCGGAGCATGGCGGTCACCAGAGGCGAAGCTACATAGCGCAAGCTGCCCTCGCCTTCGATCACGGGCGTGACCAGTAGATCTTCCGGGCGCGTGTCGAGTGTGGCTTGCAGGATGTAGACATCGCGGCCCATGCGCCGCCCCGCGGCATAAGCAAGAGTGGTCTTGCCGACGCCGGGCTTGCCGAGCAGGCGTGGGTTCATCGGCAAATCCTGCTCGTTGACTACCATCCAGGCGGCGAGGAGCTGGCGCATCAGCTCATCCTGTCCGACCCACTGTATGTTGAGCTCGTCCGGGTGGGCGAGGTGTAGGGTGACGCCATCGATCTCGACGGTCATCCTTACATTATGGGGCTTTGGGAAATTTGCCGTGGACTTATGCGCGGATACCGCATGAGTCGCCTGACTGGACCAGCTTAGACATTGTTCACCACGATCTCGTGAACCTTAATCAGCAAATCCACCTCCTGGCGCGGAATTCCAAGCGATTCGGCGATGTGTTGCGGTGAGTCCCCTTTGCGGCGCAGGCGCAGAGCCTGCGACCGTCGTGTGAGATTCATGCACGATCTTGCCTCGCCGGGCAGAGGCTCGGCCAGGGGACGGCGGGACGATTCGTGCAGTTCGGCGGCCATGGATTCGAGTCTCGACCGTACGCCCTCCACAGCGGCGGCGCACTCTTCGCGTGCGGCTTCCACCACCGCGACGGAATTGTGAGACAACCCATGCGCCCGATAAAGCGCATAAAAGCTGACCACGAGGGAGCAAAGAGCAAGCGCGATTACGAGGCCGGCCAGTATGATCCATTCAGTCATCGCAAAGTCCTTATTCGGTCCTGCCTGCTGGCGATTTCTAAAATTCGCACGCCGTAGTTGCCTTCCACAACTACCACCTCGCCACGCGCCACCAATGACCCGTTTACCAGTACTTCGACCGGCTCGTTCACTCCGCGATTCAGCTCGACAATGGAACCAGTGGTGAGCTTGATCACGTCGCGCATCGCAAGGTGCGTCTTGCCGAACGAAATGCTGACAGGCAAATCGACATCGAGCAGCAGACTCATCGTGCGGGAACGCGCCGGTGTTGACGGTTTCGACACAGTGACGTCGTCTTCGACATCGGCTTCTTGCGACGGGAGAACGGTTGGAGGCGTCGCGATCGCATCGCTCAATTGCGGGCTGAACGACAGGTAGATCTGCGCCAACGCCCTACCGCCAAACGTCATCCGCAGGGCGAACCAGTCCTCGATGCTGGTTTCGGGCGGGTGTTCCACGCCGCCTTCGCAGGCGACCTCACGGCCTAGCACCCCGCCGATAGCGCGCGCCAGAGTCGAAAGCGCCTGACTCAAGATCTCGAGCCAGGTGTTGCGGGCTTCGGCCTCCTCGACCGAATCAAGACCAGCCGCTTTGAGCGTGATCGTCCCGGCATACTCCCAAACGGAACGCGGCGCCCCGGCCCAGATCTTCATTTCCGGCGCAAACTGCAGCGGCTGTTCCCACCACAGGATCTCCTCGCCTTCCGGCGATTGAACGGGCGCTTCGCAGATCACGCTAGGGCGCTCTTCCGCCATGGATTCGAAGACCTGCGCCAGGCTGGTGGCAAATTGTTCGAACAACTCGCGGTTACGAGACGTCATGCGCTCACCTGGCTGCGGGCGGCCGGCCATTGCTCACTCAGACGGGCGCGCAAACGCAAGATCGCCTGCGTCTTCAGTTGCGAGATCCGCGATTCGTGCAGATTTACCACTTGCGCGATCTCGCGCAACGTCAGCTCCTCCCGATAATAGAGACCAAGCACGGTGCGTTCCATCTCTGGAATTCCATCGATTTCATGGGTGAGGATGCGTTCGAGTTCGGAGCGTTCGAGCAGCGTCGAAGGTAGATTTTCGCCGGTATCGGGAACGTAGTTCAGCAGGTCCTTTCCCAATTCCCCGCTGGCGGACTCAATACTGCCGATGTTGAGGCCGCGAATCTCCACCAGCCACTCGTGATACTCTTCCAGGCCGATACCTAGCTGCGCCGCGACTTCTTCTTCCGTCGGGGAGCGTTTCCACTTCTGTTCGGCGGCTGCTATGGCCGCCTCGATCTGCTTGGCGCGGCGGCGCTTCTGGCGCGGCGCCCAATCCAGGCCGCGCAGGCTGTCCAGAATCGCGCCCCGAATCTTGTATTCAGCGTAGGTCTTGAGCTTGACGTTGTGCGCAGGATCGAAGTGGTCGATAGCCGCAATCAGGCCGATGACGCCCGTCGAGATCAAGTCTTCCAGGGTGACGTTTTCCGGCAGGCGTTCCTGGATGCGGCGTGCGATCAGCCGTACCTGCGGGAGATGCTCGAGAATGAGCCGCTCTCGCTCCGATTCGGCGATGGGTTCGGATAGGGCCGAAGAATACATAGGGCTCCAGTGGTTATGCGGCCGCGCGCGCCTGCGCTCGATTGCCGTTCAGGATGAGGCCGGTAATCCGGCCGGGGGTCGCTTCTTCGATGTCTTCTGGAATGCGCTGTCCGTTGGCGAAGAATGAAACCGGTTTTCCGGTGCGAGACGCCTCGTTGAGAATCGGGCCGAAGGAACTCGTTTCATCCATTCGGGTGAAGATCAAACGCTGCGGCTGAAAAATGCTGTAGGCGTCCACCATGCGCGTGGCATCGGCGGGCTTCATGGATGCCGGGAGGGCAAGTTGAGTATCGATATCGGGGCGCGACCGAAGAAAGCGCGCCAGCAGCGCTACGTCTCCGCTATCGCTGGCGATATCGCCATGGCCAAAGCCGGGAGTGTCGATGAGGATAAGATCCTTGCCACTGTGTCCTTCGAGCGCCTGCCCCAGTGCGGAGACCGTGTCGAGCACCTCGACGCCAACGCCAAGGATGGCTGCGTAAGCACGGAGTTGCTCGGCGGCGGCGATACGATAGGTATCCATCGAAAGCAACATCACCGGGCGGCGGGCAGCCAAGCCGTAATTGACGGCGAGCTTGACCAGAGTCGTAGTCTTGCCAGCGCCCGGCGGGCCGACCAGTGCCGTGATGCGCGGCGTGGAATCGGCGCGGCCTAACCCCGGCTGCGCTGTGAAACGCGAGTGAAATTCTTCGATCAGTGCGCGCTGATAGATCTGTCCGCGGGCGGTTTCTAGACGTGAGTTCTTGGAGACGCGCGCTTCGGCGCCGTGCACGATTTCCCTCGCCAGTTCAGGCGCCACTTCATTTGCGATGAGAATTGCGTAAGCGTCGGAGAGATCGGGCGCGGCGCTCAGCCATTCAGGCGGAGCGAAAGCGGAACGGGTCATAGCGCGCCGCATGGCTTCGAGCTCTTTCTTGAGGTCGGCGACGTCGGTCGAGAGCCGGTCTCGCGCGGGCGAGACATTCTCCGCCGCGGCGGGGCGGGCTTCAACGACGCCGAAGACGACTTCGTATTGGCCCGGATGGCCCGATTCCGGCGGCGCCTTGCGGCTGTTGACCAGCATGGCGTCCGGCCCAAGTTCCTGGCGCGCCATCGCCATGGCGCTCTCCACGGTGGCTGAGAAGTACGATTTGATCTTCATCCGTCCGGTTATCTATCGGCGGATATGCGGGCGGGCTGTAGGAGGGCCGGCGGTCTTTCGCAGCCGGTCCGGCGCGCCCTACTGTAAATTCCCCAGCGATTGCACTCGCTGGCCGGATGGGATCTCGTTGTGCGCCAGGAACAACAGGTTCGGCATGGAGGGCTCCACAATCTGCCGCAGGAAATAGCGCGCGCCCGAGGAAGTCACGGCCACGACCGGCGTTTCCGCCGACGGCGATGCGCGCCGAAATGCGGTTCAGAATGTCGCGGATGGCCTGCGGCGCAAGCGTCAGGTGGCTGTTCTGCTCGCCGTGCTCCACGGCGGCTTCCACCGATCTGTTCGATCGCCGGGTCGACAAACCACGCCGGCAACTCGCCCGTCCGCGTCAGGTATGGCTTCACGATCCGCGCGGCGTATGGTCTGCCGCACATATTCGGTCAGCAGAACCGGGTTGCGCGTGGTGGCGGCGGCCTCGCCCAGCGCTTCCAGAATGGATACCGCGTCGCGAATGGAAACGCGCTCGCGCAGCAGGTTCTGCAGCACCCTCTGCACCGTGGCCAGCGGCAGGAGCTTCGGGCACCAGGTCTTCCACCACCTTGGGATTTTCCGCAGCTGACGCGGTCGAGCAGCTTCTTGGCGTCCTGGCGCGAGAACAGCTCGTGCGCGTAGCGGCGGATCAGCTCCGACAGATGCGTGCCGAGAACGCTGACGCCGTCCACAACCGTGTATCCCGCGTTGCGCGCGCGCTCGGCACGCTCCGGCGGGAATCCACAGCGCGTTCATGCCGAACGCCGGCTCGCGGGTAGGCGTGCCTTGCAGCGTGGGATCGGGCGCGCCCATGGGAATCGCCAGGTCGCAGCCCTGCGGCAGCTCGTAGCGCGAAATCTCCACGCCCTTCAGCGAGATCGCGTATTCGCGCGCTGCGCAGCGAAAGGTTGTCGGTGACGCGCACCGGCGGCAAGCAGATAGCCGAGGTCGCGTGGCAAGCTGTTTGCGGATCGCTGAGATCCGGCGCAGCAGCGGCGAATTCTGCGCGCCCTCCACCAGGCCGATCAGGCCCAGCCCCACTTCGATGGCCAGCGGCTCGACCCGCAGCAGCGACTTCGGGATTATCCTTCGCCGCGTCCGGTTTGCCCGACTTCGCCGCTTCTTCCGCTGGCGCCGCGCCTCTGCGCTGCTTCATCTTCCATCCGACAGATCCGGCGCCGCCACCCAGGAGGAGGAACGGAAGCTTTGGGCAGTCCAGGAATCGCGGCCAGCGCCATCAACACGCCCGATGCCAGCAGCAGCGGTTGCGCATTGCCGAAGATCTGCCGCTGGAATTCGGCGCCCAGGCGTGACATCGGAGCTGGCGCGCGTGACGATCAGGCCGCCGGAGATGGAAATCATCAGCGCCGGAATCACCGTCACCAGTCCGTCGCCGATGGTCAGCACCGTATAGGTCTCGATGGCCTTGCTCAACTCCATGCCGTGCTGCAAAACGCCGATCAGAAAGCCGGCCACGATGTTGATGCTGGTGATCAGAATGCTCGCCACGGCGTCGCGCTGCGTGAAGCGCGAGGCGCCGTCCATGGCGCCGTAAAACTCCGCTTCCGTGGACAGCTGCTTGCGGCGGCGCTTGGCCTCGGTTTCGTCGATCAAGCCGGAATTCAGATCGGAATCGATGGACATCTGCTTGCCAGGCAGGGCGTCCAACGTGAAGCGCGCGGTGACTTCCGAGATGCGCACCGCGCCGTGATTGATCACGACGTATTGGATCGCGATCAGCACCAGGAAGATCACCGCGCCGATGATGTAGTTGCCGCCCACCACGAAGCTGCCGAAGGCGCCGATGACATCCCCGGCCGCCGACGTGCCGGTGTTGCCGTTGAGCAGAATCAGTCGCGACGACGAGATATTGAGCGCCAGGCGGAAGAGGGTAAGCAGCAGCAAGGTGGTGGGAAACGATGTGAACTCCACCGGCCGAACCAGGTAGAGCGAGACCATCAGCACAGTCACCGACATCAGAATATCGGTGACAATCAGCAGATCGAGCAGGAAACCCGGCAGCGGCGTGATCAGCGCGACCACGATCGCCAGCACGGCGAGCGGAACCGCCAACTCGCTGAGCACCTTGATCGTTGCGCCCGATAGCCGGAACGAGCTCTTCCGCAGCCAGCGCTGCCGGGACTGCGATTGCTTTTGCAGGCGTCATAGGATCACCTCGGTGCCTTCCGTTCATAAGTTTGTAGATGTAAGCCAGAATCTCCGCCACCGCGCGGTAGAGATGCGGCGGAATCTCCTGCCCCGACTCGCACGATTGTACAGCGCCTGCGCCAGAGGCGGGTTTTCGATGATCGGAACCTGGTGCTCGATGGCCTTCTGGCGGATGCGCAGCGCCAGGTAGTTCTTGCCTTTGGCCACAACCATAGGGGCGCTGCTTGCTCTCCATCTGGTAGCGGATGGCCACCGCGTAGTGCGTGGGGTTCACCACCACGGCCGTGGCCGTGGGCACTTCCTTCATCATCTGCTTGCGCGCGCGGTCGCGCTGGATGCGCCGCACCTTGGCCTTCATCTGCGGGTTGCCTTCGGTCTCCTTGCATCTCGTCCTTGATGTCCTGCTTGCGACATGCGCAGTTCTGCGTTGTAGCGGCTTGCAGTTGGCGGAAGAGATCCACCGCGCCCACCACGATGAAAACGCCCGCGGCTTTCCAGAACAGCGTCCATCAGCGACGTGCTCAAAACCGCGAAGCCGCTTTCCACGCTTTGGAACGGAAGTGCGAGAAATACTTCGAGTTTTGTCGCGCGCCACCACATAAACCGCCCACAGGAAGAAGGGGAGCATGATGATGGCCTGCACCAGCGCGGGGAGGTTCTGGCTGGGCAGTTGCTTCAACTTGGCGAGCGGACTGAGGCGGGAGAAGTCGGGCGAGAGCTTTTGTCAGGCTCAGGCCAAATTGCGTGGTTGCCAGGCGAAACGCAAGCGTCGCCGCCGCCACCACCAGACCCGCCGCCAGCAGAGGCGCAACGTGCCGCAGGAAGATCTGCCAGGCGAGATGCGTCACGTCTTCCGGATGCAGATCGCGCGTGGTGAAGGCCAACGAAAAGAGCGACCGCGCCGTTTGCCGGAAGCCGGTGAACCATGCCGCGCCGCCGGCGCCGAGCAGCCCCAGAAAGACACAGAACTGCAACGCGGAAACAAATTCCCGCGCGGAAGGAAACTGACCTTCGTCGCGCGCCTTTTTCACGCGCCGCTGGGTAGCTTGTTCGGTCTTGCCCTGATCCGCCATGGCGCGTCATAGACCCAACATGCGGTGCGCCGCGGTCCATCCGTGGGAGGCTGCCTCCATGAGAATACGCGGAAACGCCTCGGCCAACCAGCCCAGCATCAGCAGCGCTACCAGCATCTTGGCCGGAAATGACAGGGACATGAGCTGCAGTTGCGCGTTCAACCGTCCCAGCAGTGCCACTGCGATATCGACCATCACCAGCAGCGCGGTTACGGGAAGCGCGAGCCGCACGCCCGATCAGGAAGAGATCGGCCGAAGCGCGAATGAGCGTCTCTGCGGAAACTCTGCCGAAAACATAAGCGCCCGCCGGTATCTTCTCCATGCTGAGCGCGAAAAGCCGTAGCACCTCGCGGTGAAGCCCCAGGGCGAAAAAGAGCAGCCCGGCGACCAATTGCGCAAGCACAACCAGTACCGTGGAATCGGCTTCGCTGTTAGGATCCATCGTCGAGGCGAAACCGTAGCCCGCCGGTACGCCCAGCATCTGCGCGGCGAAGGTGAACCCTTCGAGCGCGATGGCGACGCACACCCCGATTGCGATTCCCAGGGCGGCTTCCGCCGCGACCCACACGATAAGCGTTGCGCCCGTGACATCGGTAGCACGCACTACGGGCCAAATCGCCGTAGAGCGCGAAGGTGCAAGCCAACGCGAAAGCCGCCCGGACTGGTTGCGGTACGGCCGTGATGCCCGGTAAAGGAACGAAGGTAAGCGCCGAGGCCACGCGCGCCAGCACCAACAGAAACGAATAGAGCGTGTCCGTCGAAAGCGTGAGGCTATCGTGCATAGCGCGCGAAATCCCCCAGGATGGACGACGCATATGACATCGCCCGTTCAATCATCCACGGCAGCAACAGCAGTAGAGATCACAAGGAACGCCACCAGTCGCGGTACCGTGCTGAAGGCGTTGTCTTGAATCGAGGTTGCGATCTGCACCAGGCTCACGACGATCCCCGTCACGAATCCCACGGCAAGCAGCGGCGCGCCAAGCCAGAAGGCGGACATCAGCATGTGCCGCAAGATTTGCACCACGGAATCGGGCGTCATGCGTAGAAGCTCTTCATCAGCGAACCGACCACCAGAGTCCAGCCATCCACCAGCACAAACAGCAGAATCTTGAATGGCGCTGAAATCATCGCGGGCGGCAACTGCACCATCCCCACCGAAAGCGTGACCGACGCCACCACCAGATCGATCACCAGAAACGGCAGGAACAGCACCGCGCCGATCTGGAAACCGGTCTTCAGTTCGGAAAGGATGTAAGCCGGAATGAGAATTCGAAGATCGAGATCGGCGGGCGTGCGAGGGGGCGTGCGTGTGGGTAATTTCAACGAAAAGCTTGATATCTTTTTCACGGGCGAAGCGCACCAGAAAGCCTCGCAGCGGCTTGGACGCTTCGTCCATCGCCTGACTGGCCGTAATTTGGCCGGCTTCGAGCGGCTCCCAACCGTGGCTGGTACATATCCGCCGCGACGGGCTGCATGATGACGATGGTCAGGAACAGCGCCAGACCGAGCAGCACCTGATTCGACGGAGTGGTTTGCGTTCCCAGAGCCTGCCGGAGAAAATGCAGCACGATGGTGATGCGCAGAAACGGCGTCATCGCCATGATGGCGCCGGGCAAGAAGCGTGAGCAGCGTGAGCAGAATCAGAATCTGCATGGGCACGCTCAATGACGCTCCGCCTTTTCCGGCCGATATGCCGAGAAGGGAGAAAGGTTCGTTGGCGGCCGTAAAGGCGGGCAGAGCGCAGGCCACAAACACGCAGGCGAGCTTTTTCAAAGCGCGCCCCCCGTGTTTTCGATTTCTCGCCAATCCGTACGATGTACCAGCGCACAGCCGGAGGGCGAGGCGGAAATCAGCAGGGCCGCACCGCCGAGCCGCACCAGATGCAGGGTGTGCTGTGGGCCCAGCGGCAGACGCTCCAGGCTTTCCAGGCGCCGCGCGTTCGTCTTTCGTATGACAGGTAAGCTACCGGTCAGGCCCGCTAGACCGCGCCTCCGCAACCACCAGAGGGTGAGCAGTAACAGCGCCAGCACCAGCGCCACGGCTCCGGATTGTTGTAACGTCTCCATTGGCCCGCCTTCCGGATGAAAACCGCGCGGCCCGGGGGCAACGCGACTACACGAAATCCGTAATGCGAACGCCCAGCGCATTCTCGATCACCACGATCTCGCCGGAGCCGCACAACGCCCCGCCGATATAGATGTCGATATTCTCGCCGGCTGAACGGCCGGTACCGATCACGCTGCCCTCTTCCCAATCGAGGACTTCGCGCGCGGTCATCGTTCTGCGGTCGAGCTCGATCTCGATTTCGACCGGCACCTCGCCCAACGGGGCTATTTCATCCTGTGGATTCATCGGCCGTCTAGTGGATCAGGTTTATAGTGTCCTGGCTCAATTGGTCGGCCGTGGTCACTACATGCGCGTTTGCTTCGTAGCTCCGTTGAAACGTGATGAGGTTGGTGAACTGCGTGGCCAGATCGACGTTAGAGGCCTCAAGCGCCCCGCCCACAACCGTACCGCGTCCGCCGGTGCCGGGAGTTCCAACCGAAGGATCGGCCGTGGCCGCGCTCAACTGGTAATCGTTATTGCCGACGTCGACCAGCGTGTTCGGATTGGAAATGGCGGCCAGCGCTACCTGCCCAACAGTCGACTGTACGCCGTCGGAATATTGCGCCGTGATCGCGCCGCCGTCCGAGATGCTGACGCTCACCAGTTCCGCCGCTGCGGCGCCGTCCTGCGAGCTTGCGGATGCGGCCGAAGCCTGGCCGAATTGAGTGATGCGGCCGGCCCCGTTGTTGTAGGGGTCCCAATTGATGTTCATGTCGCTCGCTCCGTCGCTCAGCCCGGGAATGGCCACGGCGATGGGGCTGCCCGCGGCTGGGCTCGTCAACTGGCCGGTGGTATCGAACGTCATCGTCCCGCTGGCGTTCGGAATGTCATATGGCGTGCCCGCCGTTCCGGCCGTCACATCGGCGCCGGGGATGCTTACCTGATAGCTCCAGGTATTGGTATCGGTTTTCTCGAACGATACTGTGAGGATATGTGACTTACCCAGACTGTCGTAAACGGTCACCGGCGTGGAGAAATCCGATGTCGCATCGGCCGTGGCAGCGGAGTTTAAGTTCAGATCGACGCTCATGTTGGTGGTCGCAACTGGCGGGCTCAACGCGCCCGACGAAATCTGGATCCCGCTGATGGCCCCGCTCGTATTGATTGTGCCGGTGGAGTTCGTCGCCGTCCATCCCTGCACCTGGGCGCCGGTCGACGTCAGGAGATTGCCGGCGCTATCCAACTGAAACGTGCCGTCGCGCGTATAGTACGTGTTGCCTTCGGGGCTCTGCGTGATGAAGAAGCCCTGGCCCTGAATTGCGGCATCGAGAGGGCCGGAATTCGTTTGAATCGCGCCCTGAGTGAACTGCTGGACGGTAAGTGGCTGCGCGGTTCCCAAACCGATCTGGGTTTCGGCGGTGCCATCGCCGCTCGCTTGCGAAATAAGATCTCGAAAGGAAAGGTCGCTGCCCTTGAATCCGGTCGTATTCATGTTGGCCAGATTATTACCGATCACGTCGATCGCAGTCGAAGTTGCGTTGAGCGCCGAAAGCGCGGTGGAAAACGTTGTGAACATGATTTCTCCTGGTTACGGTTACGTAGTTTGATTGGCGCCGTTTGTTCCCGTGCTTGTGGTCCCGGCTGCGGTGGTTCCCGTGCCGTTATATTCGGCCAGAAACTGATCGGCGTCGGAGCGGATGCCCGAGATGTCCTGGCCCATGTTGACGGTAGATTCAAGTTGCTGGAATTGCGCAAGCTGGGTGACGAACGTGCTGCTATCCATGGGTTGAGTCGGATCCTGGTTTTGGAGTTGGGCAACCAGGAGCTGTAGAAACATGTTTTGGTCTACCGTGACGGAACTGCTAGTGACGGCGCCGGTTGCGTTAGCGGCGGTGGCCGCGGTGGTGGATGGTATTGGCGACATGTCTTATTCCTCTAACTGTTGATCGCGGGCTGCGCGCCGGATACTTCCGCGGAGATTTGCTGATTGATAAATGTCTGGTTCCACCCGTGCGTATAGAGATCGGCGATGAACCCAGGATTTATTTGGCCTCCGTTGGGTAACTGCACCATGTAATTGGGCTCGTTCTGTTGGAACGGGCTGCCGGGAGCCGTCGTGATTTGCACCGATTGGGTCACCGTGCCGCCGAGCATCTGTGCCACGGTCTGCGCGGTCTGCTGCGTGGCAAAGTAGACCGGATTGTAGTGCGTTACCGTGCCGTCCGGGTTTTCACCCGTAGGGTCGGTAAGCCAGGGGCTTGGCCCAAAAAGCGGACCGGCTGGATCGTCATCGGCAGCCGTCGCGGCAGGGCTGGTTGATGTCGAGGTGGTTGCAGGCGACTGTGCCGTGCCGCCCGCCGCGGGGACGGTACTCGCCACCGTTGTGCCCGCCGCCGCGGCCGCCGCGGCTATCTGCGCGAACACCGCGGTGAAACTTGGCGCCTGCGTACTTTGCCCTGTGGACGAGGTCGCGGCTGCCGTGGGGGACGGCGTGGAGGAAGTCTTGATGCTGATTGGCGCGGGCAGGCGTGGTGCGTGCGACGCCATTTGTTCTAACGGATGGATTCGAAGAGCCATGAAAATTCCTTTCGGTCTGACTTACGATTCGGTGTTTGCTGCGGGTTCCTGGGATCTTGTTGCTCGCTTTCCTGCTGTTGACGGCCGCCGGACTGCTCCCGCGAATCGGGCGACGTATTTCCGCCCGACGTTTCAGTCGTTCTGTTTTCGGAGCTGGCGGACGCTGCCGGCCGCCACATTTCGGAATGAAGTCCGTTCTGTTCGAGCTTGGACGAAAGCGCCGGCAAATCTTCGCGCATGGCCGTGGCGAGCTGCGAATCTGGCGTACGCACGGTTACGTGGATATCGCCGGCCCGCTCCGTGACCCGAAGTTCCACGCGCTGTCCGTTATCATTTACCGCAATCTTGATGTCGTTCGCGGCAGCCGGCGGGGGCGGCGGATCGGCGGTGGGCGTGATATCCGCCGTCGCTGCGGATGTATGAGACGCCGGTGGCGTTTGGCCCGGGGCCGGGCCCGAAGCGCTGGACACAGCTGGCGCCTGCGGCGCCATCGAAGCGTTTATCAAATTTGTCGCGGCGGACGGCGCCGTTTCAACGTGCGGGGCAGCGTCGGATGGCGATGCCGCCTGCGGACCTAAGGCGGCTCCGGATTTCGGTTGGCGTTCCGGCTCGTCGCGTTGGTTATCGTTGTGTTTCTCCGCGGACGTCGCCACTGCCGCGGGGCGCGGATTATTCGAGGGTTCCTGAGCCTGTTCCCGGAGCGGCGAAGGTTCCGGCTTGATCGAGCGTGACTGTGATCCGATCGCTAGAGCAACCGTTTGAACGGGAAAAATGGGCTGCACGTGCCCTTCGAACGCCACTTTGGCGGTTGTCAGCTCGTCGATAGGAGACGCCGAAGGCGTGCTCGCGAGCGGGTCGGCCGACGTCGAGCTTCGCGGCTCAATAGCGCTGGTTTGTATGGAGGTCGGCGACGCAGTGCCAACGTGTGCCGATCGCGGATCCAGCCCGATCTTTTGTTCCGTAGCGGGATCCGGCTGAATAGGCCGCAGACGCGCCTCGAAGGCAACCTTAGCCGTCGTCGTGTCGCCGAATGGCATGGCCGGAACCGTGCTCGCGATGGCAGCGGCGGATGGCGAATCTTCCGAGTCCATAGCACTGGCTTGCGCCACCGTCTCTGAGGGAGTATTCGCAGCGGGACCAGCGATTTGCCTACCCTGGAGCGGCTCTTGGGGTAAGGGTAGTGGCAGCACCTGTAGCTCTCCTTGCGGCGTCAATTGGGCTGTGGGCTTCGCTGCGGATTTCGGCAGATGCCGATTGTCGCCAGTGATCCCTCGGACAGCATCGTTCTCCACATCGGTTCGTGCGTATCCCCAGGCGTTGGACGCGGTGGATTGCTGGCTCGTGGCTTCAGGAATCGCATGGATCTGCGGCAAGGACCAAACAACGGGCGGCTTGCTTTCATTGATGGGTTGCGCCGCAGCAAGGGAAGCCGCAGGGTCGTTGTTCGCATCGCTCTTCGCAGATTTAGCTTTCGGCTTTTCGGTTGCCGCCGATAACGCCTCTATATTCGAGTGAAACGCTGCTCTCGCGGGCGCTGCCTTGGGAGCAGCCTTCATAAGGACGTTGGTCCCGTCGCTCTTCACGGTTTGGGTTGCCGCCTCCTCCTCCGTCGCGGATAGTTCCTGCATCAGAGAGTGAAACGGTTCTTGGTTCTCCGTGGCGTCCGCTTCCGGCGATTCCACAGCGTCCTTCATTGAACCTGGCGCGACTTTCGCTACGCCACGCTGCGCAGCTGAGGAAACGGGCATCATCCGCGCAGCCGGAATCGCTAGAGCAGTCACGGCCATCTCGATGCATCTGGGCCGCCACTCGCGCGGTGTCCGTTTTCAATGCGTTACGACGGCGCCAGCGGCGGATTTTTGCCGATCGAACCTACATGCGCCAAGCAATTGCCGCGCAGTCGGGCCGCTTCGATTCCCTCATCGGCAACTTGCCGCGCGATTTGAGAAAGTTACGAGTGCGCTTTGTTTGGCGATGACCTTGCTCTTGCATCAAGCGCCATGGATCCACTTACTGCAATGGCCGCTAGCGGCATGCGCTCTCGCATGGAATCGCTCGACCTGCTGGCCAACAACATCGCTAACGCATCCACTGGCGGATATAAAGCGGACCGCGAGTTCTACAGCCTCTACGCTGAGGAAGAGAACCCTGCCACCATGCCTGTGATTCAGAAACCATACACCGATCTTTCGCAGGGCGTTTTGCAGACCACCGGCAATCAATTGGATCTCGCGATCTCGGGACAGGGCTTCTTCACCGTGCAGGGCCCCAGTGGCCCCTTGTATACGCGCAACGGAAGCTTTCGCTTGGATTCGCGCGGAAAGCTAACCAGCACCGAAGGGTACGCCGTCCAAGGGAACACGGGAGACTTAACTATCCCCGCCAAACTGCCGATAGAAATCTCCAGCGATGGTAGTGTCACGCAGGATGGAAAAGTTATCGGCCAATTGCAGATTGCCGATTTCACCAGCGGAGCGGGACTGGTTAAGCAAGGCAACAATTATTTCCGCGCTGCGGATCCGGGCGCGGCTGTGAAAGCCCCGGCCGGAAGTACTGTGGAGCAAGGGAAACTCGAGGCTTCGAACAGCGGGACAGCGGAATCGGCGGTGCGCCTGGTGAGTATCATGCGGCAATTCGAAATGCTGCAGAAGGCGGCATCGATGGGCGCGGATATGGATAAGCAGGCGATCGAGCAAGTGGCGAAGGTATAAGGACGAAATCTATGATTCGAGCACTCTATAGCGCGGCGAGCGGAATGACCGCGCAGGAAACGAACGTCGATAACATCGCCAACAACTTGGCGAATGCGAACACAGTCGGATTCAAATCCCGGCGTGCGCAATTTCAGGATTTGATGTACCAGAACATGCTGCAGCCAGGAACGGCCTCCGGGCAAACGACGGTAGTGCCGACCGGATTGCAACTCGGCCTTGGGACGCGGGCGGCATCTAACGAGATCATGTTTTCGCAGGGGTCGTTTTCTGAAACCGACAATCCGCTCGACCTGGTGATTCAAGGCAACGGCTTCTTCCAGATCCAGATGCCCAACGGAACCACGGCTTACACCCGCGCCGGATCGTTTCAAATGGATAAGAACGGAAACATTGTCACCGGTCAGGGTTATCCGCTGAATCCGCAGATCACTATCCCCGCCACCGCCCAACAGATCACCATCGCTTCCGATGGAACGGTGAGCTACACTCTCCCCAACCAGACGGCCGCGCAACAGGCGGGGCAGATTCAACTCGCGAATTTCCAGAATCCAGCCGGGCTGAATGCCATCGGAAACAATCTGTATACGCCCACGGATGCGTCGGGCGATCCGACGGTCGGCGTGCCCGGCGGTTCCGAGGGCCTCGGTTCGCTGCTGCAAGGCTACATCGAGCAATCCAACGTATCCATCGTTAACGAATT
The DNA here is from genome assembly GCA_963763545.1 of Bryobacterales bacterium. GTDB lineage: Bacteria > Acidobacteriota > Terriglobia > Bryobacterales > Bryobacteraceae > PALSA-243. Next base: position 153,864 of record CAVXPE010000030.1, read on the forward strand.
CATCAATCTGATTCAGGCGCAGCGCGGTTACGAATCGAATTCCAAAGTAGTCCAGGCGGCCGACCAGATGTATCAGCAGGTCAATAATCTCAGCCGATGATGTTCTTCGCTCCATTCGCCCTCGCGGCATGTATTGCCTTGCCTTCCGGGGCGGCCAACGTTACTGCGGCCGATATCCACTTGGATGGCGTTCCGCCCGAAACCACTCTCTCGCTCGCACCTGCGCCAGCCGCGCAGCGCGTCTTCCACGTTCCGGAGTTACGGCAGATCGCGGCGCGCTTTCACTTATCCAACTTTCCCGATAACGACATCTGCGTGGAGCGCGTTATGGCGCCGCTCGATCCGTCGAAGTTGTTGGAGGCGATGCAGAAGGAATTACCGGCTGCAAAGATCGAGATTTCGGAATTCAGCAAACAGCCGGCGCCCCAAGGCGACATCGAATTTCGCAGCGCCGGTTTGCGCAATAGCGCCGCGCCGGAGACCACTTGGTTCGGCGCGATCCGCTACGCGCCCAACCGCGAATTCACCATTTGGGCCAAGGTGAAGGTGACCGTGCGGGTGACTCGGGTGATCGCCCTGACCGACCTCGCTCCGAACAGGCCCATTGAGGCAGGTCAGTTGAAGCTCGAAGAGCGTGATGAGTTCCCTCCGGCGCAACCGCATGCAGAATCGATCGAAGAAGCGGTGGGGCGTGACCCGCGCACGACCATCCGTGCCGGGGCCGCGATTCGCCGTGATGCGCTCGAAGCTGCGAAGGACGTACGCCAGGGCGACATCGTCGAGGTTGACGTGCATAGCGGTCTCGCCCACTTGAAGTTCGAGGCGCGCGCAGAAGGTTCCGGCGCGATCGGAGAAACGATCGCGGTTCGCAACCCCACGTCCACCAAACGATTTCAGGCAAGGATCGCAGCCAAGGGAAAAGTATGGATCGACGCGGAAGGCATCCAGTGAAACGATTCTCAATCCTCCTGTTGGCCGCGCTCTCTGCGTTCGCAGGCGATGACAAGAAGAAGGCGCCTGTGCCGCAGTCGCCACTCGACCGTTATGTGGCCGAAGCCGAAGCGCGTTCCGCCGCGACGTCGCTCTCCACCCCTGGTTCCACTTGGATCGCGGGTTCGCGATTGGCTGACGCCGCGCGTGACGTACGCGCCAGCCAGGTCGATGACGTTCTGACCATCGTCGTCGCGGAAGCAGCGTCGGCGGTTTCCACCGGGTCCACTCAAACGTCGCGCGCCACCAGCACGAAGAACAGCGTGAGCGCGCTTGGCGGTATCACCCGGGCCACCGGACCCCTGGCCAATCTGGCGAACATCTCGGGCGATACGGAACTGAAAGGCACGGGCTCCACAGCGCGCACCACCACGTTGAACACTACGTTGACGGCCCGCGTAACACACGTCCTGCCCAACGGCGGCCTTGTCGTCGAGGCTTCCAAGGATATTCAGATCAACTCGGAAAAACAGACGATCACCGTGCGCGGCGTGATCCGTGCCGCCGATATCGATTTCACCAACAGCGTGCAATCCACGCGTCTCGCGCAACTCGAAGTCCGCGTCAACGGCAAGGGCGTCGTGGGCGACGCCATTCGCCGGCCTAACATTCTCTACCGTATTCTGCTGGGGCTTCTGCCATTTTGATATGCGAAGAATCGCTCTAATACTGCTGCTCGCTATCGCCGCGCCCGCCGCGCGGTTGAAAGACCTCATCGATATCGAGGGCGTGCGTGAAAATCAACTGGTCGGTTACGGCATCGTAGTGGGTCTCGCCGGAAAAGGCGACAGCCAGCAGACCATCTTCTCGAATCAGAGCCTCACCAATATCCTGGAGCGCATGGGGGTGGCTGTCTCCCCGACCGCCATCCGCGTCAAGAACACCGCGGCGGTGATGGTGACCGCGACCCTTCCCGCCTTCGCGCAGCCGGGTACGCGCATCGATTCCACCATTGCGGCGATCGGCGACGCATCCACGCTCCAAGGCGGAATTCTGATATTGACCTCGCTACGCGGCGCCGATGGACAAGTCTACGCGATTGCGCAAGGCCCGGTAGTGACCGGCGGATTCATCGCGGGCCGCGGCGGCGCATCGCAAAGCGTAAATCATCCAACAGTGGGGCGCGCGCCTAACAGCGCCATTGTAGAGCGCGCCGCGCCCTCGGTGGCGCCGAAAACTGTAGCCCACCTGCAATTGCGAGAACCCGACTTCACAACCTCTGCGCGCATCGCCGAAGCCATCAATAAGCGCTTCGCCAACGCGCACGCGGACAACGCCGGTCTGGTCAGCGTACCGATCCCCGCCGATTTCGCATCACGTAGCGCCGAATTCATCGCCGAACTGGAAAGCCTCACCGTGGAGCCCGACCGCGCTGCCCGCGTGATCATCAACGAACGGACGGGCACCATCGTATTAGGCAAGGACGTTCGAATTTCGCCGGTCGCCATCATGCATGGCAACCTCAATGTCGAGGTGCAGAGCATCCCGGAAGTCTCGCAGCCCGGTGCGATGTCGGGAGGGTCCACCCAAGTCGTCCAGCAGGATAAGGTCGCGGCCACGGAGGAGAAATCCCGCAATGTCCTCTTGAAGCAGGGTGCGACCATTGAGGAACTCGTGCGCGCGCTGGCCGCGATTGGCTCGACGCCTCGCGACGTAATCGCAATCTTGCAGAGCTTGAAGAGCGCGGGGGCGCTCGAAGCAGACATCGAGGTGATCTGATGAGTCAAATTTCGATGGCGTCGATGGCGCATGCCGACCCGCGCATTCTCGCGGAAGGATCGGTTAAGAAGACCGACAGTCCCGAAAAGATCAAGGACGCCGCACAGCAATTCGAAGGGCTGCTGCTCTCGCAGATCCTGAGCACTGTTCACGAGGATGGCGGCTGGCTCGGTTCGGGAAGCGATTCCTCAAGCGGCGCCGCCACCAGTTTCGCTGAGCAGCAGTTGGCCGGGATGATCGCGCAGAAAGGCGGCTTAGGCTTGTCCACGATGATTGCCGGGGGTTTACAACGGCAGAGTGGTACGGTTCCTGGCGCGCCGGTCAGTTCGTCCGTCCCAGGTGCAACGCCACCGTCCCTCCCGTGAAATACTCGAAGGTGACCTCCCCGAAGCCCGCACGGCGCATATTCGCGGCCAGTTCAGGCGCATCCGGAAACCGTTGGACCGATGCCGGAAGGTAGGCGTACGCGTCGGGCTCGCCTGAAATCCATCCGCCGATGAGAGGCAGGATGCGCTGGCAGTAAACGCCGTTCGCCGCGCGGATTAGCGCGTTCGGGGGCTGCGAGAATTCGAGAATCGCCACCGTTCCGCCGGGCTTCAAAAGCCGGCGCATCTCGGCAAGGCCGGCATCATAGCTCGCCAGGTTGCGAAAACCGAAGGCCACGGTGACGAGATCGAAAGACGCATCCGCCAACGGTAACTGCAGAGCGTCCGCTTCGAACAGCGCGATCTGCGAGATGCGCTTCGCGCTTTTTTCACCTGCCGCTACCAGCATCGGGTGACAGAAGTCGGAACCGAATACGACGTCCGCGGCACGTCGCTGCAACGCCAACGTGAGATCGCCGGTGCCGCAGCAGAGATCGAGCACTCGCGCATCGCGGCCGTTCCAGTAATATGCCGCACGCGCCGAACGGTTTGCGCCCTCCAATACTTGTCGATGTGGAACGAGAGCAGGTGGTTCAGCAGATCGTAGCGATGCGCCACGCGGCCGAACATGCCGCGCACCCATGTGGCGGCCTCGCGTTGGTTGCGCGCTCCGGCGGGCATCGCGCCGCGTTCGGCAGTTCTCATGACAGCGCCAACTGGATCGCCTCGCGCACCAGCTGTTCTTCGATGCCCGAAACCACCACCACTTCGCCGATGCGCACCGGCAACACGAAATGTAACTTGCCCTGCACGGTCTTCTTGTCGTGCGCCAGCCGGTGGAACAGATTCCCGGCGTCGATGCCATCGAGCGGCGGAATGGGTCCGTAGTGACGCAGCACGTCGAAGATCTCCACGCAATCCTCGGCGGAAAGATGTCCTGTCATCTCCGCCAGATGTGCGGCGGCGCGCATCCCCCACGCCACAGCTTCGCCATGCAGGAAACGCGTGTAGTGGGTTTCGGCCTCCAGCGCGTGGCCGAAGGTGTGGCCGAAATTCAGGATGCGCCGCAGATCGCCTTCACGTTCGTCGGCGGAAACGACTTCGCGCCTTCATGCGCACCGAATCCTCCACGATGCGGTCCACCGCGCCGGGTTCGCGCGCCAGCACCGCGCCGCTCGATTCCTGACAGGAATCGGAACAGTTCCGGGTCGCGGATGATGCCGGCCTTGACGATCTCGTAAAGGCCTGAGCGATACTCGCGATCGGGAAGCGTGTCGAGCAGCGCGGGGTCGATCAGCACGGCCTCCGGCTGATGAAAGCTGCCGATCAGATTCTTGCCGCTCACCAGGTTCACGCCGGTCTTGCCGCCGATGGCCGCATCCACCTGCGCCAGCAGCGTTGTGGGGATCTGCAGCACCGGAATTCCGCGCATGAAGATCGCGGCGAGGAAACCGGCCATGTCGTTCACGATGCCGCCGCCGAACGCGATCACGCACGCTGGTGCGGTCGGCGCCGCGCTCCACCATCTGTTCGGCCAATTCCTCCACCGGCGCAAGGCGCTTGTTGCTCTTCGCCGCCGGGCAGGAAAAGCGCTTCGTGCGCGACGCCGGCAGAGCGCCTCGCCGAGCGCGGCGCCCCGATGCCGCCAGACCGTTCTCCTCGGACACAACGAAAACCTTGCCCGATTTCGGTGGAATGTACCTCGCCGCTCGTGCGACTATGCCGCGTTCTACGACAGCGTCGTACGAGCGCTGGGGCGTTTCGACGCGAAAAGTTGGCATACGCCATTATTAACATGCGTCATAACGGGAGCTCTCGCGCCGCGCTCTTCTCGCCGCGCCTTCGGCCCGCCCACGGTCCAGTTGGGGCGGGCCACGACTACAGGGGCGTTATTCGGATGTCTCTTAAGCTGCAATCGCGCGTTCATTGCCGGTCATCGGCTCATCGGCGACGCATTCCTTCATGAACATCAGCCGGCCAGGTTGGCATCGAACTCCACCAGAGCCGGTCGTTGCCCTCGCAGTTGTCCGGTGGCGATCAGGTTCGAAACCGGATGCACCACCAGCCGCTCAATCGCGCGTTTCAGATGGCGCGCGCCATAGCGCGCGTCGGTTCCTTCGTGCAGCAGGTAATCCTTGGCCGTGATCCGCCACCGCCAGCGCGATGCCGCCGGCGCCGGTCGCGGCATGATGCGGCGATCCTCCACCGATGCTCAGTTCCAGATCGACGATCTGCCGCAGTTCGGCTTCGCCCAGCGCATGGAACACCACCATCTTGTCGATGCGGTTGATGAATTCCGGCGTGAACCGGCGGCGCGCCGCATCCATGCCGGCGCGTGCCAGATTTGTCCGGCGACCTGGCTCTCTCCGCGTTCGGCGTTGGCGGCAAACCCGAGCTTCGGTTGCAGCATCGCGTTCATTTCGGCCGCGCCCAGATTGCTGGTCATAAAGATGATGGTGTTCGAGAAGTCCACGCGGCGGTTGTCGCCCAGCGTCAGCGTGGCCTTGTCGAGCACGCCCAGCAAGCAGGTTCCACAACGCGTCGCTGGCCTTTTCGATCTCGTCGAACAGCACGAAGCTCAGCTTCACCTTATCGGTGTGATACTGATCGAGCGCTTCCTGGCACAACATGCGCCTTGGTTTCGCGATGCCCCAGGTATCCGGGAGGCGAGCCGATCAGTTTGGCAATCTCATGGCTGTGCTGAAACTCGGCGCAGTCGATCTTGACCACCGCGCGCGGATCGCCTACCAGCGCTTCCGCCACGGCTTCCACCGTGCGCGTTTTGCCCGAGCCGGTGGGCCCGAGGAAGAGCAGGCTTCCGGCCGGCCGTCCCGGGCTCGACATGCCCGCGACAAAGGTCTGGTAGACATCGACGATCTCGCGAATGGCGTGGTCCTGACCGACAACCCGCTTCCGCAGATTCGTCTTCGAGCGCGAGCGCTTCCGGCCCCGTCTTTCGCGGGGTCCAACAACATCCTTAAGCCAGCCATTTTCTTGCCCTCCAACCGATTGGACGCGGGCCAGCCCGCCAGGACTCAGGCGCTCTGTAAAGATATTCGAAACTTGTTGGTAAAGAAACGTCAGACCCGTTGCAATTGTAGCCTGGATAGGCTATCGGAGGGTCAGAATTCACCGCGGAGTGTGCCACCATAATGGCGTAGTGACCGTTCCCGTACCGCTCCTACGTAATGGTTTCCCGCGACCAGATCTGCGCGAAATTTCCGCAATGTTCGTTCCGTGGTTGGCCCGGAAGTCGAAGTCGCCGCGGTCGTCAAGGCCGATGCTTACGGCCATGGCGCGCTGGAGGTTTCGCGCGTACTGCTCGCCGAGGGCGCGCGCTGGTTGGCGGTCAGTTCGGTGGAGGAAGGCGTGGCGCTTGCGCCGCGGCGGCATCGATGCGCCGCGCATCCTGATAATGGGTGGCTTTCTTCCGTATGAAGGCGAGGCGGTGGTCGAACACAAATTGACCCCGTGCTCCATTCGCTCGACCAGATCCGCCAGGTGCATGAGTTGGCTCGCCGGCTGGGCGCGGAAGCTTTCCTATCACCTGAAGATCGATTCCGGCATGGGCCGGCTGGGAACGCGCGCCGGCGCCGCCGCCATCTTGGAAACGCTTCGCGCAAACGCCGCACGCCCGCCTGGAAGGTCTGATGACGCACTTCGCGTCAGCCGCCGATTACACCACCCGCAGACCGCCGATCAACTGGCTTACTTTCATGCCGTCTGCGATCGCCTGCGAGAAGCGAGGCGTTGTGGCCGCGCAGGCTGCACACCTCCAGCACCAACGCCATCGGTTACGGGCGGACCGAGGGCTGGCACAACATGGTGCGCGCCGGCCATGCGCTTTACGGATACGTCTCACCCGCGCGCGGCGAGGCGCCGCCGCAGCTGCTGAGCGTTCAGCCCGCGCTCACCTGGAAAGCCAAGATGCTGGCGGTGAAGGATATTCCGGAAGGCGCCGCGGTGGGCTACGGCGGAACGTTCCGCGCGCCGCACGCGATGCGCATCGGCATTCTGGGCGCGGGCTATGCGGATGGAATTTTCCATCGACTTGTCGAACCGGGGCAAGGTGATCGCCGATGGGAAGTTGACGTCGATCCTGGGGGCGATTTCCATGGATCTCACCACGATCGATCTCAGCCACACGCGATTCCTTGGCGCCTGGGGACGATGTGACGCTTGCTTGGGATGTGAGGGCGAGGCACGCCTGGACGCGCAGCAGATCGCGCGCGTCGCCGGAACGATTTCCTATAACATTCTGTGCAGCATCGGCGCGCGCGTTCACCGGGTCTATGTGGATTAGCCAACATCCCGACGCTCGGCTTTTTGCCCAAGCCGGTTGGCTCAGTTCCTCCCTTCGCGTTTCAAACGGCACAAAACGTGCATTGGCATGCGTGAAGTCCGGTGATAAGATGGTGACCAGATGAGCATGCTTTCTCCCAGACTCAACTTCAAGGTCGCGCAGAAGCAGATCCTGACGCCGGGCCTGGTGCAGATGGTCACGGTCCTTCAGCTCAACCGGCTGGAACTGAAGGAGATGATCACCCAGGAGATCGTCAAGAACCCGGTCCTGGAAGAATCCGGCGAAGACGGCGAAGAGATCACGCGCCGAGGAACTGCTGCCGCTGCTCGAGCCCGAGCGCGCTGGCCGACACCGGCCGACCGCAAATCCTGGATGCCACCGTGATGAACGCGATCGAGCGCCCTCGATGGCGGTCTGGCCGATGTCGCCATCAACGGCAGCGTATTCGCCGACGCCGAGGAATGCCGCGTCCGCGGCCGTCGACCGAACCGGAAGTGCCATGGCGCCCGATCCGCTGCTCGAGACGCCGGCCGCCACCGATCCCTTCGACGAAATCGATTTCGGCTCGTTCTTCGACGATTATCTGGACCCGGGTTACAGGAGCCCGGCGTCGGAATCGGTCGAAAAGCCGTCGTTCGAGACTTTTCTTTCCGCGCCGGTCACGCTGGGCGATCATCTGCGCTCGCAGTTGAGCGTACGGTGATGCTCGACGACGGTGCGCGACGCCGCCGAATCGATCATCGGCAATCTGGACGAAGACGGTTACCTGACGGCGTCGCTCGAAGAAATCGCGCACATGGGCGAGCACACGCCGGAGGACGTGGAAGCGGCGCTTGCGCATGGTGCAGTCGCTCGACCCGGCGGGCGTGGCGGCGCGCAATCTGCGCGAATGCATGCTGCTGCAGATCGAGAGCGTCAACGGCAAGGGCGGCGTGGCGTGGCAGATCGTTTCGAATCATATGCGGCTGCTCGAAACGCGGCAGTTCAAGGAAATCGCGAAGGTGCTGGGGCGGCCGCTGGAGCATATTGAGATCGCGGTCGCGATGATCCGGCATCTCAATCCGCGGCCCGGGCATGCGGTATTCGGGCGCCGGCGCGCGCGTGGTGGAGCCGGACGTCTACTTCATCCAGGACGGCGAGGATTTCATCATCCAGATGAACGATGAAGATCTGCCGCAGCTCCGCCTGAACGCGCAGTACAAGCGCATGCTCGACCGCGACAACGGCGCCACCAAGGAAGTTCGCGATTACGTCCGCGAGCGCTATACTTCGGCGATTCAGCTGATGAAGAACATCGAGCAGCGCAAGCAGACCATTCTGAGGGTCTGCGAAGCGATCGTGCGCCGCCAGATCGAATTTCTGACCAACGGCATCGACGCGCTGAAGCCGATGATGATCAAGGACGTGGCCGAAGAAGTGGGCGTGCATCCTTCCACCGTGAGCCGCGCGGTAGCCAACAAGTACGTGCACACGCCGCATGGCGTCTACGAGCTGCGCTATTTCTTCTCGGAAGCGGTGCAGGGCCCGTCCGGCGGCGAAACGCCGCTGCTGCTGCTGAAGCGCAGGGTGAAGAAGATGATCGAGGAAGAGGATACGCGCCAAGCCTCTGACCGACGATCAGATCACCGCGCGGCTGCAGCGAGAAGGGCATCGACGTCACCCGGCGCACCGTGGCGAAGTATCGCGAGGATATGAAGATTCCCTCCACGCATCAGCGCCGGTTGCGGAATTAGGCCTTTGGGTCCGAGCTACTTCACCGTCACTTGAATGGGCATCTCGATGCCGAGAGGCATGGCGCGCACCGTAAGCGTGCCGCTCTTGGCGCCATCCGCGGCTTTCAAAACGAGGGTGGCTTTCCCGCTTCCCGGTACCGTTTCGTGGTCGAATGCGGCTTCGATTCCCTCCAGCTTTCCCTGAATGGATAGCGTGACGGGACCCTTCATGGCGTTGTCGATGACGATGCGCTCGTTCTCTCCGGGCCGCAGGGTCACCTGGGACTTATCCGTCCGCACCATCTTCATCAATTCCGTCGGATCGCTCGGCAGGGAGGGCAGCACGGCCCCTGGAGAGTTATCGTCGGCGCTGTGTGGGCCGGGTTTCATGATTCCCCACGGCGTTTCGTTCAGCTTTGCTTTATCGACGTACCAGCACCACTTGCCGTCCTCAATCTTCCAGTAGCTGGGGGTCGGGATTTTCATGGGCTTCCCCGCGAAACCGGGGAACATCACGTACCGTTCTTCGAGAACAGTTGCCTTGGCGCGAGTGTAACCGTCGGAATATTCGATGCGGTTGATTTCAAAGCTGAGCATCCGCGGCTTGTCATGGTCATAGAAGAAATCCTTGGTGTCTTGTGCAACCAGGGCCTCAGCCTTGCGGAACTCCCCTTTGACGCTTGCCTGATAGAACTCGTCGATCCGCGTTCGAAGGGCATCGTCGATGCTCTTGGGCGCGCGATTGAACAGATCGGCTGTATCCTGGGCGGCAGCGCAGGACGCAAACAGGGCAAGAATCGCGATTTTGCGCATATAGTTTCATTCTAGGACGCCGCGTATCGCCGAAAAGTCGGAGCCGGCCGGTTCGTTCCGTTCCAGAACATGAGCTTCAAAATCGGCCCCGCCTTCGTGTACCATTTTTTCATGCCGGGTTCATTCCCCATGCAGCCTCCGCCCTTGCATCAAGCCCGAGAGTGGCTGGCGAGCGCCGCCTCGGTGGCGGTCCTTACCGGTGCGGGTATATCTGCCGAAAGCGGAGTTCCGACCTTTCGCGGCGAGGACGGGCTATGGAAGAACTTCAAGCCCGAGGAACTCGCCACGCCCGACGCCTTCGCCCGCGATCCTCGCCTGGTTTGGGAATGGTATGACTGGCGGCGCTGCTCCATCGCCCAAGCTCAACCCAACGCCGCCCATCGCGCCCTGGTGGAGTTGGAGAAGCGCAAACGGCGCTTCACGCTGATCACGCAGAACGTCGATGGCCTGCACGATTTGGCGGGAAGCGGCAAGATTCTCAAACTGCACGGCGACATCTGGCGAATGCGTTGTCTCGAGTGCGGCGCGAATTTCCCCAATCGACGGACGCCGCTTCCCAAACTTCCGCCGCATTGCGCGTGCGGCGGCTTGGCGCGTCCGGGAGTGGTGTGGTTCGGCGAGCCTTTGCCGGAAGGCATGATGAAGGAAGCTGAGCATGCCTCGGAGGCCGACGTGTTTCTCGTCGTCGGGACCTCAGCGATGGTCTATCCAGCGGCGGGGCTGATCCCATTCGCCAAAGAGAGGGGCGCGAAGGTCATCGAAATCAATCCCGAGGAAACGCCGTTTACATCCATCGTGGATTGCGCGTTGAGCGGCAAAGCGGCCGAGTTGCTGCCGGAATTGATCGCAACGTCAACGTAGTAACATTTCCCGCCTGAATGGCGGGGCTCCGGCCTAGCCGAACTTCCGATGTGGGCGCATGCCGCGTTAGCGCATCCTGAAATCACTGGAGGAAGCATGGCAAACGAATTGGCGGCCCTTTCGAACGAACTGGCCGCCGCGGTAGAGCGGGCAGGTAAATCGGTGGTAGCGGTGCATGCGCGCCCGCGGTTCTCGTCAAGCGGGGTGTTTTGGAAGCCGGGAGTGATCGTGACTGCGGAACACGCCATCCGCCGCGAGGAGGATATCCGCGTAACGCTGCCAGATGGAAAGAGCGCGGCGGCAACGCTACTGGGCAGCGACGCGGGCTCGGACCTTGCGGTGCTCAAAGTAGAGGCGGAAGGCGCGCCGGTGACGGCGGCGCGGGAAGCGCCGGCGCCAGGCAATCTGGCGCTGACGATTGGGCGGTCCGAGGATTCGGGCGTGAACGCGACCATGGGAATCATCAGTGCGATCGGTCCCGCCTGGCGGACCTGGCGCGGCGGGCGGCTGGATTCTTACATCCGGCTCGATCTTACGTTGTACCCGGGGTCCACAGGCGGTCTGGTGGTGAATGTCGCAGGCGAAGCGATCGGCATTGCGACACCGGCTCTCTCGCGCATCGCCGGCGTGGCGATTCCCGCGCCCAACGTCAATCGCGCGGTGGAGGAGATCCTCAAGCGTGGGCGCGTAGCGCGAGGTTACCTGGGAGTGGGCCTGCAACCGGTCGAGATATCGGATCATCAGAAAGGTCTGATCGTACTTTCGATTGAACCCGGCGGGCCGGCGGCGAAGGCGGGCATTCTCATCGGCGACATTTTGGTCTCGCTCGGCGGGAAGAGCGTGGAAGATACGGAAGACATCCAGGCGGCGCTCGAGGGGCACGCGGTGGGGACGGCAATCGAAACCGTGGTTTCGCGCGGCGGCGAGGAGCGCGGGATTTCGGTGACGATCGGCGAGCGGCCCGTAAGGAGCTGACCATGTACGGATTCGGAGAGATCGCAGAGCGGCTGCGTCGATCGACAGTGCAGGTGTTTGACGGTGAGTGCGCGCGCGGCCGCAAAGCGCGCGGCGGCGGTTCGGGAGTGATCTGGCAGGCGGATGGCGCGGTCCTGACCAATGCCCACGTGGCCCGAACAGATGCGCCGGAAGTCGAGCTATGGGACGGCCGGCGCTTCGGCGCGCGCGTCATTTCTCGCGATGGCCGCCGCGATCTGGCGCTGTTGCGAATCGATGGCACGGGCCTCGAGCCTGCGCCGCCGGGCAATTCGAGTGCGGTGCGGGCGGGTGAGTTCGTGCTCGCCATCGGCAGCCCACTCGGGTTCGCGGGAGCCATCTCCCGGGGTGTGGTGCATTCCACCGGCCCCATCGCTGGTATGGGGAGGCACGCCTGGATCCGCGCCGGCGTACAACTCGCCCCCGGCAACTCGGGGGGACCGCTGGCCAACGCGCACGGTGAAGTAATCGGCATCAATACCGCGATCTTCAACGGGCTGGGTCTTGCGATCCCTTCGAACGTTGCGGCCGAATTCGTGGTGAAAGGGCCGAGGCCGGCGCTGGGCGTGACGCTGCGCCCTGAGCAACACGGGCTGCGGGTCCTGCACGTAGAACCCGATGGCCCCGCCGCGGTGGCCTCTCTGATGGAAGGCGACCTGCTGCTCGGCACGTTCGACGATTTGTCGGACGCGCTCGATTCCGGCGGCGACGTACTGGCGCTGAAGTTTCTGCGCACCAATCGCGTGCGCGAAACGCACGTGCGGTTTAAGGTGCGGGCGGAGGCGGCTTGATTCGCATCGCCATCGCCGCCGCATCCGCGGTGGTGCGCGCGGGTCTGGAGTCGCTGCTGGCATCCGCGCCCGGGCTGGAGGTGGTAGGCTCTTTCGCGGATGCGGCCGGATTAGACGCTCTTCGGCCCGATGTATTTCTTCTAGCGGGAAATGCGATGCTCGCTCCGGGCGGCCCCGCCGTCGTTCTCACCAACGAGGACCAACCGACTTGGACGGCGGATGCTCTACGTTCAGGCGTCCGCGCGCTATTGCCGCGCGACGCGTCGCCGGCTGCGATTCTGGCGGCCATCGATGCGGCCGCGAGCGGTATGGCATTGATCGATCCTCAGGAGCTGGAGTCTCTGTTGGCGGCGTCGGCGCCTGCGCAGTCGATGGAAACGGCGGCCGCGTCGCTGGCTGTGACACGGTCAGATCGTGCCGCGCTCACGCCGCGCGAACTCGAAGTGTTGCGCATGATGGCCGATGGCGCGGCTAACAAAGAGATCGCATGGAAGCTGGGGATCTCGGAACACACGGTCAAATTCCATGTGGCTTCGATCCTCGGCAAGCTCGATGCGGGCAGTAGAACCGAGGCGGTGACTCGCGGCTTGAGGAGCGGGTTGATCTTGATTTAGCCTAGAACCGAATCAGCGGAACCCCTGGATGTGGCTGAAGCGTGCTCAGGCGCGTGGTATCGAGTCCGGTAGAGTTCACAACCGTCAACGCCGGTCCTTTTTCGGTGTCGATGACCACATCCCTGAAGAAGATATCTTTCGCGTTGGTGCACGTGAGGCCGGTCTTGGCCTGAACGTGCACGTTGCTGAAGGTGATGTCCTCGACAGGCATTTCGTGCAGTCCCGTAATCTCCCCCGCCGTCTTCGACCCTCGGGCGGTAATGTTGCTGAAATGAAGTCGCGAAACCGTCGGAGTGCCTTCGTTGACCGGAAAGACGTCCTCCGGGCTTGTCCGATCCCATGATAAAAAGTCGTGATCGTGAACGCCGAGCGGACATCCTGCATCACGATATTGGAAGCCGTCAGACCCTCCACCACGTTGCCGCGTCCGCGCTGCGACTTGATGCGGATTCCAACGTCCGTCCCCTGAAATACGCAGTTGCTCACCACCACGTTGCGCACGCCGCCAGACATCTCGCTGCCGATAGTCACGCCGCCGTGCCCTTGCAGCATGACGCAGTTGGTGATCGTGATGTTCTCATCCGGCTTGCCCATCTTGCGGCCCAGCTTCGTTGATGCCGGATTTCAGGGTGACGCAGTCGTCGCCAACATCGATCCGGCAATTCATGATCTGAACATTGCGGCAGGATTCGGGATTGATGCCGTCGGTATTGGGCGAAGGCACGGGATTCTCGATGGTGATGCCGTCCACCCGGACGAATTCGCAGAGCAGCGGATGCATGGTCCAACTAGGCGAATTGATCAGGTGGACGCGTCTCGATCACGACAGTGCTTGCTGCGGACAATCTCGATCAACTGCGGCCGCCCGTTGGCGAACTTTTTGGCTTCGGCGAAGTCTGCCGGCGTCTTGGGCTGTCGGCATACCCTTCTCGGGACGCGGCAAGCCACTGGCGCTTCCACCAGATCTGGCCCTGTCCGTCGATGGTTCCGCGGCCGGTGATGGTAATGTCTTCGCATCGTCGGCGTAGATCAGCGATGAGATGGATTTTCGGCCAGCTCCCCATGGGTCGTCCCGAAGCGGATAATCCGCCGGGTCTTCACTGCCCAGGATGACCGCGCCGGGGCCAACCTCAAAGGTGATGTGGCTGCGCAACTGGATGGTTCCGGTCAGATAGCGGCCTGGCGGGAGATAGACCGTCCCACCGCCGCTTTCGCGCAGGACTCGATGGCAGCTCTGCATAGCCGCGGTGTCCTTGTGCCGGCCGTCGCCGACGGCGCCGAAATCGCGCACGTTGTACTGCGACGGGGAAGCTGCCGCAGCGGCGGTGAGACTTGTCGGGATGAACGTACAGAGAACCAGAATGCAATTCGTTTTCGTCATCGAATACAGCCTAGCGCACCAGGAATTAGCCCGCATTTACACACACTTTCCGCTGCGGCAAGGCCGGTCTACTTCGTTGCGCTTGGTCGCCGTGCTCGATCCGCGCGGGACCTCCGCGCGCCGACCGGCGCGCGCCTCTTATCCGCAGCCCCGGAACAGGCGCGACGCTTCTCGCGCGCCTCGCGACGAAACTATGTGAGAAAGGCGGGCTAGACTCAATACTGTTCACTTAACAACATTTTCATGATATTCTGTTTTAGGGCTAATGCCTCCAACAAGGAGGCATCCCATGCGCGTTGCCACGGTGGAGTCAGCCACGCTTGCGACGATTGGCTACGACGAAAACCTGAAACGGCTGCAACTGGAGTTCTGTAGCCGGGCGGTCTACCTTTACTTCGGCGTTCCCGCGGCCGTGTTCGAAGCGCTGCTCGACGCGCCTTCGAAGGGCCGATATTTCAATGGCGCCATCCGCGGACGTTATCCCTATCGTCAGATCCTGGTCTCCCATCCGATTCTGCAGAGTGTGGAAGTGGCGGCCAGGTGCGGTCGTTAGGAGACACGAATGGCGCGCACCCTGGCGGAGTTACCGGCTGGCAGCCGGATCACTGACTACATCAGCCTCGGCGTCATTGCCAAGTTCTTCCCCGCCGAGAAAATCCATGAGGTTCTAGAACAGACCAAGCGCGCCAGTGTCCGCGAGCGGGACTTGCCGGCGCATGTGGTGGTCTATTACGTCATCACGCTGGCGCTGTACATGCGGTCCTCCTACCGTGAAGTCCTGCGCTGCCTAATGGAAGGCGTGCAGTGGCTGCTCGATCCTTCCGCCCAGGTAAAGGTCGCCGGTAAATCCGGCATTTCCCAGGCGCGCAGCCGGCTGGGCGCCGAGCCACTGAAGAAACTCTATGCTGCGGTAGTGACTCCCATTGCGGAGAAGCGCACCAAAGGCGCTTGGTACCGGCAGTGGCGACTGGTCAGTTTGGATGGCAGCACGCTGGATGTCGCCGATACTGCGGAGAACGACAAAGTCTTCGGGCGTCCGGGTTCCAGTCGAGGGTCCAGTGCTTTCCCCAAGATACGGTTTGTAGCACTGCTGGAGAATGGGACACACGTGCTGTGGGGCGCGCACATGGATCGATACGCCACCGATGAACTCACGCTGGCTGAGGAAGTGATTCCTTTGCTCGGCAAAGGAATGCTGTGCATGGCCGACCGGTTCTTCCCCGGTTACAAACTCTGGGGGGCAGCCGCAAAGACGGGAGCGGATCTGCTGTGGCGCACGCGCCAAAATGCACGCCTGGAGGTGGAAAAACGTTTGCCCGACGGCTCCTATCTCAGCCGCATCTACGCCTCCACCAAGGACCGGCGGAAGAAGCGCAACGGGATTGTGGTCCGTGTCATCGATTACCGCTTGAAAAACGTCGCCGACGCCGAACCCCTGTACCGGCTGATCACCACCATCCTCGATCACGAGCAGGCGCCGGCCCAGGAATTGGCCGCCCTGTATCACGAGCGTTGGGAGATCGAAACCACCCTGGACGAATTGAAGACCCATCTGCGCGGCGCTCAAATTGTCTTGCGCAGCAAGACGCCAGAACTGGTCCAGCAGGAGTTCTTCGGTCTGCTGATGGCGCATTTTGCCATCCGCGGCCTGATGCACGAAGCCGCCCTGAAGGCCGATGAA
Organism: Bryobacterales bacterium; assembly: GCA_963763545.1. Classification (GTDB taxonomy): domain Bacteria; phylum Acidobacteriota; class Terriglobia; order Bryobacterales; family Bryobacteraceae; genus PALSA-243. The sequence goes on from CAVXPE010000030.1 coordinate 170,087, forward strand.
GACCCCGATCGGCTATCCTTCGTCCACTCCGTGCACGTTGTCCAGCGACGGATGGCGCGTTACAGCGCTATTCCCCCCTCGGCAGAGAAAAGTATTCCACGAAGCGATCCTCGACGAAATTCTTGAGGAGCGGGTTGTTTCGAGCCGCAATCGGATCAACCCGCGCGGCGTGAAGCGCAAGATGAGCAACTACCCTCTGCGGCCCCGCAAGCGCCAGCGCACGCGGCGGCTGGATGTAGCCAAGCGAATCAGGATCGTTAAGTGAACAGTATTGGGGCTAGACTATGGTCTTTGATGGGGACCACGCCCGCGGCCTGCAGTCGCTTGCGCCGCGTCGTCAAGTTCCTTTTCCGAAGGGAAATGATCAAAGGTGCGATCGACTTTCTTGCCGAGCAGATGTTTGTCAAAAAAGTCCATTAGAGCAGTCCAATCCTCATTGGTAAACGCGTGGCCATGGTTGGCATAATTGACGCCCAGCCTATTCTCCGCGCCGAACAGAGCGTAAGCGAGTCGCGCGCCAAGAATGGATTGCTTGACCGCTTCCGGCAGACGAGATCGTATCCGTGATACCTTCCAGCGCGATAAATGGGCGCGGCGCGGCGAGCGCCAGGAACCAATGCTCATCGAAAGGCAGTTTCTCTCGCTGCCCCCAAAACTCATGTAGATTCGGTGAAAACCAGTTCGGATATTTCTTCTGCATGATGTCCAGTGTTTCGCTCTTTCGCGGACCGGCGAAGCGATACGCGCCGATGCCGCCTCCGCCCGTAACCACCGGCGCGCCCATCAAGCGTTCGTCAAAGGCCGCCGCAATCATGGAGGACTTTCCATTGCGCGAGGCCCCAGTGATTATGAGCTTGGTTTTATCGATTGCTGGATCTTTTTCGAGATAATCCGCGACGCGCGAGGCGCCCCACGCCCAGCCCGCAAGTATGCCCCAATCATAGCCGGGATAGGCGGGATAGTAGCGCGTATTGCGGAATGCCCAACTGCCGTCGGAATTGCGAAGAGTCGTGTCCTCGGCGCAATCGTTTGGGTTGAATACTACAAGGGCATACCCGCGGGTCAAAACATCCGCGCGCCGATTCGCCATCGATTGCGCCGAGGGCTGCGCGCCGGGGCCGGGGCCATTGGCGACCGCGGGGGAAGCGGCAGGTTGTGCCGTTGGCGACGGGCCCACCATGAGTAAGACGTCCTCGCCGCGTCCTTGATTAGGTCCCGGCGGCAGACGAGGTAAGACGGCGCCGCCCGGGGGCGTGCCGCCTTGCAATATGATTGCGGGAAACGGACCGCCATGAACTGGCGTGAAGATGCCGATATCCAGGCTGAGTTTTTCCGCCGGGCCGAACGTCAGGTGCACCAGCCGATATTGGACGCTGCCATCGAGAACGATTTCCGACTTGATCTCCTGCCCTTTCACGTTTCCCGGCGGCGGAGGCATCTGTCCCACGGCATAGTACGCCAATATCCGTTTCATCTCCTCGCGTCGTTTTGCCCATTGCTGGCGGGTCGTGACCTTTGTGCCGTCGTTCATTACCATCACGTCGGGCAGTTCTTTGCGAACGGGTAATTCGTTGACGCCGGGCAGAATCCCGATTGGCGTCTTGATCCGCGGGATGGCGATCTCGCGCGGATCCGGGCCGCCGGACGCGCTCGCCTGCTGTGCTCGCGCTGTCTGCGACACCAGTCCGAGCGCCACGCAAAAAGCGAGGATCAAGAGAATGCGCAGTTGTGTCTGAAACCTCATCGGTTACCACCTCATCCGTAAGCTAGTTCGGGCGCTCGTGACCTGAGCGGAGCCTTGTCCCAATCCGTGTACTTCCTTGGTCAGGTTAACTCCCGCCGCCGCAAACCGCCAAGTCAGTCTGGTAGGAACAGGTAGAGCACACTGTGTTAGACATAGAGCGTTATGCGAAGGAAATTATCCGGACCGGTTTTGGCGCTGCTGGCCGGCGCGTGTGCGATGGCGCAGTTGCCTACGGGCAAGGGGCTCGCGCCGGTGCGCATCATTCTCGTTGGCGATTCCACCGTTGCTCCGCGGAACGGCTGGGGGCCGGGCTTCTGCGCCGATGTAGATCCCGCGGTGACTTGCGTGAACCTCGCGAAGAACGGTCGCAGCACGAGTAGCTACCGCGCGGAAGGCTCGTGGGCCACAGTCATGGATATGTTGAATTCCAACGCCGCCTACAGCGCAACTTACGTTCTGATCCAGTTCGGACACAACGATCAGCCTGGCAAGCCGGGCCGCTCCACTGACCTCGCGACGGAATTTCCCGCCAACTTGCGCCAGTATGTCGTTGATTTGAAGTCGGGGGGAGCAAAGCCCGTACTGGTTACGTCATTGACCCGTCGTACCTTCCAAGCGGGTCGCCTGAAGAACGATCTTGTTCCTTGGGCGGACGCGACGAAGAAAATAGCGGCGAAAGAGGGCGTCCCCGTATTGGATCTGAACTCCGAGAGCGCTGCCACGGTGCAGAAAATGGGGCCAGTGGAGGCCAACACGCTGGCCATGGCGCCTCCCCCTCCGTTGGTGGCGGCAGGCGCCGCCGCTGGTAACTCTCCGCCTTTGCCGAAGGCGTCGGCGGAATCTCCCGCGGTCGGCTCGCAGGCGAATAGCGCCGTCGAGCCAAAGGGCGACCCTGCGCCGCTGTTCGATTACACGCATCTCGGGGAAAAGGGGTCGGCGCTATTCGGCCGCATGGTGGCGAATGAGCTGATTGTGGCGGTTCCCCAACTCCGGCCCTATATCAAGCCATAGTTAGGGGCGGCGAAGTGCCGGTCCACTTTCCGAATGCGCTACTGCGCCGCCGTGCTTCGCACGATTTCGGCCGCCTGGTTGAGCTGGCTCGCGGTCCCGCGAACCACAATGGCGCGGGGCGCCAAAGCGGGAAAGACGCGGGTTATTCCGGCAGTGGTACGCATGCGGTTCACTGCATTGCGAAAGTTGTCTTCCGTCACCGATACCGACATGAAAAATATCTGGGCGGTATCGCCGGAAACGCCCTGATGGGTAGGAGATCCCAAAGCCGGATTGGGTTGGTCAAGCTGCTCGAAGATCCATTCGGCCAACGGAACCCGGTCTGGTCCTCCCGTCAATGCAACCGCACCCTTGCCCGTCACCGGAAACACCTTCGTCAGTTCCGGAATCGTGCGCACGGCGTTCACGATCTCTTGAAATGTCTGTACCGGCAATCTCTCGCGCGTGTAGAGCACCCGCGCTTCCAGATGATCGGGGACGAGTTCAGGATGCTCTTTCAGGGCGTAGGGATTCACCGGCGTGGGAAATTTCGCCTCCGCCGACGCGCTGCCTGGCCCGCCTGCCTCGAGGCGCCGCAGAAACCACTCTGCCATCTCGAGCTTTTCCAGCGCCGCACGCGCCACGATCGCTTTCATATTCCCGAGCGGAAAGACATCTGTCATCTCGGGAATGGTGCGCGCCGCGTTCACCATCTCCGAGTAAGTCTGGATCGGCTCTTTGCGCGGCAACCGGAATACGGCAATGCCTGCGCCGTTCCTCGTCGTTCCCGAATAGCGGTCCACTTCCAAACTGTCGCCTTGAAACTGTTTGTCCAGCGTTTCCACCAACCATTGGCCCAGTGCGAAATCCGCAGGCCCAGTTTGCACCGTTATCGAACTGCCCTGGTTGTCCGCATCCACGTCCGGGGCAAGAATCGACTGGACGACGTTTGCAATTTCCCGCACGTCAGTCGCATTCCCGTTCGAAAGCTGAAAAACCCGCGGCGGATTCGCCGATTGGCCCCAAGCCGTGTTTGCACACACAACCGCGATTGCTACGCTGGAACGAACGCCCATATTTCCTCCGCCGAGAATGATGTCCCGACACCGAAAACGTGCATGGATGCATCTTATCGCTTATTGAAACAGTGCGGTCGTATTCGCGGCATCGACGCTATATCGCCGCGTGAGGCCGCAGCCATGCCTGTCCCGAAATTCACTTCGGCGGTAACGCCGTCTAGCAGGATCCCCGCTTGGCAGGCTACGCAACGAGCCAGAACGGCTTAGGATTCTGTTGAACGCTTCTCAATAGAAGTGAACGACGTTTGCGGTGCAGCGCGAGTCCTGCGAGTCTACAACCGGCAAGTCTACAATTACAATCGGAAACGGGAGCTGTCCAGATGCGAAATTCTGCAGTTCTAACAATAGTCTTGCTGGCACGATGCGCAGCCTTCAGCCAGTACCCCTCTCAGCCAGTCTTCGAAGTGGCGTCGGTTAGGGCGGTTAAAGAGACCGAGCGCGCAGAAGGCTTTCATTCCACCGGTATGGTGCCCCCCTTCACTGGAGATATGGCACAGCTAAGCTACCCCGAAGCCAGCCTCACCGGATTGCTCTGCCGGGCTTACGACGTGGTTCCTCTGCGGGTAACTGCGCCTGACTGGGCGAGGATGCAGCGCTACAGCGTAATGGCCAAAATACCGTCGGGAACCACCAAAGAGATGCTTCCGTTGATGCTTCAGAACCTCCTGGCGGACCGGTTTCAATTGAAGGCCCGATGGGAGACGCGCGAGGAATCGGGTTACGCACTCACGATTGCAAAGGGCGGACCTAAGCTGAAACAATCTGCCGCAGATGCGAAGCTCAGCTCTTCCATGTCTTCAGCAGGCCGCTTCACCTGGCAAGGTTCAAACCTCGACGACATTGCCATCAGCCTATCCCTCTTGATGGACCGGCCTGTGGTCGATATGACCTCGCTCTCAGGTAGATTCGACGTCACAATCGAAGCCGCACCGGATTCCATGCCCGGTTTCCGTTTTGGTCAAGGAAGGGAATCCTCATTCCCAACGATCTTCGCCGTCCTTCGCGACCTCGGATTGAATCTGGAAGCTCGAAAAGTATCGGTGAAGCACCTGGTGGTCGATTCCGCCCTAAAGATTCCGACCGAGAATTGACTGTTTCGGGTAAACCGCAATGCCGCCTAGAGCGGAGATCCCGTCCGATTCGATATAGGGACCACCCGTCGCGGAGGCACGCGTCCGAAGAGCCCGGACGACGGGGCGCGACCCGCGTCCTCACGCCGGACGATCGTCGCCGCGTGAAATGCCTCCCACGCCGATTGCGCCCATCGTGCTCCTATTGCTCGGAGCGTTTTATCCGAATATGGTGGAGGGTACGATCATGCGGAACTCGACGGCAGCCGTTAATGCGCCCGACTTGAGAATCAAAGCGCTGGGAGATTGGTAGTGGGTCAGTTTTATCAGCGATTCGCCACAATTTTTGGCGACCGTCGATTGAGTGTCACGGAATCATTAGCGGGTATGGGATGCGATGGGGATCCAGGCCCTCCTCCTCGAAGATCATTAATCTCCTCGGAGAATCGCGCGGCCGTCGCGCGAAAGGCCTTCCCATTTAAGAGAAGAATCCCTGCCACGGAGAGTAGAACAATGAATGCGAGAATGCTGACATCTTCCACTAAAGAATGATTCTAGCGCACGCTCACGAATCTCAAGCTGATCCACTACCGGGAGATTTCGACGGTTCGCTGTCATAGCGGTAGCGTTACACAATCTGCGCATTCTTCTGCACTTTTATGGTTTCCGCCGGGCCGGTCGGCGATATCCACATACTTCCGGAAGTCGATTTAGCCCTCGACATCAAAGGATGAAAAGCCGCCGCCCATCGCCCTACGCGACCAGCCCATCGGGAGTGAGCCAATCGAAGCGAATGTAGTCCGCCGCCATTGCCGCGTAGCATCATGTCGCCGAAATCCTGGAACTTCGGGTGGTGCTTGCGATACACGGCGGAGGTCCGGGCGCCGATCCTGCAAAAGTACACTTGCCGCGCGCCGGTTTCGCGGCACGGGCAAACCGTGGCCGCCAACCACGGTTCGCCGAAAAAATGTTGCTTCCCCGAGCTCGAACGGGGAATATTCGGATGTCAAAGACCTGCGGGCGGTCGCCGTAACTGCTTGATGGCACAGCCCCAACTTCTGAAACTGCCGATTGAAAAAACGAACCCAAATTGCAGTTCGCACGGAAAGTCGAGCCGGATTCGCAAATTTGAAAAAACGAACCCAACTCGAGTAACGGCGCCTTGGGCGTGGATTCGCGGACGAATGAACGAACCCAAACCGAAGGGAGCCGAGGCCACCGGGCAACTTCGTCGCACGAACGAACGAACCCAAACCGGCAGCTATACGGCGGCCATAGCCGCGTTGATTGGCGAAAGGAAAAATCGAGGCCGCCCCTCGGCCCCGTGAGCCCGACTTCAGTTTATAAGATGAGTGGAGGAAATCGAGGCTGGTAAGGGCTGTGGATCGGCGCAGGTTATTGAGGGGATTGGAGTAGGCTTTATTTTGCGGCCTTGTGACCGACTCGCCGCCTATTATCGACTCCTGATTTCAAGGTGCGAGCGGTACGCGGCAGCGAAGTCCACTAAGGGGTCAGGACCGCACTCCCTCTGGGGGCTTTTGGGGGATAACGAAGTTGCCAACAAACACCCCGTAGATTCACCGCCACCGTCACAGTCCGGGAAAGCAGACCTCCACTTTTGTGGCGTAGGCCCCGGCTTTTGAAGCATTTCAGTAAGGTGAAACGGTGGCGGGTTCTGGAGCTGGTTCCAAACTTTTTGCGGCTGCCGGCGTCTCTTTATTGATCCACAATTCGGCGGAGCCCTACGTCATAACAGGAGAGTCATGCGCGCCCGGTCCTTGTTTCTCTTTTTTCTTGCGGGGTTTAACGCCTTCGCTCAGTTGAACTCGTTCCCGAAGCTTTCCTACTTCCGGGAAACCTTTGCGCGCTCGCGCACGAGGATCGAACTGCAGCCGCCAGTGAAGCTAAAAGATGCGGTGGTGGATGGCAAACTATCGCTATCTCTTAAGAAATACATTGAGTTGGTGATGGCGAACAATACGGATATCGCCATTCAGATGCTCTCGGTGGAATCGCCGAAGAACGCAATCACGCGCGCCTTCGCCCCGTGGGATCCGCAAGCGGTCGCGAGCTTCAGTGACACCAAATCCAGTACGCCATCCACGGGCGCCCTGCAAGGGGCGAATACTGTGGTTTCGCTCAGCCAGCCCGCGAACTTCAGCTATTCGCAAACGCTGCCAACGGGAATGCAATATTCCGTCTCGTTCGGAGCTACCAAAAGTACGACCAACAGCTCCTTCGCTACGCTTAACCCGGAATTGTTTTCAAACTTCACCGTGAGCGTCACCCAGCCACTGATTCGCAACCGCGGCGACTACATTAACCGCGTCAACTTGATGATGGCGCGCAGCCGGTTGAAAGGAGCCGAATACAACCTCAAGGGCAATCTCTTGCAAATGTTGAACACGGCTGAGAATGCCTATTGGGACCTGGTACAGGCGCATGAAAATCTACGCGTCCAGGAAAGCGCGCGCAAGCTGGCTGACGATTCGCTGAAATTGTCCCAAAGGCAGCTCGAACTGGGCGCGATTTCGCCGCTCGATATCTACAATCCGCAGCAGCAGCTTGCCACCGCCGAATTGGGCGTCTCGCAGGCGCGCTTCCAGATAGCCCAGGCCGAGAACGCATTGCGCCGCCAGATTGGCGCGGATCTCGACCCGAACGTGCGCGATTTGCCCATCGAGGTAACCGAAACCGTGGATGTGCCGCTGGGATCGGTGATCTACGACGTTGAAGCCGAGGTGCGGAAGGCGCTTTCGGAAAGGCCGGAGATCAAAGCCGCGCTGCAGAATCTGGACGTTGACGACCTTGGCATTGTCCAGGCGAAGAACGAGATTCTTCCGGATCTCTCCCTGAACGCGCTCTACACCACCCAGGGCGTAGGCGGCGTGTTTTACCAGCGAACCAATGTGTTCGACAACTCGGGCAATTCGTCGCAGATTGTGACCACGATTCCGGGCGGCTTCTCCGATGCGCTCAGCCAGATGTTCGGCTTCGGGTATCCCCTCTACCAATTCGGCGCGACCTTGCGGCTGCCCATCAAGAATCATCAAGCGTCGGCCGACATGGCGGATGCAATGGTGAGTAAAAAGCGGGATGCGCTGACGTTGCGGACCACGCAGCAGCAGGTGCGTCTCGACGTGCTGACGGCGATGACGAATCTCGAATCAAGCAAGGATTCAGTAAGGCTGGCGATCGTCGCGCGCGATTTTGCGCAAAAGAATCTGGACGCCGAGAACCAGAAATATCAACTGGGGACGGAGCAGATCCAGTTCGTGTTGCAGGCGCAGAACACATTGGTGCAGGCAGATTCAGCCGTAGTGACGAACCAGGTGGGACTACAGCGCAGCGTTTTGAACCTGTTGACGCGGACGGGGGAGTTGCTGGAGGAGCGGGGGATCGTCATTCAGTAGGTAGGATGGGCCTGTCCAGCACGCGAAGCGCGCCTCCGGCGCGGGGATAGGCTGGAAGCCTATCCTACCGGAATAGTTTCTCTAGTTTCCCCAATGCCTTCTCAATTCGCTGCGGCCGTTTCAACACGCCCTCGAACAGATCGCCCTTCTCGCGAAACCGTTCTCTCGCATTCGCGATATTGAATTGCGATGGATGCAATCCCGCTTGCACTTCGTTCCATTCGAGCGGCGTGGCTACCGGCGCGCCCGCATAGGCGCGCAAGACGTAAGGCGCGGCGATGGTCTTCGATTTCGCATTCTGCACCCAATCGAAATATACGCGATTCCGTTCGCGCTTCGCAACCGATCGCGGCGTGGTGAACAGCTCCGGCTTGCGGCGCGTCACGATGCGCGCAATCACCTCGGCGAACGTGCGCGTTTGGTCGTAGGTGTATTCGGGCTCGACCGGGATATACACGTGCATGCCGTCGCCGCCCGTGGTCTTGGGATAGCCTTCCATTCCGATTTCATCGAGTACCCCCTTCACCAGCAGCGCCGCTTCGACGATCATGTCAAACGGGCAATCCTGCGGATCGAGATCGATGAGAATGAAATCCGGGTTATCCAGGCTTCCCGAGCGGCTCATCCACGGATTTTGATCGATGCAGCCCAGATTGGCGAGATAAAGCAGGCGGCGCGGTCCTGCGCGAAGACATAGTTGATGGGCGCTTCGTTGTGATCGGAATCGATCATCTCCGTACGCAGCCAGGGCGCGAAGGTTTCGGCGGCGTGTTTCTGAAAAAAGAACTGCTCCTTGATGCCGTTGGGGTAGCGCTTGAGCGAAAGCGGGCGGTCTTTGAGATGCGGCAGAATCAGGCCCGAGACAGCGTCGTAGTAGTTGACGACATCGCGCTTGGTGTAGCCTTCGTCGGGGTAGATAGACCTTCTTCAAATTGGTGAACTTCAGCGAGTGGCCGTCGACGTCGCACGTCGACTTCTTTTACGTCGGCCAGAAACTCAGCTGGCTGTCGATGTCTCTGCCGCGGCGCCTTCGCGCGTGGCTTCCTCCGGCTTCACGTCCTCGCGCAATCCTAGATAAACGGGCGCGCGCAGACGATTGTCTTGCGTCCATTGCGTGAATTTCACTTGGGCGACCAATTCCGGCTTGACCCACGTCATGCCGCGATCGGGCTTGGGACGCTCGGCGAAGGGACACTTTGTGGTGATCAGCGGTTTCAGCCGCGAGTAGAGAAACGTCAGCGTCTTCTGATCGAATCCCGTGCCGACATTGCCCACCCAGTTCAGTTTGCCATTCTCGTAAACGCCGAGCACCAGCGCGCCGAAGTGAGAGCGATCGCCTTGCGGCTCGGTGAATCCGCCGATGACGAATTCCTGCTGGGTGACGATTTTGATTTTGAGCCAATCGCTCGGCTGCGCTTCGATTCATAGCGGCTCGATGCGCGTTTGGCGAGCAGGCCCTCGAGACCATTCTCGCGCGCCGCTTCGAGCATCTCCTCGCCAGCGCCGGGAAATGCGGCGGAGACGCGAAAGACGGCATCGGGCGTGACGATTTCTTCAAGCAGTTTGCGGCGCTCGTCCAGACGGAACGCCGCGCAGATCGTAGCCATCGAGGTAGAGCAGGTCGAAGACGAAGTAGACCACCGGGGTGTTGCGCGACATGTGGGCGACGGAGTTCGGGTCGGCATTCATGATGCGCGGCTGAATCAAATGAAACTGCGAGACGCCTTTGGCATCGAGCACGGCGATCTCGCCATCGAGAATGGCGGTGTCGGCGGCCATCTGGTGCGGGATCGCGGCCAGTTCAGGGTATTGCCGCTCGCAGCGGTTGCCGGTGCGCGATTGCAACCGCACGGACTCGTTCTCGATAAAAGCGATGGCGCGAACGCCGTCCCATTTCACTTCGAAGAGCCAATCGCCGCCGCGCGGCAATATGATCCGAAATCTGCGCCATCATAGGCTCGATGGCCGCGGGCATTTCGGCTTTGCGCGCGCCCTTCAGGCTGGCGGGGTCGATTTCGGACTTTTTTTTTAGGCGCCGCTTTTGCGGCGGGTTTGCCGCGCGTCTTTGCCGCCACGGCGCGGCTGGCCGGGCGGCTGCTCGACCACACGCGGTCGGCCGCGCCAGCCGTCTTGCGCTTCGCTTTCTTCGCCGGCAGATTGCGCGCGATCTCTTCCTGGGTGCGGCCGGAGAGCGCGCTATAGGCGTACGCTTTCGATATCCCAGCCCGGCGCGGCGAATTCGTCGCGCTTCTTGATGATGAGCCACTCGTTGCCCTTGCCGCGGCCCTTCATAGGACCAGCGCGAAATCGCCGTTGAGCTTTCTCGCCATGCAGACGGAACTTGAGATCGCCGCGCGCGATCTGCGCGTCGCCCGCGACATCGCCCAGCAATTCGAATGTGCCGCGGTCCCACAGCATCACGCTGCCCGCGCCGTAATTGCCCGCGGGAATGTTGCCTTCGAAATCGCCATACTCGATTGGGTGATCTTCCACGTGCGCGGCGAGATGCTTCACGCCGGGGTCGAGCGAGGGCCCTTTCGGAACGGCCCACGATTTCAGAACGCCATCGATTTCCAGGCGGAAATCGTAATGCAGGCGTGTGGCGTCGTGCCGCTGAACGCAGAAATAATTGCCCGCAAACTTCGGCGCTTTCTTGGATGGCGCGGGCTCGGGCGTGTTAGCGAAGGTGCGTTTGGCGATGTACTCTTCGAGCGGCATCGATTCATTTATACCAGTCTTGAAACGAATGCCGGATTCATTTCACAATTTGTACGGAGAAGTTACGGAGTCTCTGAATCGATTCGGGCAGCATGGTAACCTGGACGGCTTTCGACCGGCGAGAAGCATGAATCCAGCCTTGGGGGACATGCGGGAACAATCTCTTGCCAAGGCGGGCGGCTGCGGGTATTATTCTAACCACGTGCGGTTCCTCGGTCACGAGGCTCCATGACGGGCATGCCATGTTGACGATTCGACCGGAACAGATCAAGGTCTTCTCGCAGATGGAAGTTGCGAAGTTTGAAAAATGGATGATGGCCCACTTGAAGAAATACTTCCCAGTGCAATGCCGGGCTGTCGGCGAATCCCAGCTTCGGCCGATCATCCGGACGGGCATCGACCGCGCAGCGGTTTACGAGATAAGCTCCCAGTGCGATGTCTGTAAGTATATCGACTTGATGGTTGTTCTTGGCCGCGATTTCGACACGGACAGGCGATTCCCGTGGGCGGGCGAGATCCTCGCCAAACGGTGGGACTCCAGTTTAAAGATGAACGCTCTATTTGAGTTAGCCCCGAAGGTTTTGAGACACTTTTAAAGTCATGTCACCGCCGAGCCCATCGCCGGCGCCCTCACCGGCCGCATCGCCCACACCATCACCAACTCCTTCGCCGTCGCCTTTGCCGACCCCTTCGCCAACGCCTTCGCCTTCGCCGACACCCTCGCCGTCCCCGTCGCCTTCCCCAAGCCCTTCGCCGGACCCTGGTGTAAATCCGGAACCGCCGGCTCTGCCAGGGGATGCCGTTCCCAGTCCATCCCCAAGCCCATCGCCGGCTCCCTCTCCGAGCCCTACGCCAAGCCCAACGCCGGCTCCAGACCTGGATGCGGCGGCTGCTGATGCAAATTCGTTGGGTACGAATTCCGTCGGCTCGACCTGCTCGACCTGCTCTGGAAACGTACTGGGAGCACCGGGGCCGGCGACCACGCCTCCGCCGCAGAAGAAGCCCATTACCGACATTCAGATCGTCGATTTTCGTTATCTGACGGATCACGCTGTAATACTGGACAAGACTGATAATTGGAAGGATCCATCTACCTCGGCAGAGTTAGCAAAGATTGCCGATTCGAAGCCCGAATACGTTCGGGGTACGAATGGAGACAAAGCAAGACCCGTTAGCCATTCATGGCCGTCCAATACAGCATCTTCCAGCGCACCACCCGAGAAAATGACTGCGTGGGTGCATGTGAAGGTGGACCCCCCGGATTGCGACCCCGAGGATGGTATCCTGACCGGGAGCTCGAGTCTACCGCATGTCAGTTTCAAATCCCAGCGAGTTACTTTCTCCGGCGGCGTAGTCGGAATTTACGTCGAGGCGGACGCCCCTCTGCCTAAACAAATAGACGTGCTGGATAATGTGGTCGTCCAGTGGAGCGCCCAGACCGACCTGCGGACGATCGCGAACTCGGGGACCAGCACGCACGAGATCTACGTGACAGCGGACGTTCCGGTGACTGCCCCAAGTTGGCCAATGTCCAGCAATCTCGTTCCGCCGGGCCAGGGCTCCGTGGATCATAACTTTTTTACGGCCTTCCGTATGAAGCACGCCGCGACAAAAGCCAAGGGCAAGAGCGCACTCCACGATGTCGTGAAGGCGCTATGGGACAGTTATGGCAGCAGCTACGACCTCAATGCCAATGGACACATGAACCCCTGGAACCTCGCCGTGGCCGGAACCACTGCCCAGTGCATGACTATATGCGCCTTCTTGCAAAGCGCCGTCGGGATGCTCGGACTGAAAGGAGACGTGGTATATGTGCGGCCCACATTTGACGAGCCGCCCAGCGCTTCCGGCCTGACTAAGAGTTTTAACGCCGCGGGTAACAGTTGGGCGGTAGCATCCCCCGTCTTCACTTATACGTCTCGGCAAGTGACCGTTCCGCCGCATACTTCCAAGACAAAACACAACAAATACCGGCCCGCCGAGATCATCGCAATGATCGATAATATGGGAGCGCCGAGTCATTGGACTCCGGGCTGGAACAACTATGAGGCGACGTTCAGGTTCGACGATGGTTCCGCTGTAAAGTACTACGGCGGGGGCGGATCTGTCGAGAATAGCCCGACAGAAACCCTGGACGCGGTTTGCTCTCTAGTCGCCTGGAGCTACGGGGGGAACACCATTTGTAACCCGCCAGGGCCGGTAAGATGGTGGAGAAGGCAAAATATGTGGACGCCCTGGCCGCCACCCACGCTGAGCAGCGAGGTTCTTCCCGGATGAGACTTTGGAGCGGCACCTTACTCGCGATTCTCCTGGCCTCTTTGCCGAAAGTGCCCGATGGACTTGGGGCGGCGCGGGCGCAGGACCGGCGACAAGTTACAAAGATGAAGGAGAAATCCATGGAATCTCAATGGCTGGCTGAACAACTGTCGGAGCATGGCTTTCGTCTTGTCCTGTTTCAGTACGAGCCGGCGAAGGCGGAGTCTTTGGACAGCGGACCTAGAGCGGCGCTCAATTCCTCGCGCGTTTGGCAGGAACAGATCATGACGCCCGCGTTCCAACTTCCAGCCGGCCCCAAAGTAGGGATTCATCGACGGCGGAACAGCGAGCCGGACGCGCTCTCCTTCCGTTATGAATCGGGTGATTACAGCGTTCGCTGTTTCCACACGATGGACAGGCTTGTGATTACTTTGCGGCCTTCGCAGGAACAACTCGCCCGTCTGTGGAGCAGCCACGACGCGGTGGAAGATGTGGCGAGCCGGGTGGCTGGTGAGGTGTTTCCGTATACGGGAAGATTTCGGTTCCAAGTGGAAAAGCGCGCGGTTCCGATGGCATATGGCGGGGAGAAGGTACCTGATGGAAAGAATCCGGCGGAGTTGTTCCCGATCGAGATGATCGAGTGGTGGTATGACGGGAATGAGTTCGGCTTCGGCACGCAAAAAGTAACTCCCGTGATTGGCGACCGGTATCCATCCTCAATGGGACCGTCGCCACAGCAGGTTCTAATCTGGTTCGATACGTTTGGCATGAAACGGTACGTGAAGTAAGACAACCGATGAACGCGACTATAGTCGCGCCGGAGAGAGCGGGCTAACATCCGCCAATTCAGCAGTTAGTTCGGACCGGAACTTCTCAAAGAACCAATCGTCGTCATACGCTCGCCATGAGTGTAGCTGGGAACGCCGGGCCTCGGTATCGCTCGATTCCAGCCGGGCGAGAGCGGCCGAAAATCCGCCAATCGACTTCAATCGTTCGACCACGCGCTGTTTCCGCTCCGGGCTAAAGTGGATCGCGGCGAGTCGCAGCTTGTTGTAAATCACCGCCTCCCACTCCACGCGGTAAGGGCGTTCGCGCCGGAAGAGGTGCGCCACCTCGACTTCGGGAGCCACTAGGCATTCATAGCCGAGCGTCCACAGCCTGAGGCTCAGTTCGGCATCTTCCGAACCCCAGATCGTTAACCCGGAGTCGAAGCCTCCGATGGCGGCAAAGAGGTTTCGCCGCATGGCTAGGAAGGCTGCGCCCACTAGCGGTATGGCATAGGGCTCCGAACTCTTGCGACTAAGCCAGCCTACGCTCAGGGCCGCGTCACGCCATGCTAAGCCATAGCCCTTGGCCTCATTGCTCCCACTCGACGTTGTGTAGTCCTCCGGATCGCGCATCACGCGAAGAGCCGGCATCACCGCGCCAGAGTCCGGACGGTTCAATGCCGCCAGTAGAGGTTCGGTCCAACCCGGCGGAACTGCGACGTGGGCGTCGCAGAAAACGACGACTCTTCCACGGGCGTGTCGAGCCCCGAAATTGCGGGCGCGAGCCGACCCCAGGCGTTCGTCGGAGCGCAACCCGTAAACGCGGCAATAGCCTCTCTTGAGGAATTCAGCACTGTCGTCCTGTGAACTATCGTCAACCACGATGATTTCTGAATCGTCTGGCAGGGTGGCGATGAGCTTGTCAATAGTGCGGCGTAGATATTCGCCCTCATTCAGGCTAATCACGACAACACTCAGGCTGGGCGATTGCAGCCGCCGCGAAACCGTCCGGCGTTTTGCCGATTGTACGTGTAACGCTTGCTCGACGACTGGTTGCCAGAATCCCTCCCATTGCGAAGCAAACCCCCAGTTCCGTTCCATCCATCGGCGGTTGGACGCGCCCTGTGCCGCCAGTTCTTCGGTTCCGCGCTCAATCAACCCCCGAAGAACACTCTCTAATGTCTCCAGGCTGGCGTGCGTAAATGGATTCTCACTTTCCTCCCCAGCGCAGCGGCGGATGGCTTCCGCCACTCCCGGCAGCAGGCCCACTCCATTCACCACCATGCAACCCGCCGCCAGCCCTTCCAAACTATTACGGTGATAACTCCCGGTAACGCACTCGTCGATGACAATGTGCGCCCGACGCTTCATGGCAAGCGCTTCCGCATGGGACACTTGGCGGTCCCGAATGACAAGCAACCGCACCGGAAGCGTGGCCTCCAACGATTCCAGGATGCGCATCGTCGTCTCGTAGCCCTTGGCGTGCCAATAGAGTTGATGCTCTCTTGGGAATAGTTCATTTTTAGCCGACGGCGTGTAACAAATCGTCACCAGATTATCTTTGATGTATGGTTGAAACTCCTCCTCCCAGAGCGGAATCGGGTTGGGGACTAGAGACCATGAACGGAACTCCGGCAACGTCGCCTGGTACTGTCCGACCACCACGCCTGGAAAGCCCCGCTGCACGAATCCAGGGTGAACGTTCCACATAGAGTTGTGAGCCATGGTGATGACAGCCTTGCTTTCCAGCAGGCGGCTATGTTGCGGAAGCGCCTTGCCGTTGTGCACCACAACCACCTCCGCCGCCGTGAGCTCCGCCATCGCCTGTTCAGGGGAGCGATTCCAGTTGATATCGCTATCGTAGACAACGCCATTGTTGTAATCCCCGCCGGACCAAAGGCAACGGCAGTAATTGCGTGTGCGGGCGTTAATGCAGCGAGTGAGAATAGCCGGGACGCCTGCCAGGGGCGTGGTGGCGTACGAGACCAGGCGAATGGGCTTCGAGGGGAGTTGGCCGGTGGGGAGGCCGGCGAATGTCTCGATAGGCATTTTCGGAAACGCGGTAAGCCGGCTAACCCGGCTGAGGTTGAAGACCCTGGCGCCCCGTTCTAATAAAGCGCCCCCCAAGTGGAGGAACTTTTCATCGATAGTGGCTATGTGGGAGCTCCATTCGTGCGGACCCGTATCGCCAAAGAAATGATGATCCGTGAAATCCACTCCGATCAGCCCGATGCTGGCAGCTCCCATATGAGCGGCGAGATACAACGCCATGTAGGGTGTCACGACGTTGTAATGCAATACATCGGGATTGGAGAAATCGACTCCGTCCTTCTTGCCAAGCCGAAAGGTGACGATGTTCGGATGCGGCGCCCCCAAGTCGGTTAATTGCGTGAACAGGTATTCAGCCTGGGATGTTTCGACGAAATGAAACCTGTCACCCTTGAAACGGCTGCGAGGATCGACCACAAGGAGGTATTTCGGGTGAAACAAGCGGCCGACGTCGTTAACGCCAATAGTGATGAATCGTTCTGGCCGTTCGAGTTCCTTGAGCGACACGCCGCAGCCGCACACGACGATTCTCTCCCCGCGATGAATGCCCTGAAATGAAGCCAGTGAGCGCACTATTCCTCCTCCGTACCGGCGGCTGGAGCAATTCCTCTCCTTTCTGCCGCGCGGCGATCCAATGGATCGGTGGTCCTGTGCACGCGCATGGATTTAGGTTTTGCGCTAGCTGTCCAGCAGCAAATCCAGATTATGCGCTGCGCTGATCAGTCCCAGGTGCGTCAGCGCCTGCGGGAAATTGCCCAGCAGTTCGCCCTTGCCGCCGATTTCCTCCGAAAAGAGTCCCAGATGGTTCGCATAGGAAATCAGCTTTTCAAATAGTAACTGCGCCTCTTCCACGCGGCCGGCCCGCGCCATCGCTTCCACCATCCAAAACGAGCAGACGCTGAAGAAGCCCTCGTTGCCGGGAAGTCCATCCTCGGCGGCTTTGTCGACTTCGTACCGCAGCACCAGGCTGTCCGAAGCCAGCTCCCTCTTGATCGCATCGATCGTCGCGATCATGCGCGGGTCCTTGGGCGAGACGAACAGCATCAGCGGCATCATCAGCAGGCTGGCATCGCATGCGCTGGCGCCGAAATATTGCGTGAATGCGCCTTTCTTCTCGTTCCACGAGTCTTTCATAATCGCCGTGTAGATCTTGTTCCGCTCATAGCGCCATTGGTCGCTTTCGGTAGGAAATGACCGTTTGCGCGCCAGCCGCACGCCGCGGTCGAGCGCCACCCAGCATTGCACCTTGGAGTAAGTGAATTGACGCCTCCCGCCGCGCACCTCCCAGATGCTTTGGTCTTCATCGCGCCAATGCTGTGACCACCCAATCGAGCATGTGCTCGATAGTGATCCACATGTCGTAAGAGAGCGGCGAGCCGTACTTATCGTAGAGATAGAGCGAATCCATCAACTCGCCGTAGATATCGAGCTGTAGATGGCCTACGGCCGCATTGCCGATGCGCACCGGTTTCGAGCCGCGGTAGCCATCCAGATGATCGAGCGTCTCTTCCGGCGGTATCGTGGCGGCCGTCGATGCCGTAGAGTCACGTTGAGCGGGCCGCTGCCGTTGGGATCTTCCTCTTTGGCCCGCGCCTGCATGAATTGGGCGAACGCGCCGGCCTCTTCGGTGTATCCCAGTCGCATCAGCGAATACACGGTGAATGCGGCATCGCGCACCCAGGTGTAGCGGTAGTCCCAATTGCGCACGCCGCCGATGGCTTCCGGAAGGCTGGTGGTGGGCGCCGCGACAATGGCGCCGGTGGGAAGGAATGTCAGCAGCTTGAGGACCAGCGCGGAACGCGTCACCATCTCGCGCCAGCGGCCGTGATACCGGCTGTGCGATGCCCAATCGCGCCAGAAGCGGACGGTCTCCGTTAGCAGTTGATCGCCGCCCGCGGTCTCTTCCGTAAGGCATCCGGCGACCGCCTTCGTCGTGGCGCAAAACGAAGACGGCCTGCTCCTCGCCTTTGAGCGAGAATTCGGCGACAGCCGCGCCCTCCTGCCCTTCTAGAGCGTGCGACGATTTCAACGCAAACCTGCTTGCCGGCGAGGAAAACAGCGCGCACCTTCCGTCTTGCCCGATTTCCAGTTCGTGCTTCTGGCGCGCATAATCGAACGCCGGCCGGCACTCCATGCGAAATCGGAACGGTCCGCGAATCGCCTTGGCGATCCGCACGATCTGGCGCGCGCTTTGATCGGTTTGGCCGCCCGCCTCGCGGCCCACCGACATGAAATCGGTCACCTCGCCCATCCCGCGTCGCTGAAGAAACGCGTCACCAGCACGTTGGTATTGGGCAGATACATCTGCTTGACCTGGCACTCGTCGGCCGGCGCGAGCGAAAAGAACCCGCCTTTGTGGTCGTCCAGAATGGCTGGCGAAGACGCTGGGCGAATCGAAATGCGGCAGGCAGCACCAGTCGATGGAGCCGTTCATTCCCGACCAGCGCCACGGAGCGCATGTCGCCGATCACGCCGTAATGCTCGATGGGCTGATAGCTCATTGCTCGCTGTAGTTCCAGAGCAAGCCGCCATCCACCACGATGGTGGCGCCGGTGATGTAATCGGCGTCGGCGGAGGCTAGAAATGCGGCCACGCCGGCGACGTCCGAAGTCTTGCCCAGGCGGCGCAGCGGAATGTTCTCGAGCAGCGGATTGAGCAGTTTCGGATCGTTGAGCAGTTTGGTGTTGATCGGCGTTTCGATCGCGCCCGGCGCGATGTTGTTGACCGTGATGCCGAGCGGCGCAAGCTCAATCGCCAGATTGCGCATCATCATCTTCAGGCCGCCCTTCGCCATGCAATACGCGGTGAAATGGGGGAAGGGCAGCTCCTCATGCACGGAGCTGATGTTGATCACTTTGCCCGGCTGTTTGGCATCGCGGCGATGACGCGCGAAGGCCTGCGTGGCGAAGAAGGGGCCGTCGAGATCTGACCGCGATCACAGACCGGTAATCCTTCTCGGAATCGTCCAGAAACGATGCATTGCGCTCGATGCCGGCGTTGTTTACCAGGATGTCGAGCCCTTCCAACGCGGTCGACGGCTTCATTGACCATGCGTTGCGCATCGGCGGGGACGCTGACATCGCGCTGGATCAGCGGCGCACGGCGGCCGGTCTTCTCGATTTGAGCGGCAGTCGCCTCGGCTGGGGCGCGTCCGCCGGCTGGATAATCGATCGCCACGTCGGCGCCTTCTTGCGCGAATCGTACGGCGATGGCCTGTCCGATCCCTTGCCCGCGCCCGTCACAAGCGCCTTCTTGCCGCTCAGCCGCATACATTGAATGTACAAAGCCAACCGTTACGAGCGCTGTGACTCCGCGTACTTTACCGTCCGATCCATTTCGCCAGGCCGAACGCCGCGGCCGACGCCAAGCCGCCGATGGTTACGGTCTGCAGGCCGCCGCGCAGTGGTGAAATGCCCGTGAGCTTGCCTTTGACCACGCCGAACATAAACAGAGCGGCCAGCGTCACGCCAATAGAAACGCTTAAGGCGCGATAGAGTTCCGTCATCAAGATATAAGGCGCAAGCGGCACCAGTCCGCCGAGAATGTAAGAAACCGCGATGGTGACGGCGCTGTTGCGCGCGCGCTTAGGGTCGGGCTCTTCGAAGCCCAGTTCGAAGCGCATCATGAAGTCCACCCAACGTTTCTGATTGGAGCAGATTGCCGAGACCACCGGCCTGAGATCCTCTTCCGACATCCCATACCCTCGGAAGACGTCGGCGACCTCTTCGGTCTCCTTCTCCGGCAGTTCGACTGTCTCCCGCAACTCCCGTTCGCGTTCGGAAAGGTAATGGTCGCGATCCGTGCGCGCCGCCAGGTAGCCGCCTAAGCCCATGGCGATCGATCCCGCGGCAATTTCCGCGAGGCCCGCAATGACCACGATTTCGGTCGATTGCCCGGTGCCGGAGAGTCCCGCGGCGAGCGCGAAAGGGACGGTGAGGCCGTCTGACATGCCGATCACCACATCGCGAACCGCATCGGAGGCTTCGAAGTGCCGCTCGATATGCGGAGTGTGCGGGAGTTGCTGAACCTGCTGCATGTTCCCAACAATGATCGCACGCTAGAATAAGGCTTCTCACACATCAACCTGCCATGGAAAAACGCATCTCCCCTGCATCGTCCATATCCGGCGCCATCGCGCTGCCGGGCGATAAATCGATCTCGCATCGCTATGCCATGATCGCCTCCATCGCCCAAGGCGCAACGCGCGTAAGGAACTACTCCACCGGGGCCGATTGCCATTCGACTTTGGGTTGCATGCGCGCTTTGGGAATTGAGATCGAGGGGCAGGGGACTGAGTTTACGATTCACGGCAAGGGCCTCGATGGGCTGCGCAGGCCTGCGGGCGATCTCGACGCGGGCAATTCCGGCTCTACGATTCGCATGCTATCGGGGATTCTGGCGGCGCAGCCGTTTCGCTCGCGCCTGTTCGGCGACGAATCGCTTTCGCGCCGTCCCATGCAGCGGATCATGACGCCGCTGGCGCAAATGGGAGCGCGGTTGACGGCGCGCGATGGCAAATTTCCTCCAATCGAAATCGAAGGCGGCGCGCTGACGCCCATCGAGTACCAACTGCCCGTTCCCAGCGCTCAGGTGAAGACGTGCGTGCTCTTCGCGGGACTGTTCGCGGAAGGAGAAACCGTGGTCGTCGAGCCAGTGCGCTCGCGCGATCACACGGAAATCGCGCTGCGTGAGTTCGGCGCCGATCTGGCGGTGGAACGGCAGCGGATCTCGGTGCGCGGGCGGGTGAAACTCGAGGGCCGCGAGGTAACGGTTCCTTCCGATCTTTCGTCGGCCTCGTTCTTCATCGTGGCCGCGCTCCTGATTCCTGGCTCGCACTTGACGATTCGCGGCGTGGGGTTGAACCCGACGCGCTCGGCGCTACTCGATTTGCTGGCGGGCATGGGTGCGAAGATTCGCATCCCTACACTAGAAAGCAGCAACGGCGAGTTGGTGGGCGACATCGTGGTGGAGCACTCCGCCTTGCGCGGCGGCGTGGTTTCCGGCGCTATTACAGCTGCGTTGATCGATGAAATCCCCGTGCTGGCGGTGCTGGGCGCGGCGACAGAAGAAGGCTTAACCGTGCGCGATGCGTCCGAATTGCGGATCAAAGAGACGGACCGCATTCAGACTGTGGTCGAAAACCTGAAGCGAATGGGCGTTGTTGCGGAGGAACTGCCGGATGGGCTCATCGTGCCCGGCAGGCAAAAGTTCCGCGCCGCGCGCTTCGATTCGTTCGGCGATCACCGTATCGCCATGGCATTCGCGGTTGCAGCGCTAGCGGGCGATGGCGAATCGGTCATCGAAGGCGCCGATGCGGCGTCGGTTTCATTCCCGGAGTTTTGGGATACGCTAGAAGCCGTTATTGGCGGCTAATTTCTCACCGCAATTCCGCGATTAACGCATCGAGCGCGATGCCCTTCTGAATATTGCGGCGCACCAGTTCCACCATCTCATCGGTCTTGGCGACGGCCTTGCGAATCCACCCGAAATCCACCTTTCGCGCGAGCGTCTCCAGTCTCGCTGCGGATATCCCGATTTCGAATTTCGACTCCGCCTTGCTGCAAAACCAGCATGTCACGCAGCAGCTCGTACAGCGCTTTGAGGTAGAGGTCCAGCTTTTCGCTTCTGCCGCGCCCGATGGCTTCCGCGACCGGAGCCCAGGAAGCGAACGGCGCGGCTCCGGCCGCCACCTTCAGCAGCGTCAGCATCGACGCGCGGCGCTTGTCGTGGGCGTCGAGATCGAGCGAAAGGGCGATGCCAGGGCTGCCGGCGGCGAGAGCGATCCTCCGCTCCGCTCGGTCCAGATCGCGCGCGCGGGCGAACTGCGTCATCTCCTCGGCGGAGAGTGGTGCGAACTGGAACGGCACGGCGCGGGAGCGGATGGTGGGAAGTAGATCGTACGCATTCTCCGCCGTCATGATGACGATGAGGTGTGCGGGCGGCTCTTCGAGCGTCTTTAATAGCGAATTGGCGGCCTGTTCGTTGGCGCGGTCCACATGATCGATCAGGAAAACGCGGCGGCTGCCTTGGTGCGGCAAGTACTGCGCGCGTTCCTTTAACAGGCGCGTCTGCGGGATGGAGATCTGGCGCAGCGGTCCGTCGGGCGCGAACGTTACGAAGTCGGGATGCGAGGAAAAAAGCAAGCGGGTCGTCGTTGCGTTTATCGGCCGCCCACTTTTCCCTGTCCGCGATGGTCTCCCGATTGTGTGGCAGGCTGAGGTCGTCGTGCTCGATCCAATCCGCGTGGCCAAGGAGACGAGCAGCGAGGCGCCGCGCGAGCGTGGCTTTGCCGACGCCTTCCGGTCCGGCGAATAGCAGCGTCTGCGAGAGCCGGTCCTGCGCCAACGCCTGTTCCAACGCCTTCGTGGCGGGGGTGTTGCCGAAGAAATTCTCAAACATACGCGCTCGCTAATTCCCACACGGCCTGTTCGATTTCCTCGGCCGCGCGCGGCGCCCGGTATCACTTTGATTCGCTCCGGCTCGCGCGCGGCAAGCTCGTGATATGCGGCATAAACTTCGCGGTGAAACTCGATGGATTGCTCGTCCATGCGCGTCTCGTTGCTGGTCTCGGCGACATTGCGTGCCCGGGCGCGTTCCAGACTGGTTTCGGCGTCGATGTCGAGAAGGATCGTCAGATCGGGTTTGAGGCCGCGGCAGGCGATGCGGTCGAGGGCGAGCACGTTTTCCGCGCCCAGTCCGCGCCCGTAGCCCTGATAGACGAGAGAAGAATCGGTGAACCGGTCGGCGAGGACGATTTCCCCGCGCGCGAGGGCTGGTTTGATCCACTCGTCGACGTTTTGCGCCCGGGAGGCAAAGTAGAGCAGCAATTCGGCGGAAGGGCAAAGCTCCTGATTGGCGGCATCGAGCAGGATGCGGCGAATCTGCGTGCCAATACGCGTCCCGCCAGGCTCGGCGGTTTCGAGCACGGTTCGTCCCACCGCGCGCAGGCGCCGAGCCAGACGAAGACGCTGCGTGGTCTTGCCCGAACCGTCCATTCCTTCGAAGGTGATGAAGAGGCCTTGTTTCGGCATCGACTTTTTCCATTGTAACGGTCGAAAGATGCGATCTCTCGATGCAAACTTAGGTCCCGTTACTCATAGGGTATTTGCCTTATAGGCCTCCGGCATCATGAGCTTTTTGTCAGCGAAATCAACCTAACCTAGCGAAAATTGTCACGTTTGGAATGAAAGTCGTTGACTGCATGATATAGACGTGGTCTAATCGGCACCAGTCGAACTCATGATCATAGACTCGCGGATGCTGGACCTGCAGAGCTCAGAGATGGAATTCTCTTGACATGGGGGTGACTCTTCGGTTATCAATGATTTTTGCCGCGTTTGCGGCGCATAGGCAATCTTGCGTTTGTACTCCGCCTGCACAGACGATGAATTCAGAACAAAGAAGCATGTGTGGCGTCAGGGAAAGACCTCAGTAAAAACCCAGGAGCCGGCTTGGTGGCGAATGGGAGTGCTCTCCGCCCGACACGGAGGGTTTTAGGTGCAGTTAACTGAACGGTTTGAGGCTTAAACTTCGAGGCTCAGGTCAATAGAGACTTCGACCGATTCAAATTGAAATTTATCAAGGAGAAGGAAATGCCAGAATTTCGCAAATGTATAATTGCGTTGGCCGGAGTAGCCCTGTTCGCAGGGTTGGCCAGCGCGCAGGTAGGCACCCCGAGCGGAGGGGCTTTGGGAACAACTTTTACCTGTGGCACAACAAATGGATCGGTGACGCCTACGTTGCGCGCCGAGGGCTATACCGAACTGACGGGCGATATGGTGATAGTCTGCTCGGGTGGCGCTGCGCCGGCTCAAGGTTCCGTCATCCCGACCGCAAACTTCACGATCTTCCTGAACACGGCTGTCACCAGCCGGTTGCTTCAGACGACGACGGCCGGCAACGCTTCTGAAGCGCTGCTGCTCATCGACGAGCCCGGCTCGGCCGTCGCGGGCTACGGTCCGACCGTTCCGCAAACGCTTTGCACGACGCCCGCACAAGGCGCCGGCGGCATTGGCGGCTGCACGGAATGGGTCGGAAATACGGCGACCGGCACGGCAGTGCCGGTTTCTGTTAACCCGAATACGGGCACGGGTACCCCACCCGCTTTCAATCCCGCACCGGTTGCCCCGGGCGCCAATATTTTTCAGGGCGTAGTCAGCGGGAACTCGGTGACATTCTTCGGTGTACCGGTTCTGCCTCCGGTGACGGCTGGTCTCACGCGCGTATTCCGCATCACCAACATTCGTGCGAATGCGAACCAATTGACGTCGGGCGGCCCCACCCCAGGAACGGTGCAGGCGTCGATTTCGATTAATAGTTCGACCTCGCTCATCATCACTAACTCTCAGCTCACTACGGGCTTTGTGCAGCAAGGTCTCAACGCTACAAACACTTTGGTGAGAAACGGTTCGAACACAGGCAACGCCAGTAGCGGCGGTACTACCTTCAATCAGTGTAACAGCGCGAGCGTCGTAACAAACGTAGGTCTGCTCCAGTATCAGGAAAACTTTGCGACTGCGTTCAAGACCCGTTACACGAATGGCGCCGTTCAAAACATCCCTGGAACGATATACAATTCGGAATCCGGCTTCTATCTGGCCTCCGCGAACTTCCAGAACGGCTTCGCTACAACCTACAGCGCCGGTCAAGCGGACTATGGAACTCGCCTCAAGGCAACGTTTACCAACGTACCGAGTGGCGTTTCCCTCTATGTATCGACGCGCGATGTAGTCAATAGCTACACGAGTCCCACGGGAACTGCGGCTGCGCAGTTGGTAGTGAGCGAAGGTGCTGTGGATAGCCCCAATCAACCAGGCCCCAACACCCTTCCGTTGGCAACACAAACGGGGGTTTTTACAAGCGGCTCAAACACCGTGGGTTACGCTCCTGTAGTGACCAGCAACGGCACTGGAGCTGCGGTTTGGGAAATCGTTACCTCAACTCCCTCGCAGATCCAGACGGTCGCGTTCTCCGTATTTATCAGCTACACGGCAAGTCCAGCGACCAATTCGCCGTCGGCCCCAGGTACCATTTCCGTCGCAATGAGCTTTGCGCCAACGCCAAGCGGAGGATTATTCACATCCACGGCTGGCGCCGCCGCATCGAACAGTCTGACGATTCCCAGGTTCTCGGATAGTTTGGATATAACCAAGAGCTTGGCGAACTTCTCACTTTGCACAACGGCATTGCTCTATCCGTACGTGATCAACACCAACGGATTCGATACCGGTTTGGCAATCGCTAACACAAGCACCGATCCATTCGGCACTACGCCTCAAGTAGGCGTTTGTACGCTGAATTTCTATGGTTCAAGTGGGCCTGCGGCGGCGTTTATGACGCCGAGTGTTGCAACGGGCACGGTTTACGCGAACTTGGCGTCAACCTTGGCTCCAGGCTTCAGCGGATACATCATCGCGGTCTGCAACTTCCAGTACGCGCATGGATTCGCATTCGTCTCCGACGTTGGCGCCCGAAACTTGGCGATGGGCTATTTGGCCCTCGTCATGAACTCCGGCACTCCTCTGACCCGCGGCGTTGCGGGAGAGACGTTGGGTAACTAACGAAACGTTGTTTCTTCAACTTGAGGGGAGCTTCGGCTCCCCTCTTTTTTTGCTCGCTCCTTGCTTTACGGCCTTCGAAACGTTTGGGAATGGTGATACACTGAAGTTCTCTCCGCGTCCAAAACAAATCCTACGTCTTCTTGCTTTGGAGGTCTTCTTGAATAGATTTCAGTATTTATTGGCTGCGGCAGTTCTCGCCGCTACCGCGATAACGCCGGGAGCATCGGCTCAGACGCCTGCGAATATCTCGGTGGTTTCGGGCAACGGGCAGCTCATTTGCCAGTTGTGTACTTTGGGCGGCTTTGGGATCCAGAATTTCGACGGAATGTATGTAAAGGTGACCGATGCCAACGGCGCCCCGGTCGCCAATGCGCCGGTAAATTGGACCCTGACCTCAGGTCAGGGCACCCTGGGTAACTTTGCCCAGACGGACACGACCTATACCAATACGCTCGGCATCGCGGTAGAGACTTATCTTGTTTACTCGCAGATTACGGGTACGCCTGGCGACCCGTATACGCAGAGCTCTATCACAGCGGCAATTGCGAATGGAAACCTGGTTACTTTCTACGAGACGCTCGCATATGCCAACAACAGCACGAACGGGAACTCTCCTCAGTTAGTGCAGGTACAGTTGGAAACGCCGAACACGGGGTGCGCGACGTGTATTTCTCCAGGGGATACTTTGACAGGAACTGCCGGAAGCGTTTCTGCCACACAATTCAAGGTGCAGGTGTTTGTGCCGAACTCCAGCATCCCGGTCGTTCCTAACGTCTCCTTCAGGTTGATATCCAATCAGACGAGCCCAACCATCTCTTGCGCAACCGGCGCCGGCGCGGATCCGGGTTCCGTCCTTACCGATTCCACGGGTCAGGCGGTTTGCAGCGCCGTACTCGGATCGACCACGGGGTCCGGAACCTTTTATGCATTGACGGGCGGAGTGGCGTCGGTTGGATACAACCAAGGGAATCCGCCCCAAGGTTATTCACAATCGGGCAACTTCAACCTGAATGTCACGCCAGGCGTTGCTGGATCGATCACGATCGTCAGTGGCAACAATCTTTCTGGCACACCTGGTCAGCAGGTCCCCGGGTCGCTTGTAGCGGCCGTGACCGATACTGCGGGCAACCCTCTGGCGGGCCAGCAGGTAGTCTGGTCGGTGAGTCCCTCCACCTCCGCCACCCTCTCGGCGACCACGACGACTTCAGATTCGAGCGGACATGTACAGACGAACGTGACTCTGAGCAGTTCAGCGTCGGGGCAAGTGTCGGTTAAGGTTGCGCTGGCAAGCAATCCGAATATTTCGACCACCTTTACGGTCACGGCGAACATCTTGCTGACGGGTTTGCAGGTAGTTTCGGGTAACAACCAGACGTCCGTTGTAAATGCCAATTTCGCGGAGCCGCTGGTGGTTCAATTGAACGCAGCTAACGGGCCAGCTTCCGGCACTGCGGTCAACTTCGCCATCACCGGACCGGCGGTGCTTTCGGCTACGAGTGCGATCACGAATAGCGTTGGACAAGCCTCGGTCCAGGTGCTTGCCGGCAACACCACTGGAGCGGTCACCGTCACGGCAAGTGCTGGCAGCTTCACTGCGGCATTCACACTAACCGTAATTCCGTCAGGGCCGATGCTCACCACGAACAGTTTCTATAATGGCGCCGACTTTCAGCCTGGCGCAATTTCGCCTTGCGGGATCGCGACCATCATCGCTCCGGGGATCGCGGCCGCCATTCAGGGCATTGTAGCTTACGATGGGGTCGGAGCTTTGCCCTACACGCTCGGTGGTGTTTCGGTCACGTTTGGCGGCGCACAGGCGCCGATCTTCAATGTGGCTAACACGAACGGGCAGCAACAGGCAACGGTACAGGTTCCATGCAGCGTGACCCCCGGAAACGTGACTGTGGTTGTGAATGTCGGCGGCGGCACGGCAACCGTCACCATTCCTGTTCGGCCGGCCAGTCCTGGTCTCTTCCTTACGGCCTTCAACAGTACATCTCAAACTCCCGTGCTCGTGCGGCCCGATGGGTCGTTCGTCAGTCCCACTAATCCGGCGCACGCCGGCGAAACGTTGATCGCTTATGTGACCGGAATGGGCGCCACGACGCCAGCCATCGCCACTAATTCCCTGCCGGCTCCTGGTTCGAGCCCTGCTATTCAGGGCACGATCATTGTCGGCATGAATGGAGGCGGCGTAGCATCAGTGACCTCTACTTTGTCTCCCGATCTGGTCGGCGTGGAGACGGTATCCTTCATAGTGCCGACAAGCACTCAGAGCGGGACCTCAACTTTCTCCGTCGGAATCATTCCGCCGGGAAGCTCAACTCCGTATTACAGTACGCTCGGGTTATTTCCTGTCCACTAGGTAATTCCTTCTTTTGCGAGGGCCGACGCAACTCGGCTCTCGTTTTCTTCGCCTCCCTTTCGCCATAAATCAATAGGTAGTGGTGTGATGTGAGATGTGCCGTCTCTGTAGCGGCGCACGATATACCATTAACCTGCTGAAAACATTACCGTTCTGAAATTTTCCCCTTGCTCCCGCGAAATTTCCGTGGCACTATGTGTTGTGGGTGGTCCAAAAGTGGATCAAATGTGGTGAGCTGCCGTGAGCGAGCCCCTTCAACAGTTACAGATGGTCGAACCTCCCCGAGGGATGTACCCCGCCCGTTTGGACGATAAAGGGCGTCTCAAGCTGCCGGCCGGGTTCCAGACGTTTTTTGCGGCGTTGCGGGAAAAAACAGCTATTCGTGACCACCATGGATCGTAAGGTCGCTCTGATCTACCCTATCGCGATTTGGCGTGAGAACGAAAAGTTTTTTGAGAGTTACCGGGAAGATCCGAAGATGGCGCGAGCGTTGGCGTTCAACGCCAACGATCTGGGCGCGGAAGCGGAAATGGACTCCCAGGGCCGCGTGCTGTTCTCGCCCGAATTGCGGCGCGAGGTTGGAACTGGAGAAGCGGGCCGCTCCGCATTTGCGCCCACAAGGGGAAGATCGAAGTCTTGAGCGAGAAGCTGTACAGCGAGCGGAAGCAAGCGGCTGCCGAATTGACCGAGGCCGACATTTCGAAGGCGGAATCCGCCGGGTTGAATGTGAGAGTAGAAGCGATGGCGTATGGACATTATCCGGTGATGGCCGCCGAAGCGCTGGAGCAGCTGGCGATCCGGCCGGACGGAATCTACATCGATGCCACGGCGGGGCTCGGCGGGCATACGGCGCAGATCGCGCAGCGGCTGACCACGGGGTTGGTGATTGCGAACGATCGCGACGAATTGTCGCTGGCGATGGCGCGCGAGAATACGCGCGAGTGGAGCGAACGCATCCGCTTTCATCACGGAGCGTTCAGCGAACTCGCGCAAGCCATGGCCGAACGGGGATCGAGAAGGCGCGACGGGCTGCTGGCGGATCTGGGAGTCAGCCGGTATCAGCTGACCGCGCCGGAGAGGGGTTTTTCGTTTTTGTCCGATGGGCCGTTGGATATGCGGATGGATCAAACCACCGGCATGACGGCGGCCGATCTGGTCAATCACACGCCCGAAAGGGCGCTCGCCGATCTGATCTATCAGCTCGGCGAAGAAAGGAGGGCGCGGAGAATAGCCAGAGCAATCGTCCGGGCACGGCCCATACGGAGCACACTACATCTGGCCGATGTGGTGGAGCGGGCCGTGCACCGGACGGGCCGTCTGCATCCGGCCACGCAAACATTATGGCCTTGCGGATGGCGGTCAACGACGAACCGGGCGAGTTGGACCGGTTGCTCGAAATCGGCCCGGGGTTGCTGAAAGCGGGCGGACGGATGGTGGTGATCAGTTTCATGTCCATCGACGACCGAAAAGTGAAAGAGCGATTTAAGGAGCTCGGGCGGGAAGGGCGAGCCGAGTCATGCTGACGAAGCGCCCGCTGCAGCCGAGCGACGAGGAAACGGCCCAAAACCCAGCGTCGCGCAGCGCCAAGCTGCGCGCCCTGGAGATGCGATTAACGAGGAATACGAAAAGACATGGCGACGCTGCCAGCATTTCTCAGAAGGACGAATCTGCGCCTTGCGACAGGCCTCCGCGCGCGTCATCGAGACCGCCGAGGCCCGCTCGCACTGCGCAACCCGTACCGGCTGCGCGCGCTGCCGCAGGAAGACGTTTACTTCTACTGCAAGAAGATCGACAACTCGCCGCCTGGTCCGCGAGGCCGATCCGAAGGCGGCCAACGCGTGCTGGTCGGCGATCGGCGGCGCGCGTGGTGGTGGCGCTTCTGGCGGGCGTGCTGGTGCCACAGTTCATGGGCACGTTCGCCGGCTACAAGCTGGAAGCGCTGCGCGCCGAAGAGCGGCAGCCTGGTCGACGAGCGCCACAACTGGAATTGAAGGAGGCCGAGCTGCTCAGCCTGGACCGCCTGGAGAAGCTGGCGAAGGATCGGAACCTGATCGCGCCGGCGCCCGGGCAGGTGGTGCACCTGAACGGCAAGGATAGCTCGGTGGCGATGAATGCAGCGAAGTAAGAGGGCAAGCGATGTCTGTCCGGGGGCAGTCGCCGGACGCACTGATGGAGCGAGCGCACTGACATGGCTCGGCGTCGGCGATCTGTTCGCTGTTTGGGCGCGGCGTCTATCTGGCTGGCCGCGTTGGCGCTCTCTGGGCAGGCTATCTTTCGCCAACTCATCTCGCGACTAATCATCCATCATAGGATTACGCGCGCCGCAGGCCAGGAAATGACGGTGGAAATTCCGGCGCCGCGCGGGCCGATTCTCGACCGCACCGGCCAGCCCTGGCGATGAGCGTTCCGACCGAATCGGTTATCGTAAACCCGCTGAAGAGTTCCGACCTGGATGTCGCTTCCGAGATGCTGGCGCGCGTCCTGCATCTGGATCGCGGCCGATCTCTATCACCGGATGAGCGAGGCCAACGAGCACCACCGCGGCTATCTTGTGGTCAAGCGCAAGATCACCATTGAAGAGGCGCAGAGCCTTCGCGAGCTGCATCTCGACTGGATCGATATCGAACGCAGAGCGAGCGCCATTATCCCAACGGCACGCTGGCGGCGCATGTGCTGGGTTCGGTGGACTTCGACGAGAAGGGCAACGCCGGCGTCGAGAAAGCGCTGAAGCCGAACTGCGCGGCGACCCGGGCAGGATCTGATGCTCACGGACGTCAAGCGCCGCGGCATCGATTCGCAGGTCGGAAGCGGCCGCAAGCCGGGAGCTGCCGCTCACGCTGACCATCGACGAGCGCATGCAATTCGTGGCCGAGCGCGAACTGGCCGAGGCCGTGGAGGCCCACCACGCGCGAACCGGCAGCGTGGTTGTGATGAATCCGTACACCGGCGAGATTCTGGCGCTGGCCAGCTATCCGACTTACGATCCCAACGTGCCGCCGAGGCACGGGACAATCCCGTCGCGCGGCAGAATCATGCGGTTTCCGTGCCGTTCGAGCCGGGATCGGTATTCAAGGTGATGACGCTTTCGGCGGCGCTTGAGACCACCAGTCTGACGCCGGACAGCCCATCAACTGCCACATGCGGCGTGCTCACGATTGCCGGCCGCGTGATCCACGATTCCCACGTCGGCGTCTACGGCATAATTCCGATGGCGAGGTTCTGGCGCACTCGAGCAACATCGGCGCCATCGAGATCGGCTTGCGGGTGGGCCAGGAGAACATGTACGAGTATGTACGGCGTTTCGGTTTCGGCCAGCGGACGGGCATTCCGTCTGCCGGCCGAATCGAGCGGCAAGTCTGCGCAGGCTC
The DNA here is from genome assembly GCA_963763545.1 of Bryobacterales bacterium. Lineage (GTDB taxonomy): Bacteria > Acidobacteriota > Terriglobia > Bryobacterales > Bryobacteraceae > PALSA-243. The sequence continues at coordinate 201,466 of CAVXPE010000030.1, forward strand.
TCGCGATGGCAGACAACGCTCGCTGGCATCCGTTTCCATGGGGCAGGAAGTCAGCGTCACCACGCTGCAACTGGCGCAGGCCGGCTGCGTGATCGCCAACGGCGGGCTTGCTGGTGCAGCCCGCGGCTGGTGCTGAAGAAAGGCGACCAGGCCATGCCGCCTGCGCGCCGGTGCGCGTCATCAAGCCGGAGACGGCGATCACCATGCGGCAGATGATGGAAGGCGTGGTGTCTCACGGCACGGCCGGCTGGTGGCGAGCTGCCGGTTACACGGGCGGCGGCAAGACCGGAACGGCGCAGATTTTCGATTCCGCGCACCAGCATTACACCCACATCTACAACGGATCGTTCATGGGATTTGCGCCGGTCACCAATCCGGCGATCGTGGTGGTGGTCACGATTAATGGAACCACGGCAAGGTCGGGTTCGGCGGCGCGGCGGCCGGCCCGGTGTTTCAGGCCGTGGCCACCGAAGCGCTGCGCGTGCTGGACGTGCCCAAGGATCTGCCGGATCAGGAAACGCCGCCGGTGCTGGTAGCGTCCAACGAATGATGACGCGGACGATCTCGCCGATGCCGCTGCTCAGCTCCGATGGCCCGAATATGCTGGAAGATGCCGAAGAGGATTCGCCGGACGCCGCAGGCCGCCGCGAAGACGCGCTCCGCGCGTACCCAATTTTCGTGGGATGACGATGCGCGCCGTGCTGGCGGAAGCGGCAGCGAAGGGATATGCCGTTCTGCCGGACGGCAGCGGCATCGCCCGCGTGCAATTTCCGCCGGCGGGCGCGGTTTTGCATGAAGGAGAGCGCATTCGCGTCCGGTTCGCGCGATGACATGTGAGCGAGGTACTCTCGGGCGTGCGGCTGAAGCAGCCTCTCGCGCCCGAGCTCGCCGCTAAAGATGAGCGGGCTCGATTACGATTCGCGGCGCGTCGAGCGGCTGCCTGTTCTTCGCCTTTCCCGGGGCGCGTGCGGACGGACGCGCGTTTCGCCGAGCGCCCTGGAGCGCGGCGCGGTCGCGGTAGCGAGTGAATCGGCGCGCCGCGAGGATTTCGCCGAACTGGATTCAGGTCGAGCATGGACGCCAGGCGCTGGCGCTTGCCGCGCGCAATTTCTACGGCAAGCCGGACGAGCGGCTCGGACTCACCGGCATCACCGGCACCAACGGCAAGACCACGACCGGCTACCTGATCGATTCCGTCTTGCGCGCAGCGGGCAACACCACGGCGCTGATCGGCACCATCGAGTATCATCTGGCGACCGCGTGCTGCCGGCCGTGAACACCACGCCGGAATCGCTCGATCTGGTGCGACTGCTTCGCCGAACTGGAGCGGCTGGGCGGCACGCACGCCACCATGGAAGTCTCCTCGCACGCGCTGGCGTTGGGACGCGTTTACGGCATGCACTTTCACACCGCGGTCTTCACCAACCTGACCCGCGATCATCTGGATTTTCACGGCACGATGGAGGCTTACTTCGCCGCCAAGCAGATGCTGTTCGAAGGCGCCGGCGGTCCGCCGCCGCCGTTCGCCGTGCTCAATCGCGACGATGAGTATGCGCAGCAGATTGAAGCTGCATCCCAAGACGAAGGTGTTTTGGTATGGGCTCGGGCACGGATGCGAACCTGCGCGCGCGGCACATTTCTTCGAGCTTTCAAGGCTTGCGATTCGACGTGCAGGCGGCAAGAGGCGCATTCGACATCGCAATCGCCGCTGATCGGCCGGATCAACGTCTATAACATTCTGGCGGCATGCGGCGCGGGGCTGTCCTATGGCATTGCAGCCGGAAACCATCGCGCGCGGCATCGCCGCACTGCGCGCGGTGCCCGGGCGGTTCGAGCGCGTGGACGAGGGCCAGCCGTTCGTCGTGGTGGTGGACTATGCCCACACCGACGACGCGCTGCGCAACGTGATCTCCGTGGCGCGCGGCCTGAATCCGAAGCGCGTGATCACGCTATTCGGATGCGGCGGCGACCGCGACCGCGCCAAGCGTCCGCTGATGGGCCAAGCCGCGGCTGAGGCGAGCGATTTCGTGGTGCTGACCAGCGACAATCCGCGCTCCGAAGATCCGCTGGCGATCATGAACGATGCGCTGGTCGGAATCCGCCGCACGGATGTGCCGCACATCGTCGAGCCGGATCGCGCCGCCGCCATCGCGCGCGCGATCAAGGAGGCCCGCGCCGGCGACATCGTGATTCTGGCGGGGAAAGGACAGAAACGTATCAGGTTTTGAAGGACCGAACCATCCCGTTCGACGACCGCGCTGGTGGCGAGGGAAGTGCTGAGAGGTTACGGGTATCGCAAAGACACGTAACCATGACCTTGAATTTGCAGGAGGTTGCGCGGGCCATGCGCGCCGGGGGCGATGCCCGGCCGGTCAAAGTTGCCGGCTGGAGCGTGGACACGCGGACACAGAATCGCGGGCGATGTGTATTTTGCGCTTCGCGGCCCGAATTCACGACGGGCACGATTTCGTGCGCGCAGCCGATGGAGAAAGGCGCGGCCGGCGGTGGTGGTGGAGCGAGCGTGCGGGATCGCCGGGCGAATTGGTGGTGAGCGACACGCTGCGCGCTCTGCAGAGATTGGGCGCGTGGGCGCGACGCGAATGGGGCGGCAGCGGTGGTGGGCGTAACGGGCAGCGCGGGCAAGACGACAACGAAGGACGCCATCGCGCATCTGCTGGCGGTGGAGATGCCGGTTGGAAAGACGGTGGGGAATTTCAACAACCACGTCGGCGTGCCGCTTTCGATTCTGCGGCTGCCTGGACGATGCCGCGCGGCCGTGCTCGAAATGGGAATGAATCACGCGGGCGAGATTCGCGAGTTGGCGGCGATCGCCAAGCCGCAGATCGGCGTGGTGACCAACGTGGGCTATGCGCACGTGGAGTTCTTCGACTCCATCGAAGGCGTGGCGGCGGCCAAACGCGAATTGATCGAAGCGCTGCCGCGCGATGGCGTCGCGGTGCTGAATGCGGACGACCCGCGCGTGGCGCGTTTCCGCGAAGTTCACCCCGGGCGCACCGTGACTTTCGGATTCGCCGAAGGCGCCGATGTGCGCGCCGAGCGGATCGAATCTTCGCCGCGGGCATGCGCTTCCGCGCTCTGGGCGTCGACTACGAGACCGGCCTGACCGGCCGCCACGCGGTGATGAACCTGCTGGCCGCGATCGCGGTGGCGCGCGAGTTCGGCATCGCGCCCGAGCGGCTGCGCGAGCCGGTGCGCACTTTCACGGTGGGCAAAATGCGCGGCGAGCGGATCGAACGCGGCGGCATGATGGTCTGGAACGATTGCTACAACTCCAATCCGGAAGCGGCGCGGTCCATGATCGACGTGCTGCGCGAAACGCCGGCCGCGCGCCGCATCGCCGTTCTGGGCGAGATGCTCGAGCTCGGCGAAGCGTCCGAGTCGCTGCATCGCCAGGTGGGCGAGTATGCGGCAGGGCAGGGAATCGACCTCGTGATCGGCGTGCAGGGCGAGCGCCAAGATCGCTGGCGCGCGCGGCCGGCGGCGAGCTATTTTGACGATCCCGAGGAGGCGGGCGACTATCTTCGCTCCATCGCGCGCGCAGGCGATGCGATTCTGTTCAAGGGTTCGCGCGGCGTGCACGTGGAACGGCGCTTGAGAGATTGATGCCGGAAAGGCTGATTCGCGTAGATGCTCTATTTCCTGCTCTACGAACAGCTTCAGCGTTACGTCAGCCCGTTCCGCGTGTTTCGGCTACGTCACGTTCCGCACCAGCTTCGCCAGCCTCACCGCGCTCTTTCTCTGCATCGCGCTGGGCCCATGGCTGATTAGCAAGCTGCGCCAGTTTCAAATCGGCCAGTACATTCGCGAAGAAGGCCCGAAGTCGCACCAGAAGAAGGCGGGCACGCCGACCATGGGCGGTGTGCTGATCATCATCTCCATCGTGATTCCCACGCTGCTGTGGGCCGAATCTGCGCTACCCCTACGTCTGGATCGCGCTCGCCGCGCTGGTGGGCTTCGGCTGGATCGGCTTCCTGGACGACTACGCCAAGGTCACCGGCGCCGCAACCTGGGTCTCACCGGCCGGCGCAAGCTGGTCTATCAATTCTCCCTGGGCTTCGCCTTCGCGGCCGGGCTGCTGATCATGCGCGCCTATGGGCAGTTCTCCACCGACATGAACATTCCGTTCTTCAAGCAGTTCAAGCCGTCGCTGCTGATCGAATCGCTGATGCACAATCCCTGGACTTACGTGCTGGGCGTGGCGCCGTTCTGCGATCTTCGTGGCGTTGGTGGTGGTGTTTACCTCGAATGCCGTCAATCTGACCGACGGCCTCGACGGCCTCGCGATCGGCCTGATGGTGATCGCGGCCGGCGCGCTGACCATGCTGGCCTATGCCGGCGGCCACGTGCAATTGGCGGAATATTTGCAGCTGTCGCGCAACCCGCACACTTCGGAACTGACGATTTTCTGCGGCTCGATGACCGGCGCCAGCCTCGGCTTTCTTTGGTACAACGCGCACCCGGCGGAGATCTTCATGGGCGACGTCGGCTCGCTGGGGTTGGGCGGCGCCATGGCGGTGGTGGCGGTGTTGATCAAGCAGGAGGTGCTGCTGCTTTTCATCGCCGGCATCTTCATTCTGGAGGCGGTTTCGGTGATTCTGCAGGTGGGAAGTTACAAGCTGCGGCACGGCAAGCGCATCTTCAAAATGGCGCCGCTGCATCATCATTTCGAAGCGTTGGGTTGGACGGAATCGAAGATCATCGCGCGCTTCTGGATCGCCGGCCTGGTGTTGGCGTTGTTCGCATTGACCACTCTGAAGTTGAGATGAGATGAAACTTCGCGGCACAGAAGCGTTGGTGGTGGGCATGAAGCGGTCGGGCATCGCGTCGGTCGAGTTGCTCGCGCGGGAAGGCGCGTCCGTTACCGCTACCGATCTGAAACCGCTCGATCAGCTTCCCGAAGCGCGCGAGGTTCTGGAGCGCCTGCACATTCCCTTCGCGGTGCAGTCGCCCGAGGTGTTCGAGCGCGCGGAACTAATCGTCCTCTCGCCCGACGTGCCGGCCGATCTTCCGCTACTCCAGGCCGCGCGGGCGCGCGGCGCCCAAGTGATCGGCGAAATCGAACTCGCCGCGCCCTTCTTGAAGGGGCGCAACATCGGCATCACCGGATCGAATGGGAAGACGACGACGACGAGCTTGATCGGCCACATTCTGGGCGAATCGGGCGTTCCCGCGCAGGTCGGCGGCAACATCGGAACGCCCGCGACGGCGATGATCGAAGACTCGCGCGACGATGGGTGGAACGTTCTCGAACTTTCGAGCTTCCAACTAGAGACTATCTTCGAATTCCACGCGCATATCGCGCTGGCGCTGAACGTAACGCAGAATCACCTCGACCGGCATCACACGTTTGAAGACTATGCCGCGGCGAAGGGACGGCTGTTCGGAACGCAACTTCCGGAGGATCATGCCGTTTTAAATGCTGACGACGCGATCTGCGTCTCCTACGCGAAGCTCACGAATGCGTCGGTGAACTGGTTCAGCGGATCGCACGAAGTAACGCCCGGAGCCTATCTGCTGGGCGAACGGTTGTTCCTTGACGGCCAGCCGCTTATGCCGGCAAGTGACATTCCCATCCGTGGCCGCCACAACGTGGAGAACGTTCTCGCTGCATCCATAGCTGCCGCGCGCGTTGGCATATCCCACGAGGCAATCGCAGCCGCCGTGCGCACATTCCGCGCCGTGGAGCATCGTCTCGAATTCGTCCGCAATGTGAGCGGCATCGATTTCTACAACGATTCGAAAGCCACCAGCGTCGACGCGACGCTGAAGGCTCTCGACGCCTTCTCCGGCGGACTTTGGGTGATCCTTGGAGGCAAGGACAAGGGCCTCGATTACGCGCCGCTACGCGCCCCTCTCGCCCAGAAAGCGCGCGCCGCCGTGTTGATCGGCGCGGCCGCGTCCAAGATCGCCAGCCAACTCGATGGCGCGGTCCCGCTGGTGGATGCGCACACGCTCGATGCTGCCATCGCCTACGCATTCGATCACGGCGCGGCGGGCGATACGGTACTGCTCGCGCCTGCCTGCGCGAGCTTCGATCAATTCCGTAGCTTCGAGCATCGCGGCGAGACTTTCAAGCATTTGATAAACGAATTGAAACCGAAGAACTGACATGGCGCAACGGCTCAAAACAGACTGGATTCTCTTCGCCACCGTAGTGGCGATGGCGTCGTTCGGCGTGCTGATGCTTTATAGCGCGTCGTCGATCATGGCCGATCTCAATCCTCAATATGGTTCGAGCTGGTACTTCGTCGCGCGCCAGTTGGCCTGGGGCGTGGTCGCCGTAATCGTAATGATGGCGCTCAAACGGACGCACTATCGCAACTACCAAACCCCGGCGGTGGCTTTCGGCGCCATCGGCATCGCTCTGATCCTGCTCGCGGCCGTGTACTTCATCGACAGCGAGCATCACCGCTGGCTGCGCCTACGCTACATTCCAGGCGGATTTCAGCCTTCCGAATTGGCAAAGCCCGCACTGGTGATCTTTCTGGCGTTCTTTGTGACATGGCGGGGGCGGGCGATCAACAATCCGCGATACACGCTGGTGCCGGCGGCGCTTGCCGTGGGTTTGGTGATTTTCGCGGTCGAAACCGCCGACTTAGGCACCGCCGTCGTGCTCGGCGCGGCCGCTATGAGCGTGTTTTTTGTAGCCGGTCTCGAATGGCGCTACTGTCTCATCGCTGGGGCCATCGCGGTGTTGGGTCTCGGAGTTTCAATCGTAAAAGAGCCTTATCGGCTCGGCAGGTTCGTGCGCCACTACGATCCTAAGTTCGAGTTCGTGTCCAAATTCGACAAGGCCGGCCGCATCAAGGCCTGGGCCGAACAATCGTTGCGCACTCGCGATACCAATTATCAGCAGCAACAATCGGAGATCGCCGTCGGGGCCGGCGGCGTAACGGGCGTAGGCTTGATGAACGGCCGCCAGAAACTGCTCTACCTTCCGGAAGCGCACACCGATTTCATTTACGCCGTGGTTGGCGAGGAATTGGGACTGATCGGTTCGGCGACAGTGTTGATCGGCTTCATAGTCATCCTGTGGCGTGGCTTGCGCGCAGCGTTTCGCATCCGCGATGATTTCGGGCGCTACCTCGCGCTGGGCGTAACGGTGCTCATCGTGTCCCAGGCCTTCTTCAACATGAGCGTCGCCGTCGGGATGGGCCCAACTAAGGGAATCCCGCTCCCGCTGATCAGCTATGGTGGCAGCTCGCTGCTCAGCACGTTGGCGCTACTTGGGATCCTTATGAACGTGAGCGAGCATGCCGGGTAGGACTGGCCTCCGGCCGGTCCACGCGCCGAAGGCGCGGGTTCGGTCACGTGCCGCAGGCCGGGCGGCCTGGGGAGGCGCCTTACGTATTGCCCTCCGCTCAACCACTCGCGTGACTCCAGGCGGGACCGGCGATCCGGCAGCCAGGCACGAAGGAAATGGAGGCCGTGGGCAGGCGCGGAGCGCCCCCGCAGGCCGGGAGGCCTGCGGCACGTGACATTCCTGATGGCAGGTGGGGGTACCGGTGGCCATGTGATTCCCGCATTGGCCGTCGCCCGCGAGTTGAGGTGCCGGGACAATCAAATCTTCTTCGTGGGAACGGAGCGCGGCATGGAGGCAAAACTCGTCCCCGCCGGCGGTTTCGAACTAAGAACCATTTCAATCGGCGGTCTCAATCGCGTGGGTCTCGCGCAGAAACTAAAAACCATGGTGCAGCTTCCGATCACCACGCTCGGCTGCCTCAAATACTCACCAGCCGCGGTCTTTAGCATGGGCGGCTACGTCGCCGGTCCGCCAGTCCTGGCCGCGCTCATGCGCCGGACGCCGGTAGTGGTCATGGAACCGAACGCTATCGCCGGCTTCAGTAATCGCTTGATCGGACGCTTCGTTTCGCGGGCGCTCGTCTCGTTCGAAGAGACGGCGCGCTACTTCCCGCCGGGCCGAACCGAAGTCACGGGACTTCCAGTACGCGAGGAATTCTTCCGCATCCCGCCCAAGACCCGTTCCGGCACTCTTCAATTGCTCATCACGGGCGGAAGCCAGGGGTCGCACACCCTTAATCGTGCGGCGAGGCAAAGCTGGCAGCGCTTTCGCAACGCGAACTTTCCCGTTTCGATTACCCATCAGACTGGCGCGCGCGATTACGAGGAAATCCGCACCGAGTTCGCGAAATCCGGGCTCGCCGGGCACGTGACTGCATTCATCGCCGACATGCCTGAAGCCTTCTCCGCCGCCGATCTGATCATCTGCCGCGCCGGCGCCGGTACGGTTTCCGAGTTGGCCGCGGCTGGCCGGGCCTCGATTCTGGTTCCTTTCCCGTTCGCCGCCGACGACCACCAGACTCACAATGCCGCTGCCATGCAGCGCGGCGGAGCGGCGCGCCTGGTTCGGGATGCCGAATTCACCGGCGAAAAGCTCTTCCAGACGGTTGCGGAACTCTCCGCTGCCTCGGCCGGGCTGGAAAAAATGGCGGCAGCAGCGCGTCAATTCGCCAAACCGGATGCGGCTCGTCGCGCAGCGGATATTTTAGAGGAGGCGGCTGGCGCTTAAACCAACAATTTCGATTGACACGGGACGCGTAAGCCGAAACAATACAGTAAATAAATGTTTTTTCGCAGGCAGCATCTGCATTTCGCGGGGATAGGGGGGATTGGCATGAGTGGGATCGCCGAGGTGTTGCTGAACCTCGGTTATACGATCTCCGGTTCGGACGTCAAGCTATCGCCCATCACCGAGCGGCTTGCCGGGCTGGGCGCGCGCGTGTTCGAAGGGCACGCCGCCTCCAATATAGCCGGCGCACGGGCGCTGGTAATCAGTTCCGCGGTGGATGAGCAAAATCCAGAAGTCCTCGAAGCGCGGCGCCTGCAGATCCCGGTAATTCCCCGCGGCGAGTTGCTCGCCGAGTTGATGCGGTTGAAATACGGCATCGCTGTCGCCGGCAGCCACGGCAAGACCACCACTACCTCGATGACGGCGACCATCCTCAATCACGCCGGCCTCGACCCCACCGTTGTGGTTGGCGGACGCGTCGGCTCCATGGGTGGATCGAACGCGCGCGTGGGGCACAGCGATTTTCTGGTGGTGGAATCGGACGAAAGTGACGGCTCATTCCTCAAGCTCTCACCCATCATTGCCGTCGTCACCAATATAGATCGCGAACATCTCGACCACTACCCCTCGCTCGAAGACATCGAAGCAGCCTTCATCGAATTCGTCAACAAGACTCCCTTCTACGGCGCCTGCATTGTATGCCTGGACGATCCGAACGTGCAGGCCATTCTGCCCGCCATGAAGCGGCGCATCATCACCTATGGCGCTTCGACCCAAGCCGACATGCAGGCCAGCGACATCGGCTGCGGGCACTTCTCGAGCGATTTCAGCTTGCGCTATCGCGGCGCCGATCTCGGCCGTTTTCATCTGCGCATCCCCGGTCGCCATAATGTGCTCAACGCCATGGCCGCTGCCTGCGTCGCGCTCGAACTCGAAGTCAAGCCGGATGCGATCCGCGAAGCTCTAGACGCTTTCACCGGCGTCGACAGGCGTTTTCAGTTGCGCGGCCAGGAACGCGGCATCACCGTGGTAGACGATTACGGTCACCATCCCACCGAGATCCGCGCAACGCTCGATGGCGCGCGCCTTTGCGGATTCCGGCGCATCCACGTTCTGTTCCAGCCCCACCGCTATTCGCGCACCGCGCACTTGATGGACGAATTCGCGCGCGCTTTTCATCAGGCCGATTCCGTATTCGTGATGGATATCTATGCGGCGTCGGAAAAGCCCATCGAAGGCGTCACCGCGGAAGCTCTGGTTGATCGTATCCGCCAGTTCGGCCATCGAGCTGTGGAGTACGTAGGAACCCTGGCGCGTGGCGTGGATGCGCTCTACAGCGTCGCCGAGGATAACGACCTGGCGCTGACGCTGGGCGCCGGCAACGTGTGGCAAGCGGGCGAAATGCTGCTCCAGAGACTGCGAGGTCCGGCCTAATGGCGCGCGAGAAGAAGACCTCGGGTGGCATCCGCTGGCGGCTTTGGTTGGGTGCGGCGGTGTTCATGGTTATCGCGGCCTCAACGGCTTTGGCCGCGGTGAAGGTGCGCGAATATATCCTCACCGATTCCACCTACCTGTTCTCGCACGACAACAAAGACGCGCTGACCATTCAAGGCATGGTCTACGCCCCGCGTTCCAAGGTCACGCACGTCTTCGCGGGTGATTTCGGGCACAGCGTGCTCTCCATTCCACTGGACGAACGTCGCCGGCGGCTTCTTGCGATCGATTGGGTGGAGGACGCATCCGTGGCGCGCATGTGGCCTGACCGCCTCATCGTCCGCCTCCGCGAACGGAGGCCGGTGGCGTTCGTTTTCTTCCGCACCGGCGTGTTGCTCATAGACCGTCATGGCATGTTGCTAGATCAACCTCCCCAGGCGCAGTTCGCGTTCCCTGTGCTGAGCGGCGTGCGCGAGGACGAGAGTGAAGACCAGCGCGCCGAGCATGTGCGCGCCATGCTGCGCGTGCAGGAAGACCTAGGCTATCTGGCGAAAGACGTTTCCGAGATCGACGCGGGCGACCCCGATAACATCCGCATCGTCGCCAAGGCCGGCAATCGCGCGGTAGAGCTAACCATGGGCGACTCGAACTTCGCCAAACGCTATCAGAACTTCCTCGCGCATTTCGCCGAGATCGAGAAGCATTCGCCGGGGGTAAAGTCCTTCGATCTGCGCATGGACGATCGCATCACAGCGAGGGAAGCAATCCAAACCAAGGTACCAAGGCACTAAGTAATGGCAGCGAAACCGATTTACGGAGTAGGACTCGACGCCGGCAGCCGCCGCACTCGTCTCGTCGTCTTCCTTTTGGAAGACGAAGCCGTGCGTTTCCTGGGATGCGGCGCATCGGAATCCTATGGCTGGATAAAAGGACGTATCGCCGATCAGGGCGCTGCCGCTCAATCGATGATCGCCGCATTGCGCGAAGCGGAAGCGATGGCCGGAGTCTCGCTTGAGGGCGTAGTGGTGGGAATGGGCGGCCCCACGGTGCGCGGCGCCAATGCCCGCGGAGTGCTGGAGTTAGGCTACGTGCGCGAGGTCGAGCAGTATCACGTCAACCGCGTGGTGGATCGCGCGACGCGCGTCCAGTTGCAGGAAGACCGAATGGTTCTGCAGATGTTCCCGCAGGATTTCGTCGTCGACGATCATCCCGGCCATAGCGATCCCCGCAAGATGCTGGCATCTCGTCTCGAGATGAACGTCCACCTGCTCACTGCCTCCGTGCTGGAACACAACACGCTCATTGGCGCTGTGAATGAGGCGCATCTGGCAGTGGAAGAGACTATCTTCGAAGCGCTTGCCGGATCCTATGCAGCCGTGCTGCCGGAAAATCGCCGGCAGGGAATTGCATTAATCGACATTGGCGCGGAATCCACCGAGCTGGTGATTTACCATGGCGATGCCATGCAGCTCTGCTCCACCGTGCGCATCTGCGGCGACCATTTCACGCGCGATCTCGCGCAGGGCCTCTGTATCGGCTTCGACGAGGCGGAGCAGGTGAAGTTGGAGTATGGCGGCGCGTCTCCCGATACCTGTCCGGAAAACGTGGTGGTAGAGCTTCCCACGCCGGACAATCGCGAATCGCGCGACGCCCAGCGCAAGTTCATCAACCAGATTTTGGCGGCGCGCGCCAATGAGCTCTTCCAGTTCGTTCGCGCCGAGTTGGCCCGTGTGGGGATGGAGCGCGCCTTGATCGGCGGCGTCTTCCTCACCGGCGCGGCCGCGCGCTTGCCCGATATGTGCGACGTGGCGGAGCGCGTCCTGCAGTGCCAGACGCGCTTCGGGCTGCCTTTGGGAATAGAGGGCTGGCCGGAAGCGCTCGACGATCCCGAATGGACTACGGCGGCGGGGCTTGCGATGTATTCGGCGAAGTTGAAAGTGCAGGCAGTGCGGCAGCGCGAAAGCGCCGGCTGGCTCGGCAAAATTTTACGTTAGGAGGTGGTCATGGGGCTCATGGATTCCGATAACGACGGTCTGAAATACGAAATCGAAGAAGAACCGCTGAGCGGCGCGCACATCAAGGTGATTGGCGTCGGCGGCGGCGGATGCAACGCGGTCGCCCGCATGATGCAACAGGGCCTCCGCGGGGTAGAATTCTACGCGATGAACACGGATGTCCAGGCGCTCAACGCCTGCGGCGTTCCGAACAAACTACAACTTGGCGCCAAGATGACCAATGGGCTCGGCGCGGGCGCGAACTCCGAGATCGGCCGCCAGGCCGCGCTCGAAGCTACTGACCGCATCGTCGAGATCCTGCAGGGCGCCGATATGGTCTTCGTCACCGCAGGCTTCGGTGGCGGCACCGGAACCGGCGCCGCTCCGGTGATCGCGTCGCTGGCCAAAGAACTGGACGCGCTCACTGTAGCCGTTGTCACGCGCCCGTTTGGATTCGAGGGCCGCAAGCGCATGAAGGTCGCCGAAGAAGGACTGGCGCGTCTCGCGTCCACGGTGGACACGGTGATTGCGATTCCCAACGAGCGATTGCTTGCCCTGATGCCCAAGACCGCCAGCTTCATCGATGGTTTCCGCATGGCAGACGATATCCTGCGCCAGGCGGTGCAGGGAATCAGCGACATCATCGTGACGCCCGGCCTGATCAATCGGGATTTCTCCGATGTCAAGGCGACCATGACAGGCATGGGTTACGCCATGATGGGAACGGCCATGGCGCGCGGAGAAAACGCAGCAGTCGAAGCCGCCACCGCCGCCATCAATTGCCCGCTGCTAGAGGATACGCGCATCGCCGGTTCGCGCGGCATCCTAATCAACATCACCGGATCGTCAGCCCTCACCCTGCATCAGGTCAGCGAAGCCTGCAGCATCATTGGCGAGGCGGCGGAATACGACGATGTGCAGATCAATTTTGGCGTAATTCTCGACGAAAGCCTGGGCGATGCCGTGAAGATCACGGTAATCGCAACCGGTTGCCAGGGCGAATCCGTTCCCGTCGGCGATTTGCGCAGCGAGCTCGCCGCCCGCATTTCCGCGCCGGTCATTCCGGTACAGGCGCCGCCCGTCGCTCCTCCGCCTCCACCGCCGGTAATGCAAGTGGAGGCCGAACCGGATCCCGAGCCGGTGCTCATGACGGAAGCCGATCCCGTGTTGGATCTTGACGATCTGGACACGCCGGCATATCTTCGCCAGGGCCGCTTGTTGAATTAGGGCGGCTCCGGTCCCGCTTTTCTTCGTGGCGCCCCGGCGGTGTTGCCGCCGGTGCGCCATCACAGGCGGCTGAGCTCATTCGGTCCGTAACGCATCTAACGGAGAGATCAAGCTGGCGCGAATGGCTGGAACGATGGACGCAAGCAGCGCTGACACTCCCAGCGTCACGATCGCGGCAACCGTGACTGCGGGACTGTATGGATTCATGCCGTAGAGTTGGCTCCCCAGCAATCGCCCCGCGACGAACGTCAGCGGCAACCCGATCGACAATCCAGCAAGAATCAGCCCGAACGCGCCTCTGAGGACCAGCCGGACAACATCGCCGCGTGTGGCCCCCAGCGCGATCCGCACACCAACTTCGTTGACGCGCCGTCCGGCGTTATACGCAATCACTCCGTAGAGACCAATAGAAGCGAGCACAACGAAAGCACCCCGAAAAATGAAGTGAGCCGAGCGATGAGCCGCTGCTGCGTGAACTGGAGGTCGACCTTCTCTCTCAGTGTTTGAATGGAAACGATCGGCATACCTGGGTCCGCGGAAGCCATCGCCTGGCGAACCGCCGCAACGGACAGGCTAGCTCCAGGCTTCGTCAGAATTACGATGTCGTGCAGGAAAAGTGAGCCGGCGCTCTTCGTGTAGTCCGCCTGTGCCTCTGGTAAAAAGAAGAGCGGAACATTCGGTTGGTCGGGATTGTTTGTCAGGTAGTGCGCATCTTTAGCAACGCCTATCACCTCGAATTCACGGCTGGCCTCGGCGCTCTGGCCAAAGTGTTTGCCGATTGGATCTTCATTTCTGAAAAACTTCCTGGCAAACGCCTCATTGATGACTGCCACGTGCCGCGAGGCCGCTGTATCGTCATCGGAGATGCCGCGCCCTTTAATGATAGGTGTCCCGATTACGTCAAAATATCCCGATGTAACTCGATCCCACATACTAACGTTATCCTCCCTCCGCCCCGGAGCAGGTGACCATCAACCCATACGCCGGAACCCCACCCCCCGCCAGGAGGCGAGTATAGACACAGAGCCACGGAGGATACGCCGGGAACGCTGGCTATCGAATCGTGTATGCGTCGATATAGTTGCGAGAGTTGCGACGGGTTGGTAACCGGCAAGCCTTGGATTTATCTTCGCCACGATGCGCCGGTCCTGTTCGAATCCGAAATCCTGATTCTCCAGCGCGCGCAGCGCTGAGGTCAGGATACCCGAGGCCGACAGCAAAACAAGAGAGAGCGCGATCTGAACAACCACCAGCGCTTTCCGCGGCACGGAGCCGGCGCGAGCCGTTACGCGGCTTGCGCCCCGCAGCGCCTCAATGGGATCCGTCCTCGTTGCCGCCCACGCAGGGGCGATTCCGAAGGCAACTCCCGCAATCGCCGAGACGCCGAACGCGAACAGCAGTACGGGCAGGGAAGGGGACGCATCAATGGGTATGCCCGCCATGCCGCTATTCGCGGGGAAGGCGAGATGCAGAATCAGGCGCGTACCCAGGAACGCGATCGCCAGGCCCGCCACGCCTCCTAATAACGAGAGCGCCATGCACTCGGTGAAATTCTGTCTTATGATCCGCGAAGCTCGCGCCCCCAGAGCCATGCTCAACGATGTCTGCCGCCGCCGTTCCATGCCGCGTACGAGCATTAGATTTGCGACGTTAGCGCACACGATAAGCAGTACAAATCCAGTGACTGTCATAAGGATCAGAAGCCATCGCTCGTATCGTTCGCGCATGCTGCCGATTCCGCCGCCTCCCGGCGACCAGGAATAACGTTTGCTCCGGGAATTTCGCGCGATCGCCCGCGCTCATTTCACCCCAATGCGAGCGGAGCCACTGCTTCAGTTCGACCCGCATTGCCGCTTCAATGGACGCAGGCCGAGCGCCTGGCGCGGCGCGGCCTATCAGTTCCAGCCAGTGTTGACCGTACTTGTTCAGATCGGCCTCGCTCTCGACGTACGGCTCCGTGTTCAGCGGAAGAAAGAAATCGGGCGGGGTGCTGCGCAGGGTGTCGCCGAAAAAACCCGGCGGAGCGATTCCGACCACTGTGAAGGGCTTCTCATCGACATTGAAAGTGCGGCCGATTACCGCCGGATCCGACCCATACCTTCCCTGCCATAAGCGATAACTCATGACGGCGACTGGCGGCGCGCCGGCCTGGTCGTCTTCTGGCGGTAAAGGTGCGTCCGGCATATGCGCCAATTCCGAACATCGCGAAGTAATTGCCGGAAACGAATTCGCCTGCGTAGGTTGCGGCGGCCTCTGACTGCCCACGCGCCGGACGCCGAACAGCAGATCGACCGCCGGGAAAGCCGCCAATTCGGCAAAGCCTTGGGTGTTGTCTCTTAAGTACTTGTACAAGTCGTAGGAGACAAGAGAAAACTCCTTGTCTTGGCTATACCCGGCCAGATAGCAGCAACGCGCCTCTCTTCCCACCCGGTATAGTTCGTCCGGCCTCGCCACCGGCAGCGATTTGAGGAGAACCGCATGCGCCAAGGTAAAGATCGACGTCGTGGCGCCGATGCCCAGTGCCAGCGTCAGCATCGTTGAGGCCGTGAACGCCGGGCGCCATACGGAACCGTCGGAGCGCCAGGCGTAAATCCAAGATCAATGTTTCCACGAACGGCAGGCCTCTTCCTTCCCGATAGCTTTCCTTCGTTGCTTCCACTGCTCCGAACTTCAATACGGCTTCACGCCGCGCGTCCGCAGGCGATAAGCCCGTCCGAAGATATTCCGCCGTTTGAAGAGCGAGATGTTCCTCGATTTCGGCCCGCAGTCGCTCTTCATGACGTCGCGCCGCGGCCCAGGAGAATAGCCGCTTGAAAAATCGCCGAAGTAGCCTCATTTCAGATCCTCCGCCTTGACGTCAAAGAATCGCCCGATGATTGCCGCCGTCTGTTCCCAGCCTCGTGTCTCGGACTGCAGTCTTTTGCGCCCGCTGCGCGTCAGCCGGTAGAAACGCGCCTTGCGATTATTCTCCGATGCCCCCCACTCGGAAGCGATTGAGCCTTCCTGTTCCAGCTTCAGCAAAACGGGGTATAGCGTGCCCTGATTTACGGTGAGAAGATCGCCGCTGATCTGCTCAATACGCCGCGCGATGCCGTAGCCATGGAGGGGCCCGAGCACATCTAGCGTCTTCAGCGCCATCAACGCCAGGGTTCCCTGAAGAACATCGGTTTTCTCTTTCATGCCTATTGGGTTTCCCATAGGGAGTATGGCACACGTTCAGTGGGAAAACAACAGGACCGCGTTTTCTTGTTGCAAGCTGGCATTGCCAACGGAATAGACTTCGGCGATGTTTAAGCCTGTGTCCTTGCCGGCGGAACGGATGTACATGTAGGCGAAATCGTTTCTCACGCTCGCAGCAAGATCAAGAAGGTTAGAATTGCGCGATTCAGGTTAGCCATATCGGATCGAGGTGGCCAATCCGCGTCCTAGCTTCGCTTCGGCGAAGTGGTGATCTTGTCGGCCATCAATCGGCTGACTGCCCCGCGTCCGTTAGTAGAGTTCGGCGTAACAGCGGCCCGAAACAAGGGCGCGTCCCGCGGATCAGAGGTAAATACCTGGTTATGCAATAGCCTGAGTTAACGTTAGTAAGGGGATAGGAGCTGCGCCTATCGAACGCCAATTGCGCTCGATTCGTAGATGCCCGACCAGTAGGTCTTGCGCGTTTGCACCATCGCGTCGGGATACCCGTAAACGCGGATGCGCAGATGATGCAGCGCCATGATTGGACCAGCCGGCGGCCGGTACCGAAGCAGATAGTAGTTGTGAATCTCGTTGGAGATGCGATCAAGGATGCGCTCGAAGCTCTTCTGGCTCGCAAAGTTGAAATATTCTCCGCCGGAGAGCGATGCGAGTCCTTGAGCGCTATTGCGCCGTAAGGCGTTCATCACAAACAGCAATTGGGGAGGGTAGAGCAGCATAGGCGGCCGTTCGCTGTACCCCGGATCGGGCGGCGATTCCGCCGGCGCCTGTTCGCCCGGGGCCGACTTGGGCGCCGGGAGGGTCGCCGGATTGTCCGAATTGGCGCTCTTAGAGAACTCGTCTCTCGCGGGGGAAAATGCCGCGGAGTAAATCACGGTGTCGTTGATGCCCAACTCGGTAACCACTTCATCAAGCTTCGACTTGCTTCCATGGTCGCGAGTTTCGCTGATGAGCAGGATCGCACGGCGGTAATGGGTGGGCCGGCGGCGCAGCATACTGATGGCATAGTAGACGGCATCGATAGTGGCCGCGCGGTAGAGGCCGCAAGGTTTCAGCCTGGAGAGCGCCAGGCGTTCCGCATTGGCGCTGCTGGAAAAATCGCCGAGCACGTGGGGCCCGTCGCCGTAAGCGAGCACGGCCACTTCGTGTGGGCCGGCGCCGGCTACAGCGTCGATCAGCGCGCCGAGGCCGCGGATCTTGTAAAACTCCCCGGGCGCCGAGCGGCTGCACTGCACCACCACTACGAGCGAGAGGCCAAACGGGTCGGGTTGTTCCTCCACTTCCACCCGTTGTCGCTCCCCATCGTCATCTACCATGAATTGTTCCGCCTTGAGCCCGTAGATGGTCTTGCCGTGCTTGTCTTGCACACGCGTGGGCAAAAGTATCAGGTCGGAATGGATGCTGAATTTGATGTTGTGGCCATCGTCTTGGGCGGCGGCAGGAGATATGCTCAGCGCTGCCAGCAAGATGAACCGTATTCCACTCCAATGCACCCGGGGCGGAGTTGTCGGCATCAGCGCCTTGGGTGCAATTTGTGGGCCCAAGGTGCGAGGCGGCACTCCTGCAGTACGGCTGTTGAGCACCGGTCGCGATGGTGAGGCGCAATCTTTTCGTATGCGTGGCCCTGACCGTCGAGCTAGGCCCGTTCCTCCTCTCGCAGAGCGGCGTCAAACGCCCACCGATGACCGGAGTTGCCCATGTCGATCTCAAGACCAACGACCTTGCGGCCGGGCGCCGCTTCTACGGTATGACTCCGGTTTCTCCGACGCCCTTGCCATGCCCGAGCATCCTGGTCCTGCCGCTTGGTTCAACGTCAACGACCACCGGCATCTCGAAATCTACGAACCCAACCGCAGCCGCCGCCTTAAAAGATGCGGTGCGCGATCAACGGACTTCGCCAACCAAAGATTCGAGGATGCTACAACTCCATCGCGGAGAAAGCGGAGGCTATCGCGCCGGCGAGTGAGATGAACGCGGACATAACTGGACATAACCCTTGACCCCGACCCCTCCGCGCTCCCTGCTAAAATCGCCGTGGGGATGCGTCGCGATTACATCAAGTGGTACAGCCCGTCGCTTGCACCGCGATATGGAGCTGCTGGCCTTCGGCGATCGCGGCTTTCCCGTGTCGTCTTCCCCACCTCCGGCGGCCGCTTCTGGGAATACGAGGACCGCGGCATGGTCGGCGCCCTCGCGCCCAAGATCGAGCGCGGCGAGTTGCAGGTGATCTGCGTCGATTCGGTGGACCAGGAATCCTGGTACAACGCAGGGCACGCCTCCGGCCGACCGGCTCCATCGCCAGAACGCCTTCGACGCCTATCTCGCGCTCGAGGTCGCGCCCTTCGTCCGCAACCGCACCAGTTGGCCGCAGATGGGCACCACCGGCTGCAGCTTCGGCGGATACCATGCCATCAATTTCGCGCTGCGCCATCCCGATATCGTCACTTATGCCGTCAGCATGTCCGGCGCGTTCGACATCCCCAAGCGCTTCCTCGACGGCTATCTACAACCAGAACGCCTACTTGCACTCGCCGCTCGACTATCTGCCGGGTCTCGACGACCCTGGTTCCTGGAGCGCTTCCGCCGCAACTATTATCGTACTGGCGGTGGGCAATCACGATCCGCTGTTCGATCAGAACGTGAAGCTGGCGCATTGGCTTGGGCGTCAAAGGCATATCCCGCACATGCTGGACGTGTGGGAAGGCTTCGGGCACGATTGGCCATGGTGGCACAAATGGCGGCAAAGTTTTTCGTTGAGTAAAGGAAACGGACATGACGAAAATCGGCGTTCTGTACGGCATGGAAGAGACGTTTCCCCCGGCGCTGGTGGACCGCATCAACGCCATGGGCGTCGCCGGCGTCGCCGCCGAGCACCTCAAAGTCGGCGGCGTCCGGATGGCCGAGCCCTGCGGCTACGCGTGATCGTCGACCGCATTTCGCACGATATTCCCTTCTACCGCTCGTATCTGAAGAACGCCGTGCTCGACCGGCACCAAGGTCATCAACAATCCGTTCTGGTGGAGCGCCGACGACAAGTTCTTCAACTACGCGCTGGCCACCAAGCTCGGCGTCGCCGTGCCGCCCACCGTGCTGCTGCCGCACAAGAAGCATCCCGCCGGCACCACCGATCGCTCCATGCGCAATCTGGAATATCCGCTTGAACTGGGACGGCATTTTCGAATACATCGGCTTCCCCGCGTTCCTCAAACCGCACGATGGCGGCGGCTGGAAGAGCGTCTACAAGGTCGATTCGCCCGAGGAGTTCTTCGCCGCCTACGACGAGACCGGCGACCTCTGCATGACCCTGCAGCGCGGCGTCGAGATTCCAGGAGTATTTCCGCTGCTACGTGGTCGACCAGCAGAAGGTCCACGTCATGCGCTACGATCCCGGGCCAGCCGCACCACCTGCGCTATGTCGCCGGCAATCCGCCGCCCGATCGCCGCGTTGCACGAGCGCATGGTCGACGATGCGCTGACGCTCTGCCGCGCGCTGGGCTACGATCTGAACACCGTGGAGTTCGCGGTGGAGGACGGCGTCCCCTACGCCATCGACTTCATGAATCCCGCGCCCGATGCCGGCGCTCGAATCGGTCGGGCCCGAGAATTTCGAGTGGATCGTGGACGCCGTGGCCGAGATGGCGGTGGCAGCGCGCCCTCGAACCGCCCGCGCCGCTTGCGTATCACTGGTCGAAACTTCTCGCGCGGGAGGAGTCGCACATGGACGGCAAAGCCGTATCACGCGACCCAGCTTCACCATCGGCATCGAAGAAGAATATCAGACCATCGATCCCGAAACGCGCGATCTGCGCTCGCACATCGCAGCCGAGATCATGCAGAAGGGCAAGATGTCCTGCGCGGAGCGCGTCAAGCCGGAGATGCACCAGTCGGTGGTCGAGATCGGCACCGGCATCTGCCACAACATTCAGCGAAGCGCAAGGCGGAAATCCGCGATGATCCGCCGCCAGATCGTCGACCTGGCGCGCGACAACGGCCTGCGCCTGGCCGCCGGCGGCACGCATCCCTTCGCCGACTGGCGCAAGCAGGAGATCTATCCCGACGAGCGCTATCGCGTCATCGTCGAAGACATGAAGATGGTGGCGCGCGCCAATCTGATTTTCGGCCTGCACGTGCACATCGGCGTCGAGGACCGCGAGACCGCCATCCAACTGATGAACGCCGCGCGCTATTTCCTGCCGCACATGCTGGCGCTCTCCGCCAATTCGCCGTTCTGGCTGGGCATGGATACGGGCCTGAAATCGTACCGCTGCAAGGTGTTCGACAAATTTCCGCGCACCAATATCCCGGATTGTTTCCAGAGCTGGTCCGAATTCGAAGACTTCGTCGATCTGCTGGTGCACACCAACTGCATCGACAACGCCAAGAAAATCTGGTGGGACATCCGGCCGCATCCGCACTTCCCGACGCTCGAATTCCGCATCTGCGACATGCCCATGCGGCTCGAAGAAACCATCGCCATCGCGGCGCTGTGCCAGGCCGTGGTCGCCAAACTCTACAAGCTGCACGAGCACAATCAGAGCTTCCGCCTCTACCGCCGCGCGCTGATCATGGAGAACAAGTGGCGCGCCGCGCGCTACGGCCTGGACGGCAAGCTGATCGACTTCGGCAAGCAGATCGAAGTTCCCGTGCGCGATTTGATCGACGAGATACTGGAGTTCGTGAGCGACGTGGTGGACGAGCTTGGGCAGCGAGAACGAGATCGCGCTACATTCGCCGGATCCTGGAAGAGGGCAGCGGCGCCGACCGCCAACTGCGCGTGTTTCAGGAGACCGGCGATTTGAAAAAGGTGGTGGATTACATGATTGCGGAGACCGAAGCCGGTCTGTTCGAGGCGCAGCGCGGGGGAACGACCAGTGAGCGCGCGAGCAAGACAGCTTCGCGCGCATGCCATTTCGACCCCGACGCTCGCTCCCGGCGCGCGCAACGCGGTGGTGTACTGCCTGCGCATTCAGCCGGAGGAGAAAGTCACGCTGATCACCGACCAGGCCTGCCGCGAAATCGCCGCCGCCTGGCGCGCGAACTGGACGAGCGCGCGAATCGCAATACAACGCCTTGGATTCTCGAAGAACTGGCGCCGCGGCCGCTCACCGACATGCCGCGCGCAGTTCTGGACGACATGGAAACCAGCCAGGTCAGCATCTTCGCGGTGAAGGCGCAGGCCAACGAACTGCGCACGCGCATGCAGATGACCGACGTGGTGAACCGCCGCAAGATCCGCCACGCGCACATGGTGAACATCGAGCGGCGCATCATGCTGGAAGGCATGCGCGCCGATTTCGACAAAGTGGACCGCATCAGCACGCAGGTCTGGGAGATGGCCAGCGCGGCGCAAGCGAGATCCGCGCCACCAATCCGGCCGGCACCGACATCGTCGGCCGATTTTCACCGCAGTTACAAATGGCTCAAGACCAGCGGCATCATCAGCCCGCACAAATGGGGCAATCTGCCGGGCGGCGAAGTGTTCACCACGCCCGAAGCGTGGACGGCACCTTCGTGATCGATGGCGTGGTGGGCGATTATCTGTGCGCGAAGTACGGCGACCTGCGCGAGACGCCGCTCACCATCGAGGTCGAGGACAACCGCCTGCGCGAGGCGCACTCGCGCCAACCAGGAACTGGAGGACGAGTTCTGGCGCTACACCCACACCGACGAAAACAGCGACCGCGTGGGCGAGTTCGCCATCGGCACCAACATCGGCGTGCACGACGTGATCGGCAACATTCTGCAGGACGAAAAGATCCCCGGCATCCACATCGCCTTCGGCAATCCCTACGGCGCGCACACCGGCGCCGATTGGTATTCCGGCACGCACATCGACGTGGTGGGCCGCAAGTTCGATATCTGGATCGACGACCGGCAGATCATGCACGCCGGAGAGTTTCTGCTTGATTCGCTCGCATCCGGCAGCGGTTTAACGGCGACTACTCGCCGGAGAGGTATCGCCGCTTCCTCGACATTCTCGAGCGAGCGCTGCGGCGAGCCGCCGCAGTTCCGCCACAGCGAGACGCCCGTGTTTCTTCCGGCGGCGCTGGTCGGCAAGATGGCGCGCTACGGCCGCGAGATGGTGGAGCAGCTGCTCGCCAACTCCGCAGTACCAGCGCGACTCGCGCGGCCGCGATTCCAGCCGAGTTCCGCGTGCCGAACGAAGACCCCGTGCCGCTCTTCGTGCAGGCCGATTTCGGCCTGGACGCAGATCTCGAGCCGAAGCTGGTCGAGATCCAGGGCTTCCCGTCGCTCTACGCCTATCAGCCGTTGATGGCTGCGGCGTACCGCGAAGCGTACGGCATCGATGACGTCGCTGGCAGCGCTCCCGGATGGCTTGACTCTCGACGAGTACAACGCGCTGCTGCGGCGCGCCATCGTCGGCAGGCCACGATCCGGAAAACGTGGTGCTGCTCGAGATCGATCCGTGGCACCAGAAGACGCGCCGCGATTTCCTGCTCACCGAGCGGCTGCTGCGGCGTGCACACCGTGGATATCGCGGACGTGCGCAAAGAAGGCCGCACGCTGTTCTACGATCGCGACGGCCGCGCGATTCCGCATCGAGCGCATCTACAACCGCGTCATCGTCGATGAGCTGGTGCGCCGCGGCGTCCGACATGCCCTTCGATTTCCGCGACGATCTGGATGTGGAATGGGCCGGGCATCCGAACTGGTTTTTCCGCCTGAGCAAGTTCTCGCTTCCCTATCTGGATCATCCGGCGGTGCCGCGCACGCAGTTCCTGGATCGCGTCGAATCGCGTGGACCATCCCGAGCGTTACGTGCTGAAGCCGCTCTATTCGTTCGCCGGGATGGGCGTGATCGTGGGTCCGACGGCGGAGCAGATTGCCGCCGTGCCAGCCGAGAAGCGCGCAGACTATCATCCTGCAGGAGCGCGTCGATTTCCGGCCGGTGATCGAGACGCCGTTCGGGCCGACAAGATCGAAGTCCGCATCATGTACATCTGGCTGGACCGGCTGCGCCCCGTGAACACGATCATCCGCATGGGCCGCGGCGCGCAGATGGGCGTGGATCACAACAAGGGCATGGAATGGGTGGGCGGCTCCGCCGCGTTTATAGCGCCTTAGACAGCGCTTATCGCATAATCAGTAGCATGGTCCGAGCACACAAGTGGCAGCCGATCACTGATTACGAAGGAGATCCGCGCACCCTGACAGACGGTGAGCTAGGGCCCCTCAAGCGCATTTGGGACCGCGAAAAGCGCGAGCTAGCCGCAGAGGGATCTCTCGACGAGTTCGACAAGCGCCTGCGGCGCGAATGGTCGATTGAAACCGGCATCGTTGAGAATGTCTACACCCTCGACCGGGGGGTAACGAAAACGTTGATCGAGAGAGGCATCGATGCGGCGCTAATCCCTCGCGGTGACCTGGACAGTGAGTTAGTAGCCCGTATCATTCGGGATCACTACGACGCACTCGAAGGGATGTTCGAATTCATCAAAGGGGATCGCGCCCTCTCGACAGGCTATATTAAGCAACTTCATGCCGCCCTTACGCGGAATCAAAAGACATATACTGCAGTGGATCAGTTCGGTACAGTCTTTGATAAGGAGTTGCAAAAGGGCGCGTACAAGGATGCGCCAAACAGCCCAACGCGGCCGGATGGATCGGTGCACGAATATTGTCCGCCTGAACATGTCGCGGCCGAGATGGATCGCTTGGTTGCTTTACATCGTGTCCACGCCGCTTGCGATGCCCCGCCCGAGGTCGAAGCTGCGTGGCTGCATCATCGATTCACGCAGATACATCCCTTCTCGGATGGCAATGGACGGGTGGCGCGGGCCATAGCAACTTTGGTCCTGATAAAAGCAGGCTGGTTTCCATTGACGATCAAGAGCGAGCATCGGTCAACCTATTTCGATGCCTTGGAGACAGCGGACGCCGGTAACATCGGGCCATTCGTGGGCATCATAGTCGAAGGCCAGCGCGACGCACTGCTTCAAGCTACTGAAATAAGCTATGAGCTGAAGCCCGTTACGTCGCCTCAAGAAGCGATCCTCGCCGTAAGGGATCGCCTGCTACAACGTGGCAAAATGCCCCACATGGAATGGATGAGAGCGAAATCTACAGCCGACACACTGGTGAACGCGGCAAAGAAACGGTTCGCAGACATCGCCGTTGCTCTAAGTCTGGAACTCCGCGGCGCTCCCGAAGCCATGTCGTCTCAAACAGCGCCTGTGCCCGATTCGTTAACTCGCTCTGTCGCACTGGGTGCCGCAGGTCAATTGGCATCCCTTGTCGACTACGATAATACAGCCAAGCTGAGCCTGACTCCCCACACGACGATTGAACTTTCCTTCCACGCTCTCGGGCCCAGATTTCGCGGGATCATCGGAGCTGTAGCCTATCTCGTGGTGAACGATAGAACGATCCTTCTCGGCGACACCTTCCAAATCAACTACGAAGAGTCCGAAGAAGCCGTCCTAACTCGCTTCTCCCCCTGGCTTGACGGCGTCATCACCCAAGGCCTGATGGAGTGGCGCCGCACGCTTTAGCCCTAGCCTACTCCACTGCCACCGTCACCGTATTACTCACCGCGCTCCCCTGCTTCAAGTACAACGGGAGCGCCAACCCCGGCGGCATCATCGCAGGCAGCACCACATTCACCTGATACAGCCCAGGCGCCCCCGGACTCGCCCCAGCATACGCCGCACTCAGCTCAGTCCCACCAATCACCGCCGTCACCGGCGTTGTTGCTGTGCCCGATGATGCCGTCGCCCCGAAGCCGGTCGAGTAAATCACAATCACGCCTCCGCGCTTCGCCGGATTCGACGTCGTATTGAGGCTGTTGTCCGAATTTGTGATCGCCGCTTGCGATGCCGAAATCGAAAAAATCGCCGGCGCAACAGAAGCTACGGCAATCTGCTGCTGAGCGGTCCCATTGCTCGAAGTAACCGTCAACTGGGCGGAGCCAACTACGGTCCCCGCCGGAATCTGCGCATTCACCTGAAACGGCGTCGCCGCAATTACCGGCGCGCTTTGTCCGTTGATTTGCACCGTCGTTGGTCCCGAACCCGCCAGACCGGCGCCGAAAGTCGAAATCAATCCACCAGGCGCGATCTGGTTGGTGTAGCTCGCGGCATTGAGCACGCTCCCGGCTATTACCGTCGTGAGCGGCGCGACGTTCCACGGTTGACCGCCGGCAATCTCCCACGATGCCGCGGCGGCGCCGGAAAGTAGAATTCGTGAACCGGCCGGAGTCAGATCGGTGAACGTAAGGTTATAAGGTCCAGGGCCCGCTGCATCAAGTTCATAAGGCGGCGACGTCCCGTCGCACGCGCCGAAGTAAAGCGCGTCGGGCGGAGACAGTAGCGTCGCGCCCGCAACAGCAGCGGTGCTTGGAAATGTCAAAGCGCTTCCGCAACTTCCAGCGGCGGAAGCCAGCGCAATGGAAGTATTTGCCGCTACAACGAAACCTGGTGACTGCGGGGCCTGCGGCAAAAGGCGCACAGCGCCTGTCGGCGTACCTCGTATCGTTTGACCGGAGGCCGTGAATCCGTTCAAATATCCATTGAGGCTGGTCTGCGCGAAGGCCGGATTCGGATCGGCGATGAGAATGCTGCCATCGGCTGCGACTCCGCTCGCCACTACGAAGTGCGATCCCAGGTTGCCGAGTGACAATGCCACCAGCACAGGCGCGCCCGAGACCACCAGGTCGCGGATGCTATTCATATCGAAGGGTTCTATCTCGACAGTCAGACTGTCCGACACAAACGCGCCCAGCCGCCAGATGTTCACAGTCTGTTCCGTGGTCGCGCCCAGTGTGACAAATCCGTCGCAGATCCTGTTGCCTTGGGAATCGATTGCGCAGAAGGACGTCAGGAATTGGTTCAAGGTCGGCGCGTCGGCAAGGCCATTGGGTTGCGGCAATTCGCCGCGCGATTGGTGATACCGCAAGATGGACGCTACCGCAGTCAGCAGCGCGCCTTTGTTCTGGATCGTATCGCTTCCGTTTCCCAGCGTTCCGGTCACGGCTTGCGTCAGCACCGGAAAATTGGTGAGTGAGAATGCCGCCGATGCCGCGCTGAACGTAGCTACTTGCCGCCCCGCAGACGCCGTGGCGAGCGCGATTCCGGCAACCGGCGGCATACGAAAGTCCGTGTGGACCATGCCGTTAGCATCGGTCACCGCAGAAGCCGGCTGCACTTGGCCGCCGGGGGACGCGGCGAAGGTGACGGCCTGTCCTGGCATTGGGTTGCCATTCTGGTCCTTCACCACCACCACTAGCGGTTGGGGAAGGTTCGCGCCGGGCGCGCCATTCTGTTGATTACCGCTGACGGCGCTAATTGTAAGTGCGGTCGATGCGGTGGTATAAACCGTGTAAGCAGCTTGCGCCGAAGCCGAGGTTGCCGAATCGGCCGCTTTTACCGTGACCGTTCCTGCGCTTGCGGTAGAAGAGACGAACGAATCCCATGCGTAAGTTCCGCCCGCGGTGATCACTATGAAATCCGCTTGCCCGGTTTCAGAGACGCGCACGGTAGCGCCGTTGCTGAACCCTCCAATCACCAGGTGTACCGAACTGCCCGCTCGAACAGCGCCGGGTGTCGCCGTAACCAGCGGCTGACGCGGCGTATCGACCTCGGTCGCTTGCGAGTTGCCAAGCGTGTAATAGATATAGCCGCCCTCGAAATCCTGCCGCTGTTGCCCGTTCACCGGGCGCTCGAGCGTAATGGGCGCGCCGAGATTCCCCCCGGTCCCACCGCCGGCGTTGTAAGTTGCCCGCACCAGACCGGAGATGAGATATGGCACATTGGCGAGCGACCCCGCCGTAGCCGCCAGAATCTCGCCGCTCTGAAAATTCTGCGCCAACCCAGTGGTTCCGCGAAATGTAACGAAGGTGGAGGCGGCGCCCGTGGGCGAGCCCGCCAGCCCCGTCTCATATCCCAACGATTGCCACCCGCTCAGGATTGCGCCCGTCAACAACTGCACCGGATTGCCCGCGAGAGCGCCAGTTTGAAATAGCTGCCTTCCGCCGATGGTCGCGTCCGAAAGAGGATACCCCAGCGAGCCAGCCGGTCCGCCGAGTTGTAAGTATTGAGTAAGAAGAGCGCCAGTTACTACATAACCGGCGTTAGTGCTGTCCGGCACGGCGACTAAATAGATAGTTCCCGAAGAGCCCGCCAGTTGCTGCACATACCCGGCGCCGAGCCGTGTTACGCCCGATGCGACGGGCAATACCACATTCAAGTTATCCCGGGAAACCGCGTCCTGAAAAGCCTGTTGAATGGCTGCAGTAGGCGCCCCCTGTCCGATCGCGCAGCAATAAGACGACGTAACCACCACGTTCAGTGTGCTGCTTTGCCCTTCCGCCGTTGCCGTAACCGTCACGTTGCCGGAAGCGACGGCATACAAGACTACTGACGCGCCGCTACCCTGAATCTGCACGACTTTGGTGTTCGATGAACTCCACACCACCGGCCGTCCCGAGACCGCCACGCCCCCCGCCACGGCCAGCGATGCCTGCACAGGCGAAGTCTCGCCGGGGTACATTTGCAGCGAGGAGCCAGCGGAGATAGTCAGTGAAGTCACGGGGGGCTGCAAGGTCGCCACAAGGGTAGACGGGTTGTACGAAATGGCGCCGCGCTCGAAAGCCTGCTGCCGCATTCCGTTCGGCAGGAGAATCTCCGCGCTGACGGGAAATCCCATTGATCCCGTTTCGGCTCCATTGGCCGCGTAGATCTGATAGATCGGAGGCCGCACGCCGAAGAGGCCCGTATAAGGGCCGCCGTTCAGATTGTCAATCGTTCCCTGATCAAATGACTGCGTAACGGCGGAAGATCTGTACTCGCTGGCGATCTGCGACAGAACGCGCGTCGCAGGACCCATCGTCGAGATTCCACCCAAGCTGTTCCAAAGCGCGTCAAACGGGTCGGCGATGAACAGTTGCGCAGCGCCGCTGGGAAGTGGAGCGCTGTAGAGGAAGAGCGCGTAGTCGCCCGAGAAGGCCTGATATTGGCAGGAGTTGCCCGCCGCAGCGGCGGAGATCAACGTTGGGCACGCCGTGGTATCGATGGTAGGAAAGCCGGCGTTCGCATATCCCAGATAGCCGTAATAACCCAACATGTTCGGGTACACCTGCACCACGTTCATTGTGGCCGTGGCGTCCGGTTTGATCAGCGCGTAGGTCTGCGTCTTATCTACCGCGCCGGGGAAAGTTTGGATGAGGCCGGTGGAAAGGAACGCTGTGACGTCTCCGTTGGGCGCGCCAACCAACGAACTGAACCCGTTACGATTGTACGCGGCGAGAAATGCGGACTGAACGTCGGCGGTCGATCCATTCCCCACGGGGCTGGTTGTGGTCTGGGTGAGCGCGCAGAGGCAACACAAACCCACCATGCCTGCGATTTTCAGCAGCGGCATTGCACGTCCGATTATAAGTGACAGCGGACTTAGGCGAAAGAGTACGCACATCGAAATCGCATAAAAGAAATTGGAACCTTCGGCCCGCGCGGCGCTCATCCAAGTGTCCGCGTAACCGCGTTAAAATTGAGCGCAGTCCGCGGGCTTAAACCGCGCTTTTCACGAGAAGGAATCCATTTGGCTGCCGAACTTCGTCCGCAACCTGGCCAGCGCCCCGCCGCCGGCGCGCTGCCTCCGCGCGCCAGCGATCGCACATTCGAGCTCAAGAGCGAGATCCACCGCAAGCTGATCGGCGTGCTCAACCTGGAGCGCGTCGCCTCGCTCCCGCAGGACCGCCTGCGCGCCGAAATCGGCGGCGTGGTCGAGCGCCTGCTCGACGACGAGCGCGTGCCCATGACCACGGCCGAGCAGAACCGCATCATCGAGGAAGTGCTCGACGAAGTGCTCGGCCTCGGGCCCGCTCGAACCGCTGCTCAAGGAGCCGTCGATCTCCGACATCCTGGTCAACGGCTTCGACAAGGTCTACATCGAGCGCGGCGGCAAGCTCTCGCTGACCGCGGTGCGGTTCAAGGACAACGCGCACCTGCTGCACATCATCGAAAAGATCGTGTCGCAGGTGGGCCGGCGCATCGACGAAGCGCAGCCCATCGTCGACGCGCGGCTGCTCGACGGCTCGCGCGTGAACGCCATCATTCCGCCGCTGGCGCTCGATGGGCCGTGCGCTCACCATCCGCCGCTTCGGCCGCCACGTCATCACGTCGGAGGAGATGCTGGCCAACAAGACCGCTGACGCGCGGCATGCTGCGGTTTCTGGCGGCGTGCGTCGCAGGCGAAGACCACCATTCTGATTTCCGGCGGAACCGGTTCCGGCAAGACCACCACGCTCAACGCGCTCTCGCGCTTCATTCCCGAAGAGGAGCGCATCATCACCATCGAAGACACCGCCGAGCTGCAACTGCAGCAGCGCCACGTCGTGAAGTTCGAAACGCGTCCGCCGAATCTGAACAAAGAAGGCGGCATCAGCCAGCGGCAGCTGCTGCGCACCGCTCTGCGCATGCGTCCGGACCGCATCATCGTCGGCGAGTGCCGCGGCGCCGAAGCGCTCGACATGCTGCAGGCCATGAACACCGGCGTCGAGGGATCGATGAGCACGGTCCACGCCAACACGCCGCGCGACGCGTTCTCGCGCCTGGAAGCCATGGTGCTGATGGCCGACGTCGCAGATTCCCTCGCGCGTGATTCTGCAGCAGCTCGCGGGCGCGATCAAGATGGTGGTGCAGGTGAGCCGCTTGCAGGACGGCTCGCGCAAGATCGTGAGCATCGCCGAAGTGCGCGGCGTGAAGGACGACCGCATCGACGTGCGCGACATCTTCCTGTTCGAGCGGACGGGCACGACCGAGGCGGGCAAGGTGCAGGGCCGGTTCCGCAGTTCCGGCGAAGAGCCGAAGATTCTGGAGCGCCTGAAGACCATCGGAATCGAACTTCCGCAGATCGGTATTCGACGAAGTGGTGGAAGTAAATCTGTAGCGCCTAGCGACCGCGCTTCAGAATTCTTCTTCGTCAGCGGACTTGGCTTTCTTACCTTTGCGCCGAACCAGAAGCGCGGCGATCACGATCACCAGCAGGACAGCGGCGACGATCTTTACGGTTGTATCGGGCGACATGAACGCTCCTTGGGTGAAACGGCAGTATAAATGATTGCGGGCCGTGGCGCCACTGGCAGGATAATTTTGACGGCGCTATTTTCGGTTTAGATAGATTCCTGCGCCGCCGTGGTTTCCGCGCCGCTCCGCGCGCCCTGGATACGTTGTAAGCGCATCGAAACAGATCCGAAGCGCGAATGAAATGGCGCAAGCAGATACACCCGCGTGATATACCACCAGAAACTACGTTCATTCAGCGCAGGATCGATCAGATGCTCGATTCTCTTCTGGGCCGCCGGCGTCTCGTTCCAATGAATGCCGGGCGCTTCGTGGTGAACGGTATGGTAACCGTTGTTGAACAGGATTACGTTGATGAAGCCCGTGAAGTTCCGGGCATGGTTGTAACCCGATTCCTCGTCGGTGTGAACGTGCTGTACGTAATTGAAAATCAAGACGCTGAACAGGGAAACCTGATGCGGAATCACAATCAAAAAAATGGCTTTCTTCCAGTTCACCAGCATCGCGGCCGCGTAGTAGACGCCGAGCAGGAGATACTGCGAAGCGGCTAGATAGAACTTTGGCTTGTTGCTGCGCCAAAGCGTCTTCATATAAGCGGCGATAGGCTTCTGTTGAAAGTAACTGCTGATCGACGGGTAGCTGAGCAGAGTAAGAATGTTATTACTCTCGCTAACGCGGTAAGTTATCGTGTAATCCCCCGCCTTGTTGTTCAGCGAATGATGGTTCTTGTTGTGGGTGGGAATCCAGCCGAAGGCAGGAAAGCCGTAGAACAGCGTCAACCAAAAGTCGGTCAGGATATTCAAGAATCGCACTTTCCACAGAGGCACATGATTGTGGTTATGCGCGATAATTGCGACCGAAACGGCCATGAATAGCGACCATACATAAAGAATCGGCTGAATGCTTGGAAGAGTCCATTGCAGGATGAGCAGCGCCGTTGTCACGGCGATATATGCAAGAGTGCGGCCATCGGCCCTATGAGTAAGCAACAAAGTGTGGCACCGACTATATCACGTCCGCTGAAGGAAAGCTACCAGGAAATAACCGTCTCCTCAGCCGAGCGCGGCAAGTTGCTCGCCGCCGCGTTTCCCCTGCGCCAGGGCGCCGGTGGCACTCTGATGCCCGTTTAACTCGGAATGGGCAATGGCGATTCTTCCGAATCCCTGTTCGACAATCTGGCGCGGCGAGGGCTTGCCATTCATGCCGTAATAGAATCCCGGCGGTTGGATTATCCGCGCGTGTCCCCAGCGGTTGAGCACGATGCCGGCGATATCCGCCGAGGCATCGAATCCCGAAGCCGCGAACATCGTTCCGAGTTGTTTGCGGATCGCGAATTCGTAATCGGCGTAACTGGTGGAGAGTAACTTCTTTCTTCCCTCTTCGCCCTGCTCTTTGGCCGGACGCCCCGCTTCGTAGAGGCCGGTATAGAACGTCAGAACAATCGGCTTATCGGGATGGAGCGGCGGCGTAACGGCTCCGCCGACCATCGGCTGCCGAATGTTGCACGACCATCCGAAATCGCCATCGAAATAGCGGACGGCCGGCGCGCGCAGCTTGTATAGGAATCGCCAATTTCGCAGCGCCACGTTCACGCTAAGCGCGGGGGCATAGATAAACTCGCCATACGCGGCGCGCAACGTTTCGGGCAGATCGCTAATCACATAACGATTCGCCCATCCCGCCGATGCCGCCAACACGGCGCGGCCGCGGCTGCGATAAAGCTTGCCGCCGTGTTCGTACGTTACCGCGACGCCAGAGCCTTCATGCACCACACGGATGACGGTGGCGCCCAGGCGAATTCTGGTGGGCGCATTCTTCACATCGAGTGCATTGAAATTGACGGAGTTTCCCAGCACATCGAAGAAGTTCGCGTTACCGGATATGGAGCCTGGAATCAGCGCCTTCACCAGGTGCCGCGCGAAGGTGGTGTTGCCGCCCGGAAACGAGATTCCAGGCGGCGAGTTCAGCGGCCGCACCAGCGTGTGAGCGGCGCGGGCGCACACCGCATCAGGACTCGCGCCGCAGATCAATCCGACTACCGGTTCGGCAAACTTAGTCACTTCGGGACTAAGACCCAATCGCTCTTCAATGTACTGCTTATAAGTGATGGAATCGAGATCACGCTGGACGTGCTCCGATCCGCCCGTCGTGGTTCGCCATTTCATCAGATCACGCTTGATATTGTCCGGAAAAGGCGCGCCCTCGAGGTTATTCGCGAAGATATTCTTCGCCCACTTGCCGCCGAAGAAATAGCCGACATCCACTTGCGTGTCGTTGATGCCATCCATGTGGGAATAGTTGTCGCGCGGAATGCGGAGACGTTCGGCCGCCGAATCCGGCGCAGGCTCTAATGGGACCCACTGGAATTCGCGCGGAATCTTGAGTTCGGTAAACAACTGGTCCATCTGACCGCCTGAACCCTGACGGGGCACGCCGAAATCGTTCGAGGCCTGGGGGCCGATTAGGCGATGGCCGTCCACCATGAACTCATTCTGTTTGCAGTGGCCGCCGAACATGGCGTGGTTTTCGAGAATCAGACAGCGGCGGGATCCGCCCGTAGCCTTGTGATAGTAATAAGCGCCGCCGAGGCCGCTCAGGCCGCCGCCAACAACGATGAGATCGAACTGTTCGCCGGTGTCATTGACATTGTGGCCGGAAGGCTTGTAACTGCCATCGCGAAGCTTGTGTCCGGCTTCGACGACCGGCCAGGGGTCGCCGTTGGACCTGGCGTAATCGCCCACGCCGGCGTAGCCCGTGTAGGTATCCGCGGCGAAGGCGGGCGGGGGCATTTTGAGCAGGGCTGCTCCGGCGCCCAGGAGCGTCCGGTTCAGAAAGTCCCGTCGAATGATTCCGTCAGCGGACATTTGCGTGGCTCCGTTTCATTACACCATCCGGGCGATGTCACAGGTTAGCGCGCCGGTCACGCGTACCAGATCGTCTGGCGCGAGCAGCATCTGACATCCACGAACGCCTGCGGACACGGAGATGACGTCCCAAAGGATTGCGGTTTCATCGAGGTAGAGAGGATAGGCTTTCTTGGCGCCCACAGGCGACACGCCGCCCCGTACATATCCCGTAAGGCCGAGCACCTCCTTAACCGGGACTAGGTCGATTTTCTTGTTGCCGCTCGCCGCGGCAAGGGCCTTCAGATCGAGTTCGGCGTTCGCCGGGATCACGGCCATCAGTACGCCCGCGCGGTCGCCGCGCGCAACCAGGGTCTTGAAGACCTGCTCCGGCGGCATCCCGATGGATTCGGCGACTTGCGGCGCGGCGAGATGTTCCTCATCGACAGCGTATTCGCGCAATTCGTAGCTTACGCCCGCGGCATCCAAGATACGGGCGGCATTCGTCTTCGTCATGGTTTGACGGATCAACTCCGGCCCAGGCGTTGGAACACGTGCTCGATATTCGTGTTCACAGCCGTTTGCATGCCTGCTTCATCACGGCCGGCGCGCACCCGTTCGCCATAGCCATCGGCCTGAAGCGACTTGATGGAGGCCACGGGCATGCCAGTTTGAATCTCCCGTAGAGTTCGGCCGGACTTCTTGCCGGCATCCACTCTCGCGGCCAGTTCTTCGATATAGTTGCGCTGGCCGGTCATATGTTGCCGCCCCTGTTGGACTAGGCCATGACCTCCGGCCACATGATCGAAATCGAGCTTCGCCACGGAATCGATGGTTTTCGGCCATTCGCGGGGGAAGCTGTCGCCCAAAAACGGCAGCGTGCCGATGACCATGTCGCCGGTCGCTACGACGCGCTTCTGGGGACAGTACACCACCACGTCGCCGGCGGTGTGAGCGCGACCGTGAAACTCGACGTGCAGATCGTGAGCCTTATCCTTGATCACGTAGGTCTTGCTTAAGGTCACTGTCGGCAGGACAGGGACGAAGTTCTCCATCTCGTGCTGGAATGCTTCCAACTGCCGGATACGTTCGGCGATCGCCGCCTTCTGCTCCGTCGAGGCCGCCGCGCTCAACTGCTGCCGCGCCGCATCCAGCAACACGGGAATCTGTGGCTGGCTCGAAAACGGATGACCGTGCGGATCGAGCGATTCCCGCAACCGCGCCTGCAAGAACTGCGCTTGCAGTTTCTTGGTAGCGCCGCTGGCAACGATCTTGAGATCCTTGCCGAATGCATCGCGATAGCCCGCGTTGCCTTGCGAGTGATCCCAGTGGAAGTGCGTATCCACGAGATACCGCACCGGCTTCGGCGTGATCTGTTGCTTGATCTGCGCGATCAGCCCCGCCGCCGCCGAAGGCTTCGAATGGGCATCCACCACCAGCACATCGGCCGAGTTCACAAAGATGACGGCATTGCAGTTCGCCACCGCCTGCGGCCGCGCGAAAGCGAAGTAAACTCCTTCGGCGACGTTCTGAATCTCAAACAGATCGGTGGCGGCGCCCGGGGCCATGGCCTGCGCCCACGCGGCCCGGCGCCAGGCCAAGCTCGAGGATCGGCGTGGCCGCCGTGGCGCCGAGAGCCATCCGTTGAAAAAAGTCTCGGCGCGAGACAGAGTGTTGGCACATGGAAATCCTCCTCGCAGATCAAGGAACCGGAACCAGCAGGGCTTCGCTGGCGAACGTGGTCAGGCTGTCTATGGCGTGTTCGAGTACCGTCGCGGCGATTGCAGGATCGTCCCAAAGCACCCTCGGCATTCCTCCACGCCACCTCGCGGAAGTCCGAAATTTTCCACGCGGCGATAAGGTCCTCAAGATGGGTTACGGCGGGAAGCGGGTCGCCGGGAAGGCGAACGTTAAGAGTCGTTCTTGGCCGCGTCGATGAGGCCGTCCAGCGTCGTATTGAGCGCCGTATAATCGTTATACTGCGGCGTGCCATGCCGCGGGGTTATGTTTCTCGCTTTGCACGTCGCCACAATGGCAAATGGAAGGTCGTGGTTGATGTGCGCGTTCATGCCCGCGAGCGCGAACTGGATGCGTGCGATGCGCATTTGATTGCGGCGCGAGAAGACAGCTTGCCAGGAACCAGGGCAAGCCGCACCGGTAAGGGCGGCATGCAGACTATTGAAGTAAAGCGCCGCGAACCGAATATCCAGCTCCGATAACCATGCGGAGTCGTGGAAGCCTCCGGCGGCGACGCGACTTTCCACCGCCTGTGTCACCTGAAGATAGATCCAATTGAACCACTTCAGGCCGTCAATGTCGGCACACGTATTGTCGATAGTCTGCATGACTGTCGATCACGCCGGGGATGGACTGCGGCGAGACCTGTGTGGCGGCGGCCAGTTGCGCGTCGTAAGGGAACATTGGGGATTATTATAGACCGGCTAACGGCTGGCTTATGATGAGAGCGAGGTTTTCCGATGCGGACCTTGCCGACTGCTCTGTGTTTGCTTGTAGGGACGATTGTTCCATTGGGTTCCTGGCAGGAGCCTCTTCCCAAAGCGCCTGCCGACATCAACCCGGGCAGCATCACATATGAGGACATCGCTTATCCGTACCCCGTCTCATACCTTCCGCTAACTGTCTACGGTCAAGACGTCCGGATGGCTTATATGGACGTGCCACCCGCTGGGGCGCCCAACGGCCGCACCGTGGTGCTGTTTCACGGAATGAACTTCGGCGGGTTCTATTTCGCGGGGCCTATCGAGGCGCTGCGCAAGGAAGGCTTCCGG
Organism: Bryobacterales bacterium; assembly: GCA_963763545.1. Taxonomy (GTDB): domain Bacteria; phylum Acidobacteriota; class Terriglobia; order Bryobacterales; family Bryobacteraceae; genus PALSA-243. The sequence continues at coordinate 237,541 of CAVXPE010000030.1, forward strand.
GTGGTTGTGCCGGATCAGATCGGCTTCGGTAGATCGTCAAAGCCGGTGATCCCTTACAACTTCCATGACATGGCGTGGAACAGCCGGAAGCTTCTGCAATCGCTCGGCATCGCGCGCGCCGCCATTGTGGGTCATTCCATGGGCGGCATGCTGGCGGCGCGCTTCGCCGCATCGTATCCGGACATGACGGAGCTGGCCGTGCTCTACGATCCGATCGGTCTCACCGATGTGCGTTTTGAGCGCCCGTGGCGCACCGCCGACGATGCCTACAAGGCCACGATGGCGCAGACGAACGACCAACGCTATCAGGCGTTCTATGCAAACATCCGGCGCTACTTTCCGGCGCCGGGAGCGTGGAAGCCCGAGTATGAAAAGTACGCGCGCATTCTGTACGCCCCGACGCTCAGCGGCGATTGGCCCCGGCTAGCGATGGTGCGCGCGATTTATCAGCAGATTACATATCTCGACCCGGTAGTTTACGATTGGGCTCACATCAAAGCCAAGACGCTGGTGATAGGCGGGGAATTGGATGGTCAGGACTTTCCAAAGTTAGCCAAGCACATTGCGGACACGATTCCCGGGGCGCAACTGGTGGTGGTTCCGAAGGCCGGCCACGTACTTCATCTGGAGACGCCAGAGATCTTCTATCGGGAATTGCTGAAGTTTCTGAAGGGATGACGAGGTTTCGAGCGCCGCGGCGGGCTCCCGCTTGTACACTCAAATAAATGCCCCTTGCCATTCAACCGGACGACGTACGCGCCGCCGCCGAGCGAATCCGCCCGCTCGCGCGCCACACGCCTGTCATGATCTCGCCGGATTTCGATGCCGCCGCCGGCAAAAACGTTTTCTTCAAGTGCGAAAACCTGCAGCGCGGCGGAGCGTTCAAGATTCGCGGCGCGTCCAATTTGATTCTTTCGCTGCCCGACGCCGCTCTGGCGCGCGGTATTGTGACTTACTCTTCGGGGAATCACGCGCAGGCCGTCGCGATCGCGTCCAAACACGTGGGCGCGGAGGCAACGATTGTGATGCCGGAGGACGCGCCCAAGGCGAAGCTGGAATCGACGCGCGCCCAGGGCGCGAAGATCGTGACCTACAATCGCCAGACGGAAGTGCGCGAGACGATCGCGGCGAAGATTCTGGAAGAGACCGGCGGAACACTCGTGCCGCCATTCGACCATCCGATGATCATGGCGGGGCAGGGAACGGCGGCGCTCGAACTTCTCACCGACGCGGGCCAACTCGATGCGCTCATCACGCCCGTAGGCGGCGGCGGAATGCTCTCCGGCTGCTCGGTTATTGCGAAGGCGATGAACCCTGCGATCCGTGTTTTCGGTGTGGAACCGGAAGGCGCTAACGATACGTTCCTTTCGCTTGCCGCCGGCGAGCGGGTTACCGTGCCGCATCCCAACACCATCGCCGACGGGCTGCGCTCTCCGCGACCGGGAGAGCTGACGTTTCCCGTGCTGCAACAGAACGTAGAGCGCATCATTTTGGTGAGCGACGATGAGATTCGTGCCGCGGTCAAATTCCTGTTGATGCGGATGAAGATTCTTGTCGAGCCAAGCGGCGCAGTCGCGGCCGCGGCGGTGCTCTTCGGCAAGGTACAGCCGGAGATTCGAAGTGTCGGTGTGGTGCTCTCGGGCGGGAATGTCGATTTCGAGGATCTCGCGAGGTATTAGAGGGGTTCGCTAGAGAGGCAACTGTCTTTTCCTGCGGGACGCCGGGCGGAAGCCCGGAAGGGCTGCCCCACAGCTGCCCCACAAAGGATAATTTTGGGAGGATCAATAGAATATGGCTACTGCGCTGCTTGCCGATCCCATTTATCGCCAGCATTTGGCGGGGCGCCTCGATCATCCCGAGCGTCCGGAGCGCTATGACGCCGTAGTAGGTGCGCTTGAAGGATCGGGCGTGGTAAACGATCTCACGCGCATACCTTCGCGTGTCGCAACCGAGGACGAATTGCTGCTCTGTCACACGCCGCAGTATCTTCGTATCGCTCGCCGCGACGTCGAATCGGGCCGTCCGTTCCTGAGTACCGGCGATACCGATATCGGTCCGAACTCATGGGATGTTGCGGCGCATGCTGTCGGCGGCGTGTTGAACGCGGTGGACGCCGTTATGAGCGGCAGCGCGCGCAACGCTTTTTGCGCCGTCCGTCCGCCCGGCCATCACGCGAACGCGGTCCGCGGGATGGGTTTTTGCCTGTTCAACAACGTCGCGATTGCAGCGCGCTATGCGCAGCGGAAATATGGAATAGATCGCGCTTTGATCGTGGATTGGGACGTGCATCACGGCAACGGCACGCAGGATATCTTCTACGCGGACGGCTCGGTCTTTTTCTTCAGCACACACCAATGGCCGCTGTATCCCGGTACCGGCCGCGGCGATGAAACCGGTGAATGGCCGGGCGAAGGGACCACGATGAACTTCCCGTTTCCAGCGGGATCGGGGCGCGCCAAAATCCTCGGCGCTGTGCAGAACTCGCTTATGCCGGCAGCGCGCGAGTTTCGCCCTGAGTTAGTGCTGATTTCGGCCGGATTTGACAGCCGGATCGACGACTTACTCGGCCAATTTACGCTAACCGATGACGATTTCGCCGATCTGACTCACGCGGTGATGGAGATTGCCGATGCACACGCGGGTGGGCGCGTGGTGTCTCTGTTGGAGGGGGGATATAGCCTGAGTGGGCTGGCCTCCGCATCCTTGCGGCACGTGGAGGCCCTCCGCGGTTAGTCGATGGCGCCTGCGCCTTCGGCGCACGACAGGCCAGGAGGCCTATCGCACGTCTTTGGGCAGCGAGCTCGCCACGAACTCGCCGAAATCGTGCTTCAGCTTGGCGTGCGAATCGCTATCGATGTACAACATGTGCCCCGCCTGATAGAATTCCCACGAGATGCGCTTATGCATCTCCGGATCGAGACCCATGTGGTTGAATGTATACTCCACGGCATGAAACGGCGTCGCCAGATCGAAGTAACCCGCCGCCACCATCACCTTCATGTACGGATTTTTCACCATCGCATTGCGCAGCATTGCTGTGGTGTCGCCGAATTGATTGCCGGAGCCGTAATCCCAGGGCTGAATGCCGCCGCTCGGATAGTAATAGAGGTCGGTCTTATATCCCAACTCGTCGCGGATGTAACTGGTAAATACAGCGGTGAAGGGGGGAGTGATCAGCGTGCTTGAAGGATCGCATTCGCTCGTCTCGCCCGCGCCAGTTGAAGGCGAGGTAAGTCGTCCATCATAGCGTCCGATCGTCTGACGCTCTTTGTGCAGCAATTGGCGCGTGAAGTGCGCCACGTCGAAACGAAGGTTCGTGTCATCGAGATACTGCGGGTCCAGTCCGGTGTATCGCGAAATCTTCTCGATAACCGCTTTGCGCTCCGCGGGAGGCAAATCGTCGCCCTTGTTGAGGGCGTTCGAGTAATCCGCCATCGCAAAGGCTTCCGCATCCTTCAGAAACGATTTCAGGTCTTTCTTTTTCAGATCGGGCGCGACCTTCTTGTGATAGTAAGCGTCGGCCGCGTAGGTGGGGAGTTCCAGCTCGTAGACCAGGTCGTCGCTGCGGCTCCAGATGGTTTCGAGATTGAGCGTGGTGCCGATCAGCACGATGCCGTTGAAGGCGATGCCGCGGTCGATCAGATATCCCGCCAGCCCGGCGGCGCGGAAGGTCCCGTAGCTCTCGCCCGCGATGAACAGCGGCGAAAGCTCGCGGCTGTTGCGCGTGACATACATGCGCATGAACTCGCCAACGGATTGAATATCGCCCTGCACGCCGTTCATGCGCCGCGCGACCTCAATCGTTTTGGCGCGGCTGTAACCCGTGCCTACCGGATCGATGAATACCAGGTCGGTATCGCCCAGCCAGGTATCCTGGTTATCCTTCATCTGATACGGCGGTGGAGGCATGCTGCCATTTGGCATAAGTTTCGGACTGCGCGGCCCCATGCCGCCCATGTGCACCCACATGGATGCCGATCCCGGGCCGCCGTTGAAGCAGAACGTCAGCGGCCGTTTGCTGACGTCGCGTCACGCCGTCCAGCGTGTAGGCCATATAAAAAATGTGCGCCTCGGTTTCGCCCGATGCATTCTTTAGAGGCATCTGCGCGACCGTTGCAGTGTAGTGCAGTTCCTTGCCGCCCACGTTGACCGAATGCTGCGTAACTACCGGTTTTTCGTCGATCTCGCCGCCGATCGCCGGACCCGGTCCAGCCACTCCGCCGCGTCCGCCGCGACCTCCCGGCGCTGCCTGCGCCGCGGGTGTTTGCGCCGCGGGCGTCTGGGCCGCCGCTTGGCGTCCCTGTGCATAAACGGGCGCAGATTGCGCCAAAATCAGCAGCAGCGCGGGACCCGCCGCGGCTACTGTACGAAATTTCATCATGCAGTCGATGATATCTCATGGCAGGTCTGGCGGGCTGCCCTTTGGCTGCATCCGGCCTGCGATGATAGACGCATGGTGACGATGCAGAATAGCGGCGCCGCGCCCGTCAAGATCCTTGGCAGGGGGGCATCCTCGCGCGGCTACCTGATTCGCGATTTCCTCCATCGCAGCGATGTACCTTTCGAGTGGATCGAACTGACGAGCGACGAAGACGCCCGAAGCCAGGCCGGCGTTTCCCACATGCGTGATAACCGGTTGCCTGTCTGCATATTTCCGGATGGCACGCGGCTCGAGTGCCCTACGCTCCGCCAGATTACGGAAAAGCTTGGCTGGTTCCACGACCCCACACGCGCGGAATACGATCTGGCCATATACGGCGCCGGGCCCGCCGGTTTGAGCGCCGCGGTTTACGGCGCTTCCGAGGGCCTTTCGACCGTGGTCATCGAGCGTTCTGCGGTCGGGGGGCAGGCCGGCAGCAGTTCAAAGATTGAGAACTATCTCGGGTTTCCCGGCGGCATTACCGGCGCCGATCTCGCGGAGCGTGCGCGCAATCAGGCGTGCCACTTCGGCGCCGAGATCCTGATCGGACGCGAAGGGGTGCGCGGCGAATTCCTCCCCGGCAAAGGCGTCGGACATCTGGCCGATGGCACGAAGATAGTCGCCCGCGCCACCATTTGCGCCACCGGCGTGGAATACCGCCGCTTGAACTTGCCCAACGAAGACCGGCTGCTGGGGGCGGGCGTGTATTACGGTGCGGGAGCGAGTGAAGCCGGGGCCTGCACAGCCGAAGACGATGTCTTCGTTATCGGCGGCGGCAACTCCGCCGGCCAGGCCGCGCTTTATTTCTCGCGCTCCGCCCGCTCGGTCACCATGGTGGTGCTCGGGACGTGTTTGAAAGAGACTCTATCCCAATATTTGGTGGACCGCATCCATTCGGCGCCCAACATACGCGTGCTCAAGAACAGCCAGGTAGTCGGCATCGACGGCGACGAGGTCCTCAGCTCCGTCACGGTTGAAGACCACGAAACCGGCAAGAGTCAAAGCTTTCCTACACGGCATCTCTTTATTTGCATCGGCGGCGTGCCACACACCACGTGGGCGGAGGAAGTGGGAATCCAGCGCGACGAGGGCGGGTACCTCATCACCGGTCCCGACCTGCTGCGCGATGGCGACGGCAGGCCCGCCAATTGGCCGCTCGATCGTAATCCCTTTTATCTCGAAACCAGCATGCCCGGCGTGTTTGCCGCCGGCGACGTGCGCCACGGATCGATCAAACGATGTGCCTCGGCCGTGGGCGAAGGGGCTATGGCGGTTGCGTTTGTGCATCGCTACTTAGCCGGAAGTTAGAACGAATTAATAGGAGAACTTATGGCCGCATGTACACATCTAGATCAGATTCACGACGTGAAGCCTCACACCAAAGGCTGTGAGGAATGCCTCAAGATGGGCGATACGTGGGTTCACCTGCGTCTCTGCCTGTTTTGCGGCCACGTCGGATGTTGCGATTCATCCAAGAACAAGCACGCCACCAAGCACTTTCACCACACCAAGCACGCCATCATGCGCTCCATCGAGCCCGGCGAAAACTGGGGCTGGTGTTTTGTGGATCAATTGGAGCTGGATTTCGATTAGGCTAGCGCCCTAGCGCGTGATCAATTCGACAGACACTCGGCGATCTCTTTCTCTTCAATCGCCCCCGCGCGAATCACTTTCCAATACGGCTCGGTGATGTCCACCGTCGTCGAGCCTAACCCCGCGCAGGTTCCGCCGTCTAGCACCAGATCGACGCGCCCATCCATCGTGCCGAATACTTCGATCCCGCTGCGGCAGGTCGGCGTGCCGGATTGATTCGCGCTCGTCGAAACCAGCGGCTGATTCATCAGGGCTACAAGTTGATTGGCTACAATCGACCGCGAGTGGCGCAACGCCAATCGTCCCGTGTTGCCCGTCACCCGCAAAGGAATTTTCGCCGACGCCGGCACAATGATCGTGAGCGGACCAGGCCAGAAACGGCGCGCCAGTAGCACAAAGCGGTTGTTCAACTCGCCCGCGTACTCCTCCGCCATCAGCGTGTCGCGCACCAGCAGCGGCAGGGAGCGTTGCGGCTCGCGTCCCTTGGCCTCGAAGACGCGCTTTACGCCCTTTAAGTTGAAGGGGTCGACTACCAGGGTGTAGAGCGCGTCTGTTGGAATCGCCACCACCTGCCCGCGGCGAATGGCGGCCGCCGCGCGCTCCAATGCTTCGGGCTGCGGCGCCTCGGGATTTATCTCCAGCAGGTCGGTCGCCATGGAATTCGATCTTACCGCGCGCCAATCGCCTCGGCCACGTCGAGCGCCATTTGATAACGCCCGAACGGCGCGCTCAACTGAACGCCCTGCACCATCCCCCGCACGCGGGCCGTCATTTCGCGGGCAATCTTCACGCCTTCGTCACGCGCCTTTTCGGCGCTGTCCACGGCGCGCATCCGCTCCATATATTCGTCGGGGACGGGCACACGCAGCTCGTTCACCATGAACTCCGCGTTGCGGAAGCTGGTCAGCGGCCAGATTCCGCAAACCACCGGAATCTTCGAATGCTCGATACGCTTCAGGAATTTTTCCAGTGCGTCCAGGTCGAACACGGGTTGCGTCACCACGTACTCCGCGCCCGCTTCCACCTTCCAATCGAAGCGCCGGATCTCTTCGTCCATGTTCATCGCGCCCGGGTTGGCGCCCACGCCGATCAGCAGCGCCGTCTGCGAGCCCATCGGGTTCCCGCCGATATCCAGGCCGTGATTCAGATTGTTGGCGATGTTCACCAGGCCGATGGCATCCACGTCGAACACCGCCGTCGCATCCGGATACGCGCCCATGCGCGGCGGATCGCCCGTGATGCAGATCAGATTGCGCACCCCCGCCGTATGCGCCCCCAGCAGCTCCGATTGGATTCCCAGGATGTTGCGGTCGCGGCAGCAGAAGTGGTTTACTGCCTCGATGCCCGCGTGCTGCTGGATCAACTGGCATGTGACCTGCGCGCTCATGCGCGCGCTGGCGCGCGGGCCGTCTGGTACGTTAATGCAATCGATGCCGTGCTTGGCGCACAATCGCGCGCCATCGATCTCGCGCGCCGCATCCACCCCGCGCGGCGGCAGAATCTCCACGAACGCCACGAACTTCCCCGCGGCCAGCTTCGCGCCCAATTGCGATTTCTTGCCTGCCGGTACGGCCTCAAGCGCGTGCGCTTTCGACCGCGGTTCTTCCACCGTCACGCTCAGCTTTTTCTGTAGCGGCTGCAGCGAGCGAGTCTCCGAGCGGATTAGCTTGATATGTTCCGGCGTGGTGCCGCAGCATCCGCCGACGATCTTCACGCCCGCCCACAACATGCGCCGCGCATACTGCGCCATATACTCGGGCGAGCACAGGTAAATGTTGCGCCCTTCTACGCGCTGCGGCACGCCGGCGTTCGGCATCACGCTCATGGGCTTGGTCGAGTACTGCATCATCAACTCGACCGTCTCTAGCGCCGCCTTCGGGCCCACCGAGCAGTTCAGCCCGATGACGTCCACCGCCATCGCGTCCAACTCGCGCGTAAACGTTTCCGGCGCGGTGCCGCCAGGCAGATGACCGAAATCATCGATGGTCACCTGCGCGACGATGGTCATATCCGGCCCAGCCGATTCGCGCGCCGCCGCTACCGCTTCCCGCAGTTCGTCAAGATTTGCGAATGTTTCCAGAATCAGCAGATCGACGCCGGCTTCTACCAGTGCGTCCGTCTGTTCGCGAAATGCCGCGCGGGCTTCCGCGAATGAGGTTGGCCCCAGCGGTTCGATGCGCACGCCCAACGGACCCACCGCGCCCGCTACCCAGGCCTGATCGCGCGCCGCTTCCCGCGCCAGGCGCACCGCGGCGCGATTGATCGCGCCCGTTTTTTCGGCGAGCCCGAAAGCCGCCAGGCGCGTGCGCGTCGCGCCGAAGGTATTCGTCTCCAGGATCTCCGCGCCCGCTTTGACGTACTCCTGGTGAATCTGCCGCACCAAATCCGGCGCGGAAAGGTTCAACTCGTCGAAGCAGCGATTGATGAACACGCCGCGCGCGTAGAGCATGGTCCCCATGGCGCCATCGGCGACGATGACCCGCCTCGATAATTGATCGCGGAATTCCTGGGCGCGAGTTACGGTAAGGGTATCCATGGGAAACGGTTTCTGACGGCCTTTCTGTACGGGAGTATTCACAATTCTACCGCGCCCGTCAAGCCCGCGCATTCGCCCGCTATGCAGTTCCCTTCCGCGGCGCTTTGACCATCAACCAATACGCCGGAAGTACCGCGAGCAGGATCGTCACCGCAACCACAAACGCGGGAAAGTAAGATCCCGTCTTATCGATGATTAGCCCAGTTACAAGCGGCGCAACGACCCCGGATATATTGCCTGCAAGATTGAAGACGCCAACCGAGAAACCGACGTTGCGGCCGAAGCTGATGCGCTGCACCATTGCGTAGAGGTTACCCGAGGACAGCCCTACCAACGAGGCGCCGCCCAATAGAAACACGGCCGAATTCGTGTCGGCCACCAGACCGGCGGGAATGAGCAGGATGCTGGTTAGGAAGGCGGTGGTGACAATCATCTTGCGTGCGAAGGTTTCCTCCCAGCCGATTGCAACCAACCGGTCGGCGATCCATCCCCCAATGGGTTCGCTCACCGCGAAGGTCACGTATGGGACGACGACGTAAGCGGCGGCAACTTTGAGCGGAAGATGGCGCGCTTGCACCAGATAAGTGGGGAGCCAAGTGACCATGAGATAGAAGTAATAGCCGTAGCCGATGTTGGTGATGCTCATACCGAGCAGGTTGCGATCCACCTTGCCCCACGTCGCTTTCGCCGCGCCGGGTTCTCCGTATTCGGCTGTGTTGGCGCCGCGCGGAAAGGCGGCGATCCACGGGATGAGCCAAACCAACGACGTGAAGCCCAGGATGAAAAAGGCGTTCTTCCAGCCGAACGCGACCACCACTGCGGCGATAAGCGGCGCTCCGAAGGCGAGCCCGGCGCGAGTGCCGCAATTGACCAGGCCGGAAGCTAATCCGCGATCCTTGGGCGGGAAGAGGATGCTGACGATCTTCATGCCGCCGGGCAGATAGATCGATTCTCCGATGCCGAGCAGCACGCGCAGCACCAGCAGCACGCCGAGGCTGGCGGCGAAACCGGTGAGCCCGCAGGTGACCGACCAAAGTGCGAAACACCCGGCGTAGAGCCAGCGCAAGTTGAAGCGGTCGGAGAGCCATCCAATGGGGACCTGCATCAGCGCGTAGGACCAGAAAAAGGCCGAAAGCAAGACGCCCATGCGCGCTGGTCCCAGATTCAGGTCGGCGGCGATGGCCGGAAGGGCGACGGAGACGATGGTGCGGTCGAAGTAGTTGATCAGTCCGGCGAAGAAGAGCAGCGCGGCGATCCACCACCGGCGGCGGATAAGGATCTCTCGAGCTCGCAGATGGGAAGCCGCCTCGATCGCGGAGGACATGTCGTTGAGTTCAGTTGTAGCAGATTCCGGGAAATTGGCTGGCGGCCATTACGTCAGTTCTGCCGCTGCATCCGGATTCTCGCGCACTTCGGACATTTCCACTTTCGCTGCTTGTGGTAGATGTGGCCCTTCAGCTCTTTCATCGGAACCCGGCACTTCCCGCACGTCAAGGTCCCCGCCCTCCGCTCTTCAGGTTAATCCCAGCTTTTCCCGGCTACTTCACAAAGACGACGATGTGCTGACGCGGCAGCGTCTCAATGGTCTTGACGAATCGGAATCCCTCGGGTTCGATCTCGGCACGAACCTGGGCAACTGTCATCTTGTGCTCGGGCCGGATGGGGACGCTTGGATCTTCGCCGCGATATTCGATGAGCGCCATCCGTCCGTCCGCCTTCAAAGCGGTGCGGATGCCTCGGAGCATTTTCTGGGGCTCGGAGAATTCGTGGTAGACATCCACCATTAACGCGAGGTCGATCGCGCCGGCGGGCAGCTTCGGATCGTCGATCGTCCCCAGCACGGTCTCCACGTTCGCGAGCTTTTGCCGGTCGATGTTGCGCCGCAAGAGATCGAGCATCCGCGCTTGAATGTCGTTGGCATACACCTTGCCGGCGGGTCCTACTTGACGGGCGAGGAGCGCGGTCATATAACCCGAGCCCGCCCCGATATCGGCTATGGTGGCGCCTTTCGGGATTTTCAACGCGTCGATCGCCAGTCTTGGCTGCTCCTCTTCGTCGCGGTCCGCGCGCGTGAGCCAATCGGCGCCATCGGCCGACATGGGTTTCGCATACACGCGACCCGTGACGGGATGAACGCCAGGCGGGACGTTCTGCGGCCATGCGGGAAAAACGAGCGCGCACAGAAAGGCGAGGGCTCGGAGACGCATCGGGGATATCTTCGCACACGGGAAGCTATAGGACGAACGAGCGCAGCATCCAATACACCAGCCAGAGCGCTATCGCTGCCACGACGATATATCGGATCCATTGCCATGGCGTTTTTGGCTCGGTCTGGTTTGGCATACCTCGTTATAACGCAATGGCTCGATCACTCACTTCGACAAGCCTGCCAGCGCGGCCTTACTTACCTTGGCGACGACGTTAACTTGGGGGTCGACCAGTTCGGCTATGTCGTATCGCATCGCGGAGCCCAGGACGATGGCCGATTCGTTCGCCGTGAGGTGGTAATCCCGCTCCAGCCAACGCGCGAGCTGAGTGGTGGCCTGCCGCACGGCGTCCGACAGCGAGTTGGCGATTCCCATCGCCATAATGTACTCGTCGTTCTCCGCGCGAGGTCCGCCTGTGCTCTGGCCACGAATCAGGCTCGCCGTGAACTCCACGTCCATGGAAGTTTCAAGCGCATCGCCGGTCAACTCCCCATCGCCTTGCGCCGCGTGGCCGTCGCCGACGAACAACAATGCTCCTTCCTGGTACACCGGCAGGTAGAGCGTGACGCCTTCGCGCAGGCCGTTGTAATCCATATTTCCACCGTAGGATCCCAGCCAGCCAGAGCGGAACGTCTGCTTGTCCGGAGGCGCCACCGCCACGCATCCCAGCATGGGTTGGAGCTTGATGCGATAGTTTTTCAGGTGTTCCGAAGGCTTGGCCAGCATCGCGCTGCCGCCATCGCGGTCCAGTTTCCACTCGCTACTGAAGTTGTCGTCATACTTTGCATCGTGGATATAGCCCGCGCCAAGAGCGTCATTAGTTATTTGGTTGCCACTGAACGCGGAATCGCGGTTTAAGCGAATCCGGTTCAACTTCACGACGAGAGTATCGCCTGGCGGAAGGAACCTGGGCGGTTTCACGTTCTTGCTGGCGTTCGACCGTATGGCGTATACCGCGTCGGAACCCGCACACCCTGCCGAAGCCTATACGGCGCGCCCGGATGGCAGCGGCGAAAAGTGCCTGAGCGCGTTGAACGATTCGTGGATGGGCGAGGTCGACGTGGCGGGCGCCGAGCGCGTCCATTTCCCGAGTAAGGATGGCACGCAGGTAGAAGGCTGGGTCGTGCTGCCGCGCGGCGCCAAGGCTCCCTATCCGCTGGTGCTGGCGATTCACGGCGGTCCGCATGGAGCTTACGGCAGCGGTTGGGATTACGAATTTCAATGGCTGGCCGTCAATGGCTACGCGGTACTCTATACCAATCCGCGCGGTAGCACGGGCTACGGCGAGAAATTTCTGTGGGCCACCTGGGGCCCGACAGGGGAAATAGAAGATCGAAAAGCGTGTGACCACCCTCCCGCTATCCAGGCGCCACAAACAAAATGGATCGCCAGCCGCAGCGCCGCCATCATCCGATTGGGAACAACCGTTGGATATCTTTCGTTTCAGGGTAGTTCCCTGGAATCCCGTTTTTCTTCGACGGCTCGCTGCCAGGAATTGAGCACGGGTAAATGCCATGCCGAATCGACGACTCCTGGCTATGTACTGGCTAGCGGCAAGCGCCTGGGTTGTGGATGCAGCGGATCAGAACACAAAGAACGAGCTGTGGCCTGAGCTCGGAATCTACGCCCAACAAAGCCCAATGTTTCGGCTTGAGTTCGTGGATTTCGCCCGCGACGATCTGAGTAATCACGAGTGGAACGGTGACTTCGCAATCTATGTTGAAGCCGCTTTAAAGCCCGTCTTCCGGCGCGAGTTGCGCGAGCAGCCAGACGTGTTCCGGAACAAATACCTTACATTTCGCGCCGGCTATCGGTACAGGACAAGCCTGACTGGGAACAATACCGCCTCCGAAAATCGCGGCATTATCGAAGTCAACTCTAGATACCGCTTGCCCTGGCAACTGGTGATCGCCGACCGCAACCGCGGCGATTTCCGGTTTGTCAAAGGCGAGGCATTTTCCACGAGATACAGGAACAGGTTATGGCTGGAGCGCGATATCAAACACGGCTGGCTCGAGTGCACGGCCTATGTGTACGACGAGATCTTTTACGACGCGCGATATGACCGATGGGCCGCCCCCAATCAGTATGCGGCGGGCGTGAAGTTTCCAGTTGGTCCGCACGTCGTCTTGGAGCCTTACTATTTGCGGCAAAATCATCGCCCTTCGAATCCTCCCAACCTCAACGCGTTTGGATTTAAGTTCAATCTGTATTTTGAGTGAGGGACGATCCAAGGCAAAGGCGTACGTAGTTTCGCATTCCACAACACGGACCCCCTCGGGTGAATCGGATGCGCCTCGCTCCACATCCGAACAAGTGTTCCGTAATAGCGCGGGCTAGAAACGTTCGAAGGAGAAAGGAAATGCAATCCGCTAAACACAAAAGCACACCCGCGAACGATCCCTGGTTGTTCGTCCACCCCCTCACCTCTGAAGACGCCGCGGCCATGACCGCCTTGCGATCCGCCGTGGCGGGCATGAAGGGCAAGCTCGAAGGTATAACCGCCCGCGCGCTGTTCATTGGCATCATGGAGCGGGTCGAAGCCCCGGAAGGCGTTGCCTTTGAGGAAGACACTCTCGGAGGAATATCCGGCTGGTGGGCCAAGCCGGCGCAGACCCGCGAAGGAACAGCAATCCTTCACCTGCACGGCGGGTGGTTCAACTGGGGAACAGCCCAGGCGTTCTGCAACCTGGTGGGCCACATCGCCCTGAGGGCCGGAGCAGCGACATTCATACCCGACTACCGGCTTGCGCCGGAGCATCCGTTTCCCGCCGCCGTCAGAGATGCCCAGGCCTGCTATTGCGGGCTCGTGGACCGGGGAATACGCAACATCGCGTTGAGCGGCGACTCGGCCGGAGGCAATCTGGCACTTGTGCTTCTATCCATCGCCACCGCGAAGGGTGCCTCGGGTGGCATGCTCCCGGTTGGAGCGGTTACGCTATCGCCGGTGACGGATCTCACGCTCAGCGGCGCCAGCTACGAAACGCGCGCGCAGGCCGATCCGTATTTCCTTAAGTCCCAGGCCGCCGAACTGGTCCGTTCCTACCTGGGCGACGCCGATCCGAAGGATCCGCTGGCCTCACCTCTTTATGGAGATCTGACCGCCCTGCCCCCGATCCGCGTGCACGTCGGAGACGATGAAGTGCTGCTCGACGATTCGCGTCGCTATGTGGAGCGTGCCGTCGCGGCGGGCGTCGATGCGACGCTGGACGTGTGGATGGGCATGGCCCACGGGTTCACCAACGACGTCGGAAGAATGCACGCCGCGAACCAGGCTCTTGACGCCATCGGCGCATTTCTGAAGAAGCGCTTGGCGGAGGCGCGTCAGGCGCCAGCGAGAACGGCCAGTTAATGGAACCGAACCAAGGCAGTGCGCCTTGATCGCAGAGCGCTACCGCCCCTGCTTGAGGAACTACTACGAAAGAAAGTCGCGGCGCCAGAAAAGCGATGATCGCGCTGACGCGACATGCTCTTTCTAACAGACGTGCTTTTTCGCAATTCCAATTGGAGAAAGGAGATTAGTCATGAAAGTAGGATTTATAGGCGCCGGCAACGTAACCCGTACGTTTGGCCGTCATTTATTAACCGCTGGTCACACCATAGTCGTATCAAATTCAAGAGGTCCGGAGACACTGGCTGATTTTGTCGCTGATCTCGGTCCAGGCGCTATCGCCGGGACGAAGCAGCAGGCAGCCGAATGCGACGTCGTCATTCTTGCCACGCATTGGGTCAGTGTAGCTGACGCTCTCAAGGGTATTGATTGGCGAGGCCGCATCCTGATCGATGCGACGAACGCACATCTGGAGCCCCCAGACATTAGTCTGGCTGGCGTGACCAGATCGCGTGCCGCATTGAAGGGGCGTACATCTAGCGAGATCGTCGCTGAGATGGCGGTTGGCGCACGGCTTGTAAAATCGATCAGCAACATGCCGATGGCATGGATACAGGACTTCTCGCCGAACAAGCCCCGTACCGTCATCTTTGCATCCGGCGACGACACCGAGGCCAAACAGCTAGTGATCGAACTGATCAACAGCATCGGATTTGTCGCCATCGACCTCGGATCCCTCGCAAAGGCGGTGCCATGCACGAGGTCGGCGCTCCTTTGTCGGGCCTGGATCTCCACTTCGTCCGCCGATTGCGGTGAGAGCGGCTTCAATTACTTCAGCGTTTGGAATTCCGCGACTGAACGATCATAGCCGGTTTCGATCTCGTCCAAGAGCTTGGTCATTGCCGATGTCGGCGCATCATTGGGCCCGTCAACCAGCGTGAAAAGCGATTGCAACTGCTGCGCCATGCCACTGCCGGTGAGTGAAGCGCGGAACTTCGTCCATGGGGCCGAATCGCTATGGCGATCCGACTCGCGAAGCATATCTCCCACGGAGCGGATCATAGAAGAGATCTTATCGAGGGTCCGCCATTGCGCCTCCAGATCGGCGGCCGAGACTTTCAACTCGGGATCGAGCGCAACGGTGACTTTCTGTTCGGTGGATGTAGAACCGGTGGTCATTTTGACGGCATAAACGCCGGGCAGCACGTGCGCTCCACGCGGGGCGCCACCACGTCCACCTCCGCCTTCGCCGCCTCCTTCACCGCCGCCGCGGCGCCCGCCGGCGCGTCCCGCATCGTTTCCTGCTGGAGGATTCGCCCGCAAATCCCACGCTATGCGATGCAAGCCGGTTTCACGATCGTTCGCCGGAACCGCAATCGCGCGGATGGTTTTTCCCGCGGCATCATGCACTTCAAGTCGCAGATCGTCGCTTTTCGCCGGAAGGTAGTAATTGAGCATGGCGCCATAGGGAGGATTGGCGGCCGTGAATTCGGAATCTCCGCCGCCCGCACGCGTCGCACGCACCGAATAACGAAGGGCCTCGCGGACTGGAAAGAGCGTCGCGCCTTGCACGCCCGCGAGTTGTTGGATAGGGGTTGCATCATCCAGAATGTAGAGTCCGCGGCCGTGCGTAGCGAGCAGGATATCGTTGCGGTCCGGTTGCAGGAAAATGTCACGGACGGCCACATTGGGCAGGTTTTTCAGATTGAAGCGAACCCAGTGCGAGCCGGCGTCGAAAGAGACAAACGCGCCTACTTCGGTTCCGAGATAGAGCACCGCGGGGTTCTTCAAATCTTCCCGCAGCACCCAGATGAAGCCATTCGCGGGAAGACCATCGGTAATGCGATTCCAGGTCTTCCCGCCATCGCCGGTCTTGAAAAGATGAGGGCGCATATCGTCGAGCATATGGCGATCGAAGGCTGCATAGACGACGTTCTCATTGCGGTGCGAGGCCTCGAGCGCGGAGACCGGCGAGTGGGGCGGGATGTCCTTGATATTGGAAACGACGTTGGTCCACTGGCCCCCGCCGTTCGTCGTGACCTGGATGTTGCCATCGTCCGTGCCTGCCCAGATGACGCCCCTCTTCACCGAGGATTCCGAGATATGCGTAACCGCGCCGTAAACTTCCGACGTGCTGTTGTCCGTGAAAATCGGACCGCCGGAGGGCTTCCACTTCTCCGGATCCGCATTGGTCAGGTCGTGGCTGATAGGCTCCCACGATGTGCCTTTGTCGCTCGATTGAAAAACGACATTGCTGCCGTAGTAGAAAGTATCTTTGCCGTAATAGGAACGCACCAGCGGAGCGTCCCATGCAAAGCGATATTTCATATCCGCGATGCTTGCGCCGTTATAGTTCCGCACCTGCGGGCCCACCGATTGCTGATCGCGCGTGCGAATATCGGTGCGCAACAGCGTGCCGCCGGGCGTTTGACTGAAGACAACATCCGGGTCTTCCGATTCGCTGAGCGTGTTGAACCCGACGATTGCGCTAATCATGCGCCACTCGTCGTTCATGATGCCCGAAGGCTCGCGGGTTTGAGACGGACCGATCCATGTGCCGTTGTCCTGCGTGCCTCCGGAGACGAAATAGAACGGCTTTCGATTGTCGGCGTAGACATGATAGAACTGTCCGAGCGAGATATTGGAAACGTGCTGCCACGTTTTTCCCATATCCCACGACGAGGCGAGACCGCCATCGGAACCCTGCCACATGCGCGCGGGATCTAGGGGGTCGATCCATAGCGCCTGAAGATCGCCATGCACCGAGCCGCCAATCCGCGAGAAGGTCTGGCCTCCATCGTTCGATACCTGCAGCGCCCCCTCGAGTACGTAGACGCGATTCTCGTCCTTCGGATCGACGCGCAGATCGCAGTAATAATAACCGCGAGTGGTTAATCCACGATCAGTGTTGACGATTTTGAAGGATTCGCCGCCGTCGTCGGAACGGAAGAGCGACCCATCCTTCGATTCGGCAACGACATAAACGATGCGCGGATCGCTGGGAGCGACCTTGACACCAATTCGCCCCATGAGCGCGGGTAACCCGCGCGTGATCTTCTTCCAGTTCTTACCGCCGTCGCTCGATTTATAGAGCCCGCCCGTGTTTCCACCGCTGTCGTAGCGCCAGGGTTTCCGATCGAACTGCCACATGCCGGCGAAAATGACGTCGGGGTTGGAGGGATCGATATCGAGGTCCGAAGCGCCATTCTGTGGATCGGTATACAGCACCTTTTGCCATGTCTTGCCGGAATCCGGGGAAAAGAATACCCCGCGCTCGGGATTGGGGCCGAAGGGATGGCCGACGGCGGCGACGAAAACGCGGTTGGAATCTCGCGGATCGAGCGCGACGCGCGAGATCGTCATCGTTTGATCGAGGCCGCGATGTTCCCACGTCTTGCCACCGTCGTGCGTGTAGTACATGCCCGCGCCGATCGAGACGCTGTTGCGGACATTGGCTTCGCCTGTGCCAACCCAAACTACATCGGGGTGCTTGGGGTCGATGGCGATATCACCGATGGAGATGGTCTCCGGCCGTTCGAAGATGGCTTGCCACGTGACGCCGCCGTTGACGGTTTTGAACAGACCGCCAGACCCCGTCGCTGCATACAACAAGCGAGGATTGCCGGGAATGCCTTCGATGCCCGAGATGCGTCCGCCCATCGCCGCCGGGCCGATGCTGCGCCATTCCAGCGAGTTGAGGGTTTGTATGTTGACCGCTTGGCCGGAAGCGATGCCGGTCACGAAGATCAAGGAGACGATGATTGCACGCATTCTTACAATGTATTCGCCTGCGGCGGAAAATTGTTAACGCCAAAAACGAGGCCAATAGTATTTGGCGACTCGCTTGCGGCGTCTGCCTCGGTCACGAAGGGAACTCGGTTCAAGCAGATCGACGCCGTGCTTGGGCAAGCGAAAGAATCACTCCGCCAAATAGAAGCGTGTCGGCGAAGTAGTTCAGCCCCTCGATTTCGACGCCGGCGCTCGGGTCCGCCAGCGCCTTGATCATGACAGGCGCATAGATAACTAACACCAAAAGCACAATCCAGGCGCCGACATACGTGGCCGCCGCGCGCGTCTTCCAGTCCAGGAGAAAGCAGACGCCTGCAACGATGAGGAATGCGCCCGTCAAATAGTCGATGAAGGCGCGCGCGGGAATCCACAGCGGCATCTGTTTCTCCAGCGGAACTCCGGGAAGTCCCAGCGGATGCAGAAAATGCTGAATGCCGAAAAAAGTCGCGGCGATAGCGATCAGCACCCGGCCCACGGCGATGAGACCCCGCCCTTCGCGATTCCCGCCCATCGCAATTCCCGCCAATACCCAGCCGCCGCCGCCGAATGACGATTCACGGATGACAATGGTCCATGGGATTCGTCCACCGGCCCTAATCGCTCCCGGAAAGTGCACCATCGCTACAAAGAGAAACATCATGATCCCGAATAGCAAACCGGACCAGCGCACCTGAATCCTCGTCGCGATGCTTAACGATGCGCCGATCAGCGCAAAGCCGACGAAATATATCCAAAACAAACGCCATGGCATGTACGACGGGACCCCGTTCAGCATGGATTTTCCGCTGGAAAGATGCAACGCGCCGAATACCGCCAACGGGGTGGCGAAGCACAAGTAGGTCAGCGCTACGACCTTGTCGATGCCACGGGCCCGCGCGAGATCGTTCTTCGCGGCAAACAGGCCAATCGCGATCAAGGCGAGCCCGGCGGCGGACATCCAGAATGGCGTGCTTGGAAATTCAAGGAATATGGCGGAAAACGTTGTCGGCATGGATCTCTCGAACCGGGACAGCGTCTCAAATTCTACTACGCGGCCGAGATCGAGACGGCATTCTATGGCTTAACGTTCACCCTAAGCGCCTGCTTTTCGCTCACCAGGCGAAAGGCGCCGTCGGGCCGCTGCTCTTCGATGGAAAGTCTCAAAGCAAAGCATCCGAGATCGGGAGCCATCCACATCGTGATTCTCGCGGCCGCCGGGCGGCTCGGAGTGGACCGCGGGTTGGGCAGAGGGCGCATGACGGCAATCGTCGAATGGCCGAGTATGGTTTCGTAGCCGACTACTGACCCAGCCGCGCACGGGGCATCGGGTCCATTATCGGCTCTGGCAAAAAACCAGTGCTCGCAGCACTAAGCACGTCTTGTCCCCACAGCCGCTAATCACGCCCACGGCTTTGAGGGTGCGGATTGCTGAATCTTTTCCAATTCCTTCGAGGAAATCATGACAGGCGAAGTAAAGCGACTCCAATAGGGGAGGACTGCGTCGAGGGTCCGCCCGACCGCCGTTCCGAACGGATGTTCAGGGATGGTCCTTTGCAGAATTATTTCTCCTCCGTTCTGACTCGTATACGAGGTGCTATACATCTCCACTGTTTGGGAGCCATCGTCCGCATATCGGACATATTCAGAATCCACAGTGTAAGGGGCTGGCGCCGGCGGTGAAATGAGTTCGAGCGTCTGCGGAATGGCTTGAGTGACCACGATCAGGAATGCGATTCCCACAGCGGCCACCGCCCACAGGCTCTTTCGGGAGCCTGCCACGATTGCTAGAATCCGACGAGCTACATGAAACCGCCGCCGTGGTTTGGTGATGCTCAGCACCGGCGTATCAAGCGCCGGTGGCGCGTCTTCCACTTGCCATTCGCGCAGGAGTCTACTCAGTTGAAGATCTTTCGTTGGTTCCATGTACCGCACCTTTCGTTTCCAACAGAGGCGCCAGCATGCGCCTCAGATTCTCACGCGCCCGATGGAGCCGCGACTTCACCGCCGCAAGATTCGCGTGAGTCGCGCAACCGATTTCTTCGAGCGACATTTCTTCGTATTCCGCCAGAATGAGCGTTTCACGCTGCAGCGGCGGAAGGGCCGCCACAGCGCGGGCGATCATCTCTGCGCGTTCGAGGCTGGCGAGATCGATCGGACCACATAGACTGCTATCGTCTTCCAGTTCGTCGTACGGCCGATCGCTACGCAGCCGCCGGCGAATCAGGTTCGAAGTCACACCGATGAGAAAACTGCGCAGCGATCCACGCTGGGGATCGAACCGCGATGCATTTCGCCAAAGTTCCACAAACGCGTCCTGGACAATGTCTTCGGCTTCCGAGGGCGACCCGGACATTCTTCGAGCGAAGCGGTAGAGCACATCTTTATTCCGCTGGTAAGCTTCCCGGAACTCTGCATCAGTCATTGTCTATTGCCAGTTCGCATGAGGACGCCAAAAGGATTCGGCCAGCCAGGAAAAAGAGCGCATCAGGCATAATAGTAAGGTGGACCGGCAGTTCAGCAGACCACGGCAAGCGGTCGGATGATCGCGATGCTTTAATTGGCGTCAAGATCCACCCTAAACGCCAAGGTGTTCCCACCAAAGGCCGCCTGCGACCTTGTCCGCATCGCTATCATCAAAAGATAAAGTATCGGCCGCCGTTCCAAGCCTGAAAGAAATGACCACAGATCGCAAACATCCACTCCAGGAGATCCTTGAACGCCGCATCGCCATAATCGACGGGGCGATGGGGACCACCATCCGCACCTACGGGATGAAGGAAGCCGACATCCGTGCGGAACGCTTCAAGGATTCGAAGAAGGATCTGCTCAATAACGGCGACCTGTTCTCACTGACCCAGCCGAAGATGATCTGCGACATCCATCGGCGGTTTCTCGAAGCGGGGGCCGATATTATCGAGACGAACACTTTCGGCGCCACGAGTATTACGCAAAGCGAATTCTTCGTAGACGATCCCAGGGAACGCGGCGGGCGGAAAGATCCCGCCTTCTACCAGAAGGTTATTGAAGATCCGTTCCTCAACGATCTGGCGTGGGAAATCAACGAACAATCTGCGCGGCAATGCCGCGAGTGGGCCGATCGCGTGGCGAACGCCACCTCGCGTCCTCGATTTGTGGCGGGCGCGATTGGGCCGCTGACGGTTTCTCTTTCCAACTCGCCCGACGCCGACGATGCGGGCTTTCGGGTCGTTACCTTCGATCAAGTTAAGGCAGCCTACATTCAGCAGGTGCGCGCCCTCATCGCGGGAGGCTCGGATCTGCTGCTTGTGGAGACGATCTTCGATTCGCTGAACGCCAAGGCCGCGCTGGTCGCGATCCGCGAAGTGTTCGATCAGGACGGCAAGGAGCTGCCGGTGATGATTTCGGCGGCCGTGGGGCGCGGCGGCGAGACCATGATCTCCGCGCAGACGATTGAGGCGTTTTGGAACGCGGTGATGCACATCAAGCCGCTATCGGTTGGGCTCAATTGCTCTCTCGGACCCGATCTGATGTATCCGTTTCTTTCGGACCTGGCGGAGAAGTCGAGCGCCGCCATTTCGTGCTACCCGAATGCGGGTTTGCCGAATCCACTTTCGCCTACGGGGTTCGATCTGGAACCGGCGGATATGGCGCGCTACCTCGGCGATTTCGCACACGGGGGATTGATCAATATCGCGGGCGGCTGTTGCGGCAACACGCCCGAGCACATCGCCGCAATTGCAAAAGCGCTGGAAGGCAAACATCCGCGGGAGCTGAGGGCGAAGGATGCCGTAAGCGTCAGCGTTCCCGGACCGGCGGACTGGGAGCCGAAGCCTCTCCGCCTTTCGGGATCGCAGCCGTTCACCCAACAGGCGGGCGTCTACATCATGATCGGCGAGCGAACCAACGTGGCCGGGTCGCCGAAATTCGCGAAGCTGATCAAGGCTGGCCAATACGAGGAAGCGGTCAGCATCGCCCGCCAGCAGGTTGAAAACGGAGCCAACGTCATCGACATCTGCATGGATGAGGGGATGATCGATGGCGTCACTGCGATGACGCGGTTCCTGCAACTGCTGGGGAGCGAGCCTGAGGTCGCCAAGGTTCCGTTTATGGTGGACTCCTCGAAATGGGAGGTCATCGAGGCCGGACTTAAATGTCTTCAGGGCAAGGGCATCGTGAACTCGATCTCGCTCAAAGAGGGCGAGGAAAAGTTTCATCAGAATGCCGCGACCGTGCGCAAGTACGGCGCAGCGGTGGTCGTGATGGCGTTCGATGAGCGGGGCCAGGCCGCAACGTACGGAGACAAGATCCGCATCTGCGAACGCGCCTACCGAATTTTGGTCGATGAGGTTGGCTTTCCGCCCGAGGACATTATCTTCGATCCGAACATCCTCACCGTTGCAACGGGCATGGAGGAGCACAACAATTACGCGGTCGACTTTATCAACGCTACGCGCTGGATCAAGGCCAACCTGCCGCACGCAAAGATCAGCGGAGGCGTTTCGAACATTTCGTTCAGCTTCCGCGGCAACAACAAAGTTCGCGAGGCAATGCATTCCGCGTTCCTCTATCACGCCATCGCGGCGGGCATGGATATGGGCATCGTCAACGCCGGCATGCTCGAGGTCTACGAGGAGATTGAGCCCGAACTGAAGGCGATGGTGGAGGACGTGCTGCTCAACCGCCGCCCCGACGCCACCGAACGCCTGGTGGACTATGGCGAAGCGCTGAAAGCGGCGGGCTCCGGCGCGGCGGCAACCGAAAAGAAAGCCGAAGAATGGCGCAACGGCACGGTTGAGGAGCGCCTGTCTCACGCGCTGGTAAAGGGAATCGACGCCTACATCGACGCCGATACCGAGGAAGCGCGCGCCAAACTGGGCCGCCCTCTGCTGGTGATCGAAGGGCCGCTGATGGCGGGCATGAGCGTGGTGGGCGATCTCTTCGGCGCGGGCAAGATGTTTTTGCCGCAGGTGGTCAAATCGGCGCGCGTGATGAAGAAGGCTGTCGCCTACCTGACCCCGTTTATGGAGGCCGAAAAGGCAGCCATGGCGGCGGCTGGCCAAGTGGTCAAGACGCAGGGAAAGATCGTACTCGCCACCGTGAAGGGCGACGTTCACGATATCGGCAAAAACATCGTCGGCGTTGTTCTGGCTTGCAACAACTACGAGGTAATCGACATGGGCGTGATGACGCCCTGCGAAAAAATCCTCGAACGCGCCAAAGCTGAAAACGCGGATATGATCGGCCTCAGCGGCTTGATCACGCCCTCGCTAGACGAGATGGTACACGTCGCTCGCGAGATGGAGCGGCAAGGGTTCAAGTTGCCTCTTCTCATCGGCGGAGCGACAACCAGCCGCGCGCACACGGCCATCAAAATTGCGCCGCACTATAGTGAACCCGTGGTCCATGTGCTGGACGCCAGCCGAGCTGTCCCTGTGACTACCAGCCTGCTCAGCGATGAAGGCAAGCCGGCATTTGTGGCGCAGCACCGCGCCGAATATGAGGCATTACGTAAGTCTCATTCGGCTCCGCGCCAAACGGTCGTGTCTCTCGAGACGGCGCGAAGCCGGCGAACGCCCATTCAATGGCGAGGCGAAGATATTCCGGCGCCGTCCTTCACAGGCGTGCGTGTGCTGGATAATTTTCCTCTTGCGGAATTACGCGATTTTATCGACTGGAGCCCGCTCTTTCACACGTGGGGCCTGAAGGGCATTTATCCCCGTATACTGGAGCACGAAAGTTACGGCGCTCAGGCGCGCCAGGTCTTTACCGACGCGAATATTCTTCTCGATCGGATCATTGAGAAGAATCTGATCACGGCGCGAGGCGTCTACGGTCTTTTTCCCGCCAACGCGCTGGGCGACGACGTAGAGCTCTACACTGGCCAGGAGCGCGGCGCGGTTCTCGAACGCTTTCACTTTCTCCGGCAGCAAGCGAACAGAGAAGGTGGCGAACCTTGCCGTTCGCTCTCCGACTTCGTCGCGCCCAAGGAGACCGGCTTGTCCGATCACGTCGGGGCATTCGCCGTAACCAGTGGAATTGGCCTGAAAGAGGTCTGCGATCGTTTCAGGGCCAACAACGACGACTACAACGCGATCATGGCGGAGGCCATCGCCGACCGCCTCGCCGAAGCTTTCGCCGAATGCCTGCACAAACAAGTACGCCAGGAATGGGGATATGGCTGTGCGGAGAAGTTGAGCAGCGCGGATCTGATCGATGAGAAATATCGCGGAATCAGACCGGCGCCAGGCTATCCCGCTTGCCCGGATCACACCGAGAAAGGCGCGATCTGGCGTCTGCTCGATGTGGAGGCCAACACGGGCATGCGGATCACCGAATCATTCGCAATGTGGCCCGGGTCCAGCGTTAGTGGTATCTATTTTGCACATCCGGAATCGCGCTATTTCAGCCTCGGCAAGATCGACCGCGATCAAGTGCGCGACTATCACGAACGCAAGGGCATGAGCATCGCGGAGGTGGAGCGGTGGCTGGGTCCGAATCTGAACTACGATCCCGCGGTTTAGACCGATGAGATCCTCCCCTTCCGCCAATGCTACGGCCGGGACCGCGGGCGAGATGCCGTCCGATCTTGCCGGAGCAGTTACGGGAATTGGCAGTCTTCCTTTCACGTGCGTCAAGTCTGCAATTGACGCGGTAGCCGAATTTTCGCCGGAGGTTCCTTACTGGCCTCAACTCCCGCGCCTTTCGGAGCGGGAGAGCATCATCGGCCAGGGACTCGGCATTATGGCCGATCTGGTTGATCCGCGCAGCGAAGGCTACGGGTTTGAGGTGAGAGACGGCCGAATCGATTCGGTGATTGAGGCGCTGCATAAAAGCAGCGGAAATTTGACGCCGGAAAATGCGGCCGGTTTTCACGCGTTCGAAGATGCCATGGCGGCGCGATTCTGTCCTTCCGCGTTGGCGGTTAAAGGCCAGATCGAAGGACCGATTACGCTGGCGGCATATCTCTTTTACAAAGGGCGGCCCTTTCTCTCCGACGCTGCTCTCTTTTCCGCGGTTGCATTTCATATTTCTCAGATTGTCTGCTGGCAGATTGAACGTCTGAAATCCTTTGGCCTTTCCGTTTTGCTGTTTGTCGACGAGCCCGCTCTATGTCTGCAAGCGGCCGTAGGCAAGGGAATCTCCGAAGAGCAGCAGCTCAGCGCGCTGGCGGCCATACTCGAAGATGCGCGAGCGCGCGGCGCGTTCGCCGGACTGCATTGTTGCGCCGAGCGGCCTTTCGAGCGAATGTGCCTTGCAAAACCCGATATCCTTTCCTTCGACGTCCACCAGGGACTGGAGCTGTTTTTTGCGGATCGATTCGCGCTCGACTTTATACGCAACGGCGGATGGGTAGCTTACGGAATGGTTCCCACAATGAAGCGGCTGGATGAAATTCCTGCGGCCGCCCTCTTCACCCGCTGGTTGAAGGCCGCAGCTTTGGCGGGCGATCCACAAGAGCTTGCGAATCGAGCGATGATCACGGCAACTTGCGGACTGGGATTGCTCGATCCGTCTTCAGTTGCGGCGTCGTTCAACGTGGCGCATGGCGCCGGCCGGCTCATCAAGAGGTTGGCGGGGAACGCGAGCGTAGCCGCGCGGCTTGAATTCGAAAGCGAGCGCAGGCAGCGCGCCTAGGGGAGCCAGGATACTCGGTTCTGCAAGTCGGCTGGCGTCCAATTCAGCCAAACGAAGAGCAGTCCTTCGATAGCCGCTCCGATGGATCGGGAAGACGGAATCAGCAAAACCCCTCGCGATTCACGCGTGGCGATGAAATCCTGGAAGTGCACGCTCATGGTTCGCAGATCGCTCGAAATGAGTACTCGGTGGTCATCTGCCGCAATCGCCAGTACTTCCGGATCGAGAGTGGCGTCGGCAATTGTGCCCGCAGCAGGACGAAAGTCGATCGACGGTTCTCCGCAACAGCCCCTTCCGGATATCGGGATCGATGTCGGCGTCGGCCTGAAAACGGATTTTCAAGCGAGCCTTGGCGATGCTTCCTTCTTGGCCCGCTCAAAACGATCGATCATGTCTTGAGGCATGGGATATTGCGCCTTAATTTCTTCCAGGATTTGGTCCTGATCTTTCAGATAGGCCTCAACCGCAGCCGGGTGCTCCAGAATGAAGGTGATCGTCCCGTAAACCTTTGCCAGCGATCCGATGGATGGATACGCTTCGAAAATCTCCTCAGCGGATCGTCCGCGTCGAAAGTCGTGAACTACTACGTCGAGACCGATCCGCGTGCCGGCTACGTAGTAGCCGCCGTTGCGAACTTCGACGTATTCATTTGTTGGCATCATCTCGATTCGGCCACCTTCATTTTGACGCATTCTGAGACTGGCACGCTCATTAAGAAGTTGGCGGGGAACCGATAGGTTTGCACAAGCGCTCGAAATTCGCGGCTGTTGCGCTCGCGATCTCTTCCGTGGTGACGCCGCGCACCTCCGCCAGGCGGCGCGCGGTCTCCACCATGAAGGCCGGCTCGTTGCGTTTGCCGCGGTGCGGGACGGGCGCCAGATAGGGGCGTCGGTCTCGACCAGGATGCGATCGTCGGGCGCGATGCGCGCGGCCTGCCGCACGGCTTCGGCCTTGGGAAACGTCAGGACGCCGCCGAAGCTGAGATAGAAACCGAGGTCGAGCGCTTCGCGCGCCTGCGCTTCGTCGCCGGTGAAGCAGTGCATGATGCCCTCGCCGCGCCAGTCGTGCGCGCAGGACGTCGAGCGTGTCGTCCCAGGCTTCGCGCGTGTGAATCACGATGGGCTTGCCGGCTTCGCGCGGCCAGATTCGAGTTGCCGCTCGAAGACTCGCGCTGCACGTCGCGCGGCGAGAAATCGTAGTGGTAATCGAGGCCGATTTCGCCGATCGCCACCACCTTCGGATGCGCCGCGAGCTCGCGCAGGCGCGTCGAAGGTTTCGGCCGTGGCTTTCGAGGCATCGTGCGGATGAACGCCGACGGTGGCGTAGATGAACGGGTAGCGATCGGCCAGGCGGATGGCGGCTTCGAGATCGGGCGGGCCATCGCCGGTGCCGATGGCCATCATGCGCTCGACGCCGGCGGCGCGCGCGCGCTCGATCACGGCGTCGCGGTCGGCGTCGAACTGTTCGTCGTCCAGATGGCAGTGGGAATCGACGAACAGCATGGTCTACTTCAGGCGCGCGCCGACCGGGACGTCTTCGAGGAAGCCCGCCAGCACCGGCTTGCCGCCTTCGAGCGACGCGGCCACGATCATGCCGTTCGATTCGATGCCCCGCAGCTTGCGCGGCTGCAGGTTGGCGACGATCACCACTTTGCGGTCCGACCAGCTGCTCCGGCTCGTAGGCCTCGGCGATGCCGGCCACGATGGTGCGCGGCTGCGGCTCGCCGATATCGACTTTCAGGTGCAGCAGCTTGTCGGCGCCTTTGACGCGCTCGGCGGAGAGCACCAGGCCCACGCGCAGATCGACCTTGAGGAAATCGTCGATGGCGATCTTCGGCGAGGCAGCTTCGGCGGCCTCCGGCCGGCTTCCGGCTTCTTGCCCAGCAGCATGGCCTGCTCGCGCCGAGATCTTCTCTTCGAGCTCGCGCATCTTGTCGATGGCGTCCTTCAGCTCGATGCGCGGGAAGACGCCGGCGATCTCGCCGATCTTCTGGCCCGGCTTGCAAGCCGCCCCAGTGCGAGCGTCGTCGAAGCTGCACCGATTCGATGCGGCTCCGTCATGCCGAGCTGCGCCCAGATCTTCGGCGTCGATTCCGGCAGCACGGGCGAAAGCAGCGCGGTGACGATGCGCAGCGCTTCGGCCGCGGTGTAGAGCGTGTCGTCGAGCTGCTGGCGGCTTCGGCTCCGGCTGCTTCGCCAGCTTCCACGGGGCCTGCTCCACGATGAATTTGTCCACCGCGGCGATCAAGCCCCAGATGGCTTCGAGGCCTTTCGAAAATTCGAAGCGGTCGAAGGCGTCCTGCACGGCGATGATGGTCGTGCTCGGCCAGCACGCTGCGATCGCTGGTCGCCGTCGGCTTCGCGGAATCACGCCGTCGCGATACTGCTGAATCATGGTCAGCGTGCGGCTGGCGAGATTGCCCAGGCCGTTGGCGAGATCGGAGTTGTAGCGGCCCACCAGCGCGTCGTAGCTGAAGCTGCCGTCCTGCCCGAAGACGACTTCGCGCAGCAGGAAGTAGCGCAGCGCGTCGACGCCCATCACCTTGTGGATGGGTTCGGCGCGCACGATGTTGCCGCGCGACTTGCTCATCTTGTCGTTTTCGAACAGCAGCCAGCCGTGCGCGAAGATGCGCTTCGGCAGCGGCAGTCCGGCGGCCATCAGGAACGCGGGCCAGAAGACGGCGTGGAAGCGCACGATCTCTTTGCCGATCAGGTGCAGATCGGCGGGCCAGAGGCTCTTCGCCGTCCACCGCGCTCATATAAGTGGTCAGCGCGTCGAACCAGACGTAGAAGACGTGCTTGCCTTCGCCCGCCACGGGGATGCCCCATTTGATGGTGGTGCGGCTGATGGAGAGATCGTTGCAGGCCGCCGCGCACGAACGCAGATCACTTCGTTGCGGCGCGATTCGGGCTGGATGAAATCGGGGTTGTCGTTCGTAGAGCTTCAGCAGCTTGTCCGTGAAGGCCGAGAGCTTGAAGAAGTAATTTTCTTCGGTGACGGTTTCGGTGGGGCGGCCGCAATCGGGGCAGGGGTCGCCGGGCTTGGCGTCGTTGACGTAGAGATTCGTCGAAGACGCAGTATTGGCCGGTGTAGCTGCCCTTATAGATGTAGCCGTTCTCGCAGGCAGCGCTCGAAGAGATCCTGCACCACGCTTGTGCGTGGCGCGGGCTCGGTGGTGCGCTGGAAGTGGTCGATCTGCGAGGCCGAGCAGTTCCCACTGCCGCTGGAATTCGTCCGCGATGATGTCGGCAGAACTCCTTGCGGCGTTTTGCCGGCGCGCTTCGGCGGCGCGCTCGACTTTCTCGCCGTGCTCGTCGGTGCCGGTGGTGAGGACGGCGTCGTAGCCCTGCATGCGCTTGAAGCGCTTGATGGTGTCGGCGGCGATGGTGGTGTAGGCGTGGCCGATGTGCGGCGCGGCGTTGACGTAGTAGATCGGAGTGGTGAGGTAGTATTTCATCGGGATTAGTTGAGATATGCGAAGTTGGCTTCGGCGAGAACCTGTTTCAGCGGCGACGCCGGATTCGAGCGCGAGCTTGCGGCAGTCTTCGTATTCGGGCGCGAAGGCGCCGTCGCCCGAAACCTTCACGCGCACTTTGCCGTAGGGCGTCTCGACTTCGGTCCAAGCTGCGCGCCTGCACGCGGCGCTCGGCGGTGTAGATGCGCAGGCCCAGCGTGGTGGTTTCGGCGAAGACAATCTGCGCCAGCGCTTCGCGATCTTCCGGCCGCGCGATGACGCGCAGCAGCGATGCCGGGCCGGCTCTTTTTCATTGCGATGGGCTGGAGCGTGACATCGAGCGCGCCGGCTTCCATCAGGCGTTCCATGGCGTAGGCCGAGCACTTGCGGGTTCGAATCGTCGATATTGGCTTCGATCACGGAGACGGCTGAGCGCTTCCTCGGCGCCGGTGCGCTTCGCCGACCATGACGCGCAGCACATTGGCCTGTTCCGGGAAATCGCGGTCGCCCGCGCCGTAGCCGATGCGCGCGATCTTCATGGGCGGCAGCGCGCCGAAGCGTTCGCAAGCGTGGCGGCGACGGCGGCGCCGGTGGGCGTGGTCAGTTCCATCGCCGGGCCGCGCGCGTAGACCGGCGCGTTCTCGCAGCAGGCGCGCGGTGGCGGGCGCGGGAACGGGCAGCACGCCGTGTTCGGTATTCACCGTGCCGCTGCCGACGTTGATCGGCGAGCAGACGATCTCGTCGACGTCCGAGCGAGTCGAGGGCCACGCAGGCGCCGACGATATCGGCGATGGAATCGGCCGCGCCGACTTCGTGGAAGTGCACCTTTTCGATGGGAACCTGATGCGACTTCGGCTTCGGCCTCGCCCAGCCGCTGGAAAACGGCGATGGCATCGCGCCGCGCGCGAGCGGAGATCTCGGCCGCTTCGATCATCTTCACGATGTGCGACAGATGGCGATGCTTCTTGGTCTCCTCCACCGCGACGCGAAACTTGGTGGCGCCGATGCCTTGCCGCTTCACGTTCTCGAACGAGACCGTAGCGCCGGCGTTAAGCGAATGAATCGCAGTGGCGATGGCATCGCGGTCCGCGCCGGCATCGGCCAGCGCGCCGACAGTCATATCGCCGCTGATGCCGGAGAAGGCGTCGAGATAGCAGGTGAGTGCCACGTTTCAATTGTAGCGGGATGGCCCAGAATCGGCTCGGAGCCACGCTTACGCCGATTCATTGCGCCGCGGCCGTTGTTTGGCGGCGATCAGTTTCACGATGGTGTGCCCACGCCCGGTCTCAGGCAGCGGGTTCTTTCCGTACGCGATGGCCTCACGGAGCAGCCCCTCTACTTCCGGCCGCTTGAGCGTCGCCGCGCTCTCCATTCGGATGAAGCGAACCTGGTTACCGCTGCCGTGAAGGATCTTTGCAGGATCGCGCAGCCGAGCGCCGTAATAGAAGAAAAGCGTAACGCCATGCGAGTTTGAGGCGAGCGAAATAATGCAATCCCCGGCGCGCTCGGTGGAACTGTAACCGATCACGAAGAAATTATAGTTGTCGTACACCAACTCGGTGGCGGTTGGCAGCCGCTTCCTTACGGCGGCGCGGCAAGCGCGGATCTGTTTCGCCACGCGCGGATCGAACTTGGAGATAAACTGCGCGACTTGAACTGCGGCGGTGCTGTCCGGCACGGTGAAAGGCTCAGCCATAGCGATAATATACACGCTATTTGTTAGCGTGAAGTTATGAAGACCGTTTCTCTAGTTCTTCTCCTCACGGGATTCGCAGGAGCGCAATCGCAGCGTCCGGCTTCCGTGCAGGCATCCGCGACGGCGTCGGTATCCGTGGCGCCGGATCAGGCGCGTATCCAGATCGGCGTAGTTTCGCAAGCTGCAACCGCGTCCGCCGCGGCGGCTCAGAACGCAACACTCCTGCAATCGGTGCTCGATAAATTGAAAGCCGCCGCCGGGCCGAAGGCGGAGGTGAAAACCGTGAGCTACTCGCTCAATCCGAATTATGACTTTTCGAAGGGCGCGCACACTTTAAAAGGCTACATCGCGAACAATTCGGTGCGAGTGACCACCGACGATCTTGCGAGCGTCGGGAGAATTATCGACGCCGCTACGCAATCTGGAGCCAACGAAGTGTCATCACTCGAATTCACGCTCAAGGATCAATCGCAAGCCCGCGCCGAAGCGCTGCGGAAAGCCGCCTTGCAGGCGCGTGCTGAGGCCGGGGCTATGGCCAGCGCGCTTAGTCTGAAACTAGGTAGCGTGATCTACCTCGATGAGGGCGGCGCGGAGCCAATCCGGCCGAGAGTGTTCGCCGCCGCGCAGACTGTGTCGATGGCGACTCCCGTCGAGCAGCCCCAAGCCATAGAGGTGCAAGCCACCGTCACGCTTACTGTTGCGTTGCAGCAGTAAGCGGCATCACCTCGAAATCGGTCCACTGCGTTGCGGTTGATTTCGCAGCCTTGTCATTCACGACGATCTGCACCACATAGTCGCCAGGCTCCATCTTCGTGCCCAGCTTCAACACACCGCCGCCTACTAAGTGGTTGGGGTCGGGCTGCATCCGACATATTTAAGGGTTGCGGCTTACCGGTGAAGATCTCCTGCCCGTCCCGGAAGACGCGCGCGAAACTTTCGACCTCCGGCTTTTGGTTTGTATCTTCGCGAGCGTTCAGAATCTGATAGCCGTAGAGTATATCCTCGCCCGGCTGAAAGATCCGCGTCGCGGGATTGCCCAAAGTGGGCGCGTCGGTTCCGTCTTTTCGTCAGGCTTTGCGGTTCCCGCCGCCTGCTCCGGCACATACTTGCGTAAGATCAACGAGGAGAGCGCCAACTTACCCTTGCTGACATCTGGTACCTCGATGAATTCGCTGGCGGAACCGACCTGGTTGGAATCTTCGTCGCGCAATGCAACGCGCATCTGATAGGCGCCGGGTTTCTTGACTGGGTGCTGCATGGTGTAAATGAGACCTGTCTTTAGAGAGTTTTCGTATGCCGTGTCCTTCAATTGCACGGTGTAAGTCTTGCCGCTACTATCCACGGGCTGGCCGTTGGCGTCGAAAGTGACGGCTACAACTTCGAAAACTGCCTTGTGCCAGCCATCGGGCTGATCGGCGAACGTCAAGTCCTTCGTATCGATATACAGCATGGCATTGACGAACGCGCCCGCGTTGGGCGATTGCGCGTAGAGCGTCGTCAAGCGCACGTGAATGCCATTGGCGCCGAATGGCGAGGAAAGCGCGGCGGCGATCTCCGCCTGGCGGCCTTGCGGCTTAGGCTCGTGAAGCAGGTCCGAACGCCCGAAGAATCCGCTACGCGAACGTACTTCGAGGCCCGCGCGGAGTAACTTCACCTTCACGCTATGAAACTTGGGCCGTCCGTTTACATCGAAGGTGCTCGCATCGGGATGGTATCCGAGTAAGTAGTAGCCTTCCGTCTCCGCGACGGCGTCGCGCAAGTGCTCCCGCGATATCGTTGCTGTTCGAGAAGAAACGGCCGCCGGTATCGTTCGCCAGCATCACCATGCCTTCCTGCGACCGAAACTGCTGTGCGGAGCGCATCATCGGTACGCGCGAAATCTGCTTCGCCGACATGTGGCCCGTATTGTCGGCGGCGGTCAGTTGTAGCGTCTGCAGGCCTCGCGGGTCGATGCTATAAATCACCACCGATGCTCGATTCGCCGCGTCTTCCAACTCGCGCACGCCCTGCATGACGCGGTCGTTTTGGCCATCGCGACTGAATAATTTCAGGTTCTCAGTGAAGAGAACCACTGCTTTGCGGCCTGGAAGTTCGCGCAATCCATTCACCACGTAGCGGATGGCGCCGAGCGAACCCGCCGCCACAATGCCTTCTCGTTCGGCGTCGAGAGCGGTGTGCTCGCCGCTGCCCAGCGGATCGAAACTGCTAACGCCAACGCGGCCCATCGAGTTGAATCGGACGCGATCGATGGCGGCATAAAGCACACGCTTATCCGCGGTGAACTGCTGCAGGGCGCCCATCCCCGCGCCGGTGCGCACGATGGCCACCAGGTCGCCAGGTTGCATCTGCTCGTCCACGAATTTCTTCAACGCGCCACGAACGCGCGCGACGCTATCGAAGGCGAGGCCGAGGTCGTCGACAACCAGCGCGATCAGCCTCCGCGCCTGCTCCGGGACGCACCGGTACAGGTGGCGGCGGCGGAGCGCCTTTGACCTTTCCGGCGGCAGCGGGCCGAGTGGCAATGGCTGCCGCAGGCTTCAAACTGACGTAGGAAAAGTTGGTGATCTTTTGCGGCTTGCCGTCCTGTAAGACTTGGAAGTCGCCGGCTTTGAGATCGGTCACAAGGTGGTGTTTGGAATCGGTGACGACGGCGTCCACTTGAACCAGGTTGACATTGATGTGGATCACGTCCTCATCGGATGGCCGGGTTTGCGCCTGCGGCTCCAGGTTCTGCGCCCAAATGGTGCAGACCGCAACCAACGCGGCGGTGACTCGTGTGATTGGCGTTATTCGCATCTCTCTAGCCCTACTTCAATTAACGCGACAGATTGATTCGTAGTTTCCGTTCTGTTAAACACTGGCGATTAAAGGAAGTTGCCGGCGGCCGGGTTATAGCGCACGAATCGCGATCTCGCGCAGTTCTTCATGCGAGAGTGCGATTGGGTTGCCTTTCATGCTGCTTGTCTGCGCGGCCTTGCGCGGAGATGTCATCGAGATCTCCAGCGGTGACGCCATAGGCGCGAGAGGCGAGGAATTTCGAGCCGATCGCAGAGATCGGCGATCCATACGAACGCCATCGTCCGCGATGGCATGCGGCTGGCGCGTGACGATGCGGGCGATTTCGTCATACCGCCTTAGCGCGGAGCTTGCCGGCGCGCGGCGGCGCAGGGCTTCGATATTGATTTCCATGGCGTGCGGCAAAACGGCCGCGCAGATGGCGCCGTGCGGCGCGTTCCATCGGCCGCCGACCGGCGCGGCGAAGGCGTGGACTACTCCAAGGCCCGCGTTCGCCAGGGCCATGCCGCCCAGCAGACTCGCCCATGACATGCCGGCGCGCGCTTCGCGATCGGCGCCGTTCTCCCACGCCCGCTGCAGGGATCCGGCCGCGCGGCGCAGTCCCTCCACGCAATAGAGATCGGTGAGCGCGCCAGCGCGGCTCGAGACATAAGGCTCGATCAACTGCGTGACTGCATCGAGGCCAGTGGACGCAGTGACCGCGCGTCGGCAGGCTCCACGTCAGTTCAGGATCGACGATGGCGGCTTTCGGCAACAGAAACGGACTGCGCAGGCTGGCCTTTACGCGATGCGCGGGCGATGCCAACACCGCGTTGCGCGTCACTTCCGCGCCCGATCCTGCGGTGGTGGGCAGAGCGAAGAACGGCGCGGAGGGCCGCGTGAGGGGCTGTCCCTCGTCCGATAACCTCCAGGTAATCGAGAGGCTCGCCCGGATTAGTGAGCAGGGCGGCGATGGCTTTGCCGCAATCGATGGCGCTGCCGCCGCCGATCGCGATCACCGAGCTGCATTCCTCGCGCCGTGCCTGCTCCACGCCCGCGCGCACCAAATCGATAGTCAGGTTCGCCGGCGACGGAGAAGAGCGAGCAGGAAAGATTCGCGATGAGGGACTGAATGCGGGACTGGATTCGAGCCTGTCACTACGAGCGAGCGTCCGCCATCGAGTCCGGCGATGGCGGCAAGCCGGCGCGCTTCGCCTTCGCCGAAGACAATCCGCGCGGCGGTGGCGAATTCAAAATGCATGTTCTTCAAAATGCGGCGTCGTCAGGATAAACGTTGCGGTAGATGGTTCGCGAGCGCGGTTCGGCGAACATATCCGCGGCGCGTTCGGCCCATACGTTATAGTGCGGCGACTCGCGATGCGCGGCGTGGCTGGCTTGATCGCGATAGATCTCCACCAATTCGAAATGCGCCGGATCCGCCGTCTCCTGGATCACGTCGAACCGCACGCATCCCGGCTCCTGGAGGCTGGCGGCGGCGTTCTCAATGGTCGCGGCGATGAAATCGTCGATCCGCTCGGGCTTCACCTTGAGGTGAACGTGAAGAATGTGCATACCCGTAGGATAGGCCAGAGGCGATCCTACTTTCTGCAAATCAGGGTCAGGAAGCGCGCGTCCGGGCTGCGGTATTCCTTCAATATTTCCAGGCCGCCGTGCTCGCTCACCAGCCAACGGAATGCCTCTGCCGTGTACGTGTAGTTGAAGTTGAGGCCGATGCGCTCATTGCGCTCGAGTGAAATCTCCTGGCCGGCGACGGTGGCGGAAAGATCGCGGCTGGCGCGGAAGCTGCGCGTGAAGAGATGCAAGCCCGCATGCCGGTCGTCGCGCTTGTGGCTGAATTTGATCTCGCCATCGTCATCTTCGATTCCCACGCTGGCCAGAAGCGCTCCCAGAAATTTGCGCGCAGCCGGATTGTCGCGCAGAGCCATGCTCTTGGCTTCGTCGAAGATTTCGCCATCGATGATGAGCCGATCGTCCGGTTTCAGGCACTGGGCGACGTAGCGGATCTCCGCCAGGGGATCGAAGGCGCCCATGGTGTTCCCGGAGAAGATAAACAAGCGCGGCGCTTCCGCGGCGTCGGCGGCGTAGATCAAATGCACAGGGCTCGAGATATCGCCCTTGATGCCAGTGGCTTCGAAATCGTCATCGTCCGCGCCCGAACAGGCCATCTCGATCATGGTCTGGCTGGCGTCGACGGGATAGTAAACGCACTCGCAGCCGGCATCCTTCAGGGCAACCATCAGCAGCCGGTCGCGCGAGCCATCGCCCGCGCCGAAACTGATCACCGGGATGCGTCCGCCGAAGTGGCGCGCCAGGCCGGGCGCTTCGGCAGAGAGTTCCTTCCACGTTTCACTGAGACCGGCGTACAGCGCCGGCTCCTTGGCTAGGTCCGACCATTCCGCTGCCGATCGCGGGAACCAGTAGAAGAACTTTTCCGGAAGATCGCGCGCTTCCATCGCTTCGACGAATTCCTGCGTAATGTCCGCTTCCGTAAGAACTACTTCAACCTTCATTAGAACCCCATTACCTGCATGCCCGAATCGACAAACATGATATTGCCCGTCACGCCGCGGCTTAAATCGCTCGCCAGGAATACGGCGGCGTCGGCCACCTCGCGCTGGCTCAACGTTGCGGCGCAAAGGGGACCGCTGTACGGTGAGCTCGAGGATGGTCGAGAGATCCTTCACCGCGCGCGCCGACGCGGTCTTGACCGGTCCAGCCGAAATGGCGTTGACGCGAATCTTGCGCTGGCCGAGTTCGCTCGCCAAATACCGCGTGGCCGCTTCGAGCGACGCCTTGGCCACGCCCATCACGTTGTAGTTGGTCATCACGCGCGTCGAGCCGACGTAGGTTAGCGTGCTGATCGAGCCGCCCTCGGTCATAAGCGGCGCCGTCGGCACGCGCCACAGCCACCAGCGAGTAGGCGCTGACGTTCTGCGCCAAGAGAAATCCTTCGCGGCTGGTCTCGTAAAACGACCGGCGAAGTCCTCGGGATTGGCGAACGCCAGGCTGTGCACCACCGCGTGCAAGGGACGCCCTAACGCGCCGAGCGATTCCGCCAGCCTATCGATCTCTTCGTCCTTTGAAACGTCGCACGGCAGCAGCGCCGCGACGCTCCATTCCGACGCCAGCTCTTCGATAGTCTGTTTTTGCTTTTCGCCCAGGTAGGTCAGCGCCAGCGTTGCGCCCTCTCGATGGAAAGCCTGCGCGATGGAATACGCGAGACTCCACCGGTTCGCGATTCCCAATACGAGGGCGAGTTTGCCCTCCAGCAATTTGGACATGAACACTTTAGTTTAACGAACTCGCGGGCAGCCGTACGATCACCTCCAGCCGCGAGCGTGGATCGAACCCTCCGCGCCTCTTTTCTAAGACGCGCGGAGGAGAGCGGTCGGCGCTGTTGCGCGTCTAACCAGTTCACGCTTAAGCCATCCGCGGGCGGTTCTCCAATCCCTCTTTACAGTGCGGGAGGAAATGGAGAGCGCCGAGGCGATCTCCTCTGTTCCGAGACCCCAAAAGAAGCGCATCTGAACGATGCAATAGAGGCGTGCTTCGCAAGTCCGCATGTGTTGCAACACGTCATGAAGGGGCTCGGCTTCGGGGTTCGGATCCGTCGTGGGTGGCATGCCAGGCTCCAGTGGCACGCATCGCATGCGCAGGTGCGAGTCGCCCCCACGGGCGCGGTCTATTAGGACTCGCTGCATCGCCAACGTAGCGAGCGCAAGCAGGTGAGATTCGCTCTGGAAGTCAACTGGCTCATTACTCCGGGCGATACGTAGAAAGGCCTCGTGCAACAAATCGGCCGGTTCCAGCCGGTGGTCGGAGGTCTCGCGCCGGAGAATCGCCGTCGCCCGACAGCGCAACCGCCGGTAAACAGATTCATTGATGAATTCGGCCGCGGGCCGGGGTTCCCGTGTTGAATTCGGGGCAACCGCTCTCATATTCTCTCCTCGGTCTTTGTTTGAAACTGCGCAACGTGTTTTAGTCTCCGAGCGAGGTCCCCCACCGGCCGCAACGCTTGCTTCCGGCCCCTCGCATCGGACACTCAAGAGAACAGCGTCGCGAGAGAAAATCCGTTCGCGTCGAGAACCGGCTTACGCCCGAGTAAGTGAGTACATCAGTGAGTTCACCTTGGCAAACAGCTCCCCGCCGGCTGCGGTAGACTGAGAATCCGTGCTCACCGACCTTTCCTCGGGCGAACTCCTAAGGTTCTGCCTCGACAGACCCTCCGAAGAAGCCTGGACGGAATTCATGCGCCGATATCATCCGGTGATTGCGGGCAATGTGGCTCGCATCGCGGCTCAATACGGTTGCAACACCGGCGCCGTGATGGAGGACATCATACAGGACGTGTATGTGAAGCTCTGTGATGGGAATTGCCGCATTCTTCGCGGATTCCGCGACCTTCGCGAGGACGGACTCTACGCGTTCTTAAAGGTTGTCAGCTCAAACATGGCGCGCGACCGCTGCCACGCGATGACGGCTGTTAAAAGAGGAGCCGGCAAGGTTGTTTCGCTTTCGGCGGAAAACAATTCCATGCCGGTCAACGATGCGTTTGCCAGCCGCCTGGAGCACAATGCCCTTCTGCAAAGGGTAGAAGCCGCCCTGGCCCATTGTGCCGCGAAGGAAACGGCCACTCGCGATCAATCCATCTTCTGGCTTTTTTATCGTCAAGAGTTTACTGCGCGCGAAATTGCGGCAATTCCCGCCTTCGCATTAACCGCCAAGGGCGTCGAAAGCCTCTTACGGCGTCTGGTACATTGTGTACGCTCGGAGATGGCGCGGACTGCCGGGGCAACAGGCGCGGGAGGATAGCAAACCGGAAGTTCGTTCTTACAATGGGGAGGACGATTTGTCTAGCCGTTCATACGATCATCTGACCGACGACGACCTTAATAGGTATGCCGAAGGCGGCACGGAGTCAGCGGCGGACGTGGCGTCTCACATCGAGGCGTGTCCACCGTGCAAGGCTCGCGCGGACGAATTCGTCCGGCAGCAGCGACGCCTGAATGCTCTCAGGACGGCGCCATCCGGTTCACCCGGGGCGGATTGTCCATCCCTGAACGACTGGTGGGAGGTCGCTCGTGGGCTGGTCCCGCCG
Source organism: Bryobacterales bacterium (assembly GCA_963763545.1). GTDB lineage: Bacteria > Acidobacteriota > Terriglobia > Bryobacterales > Bryobacteraceae > PALSA-243. The sequence continues at coordinate 276,054 of CAVXPE010000030.1, forward strand.
GATGACGCGAGTCCAAAGTTGGCTCATGCGGCGCGCTGCGGTCATTGTAGCCGCGTCCTTCGCGAAATCCTGGACGACATCGGCGCGGAAGTAGTCACTGAAGATCCCTTTGTTCACGGCCTTCCCTCTTCACTGCCCGATGCGATGCGGGAACAGACTCGCCGGTTCGTGCAGTCTGCTGGGCCGGCGGGACGGCGATGGGCGAGTCCAGCGCTGCGCGGGTGGCTCATTGCCGCTGCATTGGTTGTGGCGGCGGTAACAGGAACTATGGTTATGAGACGGCAGGCGGGGGATCGTGTGAACAGCCTGCTGGCTCAGGCTTATGCGGAAAACAGGCCGTCCGAACTCCGCTTCCCCGGCGCGCCATACGGTCCTATCCGGCAGCAACGAGGGGGCGGAACGGCACGGTCCGCATCCGTAACGGAAGCCGAGATCCCGATCTCGAAGGGATTGAGCCGCGATCCCACCGACTACCGGCTGCAGCAAATGAAAGGAAGAGCGGACTTACTGGAATGGCGCTATGACGACGCGATCGACGTTTTGGAGAGGGCTCGGACTGCCGCTCCCCGCGATTCGTCCGTTTTGGCGGATCTGGCGGCGGCGTATTTTGAGCGTGCTCAGGCACACGACAATAGGGCGGATTACAGTATGGCTCTGGATTTGTACTCCACGGCTATCGAACGCGAACCCAAGTCACCGGAGTTGCGGTTCAATCGAGCGGTGACTCTCGGCCATCTGTCCCTGGGTGATCGTGCCATCGATGAATGGAAGGAGTTTCTGCGATTGGAACCCGGCGGAGAGTGGGCGAATGAAGCCCGGGCCCGGCTGGCCGAGGCTACCGCAACCCCAGGATTGATACAGCGTGAATTACGACCGCTTCCCAAATGACTTAAAGACTTACTCTCGAGGAGCCGACCGAGCTCATGGATGCGGATACGCAAACGAAACCCCGTGATGGTGGTTCGATAATTGAGGACCACGGGCCTCGACAGACACGCCATCGGGTCCTGTCTCTCGTCGGGCGAATCGTGTCTTTCAGGCGGGTAGCCGTGGCGGTTTCCGCCGCGTGCGGTTTAGTAACCCTGTACTTCATTTGGAATCGAGAACAGATGGCCGAAACCACGCGGTTGCTTGCCCAGGCATTCGGCGAGCGCAGGACTGTCGACCTGCGGTTTCCAGGGGCGCATTACGCTACGGCGCAACGGGAGCGTTCCAGCCGGGTTCTGGATCCTCCACGCGTATGGTTGGAGGCGGAGCTTACAATTACGAAGGCGCTGGCAAGCGGTGGGTCGAATCCTCAGTGGCTCGAAGCCGGAGCGGAGGCGGATCTGTTCCGCTGGAATTATGCCAACGCGCTAGACGTCTTGCAGCGAGTTGGCGCCTCTAAACCGCAGGACGCCCGTTTGAACACCGATCTGGCGCTGGCGTATTTTGAGCGCGCCGAAGCGGAGGGGCGCGGCGCCGATTACAGCTCTGCCGCCGAGGCGTTGTCGAAAGCCATCGAAAGGTCCCCCGGCAGCGCCGATCTTCGATTCAATCGCGCTGTGATTTACGAGCGCTTGTTCCTCTACGCGCAATCCGCTTCCGATTGGGAGGCGGCGATTCACCTGGAGCCAAACGGCGGTTGGGCCGGCGAAGCGCGCTCTCATCTAACCGAAATCGAGAACAGAAAGCTGGGTGGCGATCCGCCGATCACGCCGCATCGTTATCTGGCGCTGCATGAATCGGGTCTCGACCCGGAACTGGCCTTACGGCCCGCAACGGAGTCTTGGCTACAAATTGCAGCCTTCGGTGGCGCCAAGGAGAAGGCGGAGTCGATCGAGGCATTGCAGGCGCTTGGGGCCGACTTAGCCGACGTCAAGCATGATCGATGGCTGCGTGAGTTGCTTCGCTCGCTCGACGATCCGCTTGGACGTCAGGCATTCGCCGCGCTTGCCGAAACCATCCACGAGAACAGGGTCGGGCACGCCGCGGACGCCGGCCGCTTAGCAAGCGAATCGAAGACGTTATTCGAGAAGGCCGGAAATCGCGCCGGTGCTCTCCAGTCATCTTTCGAAGGGAATTACGCTCAGCAGCGGGCTTTGCGGCGCGCAGATTGCGCGGTGGCGAACGCCAGCCTGAGCCACGCGATTCCTCGCGAGTTCGTATGGCTTGGCGTCCAGGTCTGGACGGAGCGGGGCGTCTGTGAATACAACTCCAGCAATCCGGGAGCCGCGTGGGACGATTGGTCCACCGCAGTAAGTCTTGCGAGAGAGGGGGGATACCGGGAGCCGACAGTCCGCCCGTTGTCTTACCAAAACGACTTTCGCGCCGATCTCGGCGATTCCGCCGCGGCATGGCAAGGGAATTTGAGCGGTTTGGCCGAAGTTTGGGGCAGACCGCACGACCTAGGGTCCCCCTATCACTTCTATGCCAGAATTTTCTCACTGGCCAGCCGTGCGGGCGATTGGAATACCGCGCTTGCAGTGAAGCGGGAAGCTATAGTAAACGTCGCCGCGACGGGGAATCTATCTCTGCTGGCGGTCAACCACTACCAAGCGGGGACGGTGGCGCTCAGCGCGGGCGATCACGCGGCGGCTGATGACGAATTCAAGCGAGCTCAAGAGATTTTTCAAAGGCTGCCGCTAGACGCGCAGATTCGCGCATACCTCTTCGCCTGTGAACTGGGCAAAGCCGAGGCCGAGATGCGGGCGGGAAATCCTAGGTTGGCGGAAACGAGCTTCGTAAAATCGCCGCCCAGTTGGGTTCTTTCAGCGACGCCACAATTCAATTGCGCTACGAGGGTCTTCTTGGCCAGGTGAACTTGAAACTGGGCGATCTGTCAAAAGCGGCGGGGGCTTTTCAAATGGCGCGCGAATTAGCGATGAAAAGCCGGAGGTCGCTCCACGATCCACGCCAATTGACGGAATGGACGAACACCAATCGCGAACTCTATCGTTCACTGGTCGATTTGCTCCTGCGCCAGGATCCACAAGGAAAACAAGCCTGGCTTGCCTGGCGCGAATACTTAGGCAGCGCGATCCCCCCGGCGATTGGTCGGTCCATTTCCTTCGCCGTCTTACCGGACCGTCTCGTGGCCTGGTTTCAGGAAGGAACGAAGCCGACGGCCCACACCTCCAATGTAGCGGCCTCCGATCTCACGGCGCTGGTTACCGAGTTCAGGAGGGAATGCTCAGACCCCCGAGTTCCGATCGCTCAGATTCGCCGCGACGGGTCAAAGCTTTACCGGCTGCTCTTGCAGCCTTTCGCGGATCGGCTGCATGGACGGGTCTGGATTGAACCGGATGGCGTTCTGGCAGGTATGCCCTGGGAAGCGTTGGTTACTGCGAACGGAAAGTGGGCCAGCGACGAAGCGACGTATATAATTGCGCTTGACGGGATTCCGAGCGGCGAGAACTTCGCGATAAACCCCAGATTGCGCATGCTGGCCGTAGCGGCCTCCAACGCTGTGCGCGACCACACGCCGGAACTACCGCCCCTGCCCGATGCCGCGCGTGAGGCTCGCGTGGTGGGCGCAATGTTTCCGAACGCTGTAGTATTGGCGGGAAACGACGCAACGTCCGATAAAGTCAGGCAAGCGATACCGAACGCAGAGATCTTCCATTTCGCGGGGCATCACGGAGATTCGGGGCTCCTGCTTACTGAAATCGGCGGACAGCCGGGAAACCTCGACCTTAGCTCTTTCGCCGCGCCGCGCCGCCCGATGTGCCGCTTGGCTGTACTTTCCGCCTGCCAGACTTCCGCGACTTCCAGCAGCGACGAGTGGGATCCCGATACGCTGATTCGTACTTTGCATCGATACGGCGTGCCGACGGTTGTGGCATCCCGTTGGAGCGTGGATAGCGCCGTAACAGCTAACTTTATGCATCGCTTTTATCAATATCTACTCAGCGGAAGCTCGGTAGACACAGGGCTTCAAAAAGCATCTCGCGCAGTTCGTGAACAGGCCGGCGCAACACATCCCTACTATTGGGCGGCGTTCGCCAGTTTCCAATAACAAACCAGTTTAGGACCCAACACACACACTCAAGGAGATTAAAATGCCGACATTAAATGTGATTCTTCATGGGCTCTTTCTAGTTGTCGAGGAGCCCTGGAGGCTAGTCGCTGCCGTCCCTGCGATAGCCGACCACCAACAGTACCGAATCGGGGTTGAAAGCGAGAGTGACGCCAAATTCTACGGCCGCGGCACCTTTGAGCTTTTGGGCGCCGAGTCCGCTACTAACCCAGCCATCCTTACTGAGACTCAGAACGCGAAGGTACACGACTGCGAGGTCTTTACTACGGCGCCGCCCGCGCGATCGTCTTCATATTCCCGCTTCCTCACAAAGTGTTTTCGTGCCGCTGCATGACCAAAGGAATCGACTTGGTTTTTATCGGAAACCATGCGTCTGAGATTCAGGCCACACAGTTCGCCACAATCATCGTTCTTAGCTATTTCTTCCATGACATCAACGAGCTGGAATTCGTTGGGCTTCCCGTCTTGGATTTTCACTTTAGCGATGAAACCGAGCAATACGTTAATGTCGGAATCATCTCTAGCGGAGCGCATCAGAATAGTACTGCGGTGTCGGCCGCGTTCGATAAGATGATGGCGGATCTGGCGCCGAGTAAGGACATCCACCTCGTTCAGATCAATCTAGATCCCAACCCGGTTGTTTCATGCAGCGGAATACCCGGGATTACGGCGGAAACGTTTGAATCCTTGCTTTCACTTCAGCTCAATAACAGCGTGGACGATTGCGTCCCGTTCGCCGTCCGCAATGTAAGCTAACGCTTTGAACCACGGCGCCGCAACTCGCTCAGCAAAGCCTCCCCATTCAGGCTGCCCCAGCCGGTGCAAGCATCCCATCCCGGCCCGCACCGGTAGCCGGGTGAACCGTTCGCCGCGCCGTCGTCAATATCTCGAAAGACCGGGCTACCCGCACCTAGCGAATACAGGATCGGATTCAGAAAGCCAATCTGCCGCCCCAGGTTGGCATTCAGCAACGCCGTGAGGCCCGCATAGAGTGGCGCGACGGCGCTAGTTTTAGCCGCGATGAATGGCGCGCCCTTGAGCTCCATCCGATAGCCGCTCGCGGGACTGGCGTTGCCCGCGATATCGGGAACGCCGCGGCCCGATCTGCCATCGTTGAGTGAAACCGGTACGCCGGCGTTCCGTTGATAGGCCGGTAGCGCAAAATGGGCGCTCACTCCACCACCGCTGAATTTCCAAGCGCTCTCGTCAAAGCGATTGCCCTTCACGTTGCCTATGGTGGTGCCGCCGCACGAGGTTACGTACGGATCGCTCGCGGGGTATTGTACTCTCGCTTTTCCATCGATATCGGAGTTCGCGCCGGAATCGCCGGAGGCAACAAAGATCGTTGGGCCGAACTCTCCAAGAGTGGCCGCATCACGAAAGATGTCGTTGATGGCATCCACGGCAGCGGGCGTAACGCGGCGATAACTGAGCGATCCGGATCGTCACCGCTGGCGAGATACCACGAGATCGAAATGACAGAGGGGACGGGGTCACGAGGACCGGGATGTATAGCCCGCGCGACAGCGTCGACCCATCCTTTCTGGGTCAGGGGTGCGAAATAGACGGCGATGGTAGCGCCGGGAGCGACCGCTGCGGCGATGCAGATATCCATCAGCGCCTCCCGATCCTTGGCGGGGTCCCGGCCCGGAGTATTTGCGGCGCCGTCGACTCCAACCTCGACAATCGGAGGAGGCTGGAAACCGGCCGCCAGCGATTCGAAAAAACGGTCCACATCGCGCCGGAAGTAGCCTCCGCCAAATTCGAGAATTCCGATTGTCTGACCTGCGGCCGATTGGCCGGAAGGAAAATTGTACAGGCGCGCGACATCGGGGGGCGTCAGCAGAGAAGTTCCAAGAATTCCATCTCCATTCTTGCCGCCGACCGGTTGGTTATCCAGTCCAAAGACTCCCTGCATGATTCCTCTTAGCCTGGCTGGGACGTGAATGTAACCGTGCCGTCCCCGGTATTCGCCGCGCGGCGAGTCATAAACACACAACTCGACCGCGAACGCACGGCAGATCTGCCTGGCGGTTCCGCAAAGAATGGCCGACCGCCTCGCCGCATTCATTTCAACGACGGCCAGTTTATAAGCCTTGGCGAACAAGCCAATCCATGCAAAGTCGCGCTTTACCGCACCGTCTGTCGCGGGGAAGACGGACCGCGTGCCGCCCCGGTCACACCGGCGTAGCCGCACTGTCACGAAAATCAACTCGTCAAGGTCTGCCGCTCCTAGCCTCCTTGCATCAGGCGCTGGACGCCGAAAACTACCTGGCAGACGATGGAAATCGCCTGGTATGTTTTGAAGGCCTATGATGGATCTCCCAACTTACCTATTTGCTTAATGTAACGAACTCGCGGGCAGGCGTACGATCACCTCCAGACCGCGAGGCTGCCGGTTGCGGCACTCAACGGTTCCATGGCACGCCTCCACGCAGCTCTTAACAATGGCGAGGCCCAACCCTGCGCCGCCGGTCTCCCGCGTGCGCGCGGCCTCGGGACGATAAAACGGCTGGAAGACTGCATCGATCTCGGAGGGCGGGAGACCCTGTCCGGAATCGGCTACCGTCAGCGAAATGACTTCGCCCTCGCGCGCAGCGCGAATCTCGATGGGGCCGGCCGCACCGGCATAGCGCACTGCGTTGCGCAGCACGTTCGACATAGCGCGCAGCAGGAACGCTTCGTTCGCCATCGCCAAGAGCCCGGCCGGAACATTGGACTCAATCTGCGCGCCGGCGAACGCCTCCCGCGCGATGACGCGTTCGACGACGGAATGTAGATTCACCACCTCGAGCGGCACGGCGACTGGATTCATGCCGGCTTTCGAAAAGGAAAGCAGTTCATTCACCAGCGCCGACATCTCCTGAATCTCGTCATACAACGTTTTGATGTGAGGCGTCACGTCCCGAGGGCCGGCATCGGCAGCCTTTCGCTCGAGGATGCCCAGGGCGAACTGGATACGCGCGATGGGCGCGCACAACTCGTGTGCAATGTCGCCCAGAAAGCGCTTCTGATGCTTGAGGAAGCCATCGAGGCGGGCGCCCATACGGTTGATCTGCGCCGCTAGATGCCCCAACTCGTCGCTGCGCGTAACCGGGGCCTGCGCTCCGAAGCGGCCCTCGGCGATCTGCTGCGTGACGCGATCCATCTCGCCTATCGAGTGCGTAATACCGCGCACGAAGGGCAGCCAGCAGAGCGCGGTCAGGCCGATCACGGTGAGCGCCGCAGCCATCCAGAGCCTCCAATCGAAGAACAGATTACTGTTGAACATCGAGGCGGAGCGCAGCAGCAGAATGGCGGGCCGTTGGCCCTCCCATTCCGCGAGGCGCACGGGGACGCGCGCGCCGGCCCAATAGCGCGTAGGATTGTGCGTGATGACCAGAAATGCCGCGGTGGGCGGAGAGACTTGCCGTGGCGGCGGCCCTTCGCCATCCTCGCGCGGAGGGCGCTCGGGATCGTCTTCGGGCTGCGGCGGGCGACCACCGGGCCGCTCCCCTTTCGGCGGCGGGCGGCGTCTATCACGCGGCGGCGCCGAGGCGTTGATCTGGTCCATCAACTCGCGGGGAAGCCTGATTTCCGGACCGAGGATGGAGCCCCCCTGCGGATCCGTGAGGAACACATCCGCGCCGTAGCTTTGGGAGTACGATGGGAACATGGAATCGCGCGCACCGGCGGGTGCGCTATCGAGGCCCATGGTGAATGAATCGGCGATGCCCACGATGCGCTCGCGCGCCGGAGCCAATAGCAGCGATTCCGTCCCCAGTTGGAATTGCGAACGCGCAAACGCCAGTAACGCCGCTCCCAGCAGTGACAGATTCAGCAGGGCCAGGCACAGGATTTTGCGCGAAAGCGGCCAGTCTCCAGCGAAGCGCATCGTCACTCGCCCCCGGGCTGTTTGAGCATGTAGCCCACGCCGCGGATGGTTTCGATCCAACGCGGCGATTTCGCGTCATCGCCCAGCTTTTTGCGCAGCGACGAGATGTGTACATCGATGGAGCGGTCGAAGACCTCGAAATCACGCTCGGCGATCTCGATCAGCAGTTGCTCGCGCCTCTTGACACGGCCGCAGGCGCGCGCCAGAGTGAGGAGCAGGTCGAATTCCTGACGCGTGAGCGCGAGCGATTGCCCGTTCATCGAGGCGGAATACGAGCCGGGGTCGATATAAAGGTCTCCAATGGCGAGGGGCGCGTTGCGCCTACCTGCGGCGATAGTCTCGGTCATTAGCGAACGGCGCAACACGGCGCGCAGACGGGCCAAGAGTTCGCGCGTTGAGAACGTCTTCGGCAGGTAATCGTCGGCTCCCATCTCAAGGCCCACGATGCGGTCGGCCTCTTCCCCGCGCCCAGTGAGCATCAGCACCGGGACGTTCGATTGCACGCGCAGGCGGCGCAGCACCTCGAAGCCATCCATGCCGGGCAGCATCACGTCGAGAATTACGGCCGAAAATGGTTCGGCCAACGCGGCCGCCAAACCCGCCGGTCCGGTATGGGCCATGGCGACCGCGTAGCTCATGCTTTCGAGATATTCCTTCACCAGCCGGCAGAGGCGCACATCGTCTTCGACAATCAAGAGGCGCGGCGGTTCGGGTGACATCTCTTGCTTACAGAGTAAGTCGGATTTCATGGCCGGTCATCCAACTTTACATTGGCCTAACAATTCCGCTTGAAATGTTAATAGCGGCTTAACACTGGACGGTCATCCTGCCGATAGAGGAATGAGAATGAGCATTTCAACCAAGCGCGCATCGCTGCTGACAGTCGCCTGTGCGGCTGCGCTTTGCGCCCAGACCGATCCGGGACCACGTCCGCCGCTGCCCGGCGCACCGCCCGCCGGGCAGCCCCTCCGCGGGCTTTCCGCGGCCGATATGCATGAGTTCACCAGCGGACTGAACACGTTTACCGAAGTTGAGACGGTTGCGAGTGGACTAGGGCCGCGCTTCAATCTAGAATCGTGCGCGGGCTGCCATGCGCATCCGGGCGTCGGCGGGTCCAGCCCTGCTGTGAATCCACAACTCGCAGCCGCGGTGAGTCATGGCGCTTCGAATCAGGTCCCGCCCTTCATTCAATCTACCGGCCCGGTGCGCGTTGTTCGCTTCAAGCAAGCTCCGAATGGGCAACCCGACGGCGGCGTTCACGATCTGTTCGTGATCACTGGCCGCAGTGACGCGCCGGCGGGATGCAGCATCGCGCAGCCGGATTTCTCCAACGTCAATAACCTTTCGTTTCGCATTCCGACGCCTCTATTCGGAGTTGGCTTGATTGAATCGATCGCCGATTCCACGCTGACGGCGAATCTCACCGCCAATTTGCAACGCAAGCAGTCGCTGGGTATCCACGGCGCGTTCAACACCAGCGCGAACGATGGGACGATTACGCGCTATGGCTGGAAGGCGCAGAATAAGTCGCTGCTCATGTTCGCGGGCGAAGCTTACAACGTGGAAATGGGCGTGACCAATGAACTCTTCCCGCAGGAGCGCGAAGACAATCCCGCGTGCGCCACGAACGCGCTGCCGGAAGACGCGACGAATCTGGTAACAGGCGGGCTTTCGGATATCGAGAGCTTCTCATTGTTCATGCGCCTACTCGCGCCGCCGCAGCCCGGGCCACCTAATCCTTCAGTCAACAACGGCCGCGCGTTGTTCGATTCCGCCGGCTGCACAATGTGCCATACGCCTATACTGCAGAGCGGAAAATCTTCGTTCGACGGTTTGAGCAACCAGGCGGTGAATTTGTATTCGGACCTCGCGTTGCACAATATGGGGCAGGTGCTGAATGACAACATCACCCAAGGACAGGCGAATGGAGGGCAGTGGCGAAGCGCGCCGCTGTGGGGTTTGGGCGCGCGTATCTTTCTGCTGCACGACGGGCGCACAACGGATTTGGTTCAGGCGATTCAGTTGCATGATAGCGCAGGGTCGGAGTCGCAGCAAGTAATTCAGAATTTCCAACAGTTGAATGCGCAACAGAAGCAGGACTTGCTGAATTTTCTGCGGAGCTTGTAGACAGTCCTCCTGGCCTGTCTACGCGCCGAAGGCGCGCTGGCGCGCGCTAGGACAGGCCAGGAGGCCTATCCTACCGCAACATCACCGGTCTGCCGCCCTGCTCTTTGCTGCGCTGGGCGGCATCCATGAAGGCAAAGATCTCGAGCGTCTCCTCATTTGAAACGGGCGGCTTGCCAGTCTGGAAGAACTTCACAATCTCCAGCACCAACGGCCGGTAGCTGCCCGCGCTTTGCGGCTTCGCCTCGACGATCTCTTTGGGGCGATACACGACAGCGCCGTAATCGCTGTAGGGACGAATCGCGCGCACGGTTCCAAGGCGGCCGTCCTTCCACCGCCCGACAATAACGTCCGCGCTATCGGACGAAGTTCGCGTCACGCTCTCGCATCCGGGCCCGAGCAGCGTGTAGAGCAACTCGATTGGATGAATCGCGTACCACGTGAGATCGAGCGCATGATGCGGCTCGAACGGCCCCGGACCCCAAGTCGTAGCGCCGGTGGCATCGGCGAACTTCATGGTCGCACCCATCTCGCCGAAGCGCAGGCTCGATGAACTGAACCACGGGACGCCGGCTTCCTTCGCCAGTCGCGCAATCTCGCGCGCATCCTCCAGCGTCGATGCGAGAGGCTTATCGATGAATAGCGGCTTGTGCGCGGCGATCACGGGCCGCGCTTGATCCAGATGCACGCGTCCATCGACGCTGGTGAGAAGCACCGCGTCCACTTTCGGGAGCAGCGTTGCGATGTCGGGGACGATCTCGACGCCCCACTTGGCGCGGATCTCTTCCGCGTATTGATCAACGCGCGAGATGCTGCTTTCGATGTCCTTGCTGCCTCCTTTGTAGGCAGCTACGACGCGGGCGCCGGCGATATGATCCTTGGCGCCCGGTTCGCTATTAAGCATCTGGGTGAAGGCGGGGACGTGCGAGGTATCCGTGCCGATAACGCCGAGACGGATATCGGCTGCGCCGGCGAGCTGAACGGCGACGAGGAATGCGAGGACGAGTCTCACGAGGGAATTGTACCGGAAGTATCGGGCGCGAAGGCCTGCGCCTGCGGCGCATCGACAGGCCGGAGGCCTATCGCACTTTACCCGTCCAGCCGGTAGCGCGTTTCGGCCAGATGGTACATGGGCCGCCACACGAGCTCGGTTGATGCACACCACCAAGGCGGCCATGACGATGGTCGAAAGCAGCAGCAGGCTGAAGTTTCCGGTTTCGCTGGCGTGCGGTGATCTGCGCGCCCAGGCCCGTCGTGGATAGCGTCTGCTTCTTGAAGTGAACATACTCGGCGACGATGCTGGCGTTCCAGGCGCCGCCGGACGCTGTCACCAACCCAGTCACCAGGTAAGGAAAGATGCCGGGCAGGATCACGGTCTTCCATCGCTGCCAGCGCCGAAAATGGAATACCGCAGCCGCTTCGCGCAGTTCCGTGGGAATCGCCATCGCGCCCGCAATCACGTTGAACAGAATGTACCACTGCGTGCCGAGCAGCATCAGGATCACCGCGCCGACGCTCAAGCCGCCGCGCATCTGCACCAGGAACAAGCAGCACCACGGGAAAGAGCGCCGTCGCCGGAACCGATGCGGCGACCTGCGCCAAGGGCTGCGCGATGCGGGCGAGCTTGCGGTTGAATCCGATGGCCACGCCCGCAGGAATCGTCCACAGCGAGGCGATCATCAGCGCCGCCGTGACGCGAAGAAACGTCGCGCCCGCGGCGAGGATTGTGGAGCCCAGTTCGGCGCCGGTTACGTCTTTTAGCGCAAGCGCGGCGTGGAAAAGCGCAAACACCGCGAGGCCCAGAAGCAACACTCCAGCAATGGGAATCAGCCACGCCGGCGCTCTGCCGCTGGCTGCGTTTTCGGGCGCGGCTTGTCGGCGTAATCGGTCACATGCTTCCAGACCGGCTGGATGGCCCGCGACGCGATCCAGCGCGAGAGGCGCGACCTGCGCAACAGATGGAGGAGGGGCGAGGTCGTCTGGCCGGAGCTCTCCACCTGCTCGAACTTGAAGCGGTCGCTCCACGCGATCAGCGGCCGCCACACCAGCTGATCGAGCAGCACGATCACCGCAATCATCGCCGCAAGCCCCCAGACTACGCCGGCTGTGTCGTCGTTGGATGCCGCGTTCTGCAGGAACGAGCCGAGTCCGGGCAGCCGGAAATCGCGATTGCCCAGCACGAACATCTCGCAGGCCATCAGGAAGAACCAGCCGCTGGCCACCGAGACGATGGAATTCCAGACCAGGCCGATGGCTCCGTAAGGCAGCTCCAGCTCGAAAAAACGCTGCCAACTGCCGAATCCATAAATGGCGGCGGCTTCGCGCAACTCGCGCGGAATCGATTTCAGCGAGGAGTAGAAACTGAACGCCATGTTCCACACCTGCCCGGTGAAGATCAGGACGATCGACCCCAGTTCCAGCCCCAACTGGCGCGACGGAAAAAGCGCAACCATCGCCAGCATCACGCCCGGCAGGAAACTGAGCACGGGAATGGATTGCAGAATATCGAGCGCCGCGATCATCACCGGCTTCGATGCGCGGCGTGTACGCGGCGACATAGCCGTATCCGATGGCGAAAACGAGACTGAGAACGTATGCCGTCATCATGCGCACCAGCGAATAGAACGCGTAGAGCGGCAGGCGCTGCGGCGAATGCGAAATCTCGGCCGCGGGCGTGACGGCCCCAGCCAGTAGCGGCTGATCGTGAGCACGCCGAAGATGGACGCCAGCACCAGTGCGAAGACCAGCAGATCGACAAGGACGCGGCCAGGTCCGCTCGCGATGAGCGATCGCGAAAGAACGGGGATGGTCATTCGTGATTATGGCCTTCTTCGGAAATAAAGAAGCGGCCGCTGGACGGCATCGTGGTCGAAAGATCGGCGTAGCGGCCCCAGTTGATGGCGGTTTCCAGTTGGCGGTCGGTTTCCTGCTCGCTGAAATGTTCTTCGAGCATGTCGTGGAAGAATTCGTCGGGCAGCGAATGATCGCTCTTCGATTCGAGCGCGCGCACGATCTGGCGTACCAGCGGCACGCGCTCGCAGCCGCATTGCGAAACAACTCCTTGCGGCGCAGAATGTCGGCTTCGGCGTAGTGGCGCCCTTCCGGCGTGATTTCCGCATCGCCCTCCTTGACCGTGATGAAGCCGAGCATCGAGGCGGCTTCGACAATCGGCAGAAGGTCGTCGATTTCGAAAGCGAGGTCGTCGGCCAGATGGTAGATGTCGTCGCGGCCGTTGCGGTCCACGCAGCAGTTCGAGCAAGCCGGTGATGCCACCCGGCCGCGCGTGCGGCAGCATGGGATAGCTCTGGCTTGCGCGGCGCTGCCTGCCGCGGCCGAAGGCTCGGACGGCGGTCGAAATTCGGGATTGGCGTCGGGCTGCGTCAGAACGCGATAAATATAATCGACGATCTGCAGGAAGCGCGGGTACTTGCGGTCGCGCGGGCGGGGATGGGTACACGGAAATCGGTGCGGATGCGGCCCGGGTTCTTGCCCAGCACGATGATGCGGTCGGCCAGCGAAACGGCCTCTTCGATGTTGTGCGTCACGATGAAGACGGCGCGGGTGGGAATCTTCTTGCCCTCCCACAGCTCCAGCAGTTCGCTGCGCAGGTTCTCGGCCGTGAGCACATCGAGGGCGGAGAACGGCTCATCCATGAACAGCACTTCGGGCTCGACCACCAGCGCGCGCGCGAAGCCGACGCGCTGCTTCATGCCGCCGGAGAGTTCCTTGGGGAAGGCGGCTTCGAACCCATCGAGCCCCACGGAATCGAGAGTCCGCAGGCTTCGCTTCATCCGCTCGTCGGCTGCGTTCCGAGCGCTTTGAGCGGCGCCTGCACGTTATCCAGCACGGTCAGCCAGGGGAACAGCGCGAAGCTTTGGAACACGATGGAGACGTTGGGAACGGGACCGTCAACCGGCTTGCCGTGCCACAGAACTTCGCCGGCGGAGGGTTTGGAAAGTCCGGTGAGCATGCGCAGCAGCGTGGATTTTCCCGATCCGGAGGGTCCCAGCAGCGCGAGAATTTCGCCGGGATAAACGGAAAGATCGGTGGGCGCGATAACCTGGATGCGCGATTCGCCGGGTTCGCCGTAGACCTTCTCGACCTGCTTGGCTTCGATGATGGCTTCGGGCACGCGCGCTCCAGTGATCTCGGTATCTCTATCTTCGCTTGATTCAGGGTTGAGAACGTGACGGTTTCGTAACACGGTCTGGTTTGGGGCAAGGACCGCTCCCTTGCGGTCGCGGCTCGGTAAGAATTTGTCGCGTGACGGTGAGAAATGTCGCGTGACGGTGAGAAATGTCGCGTCGCGATGAGAAATCGTCGCGTCGCAGTCAGAAGCGTCGTGTGACGGTAAGAAACGTCGCATGGCAGCAAGAATCATCCGGCCGCGGTAAGAAGCATCGCGCGGCGGTAAGAAGCGCCGCGTCGCAGTGAGAATCGTCGCGTGACGGTAAGAAGCGTCGCGTCGCGGCAAGAATGATCGCATCGCGGAATGATCGCATCGCGGTAAGAATGGTCGCGGCGTGGTAAGCAGGGACATGCTAGCGCGCGGCAAGAGAGAATTGCCGGACGGCGTCGAGCTTATCGGCATAGACTTCCATGAGCGCGCGCAGATCGGCGAGATCGCGCTCGGTGCAGGGCGTGAGCGGCGGACGGACGGGTCCGGCGGGCATGCCGATGATTTCCATCGCGGCCTTCATGGCGGTGACTTCGTAGCCTTTGACGCGTTCGCGGAAGGCGTAAAGGGGTTGCACGTATTTGCGCATGAGAGCATCGAGGCGCGGGAAATCGTGAGCCATACCGGCTTCGGCGAGTTCGAGCGAAAGGCGCGGCGCGATGTTCGAGATGCTCGACGTGTACGCTTGCACGCCGATGGCGAAGTAGGCAGGTACGCAATCGTCGCCCAATCCGCCTAACCAGGCGAGGCGGTCGCCGAGAGCATACATGATGCGCTGATACTTTCGGGCGTCGCCCTGGCCATCCTTCCAGAATTGCAGGCTGGGGACGCGGTCAGCGAGGCGCGCGGTGGTTTCGGGAGTGAAGACGGCCCAATCACGACTGTAGACCATGAGCGGCAGCGCGGTGGCGGAACCGATGGCGCCGTAGTAGGCGATTAGCCCTTCCAGCGGGGCGTTAATGTAATACGGCGGCAAAGCGAGGATACATTCGGCGCCCGCTTTTTCCGCGCGGCGCGCCATATCGGCTCCGATGGCGGCGCTATAGCCCGCGCCCGCGACCACCGGCATACGGCCCTTTGCGGCGTCCACGGTGACGCGCACTACCGATTCCACTTCCTCAGGCGTCAGCGAGTAGAGTTCGCCCGTTCCACCCGCGGCGACCAGCGCGCAAAAGGGATGCGCGGCCATTTCGTCGACGTTCTGAGCGAGGGCGTCGAGGTCGAGCGAGAGGTCTTTGCGAAAGGGAGTGACGGGAAATCCGAGGACTCCGCGGAGGCGTTGGCGTAGAGAGGTCATAGGTCTCCTTGAATCATAAGACGATTCGCGGGCAGGGTGCAGGGCTTGGGGCATGCATATTCACCGCCCGTTTGCGGGTTGCACGCCGACGCAGAGGCGCTGAGAAAGGCAAAGGCTAAGAGACACTTCAGGCTTGGTGTGCATTCTGGTTTCGCGAATTGGCGTGTTTTAGGATTCCATCATGCGGGTTAGGCGGCTTGGCGATCGATGTTGGGGCCGAAATCGGGCCTCGGATCCTTCGACTTGTCGCGGAAATGATAGTTACAGGCCTTCTTGTAGCGGTGGGCGCGGTCGCGGCGGCGGGCGATTTCGGTGTTTGAAAAAACGAACCCACCGTGGTCGGACGCGGGTTGGAAGTCTTCGCCTGGCTCGTAGACTTCGCCCTTGCTTTCGGCGTGTTCCACGAAGATCTCGGCTTGGTTCATCGCTTTCTCACAGGCTTCCTTGCGCTCGGCCTGGAGGGCTTTCAATTCGGCGCGATCTTTTCGCAGAATGCTGCTCAGACGCGTTTCGTAGGTCGGATAGCAACATGATTTGCGCGGCTTGGCGCATCCACGTATCCGAGGCCACTAGCGCGGCATCCACTTCGGGATGGCCGGCATCGAAGGCGTCGATGTTGTCGCGGAATCCGCTGGCGAAAATACCTGCCTCAAGCGCGCGGATTCTGGTAATTCTGAACATGTTGTCCGATATGGAGGTTGCCAGGAAGCTCTCCGTGGGGCCGATGGGCGCGAGTTCCGTGCGTACGTCGGACGTGTGTTTCTGGAGGACTACGAGCTCTTCCTCGGTGCCGCAGATGATCTGGCCGTGGAGCCCAGACCGGGTGGCATTAAGGCTGGAGCGGCGCCGTCCTGCTTCAGTGACAGGACCACGGCTTTTGGCGCCGTTCGCCCGGTTGGCGCGTAGCTTGGCCTCGCTGATGGGTCTGTCGGTGGTGGTTTTATCGGTAGTGGTTTCGTTATTTTCGTGCATGAGTTAGATCCGTTGGGGAAGGAAGCTTTCAGCATTCAGCTTTCAGCGGTCAGCTTGAGGTGTTGAGCGACGTTTTCTTCCCATTTTGAGATTATCTGACGTGCGTACGGGAGGTGCGGCACTTGGAAGTGTAAGTGATTTGGAATGAGCGCCAGAAATATTTTGAAAGTTTGTGATCGGCCTACGCCGATCGCTCTGGCGCTATCATCCGGACGGATGAAAAGGCGTTGCATTTCCAGAGGAGCGGTCTTTCGAGATCTATAACTTGCGCAACTTCTCGAGCGATCATCGGTTTCAGAATGGCGTCGGCGTTGGAGCTGGATACGGAGGGAAGATCGCCGACGATGTGGTGCACTCCGACCTTTCAGGCGCCGTTTCTGTTCCTGCCAGGTTCGCGGTTGTGTCATCCTCATTTGAGGAAGACGATGAACCGCAAATCCGCTGCCCATGCGCCGCCGGTTTCGATCTGGTTCGCAATGGCGGCGCTCGCGTCGCTACCCGCAGGCGGTTTTGCCCAAAGCGAGACCGGGCGGCCGCAATTCGACGCCGCGTCCGTCAAAGTCAACGAATCGGGCGACCGGCCGTCCACCCGATACGATCCGACTCGCGGTCGATCTTCGCAAGGCGAGCGTCAAGCACCTGGTCCGCAGGGCCTGGCAATTGCCGGACTATCAGATCGTCTGGCCCGCGTGGGTGGACGACCAACGCGGCAGGCGTGGATACGATGTTTCGGTTACCTTCCCTCCCGATACGAGCCCCAAGCTGCTGAACCTCATGTTTCAGGATCTGCTCGCGACCCGTTTCGGACTGGTGACGCACCAGGAAACACGTGAGCTGAAGGCGTTCGAAGTGCGGGTTTCCGAGCAGGGTTCGAAGCTGCGCGAAGCGAAGAGCCCGGCCCCGCCGACCGACTTCCCGAAGTACACCACGAAGACCGAGACGGGCCTATGGCATTTCAGCAGTCAGCTCGGCGGAGCGCCGTCCGGGCTGACGGTCGCCGGCTTCCTCGAAGCCATCGACGCCACGCACATTCTGGATCGCCCGCTGGTGGACGCGACCGGAATCCAGGGAAACTACGACATCGAGCTGAGCGCCCCGGCGGACGTCCCGCAGAACAGGCCGGACCCGAGTGAATTGATCAAGGCGATCGAAAAGCAACTGGGCCTGAAAGTGACGCTGAAGACTCTGCCGCTCCGGATGCTGGTCATCGATCGCATGGAGCGGATTCCGACGGAAAACTGATCTTTCGGCAGTGGAGGGCAGTAGCGGCGGGGGCACTACCTATGCCAATGAATCCCGCCGCCGAGTACCGCGCTTTCCGTCTGCTTTCTGGCCACGTGCTCTGTCAGCTCCCTTTTAGCCGCTTATCTTGGATGCGTGGCCCTGAGGCGCCCCAACCTCAGCAGCCGCATCGGAACGCCAACTTCTAAAGCCTGTCCGTGAGCGCTAGGCAGAGGACGGTCCCGTTGAGTCTGGTTCGCGGACATCATAAGTCGCTCCTTGCGCTGGCTGCCTCCAAAGGTCCTCGAACGCCGTTTAGGAACATAAAATTGGTAGTGCTGCGAAGCGGCGGCTGTACGTCCGAACGGATTGAGAAAAGACCCGGGAGCCTCGTACGCTCGCGCAGTGGATTGATCGCAGCATCGCAGCGGCCACTGTGCTCTGCTAAGCTATTCCGGTAACGATGCCCGGATCAAGTGACGAGCGAATGGCGCTGGACCTGCTCAAGAACCACGCCGAGTTCAAAGCTACTCTTGTTTCACTCACTATGAATGGCGACTTGCCAATATTGGAGTCGCACGTCTATGCGGTTGCTCGGAAATGGTTCGCACTCGCGAGGATGCACTATGCTGATGCGAGCGCCGTCGATGCCCGCAAAAATCCGCGGTCGGTCTATTCACGTGCCTACTACGCTGCCTACAACGCGTCGAAGGCCGTGCGTTATGTGGTACGGGGCTTTGTGAGCCTTCGGGGAGATGATCACAAAAAGGTTGCCGACCTCCCAAGCACCTTCCCCGACGTTGATTCATGGGCCGCTAAGCTGCCACTCCTCTATGAACACCGGCTTCGAGCGGATTACGATAACTGGTCAGATACGCCGGCCGAGAATGTATTATCGCCTGTGGATTGTCTGTCTATATCCGCTGGGTTTATCGAAGCTGCGGAGCAATTCTTGCTAGCGGAATATGGATTGAAGGCATGATACCAACTGTTAGCGCTATCGAATTGGAGCGGGCACAGGCTGAGGCGTCTGGACTTTTTGCGCAAGCATTAGGTCTGCCGGAAGTGTCTGCTGTTGCCGAATTGGTGGGGACTGAGGAGTTTCTGAAGTTTCGTGTCGGGCGTCGGGCTCCAGTGTATGATCATGCCCTCCGCGAAACGCTTGAAGGCCTGCCTGATACGAACCCTTATCGCGGCTTAATCGGACTACAAGTCGATGCGCCAGAGCGATTTCCTGATTCAGTAGAAGCCAACGTCCTCCGGGGCCTATTGGTTAGATCAACGCGTCCAATAGTAGGCCAATCGGTTCCGCACGCCTTTCCGGGGCAGTATGTGCCATTCCAGAACAACGAGGAAACACAGGCAATTCAGCCCGCCACTCACCTAATTGTCGGGCGTCGCGGTGTCGGCAAAACCACTCTCATCCTCAAGGCCAAGGAGCTTCTGGAAAGATCTCGTGGTCTGCCTGTCGTGCTAGACATGCAGCCTTACACCGGCGCTGACGACTCGGTTCTGATCGACGTTCTGACGGACCTCGCAAAAGGGATCGCGAAGGCCGCTACTGGGAAGTACCCAAAAGCTTCAAAAGCAATTAAGAAGCTGGAGCAGTTCGCTGACGACTTATTTACTGGCGCAGTCGAGCCGGAGCGGGCGAGCGCAGCACTCCGGAGAGCGGTTTCAGCGTTGAGCACAGCGATTGACGCCGATCTGTTTGTCTTCCTGGATGACTACCATCTAGTACACGCAAACCAACAGCCGAAGGTGGTGGAAGCGATTCACGGCGGGCTCAAAGGGGCAAGGGGCTGGCTGAAGGTTGCGGGGCTCCGCTCACTCCTGAGAGTGTACGATCCTGCGACCAAGAAAGGCCTTCAGAGTCCCGGCGATGCACAAGTAATCTCCCTCGACCTAACGCTTGTAGACCCAGAGGCCGCAGAAGACCACCTACGACGGATTCTCCTGAACTTCCTCAGGCTTGTTGGTGTAGATAAATTGGGGACTGCGGTCGCAGAAAGAGCATTTCATCGGCTTGTCTGGGCGAATGCCGGAGTGCCGCGTGATTTCTTACAAATGTTTTCCAAATCGATCGAGCACGCCAGGAGGGCGGAGCCACAGGGTCGAGTTGAGCGACGCCAACCTTGCCATAGGGGAGTTCGGACGGCAGAAGATGGCGGAGTTGGAAGAAGACGCTCGAAATGAACAGAATTTGCTGAAGAGGGCTCTGGAAGCTATTGAAGAGCACTGTCTCGAATCAGAAAAGAAAGTCAATGCATTCCTTATCAGGAGTGAGTCGAGCGATGAGTACAAGGCTGTACAGACACTTAGCGATCTGAGGCTCTTCCACTTATTGCATCAGACCATCACTCCCCATAAGGCCGGTGAGCGGTACGAAGCATACATGCTCGACTATTCTTTGTTCACAGGCTTTCGCCAACGGCGGAATATTGAACAAATGCTGCCGGAGGACGGGAAACAGTTCAAAGCGAAGCAACTCCGAAAGATCCCTATTCTCCCGCAAGGCTTTCTGAAGGGATAGCCAACAACATGCACTTTTCTCCACCGCCCTTTTAAAATGAGTTCAGGGCCCTCTCGGGCTTAGCCTTGTGCGGGGCGACAAAGGCTACCGCGCGCGGCGGGAGCCGGTCGAAGTGTCCAGAAGTCCGGTTGCGGAAGTCGGACCTCAGGCTCTGAACGGATGACGCGCCCCTCGTACAAAGTGCGGTCGGGAAGCGGCCGATATCACGCGTTAACTTAACGACGTCCATGCCTACTTTGCCTTCGCTCGCGGCTCGAGTGTCGGCGGATTTTGTTCGTCGGCAAATTCGAAGCCGCTCAGGTATGCGAGCTTCACGATCTTCGCCATCTTCTCGAAGTTGATCTTCTCCACGGTGTCGGTAACCTGGTGGTAGTCGGGATGGAAGCCGGTGAACCACCAGATCGCCGGGATATCGTGCAGCAGGAACGGATACTGGTCGCTGCGGAACAGGACGCTGTTGTACGCGTCCAGGTCCCATTTGTAGGTGATGTCCAGGCCCACCGTTTTGTTCTGGCGCTCCACGGTCTCGCGATAGTCGGGACTGTAGTGTGTGCCGATGAGGCCGAGCTGGTTCGAAGTATCGGGCGAGATCTCGGTGATCACACGCGGGTCCGCGGCTTCATTGCGGCCGATCATGTCGAAGTTGATTTGGGCGCGCGTGGTGGCGAGCGGGCGCAGCGGATGGCTGACGTAGTAATACGATCCCAGCAGGCCGCGCTCCTCGGCGGCGAACACGATGAAGAGCAGCGAGCGGCGCGGCTTCACCGGGTTGGCCGCGAACGCGTGAGCCAGCGCCACTACGCCGACGGTGCCCGAGCCGTTATCGTCGGCGCCGTGATAGATGCCCGCGGGCCCGATGCCGTCGTGATCGAAGTGGCCGCTGAAGACAATGGTCTCGGCCTTGAGCGCGGGATCGCTGCCTTCGATCAGGCCCACCACGTTGTACGAGTTGGCGCGGCGCTGCTCCGACGGTCGCGGTGTGGAGTTCGATGGTCACCCCGGGCACGTCGAACGAAGCGGGCGCGGGCTTGGCGTTGATGGCGGTCTCGACTTCCGCGGCCTTCTTTCCGGCGGCCTCGAACAGAGCGTCGGAGACGCGGCGGCCAAGGGTGAACAGCGGAATGCTTCGGGCCGCCTTCGGCCAGCGACTCCGACAGAATGCGCGGGCGCTGCGCTGCCTGCCCTGGCCGCGGCCGCCACGCCCGCAGCGGGCGTCTGCCTGCGGCAGTCGGGGCCGCGCCGCGGACCGGACCCTGGTGATTGGGGTCGGGCATGGTGAGCACCGCAACGGCGCCGTGGCGCTCGGCATTGAACAGCTTGTAATTGTTGTTGGCGTAGCGGGTGTTGCCGATGCCGTTGAACACGGAGTTCGGGTCGGCCTCCTGCGGCTCATGATTGAAGATGAGGACGATCTTGCCGCGGGCGTCGATACCGGCGTAATCGTCGTAGTTCAATTCGGGGGCGGTGATGCCGAAGCCGGCAAAGACCACGCGGCCGGAAACGGTGACCTCGTGGGCGAACGTCGCCGTGGCGTCGGGTGCGTGAAAGACTTCGCTGTGGCCGTCGCGGGCCAGGGTGAGCGAGGTGAGCGCGCGGTCGGCGGAGAATTCGATGAGCGGCACGGGCTGCAGGTAGGAGTCGCCCGACCAGCGGCTTGAGCCCGGCCTTGGCAAACTCGCTCGCGATCCATTGGATGGCGATCTCCGAGCCGCGCTGAAGCGACAGGCGGCCTTCGAGCGCGTCGGAGGAAAGGAAGGTCAAATCGGCCTTGAGACGCGCGGGCTGAATGGAGTCGTAGCCGGTTTGGACGCGAGCCGGGGGCTGGGCGGACAACAGGGCGGCGGCGGTTAAGAGCAGGGAAAGGGATCGCAGGGGCATTCTTTCCTCCTTTGGTTACTTCGATATTATGACGGATGGGGCGGGGCGCTCCAGACTCAGTACCGGCGTGTCGGCCCATTTTCGGGGATTTCTGGCGAGATTACGCCACTCGGAGGCCATTCGGCTGGTGGATATCCTACTTGTACCGTTTGCGCTTGTTTGAATCTGTGGATGGGGCCATGAAACGACTGGTCGTGACCTGAGCATATATACGGGGCTACCCTGCCTGTTGAGGTTCGCAAGATAGAGAGACAACGCTTTTTCCGCGGGACGCCGGGCGGAAGCCCGGCGGCAGGCCGGAAGGCCTGCCCCACAGATTTGCGAGGATCAATAGACCGGGTTTCTGAAATCAGTCGCCAGCCGCGGTGAGTTGGGCTTTGATCCAACGGGTGACGCGAGCGTCGAGGACATCGAGCGGTAAGGCGCCGCCGGAGAGGATCTCGTCGTGGAAGGTCTTGAGGTCGAACCTGGCGCCGAGCTGCTGTCTGGCGCGCTCACGCAGTTCGCGAATCTTTAGCTGGCCGAGCTTGTAGCTGCAGGCTTGGCCGGGGCCGGAGATGTAGCGGTCTGTCTCGGCCTGGATCGTGGGTTCGTCGATGGCATGGGGAGTGTCAACGCCAAGTAGAAATGTCCTAAACTCCGCCAAGTAGAAATGTCCGGTTTGGCAGTGAGTTTCGAGAGGTGTGGTTTAGAGTGTGAATGATTCTCTGGGACGTCGCGGTTCTGGGGAAGATTCAAAGCCGATGCGACGGAGTTGGCTCCGAAGTAAACGGCGGCAAACCTCGGTTAACCGGGCCCTGCGGGGTACCCTCCGGGGGTTTTGCTTTTGTAGGCAAGCTTACTTTGGTGAGACTCCCGAGCAGAGGCTTTGAATAAAATAAACGCGACGTTGGACGGGCCGCTTTTGCCCGGCCTACCGAATTGGTTTTAAGCTGCGGAGCTTGGCGGCGGCTTCGAGAGCAGACAGAGCGGTTTTCTCCGGACTGGTCAGGTGGAAGTTCTCCATCCATCGACTTTTGGCGCGCGGTGCGGCGGGTTTGCGTGCACGCGCGAGCTTGGGCTTTGGCACTCTGGGACGCGGCTCGCAAGCGGTGACCGTTACGTAGCGGTTGCCGAAGCGCACCGCCATGGAGGCGTCGAGCCGCATCTCGATGCGGACAGCGGCCCCCCGCAGGCCCGCACGAACGTCGCTGCGGGCTATCCGGTAGGTCTGCGTATTCAACTGAATCGTGTACCCATCGCTGACTTGTCGGTTTTCCACATAGCTCAGCGAAGCAGCCAGTGAGTGCTCCTTGCCTAACGCCCGATGGGCGTCGTCGCTGCTGGCCGGAACGACGGCAATCGTTTTGTTCCACCATACGACAAACTCCTCTTCCAAAGAGGCGTTGGCTAGTTCCAGGCTCTTTGCCCCAGCCACCCTCAGACCTTTCACCAGACGGTCCTGCGCCGTCTGGAAACTGCGTTCCACTCGACCCTTGGCCTGCGGCGAGTGCGCCCCGATCGACACGATGTCCAGTTCCCGAAGCGCCCGTCCGATCTGGGTCGGCGGTAAAGGTTCGCGCTCGTCTCGCGGTAACGCGGTGGCATACCGCGCCGTTTTCGGAGCCGTTTGAAACAAACCTGCCTTGTCGGTGTAATAGTTGACTGGCCGGCCATGCCGTTCCACGTAGCTCCACACCAGCCGCATGTTTTCCGCTGTCGAATCGTGCAATACGAATCGCGCATGGAGCCGGCTGGACGCGTCGTCGATCATGATGGATCAGGTAGAGCTTCGGACCGCGATCCTCTAGCCAGGCATGCTCGCTGGTATCCCACTGCACCAACTCGCCCACGGGTGACCGGCGTGGTCTCCACGGATGGATCGTGTCGACCCGCTGCCGGCTGGCACGCCACAGCTTGCCTTCGATCATCCAGCTCCGCACCGTCTCGCGACCGGCATGTATGTCGTGGTTGCTGGCCAGGTACTCTGCCGCCAGCGTGGGACCGAAGCCGTGATAGACTTCGCGGCCCAGTATCTCCACCGCTTTTTGCTTGGTCTTCTTGTCCAGCTTGCGGTTGGACGGCCGCCCGCGCAGGGCATGTACTAACGCCTTGTCCCCCTTGCCCTTTAGCCGCTTCAACAGCCGGCGCACATGCCGCTCGCTCTGGCCGATCTCCTCGGCGGCCTGTCGTTGCGTGATCAGGCCCTTCTTTGCTTTTTTCAATGCGACCAGCCGGTCGCGGTCCTTTTGCGTCATGAGAAATGTTCCCGATACCACCCCTCCAGCCTGGACCCGTCAATAGGACATTTCTACTGTAAGCGTCAGAGCAAACCATCTGTTCCAAGGTCAAATTTGATGATGAAGTAGGGGCATGAATGAAGAACAGGTGTGCAAAGTGCCACGCCGGCGGAGCCGGCAAGAAGTCGATCAGTTAGTTGCCGAGTACGAATCGAGCGGGTTGAGCCGGCTCGAGTTCTGCCGGGAACGGGGAGTGGGGTTGAGCACTCTCGACCGGTACCGAACGCGACGGAAGCGGCAGACGCCGGCTGGCAGTAACGCATTGTTGGCGGTGGAAGTGTCCACCCGAGGGGCGGTGCCGACCGCGGGAACTGGCAGCGCGCTCGTTGCGGTGCTGCGCGGGGGGCGGCGAATCGAAGTGGGACGCGGGTTCGACACACGGTCGCTGGAGCAGTTGGTGCGCGTGCTGGAGGGAGTCTGAGCATGTTCGGCTTTGGAGGAGCGACGCGAATCTATTTGGCAGCCGGAGCCACGGACATGCGCAAGGGCTTCGAGGGCTTGTACGGCATGGCGCGGGATCGTTTGTTATGCGATCCGCTGAGCGGGCACATCTTCCTGTTCGCCAATGCGCAGCGCAATCGACTGAAGCTGCTGTTTTGGGACGGCAGCGGTCTGTGGGTATGCGCCAAGCGCCTGGAGAAGGGACGATTCCGCTGGCCGGAGACTACAGGCGAGGAAGCCAAGGTCGTACTGAGTCACGAAGAACTGGCACTGTTGCTGGGCGGCATCGATCTGACGGACACGCAGCGTCGGCAATGGTACCGGCGCGAAATGACTCCAGTTATAGAGACACAAATATTTGCATAAGTCAGTTGTAAGCAAGTCTACGCTGGGTTATCTTAGTAAGTACCTGACGTGACGAGTCCCTCTCCCAGTCCGCTATCTGAGCGTGAGATCGTCCAACTGCAACAGGAACTTGCCTGGGCCAAGCTGAAGATCCAGGTATTGGAAGAGCAACTGCGCCTGGAGCGGATCAAGAAGTACGGACCCGGCAGCGAGAAACTCAGCGATGCGCAACTCGAGTTGTTAGGGTTGGAGCCCGGGGTGAGCAACGCCGAAGTCGAAGCGGAGAGTAAGCGCGAACCTCTGCCGGAGAAACAGCAAAAGAGACGCAAACATCCGGGGCGGCAGGAATTGCCCGCCGGCTTGCCACGCGTGGAGCGAGTGATCGCTTGTACGCCCGAACAGTGCACCTGCGAGGCTTGCGGTCAAGCCAAGGCGGTCATTGGCTATGACGTCAGCGAGCAGTTGGAGGTGGAGCCGGCCAAATACTTCGTCGTAGTGACCAAACGCGAAAAGCGCGCCTGCAAGTGCTGCGAGGAAGGCGGCGTGGTAGCGGCGCCGGCGCCAGAGCGGATCATCGAAAAGAGCCTGGTGAGCAACCGGGTGGTGGTCGACACGGTGGTGTCCAAGTATAGCGATCACCTGCCCCTCTACCGCCAAAGCGCGATCCTCGAACGGGAGGCGGGCGTCGAGATCAGCCGGGCGACGCTGGATGGATGGGTGATGCGGGTTGGTGAGTTACTGATTCCCATAGTCGACGTCATGCGCCGCGAGTTACTCGGAGGAAGTTACATTCAAGCGGACGAAACCCCGGTAGATGTACAGTTACACGATGGGCGGGGACAGAATCATCAGGCGTATCTCTGGCAATACAGTCAGCCGGGAGCCGGAGTGGTATTCGACTTCTGTCTGGGGCGCGGACGCGAAGGGCCGAAGGAATTTCTGGGACAGTTCGAAGGAATTCTGCAGACGGACGGCTATGCTGCCTACGATCGCTTGGGTGGGCCAAAGTTGGTGCATGCCGGATGCTGGTCGCACTCGAGGAGAAAGTTCTTCGATGCGGTCAAACTCAACCCCGGCGATGCGGTCGCCACGCGCATCGTAAAACTGATCGATGAGCTGTTCGGCATTGACGCGCTGGCTCGCGAGGAGAACCTCGATCATGCCGCACGGCACGTACTGCGTCAGGAGAGGGCGCGGCCATTGGTGGAGGTGATCCGCGGGGAAGTCGAGGCAGCTCGCGATGCTTGCTTGCCTTCGAGCGCGTTGGGGAAGGCGGCGAGCTACACCGTCTCGCAGTGGAAAAAACTTACACGCTTCCTGGAGCACGCAGAGTTGGAGGTGAGTAATAATCTGGCGGAGAACTCGATGCGTCCGGTGGCGTTGGGCCGGAAGAACTGGATTCACGTGGGCAGCCAGAAGGCCGGCCCGAAAGTAGCGGCGATCCTTTCGATAGTAGAGACATGCCGTCGGATGAAGATTCCGGTCCGTGACTACCTGGCCGCTGTCCTGCCGGGTATCGCCGAGGTATCCATCCAGCGCCTTGCCAGCCTGACCCCTGCGGCGTGGGCCGCCCGGCAGCAGTAGCGCCCTTCTGTTCGGGTTCTGCAAATACCGATTCGGCCTTTTGCCGATTCCCGATGGCTTTTCACTCACTCCCCCTACTTCATCACCAAATTCATCAATCGAACAGATGGTTTGCTCTGACGCTTACGAAGGGCCGAAGGAATTTCTGGGACAGTTCGAAGGAATTCTGCAGACGGACGGCTATGCTGCCTACGAACGCTTGGGTGGGCCAAAGTTGGTGCATGCCGGATGCTGGTCGCACTCGAGGAGAAAGTTCTTCGATGCGGTCAAACTCAACCCCGGCGATGCGGTCGCCACGCGCATCGTAAAACTGATCGATGAGCTGTTCGGCATTGACGCGCTGGCTCGCGAGGAGAACCTCGATCATGCCGCACGGCACGTACTGCGTCAGGAGAGGGCGCGGCCATTGGTGGAGGTGATCCGCGGGGAAGTCGAGGCAGCTCGCGATGCTTGCTTGCCTTCGAGCGCGTTGGGGAAGGCGGCGAGCTACACCGTCTCGCAGTGGAAAAAACTTACACGCTTCCTGGAGCACGCAGAGTTGGAGGTGAGTAAGAATCTGGCGGAGAACTCGATGCGTCCGGTGGCGTTGGGCCGGAAGAACTGGATTCACGTGGGCAGCCAGAAGGCCGGCCCGAAAGTAGCGGCGATCCTTTCGATAGTAGAGACATGCCGTCGGATGAAGATTCCGGTCCGTGACTACCTGGCCGCTGTCCTGCCGGGTATCGCCGAGGTATCCATCCAGCGCCTTGCCAGCCTGACCCCTGCGGCGTGGGCCGCCCGGCAGCAGTAGCGCCCTTCTGTTCGGGTTCTGCAAATACCGATTCGGCCTTTTGCCGATTCCCGATGGCTTTTCACTCACTCCCCTACTCACCACCAAATTCATCAATCGAACAGATGGTTTGCTCTGACGCTTACGAAGGGCCGAAGGAATTTCTGGGACAGTTCGAAGGAATTCTGCAGACGGACGGCTATGCTGCCTACGATCGCTTGGGTGGGCCAAAGTTGGTGCATGCCGGATGCTGGTCGCACTCGAGGAGAAAGTTCTTCGATGCGGTCAAACTCAACCCCGGCGATGCGGTCGCCACGCGCATCGTAAAACTGATCGATGAGCTGTTCGGCATTGACGCGCTGGTTCGCGAGGAGAACCTCGATCATGCCGCACGGCACGTACTGCGTCAGGAGAGGGCGCGGCCATTGGTGGAGGTGATCCGCGGGGAAGTCGAGGCAACTCGCGATGCTTGCTTGCCTTCGAGCGCGTTGGGGAAGGCGGCGAGCTACACCGTCTCGCAGTGGAAAAAACTTACACGCTTCCTGGAGCACGCAGAGTTGGAGGTGAGTAATAATCTGGCGGAGAACTGGATGCGTCCGGTGGCGTTGGGCCGAAAGAACTGGATTCACGTGGGCAGCCAGAAGGCCGGCCCGAAAGTAGCGGCGATCCTTTCGATAGTAGAGACATGCCGTCGGATGAAGATTCCGGTCCGTGACTACCTGGCCGCTGTCCTGCCGGGTATCGCCGAGGTATCCATCCAGCGCCTTGCCAGCCTGACCCCTGCGGCGTGGGCCGCCCGGCAGCAGTAGCGCCCTTCTGTTCGGGTTCTGCAAATACCGATTCGGCCTTTTGCCGATTCCCGATGGCTTTTCACTCACTCCCCCGACTTCATCACCAAATTCATCAATCGAACAGATGGTTTGCTCTGACGCTTACTTTCTACTTGGCACGATTAGGACATTATCATTTGGCGCTGACATCGATGGCATGGGAGTTGCGCATGTACTCCACGACCTTGTCGCGGCTCCAGTCCATGTCGTGAATGCCGGTGTCTACAACAAGACGCACCGCGCGGAATAATTCCGAGCGGAGGCGGCCGTAGTCGGAACCAGGGTCGCGGTAGAGGCCGATCTCCTTGCCGAGTTGCTCGGCGTAAAGTCCCCAACCCTCGGTGTAGGCAGAGTTTCCGCCGTGCTTGCGGAACTCGGGGAGGCCGGTGAGGGACTGCTCGATGGTGATCTGGAGGTGGTGGCCAGGGACGCCCTCATGATAGGCGACCGCCTCGTCATTGATGTAGCTGCGGTGGGTGGGGTCGGAGACGGCGACGGAGACGCGGCCGGGACGCTTTCCATCCGGGGTTCCGCCCTGATAGTGGGTTGCGGCGGCGGCCTGGAAAGGAGGGATGGGCTCGACGGTGACCGCGGTCTTGGGCAGGAGAGTGAAGAGCTCGGGCAGATGGGGCTGCATCTGGGCGATGTACTTGCGGAAGTCATCGACGATGGCTTCGGCGGAGACGGCACGATACTTGGGGTCGCTTTCGATGTGATCGCGGAAGGCGGCGAGGTCCCGGTAGCCGTTGGCTTTGGCGAGGGCGGCCATTTCCGTGTCGATGCGATCGACCTCCTTCAGGCCGATCTCGTGAATCTGGGCGGCCGTGAGGGTAGTTGTGGTGAAGCGGCGCAACGTCGCCTGGTAGCGGCGTTTGCCGCCTCCGAGGGAATTGACGGAGAGCGTGGTTCGGGCGTGCGGGATGTAGTTCGCGGTAATGAAGGTAGAGAACTGTTTGTAGGCAGGAAAGACCTCATTGTTGACGGTGGAAGTGATCTGTTCGGTGAGGCGCTTCTTTTCGGCGTCGGAGAAGCTGGCGGGAAATTTCTTGAGAGGAAGGATGAAGGGGTTGGAGGCGATCACGCCCGCAGCCTGGCTGGGAATCTTTTCGGCGATGAACCGGACGGGGACGAGGCGATCGTTCACTCCGGCGCGGAGGACTTCCTCGGTCTGGACGAAGGCCCGAGGGATCTGGTGCAGGCGAGAGATGTAGTCCTCGTAGTGCCTGACGGAGTCGAATGGCATGGAAAGAGGGAGGTCGGCGAGGTTGACATGGACGCCACCGCCGCCGCCGGATGCGCTGAGGGGCATCTCGAACTCTTTGAGGTCGTAGTCCTGGATGCGCTCTTGGATCTGGCGGAGGAAAAGGTCGTGGGAGATCAGGTCCTGCTCGGGGAAGCCGGTAGGGTCGATAGCCTTGATGCGGGCCAGGTCGCTGAGGTCGCGCTGGTGGCGCGCGGCGGGGGCGGCGAGTGAATAGTCGGGGAGCCGGTCGTTGTAGCGGTAGTCGCCAGCGGCGGTCGCCTGGATGGGATTTATCTTGAGGTTGGCCTGCCAGGCGTCGTCAAAAAGGGCATTCTGGGCGGCGATACGCGAGGCCACGGAGGCGGGCGCCTGGGCCGAGATGAATGGAGACATCGCAGCCAGAGTAAGAACGGCGGCGGCTAGCAGGTTGGGACGCATACGGAAGAGGATAACAGAGCGTCGGAAAAGCGTTCAGGCGGGCGGGGCGGGGGGAACGCGGCGAAGGGCAAGCGGGAGTTTTGTCCTAAGGGGCAGAAGGCGCGCGTTTGCGGTCGGCAGTCACGGACACGTCGGAGATGGAGTTGGGGCTCCTGTGGCGAAATCCCGTATGATAGACTCCCGGATAGCCCTGCAGTCTGTGGCAAAGACCGCTCCCTTGCGGTCGCGGCTCGGTAAAAAGAGCGGTGCACGTTCGGTAAAAAGAGCGGTACGTGTTCGGTAAAACGAGCGGTACGTGTTCGGTAAAAAGAGCGGTGAATGTTCGGTAAAACGAGCCGTGGACGTTGGGAAAGCGGGCTTTTGGACTTCTGCGCGGGCTGCTAGGGAATTTCAAAGGAGGGGTTGGATGAAGCGAAGCTCGTTTCTCGCGATGGCGGCAGCGTTAGCCGCGCAGTGCCTGATCTTCAGTTCGTTGGCGTTCGCGCAGGACGTAGCGGGTACTACGCCGGCGGGCCGCGGCGGCGGAAGGGGCGGACGCGGGGCGCCGCAAGCGCCGCCCTACGAAGTTCACCCCGATGGGACTGTTACCTTTCGTCTGCGCGCGCCCGAGGCCACCAGCGTGAAGCTGAATGGTGACTTTCTCACCGCGCCCGCGGCCACTCCGGGAGGGCCGCCGCCTTCGGCTGCGAAGGATCTGATTAAAGGCGAGGATGGGGTTTGGACTATTACGGTGGGACCGCTCCATCCGGCGGCCTACAACTATACCTTCTCTGTCGATGGGGTTCGCGACATCGACCCGAATAATCCGATGGTCAAATTGGGCGACCGGTCGGCGGAATCCATGTTCGAAGTTCCGGCCGGCAAACCGGCGGCTTACGACTACCAGGAGGTCCCGCATGGAACGGTGCATATCAATTGGTATCACTCGGCTTCGCTCAATGCGCCGCGGAGTATCTACGTTTATACGCCGCCCGGGTATGAAGAAGGTAAGTCGAAGTTACCGGCGCTCTATTTGTTGCACGGCTCGGGAGACACCGAATCGGGGTGGGTGGATGTGGGACGCGCGAACCTGATTCTCGATAACCTGATCGCGGCCGGCCGGGCGAAACCGATGATCATTGTGATGCCGTATGGACGTCCGTTGCCGGATGTGATGCTGGTCCCGTCAGCCGGACGCGGTCCGACGAATGCGGACGAACTTTTCGGTAACGATCTGTTGCAGGATGTCGTGCCGTACGTGGAGAAGCTGTATCGCGTCTCGGCAAAGGCGGACGATCGTGCTATTGCCGGTTTGTCGATGGGCGGCGGCCAGGCGTTGAGGATCGGGCTCGCGCACCTGGATACATTCCACTATATTGGCGCTTTCAGCGCGGCGGCTCGCGGGAATCCGGAAGAGGCGTTCAAGGATTTCTTCGCGGATCCGGCGGCCGCGAATAAGAAGCTGAAGGTCTTTTTTATTGCGTGCGGGAAGACGGACGGCCTGTTTCCGCCGTCACAAGCGCTGAGCGACGCTCTGGAGAAGCATCAGATTAAACATCAGTTTGCGCCATCGGAGGAAGGGCATGTGTGGCGCAACTGGCGGGATTATCTGACGGAGTTCGCGCCGGAATTGTTCCGGTAAGGCGGAAGCGTCTCTGGGCCCGCGGAGCGCCGGGCGAAAGCCCGGCGGCAGCCCGGAAGGGCTGCCCCACATCGTCCTGGCCGCTGTCGTTAGCGGGTAGAGAAGATCAAGGTTAAGCAGGTGTGGTCATGCTATTGCAGGAGCGATTCCTGGCCGTTTGTGGTTGGACCTTCCGTGTCCGGAATTACCGACGCTGCGGCGACCTTGTCGCCTTCTTCTAGCGCGACCAGCTTCACGCCTTGCGTGGAGCGGCCGGCCTGGCGGATGGTTGACGATTCGATGCGGATGATCTTGCCGCTTTGGGTGACGATCATCAGGTCGGAATCTTCGCGGACCGAGAGAATCGCCACCACCTTGCCGGTCTTGTTGGTGGTCTTCATGTTGATCACGCCCTTGCCGCCGCGGCGGGTCAGGCGGTAATCTTCGAGCGCGCGTGCGCTTGCCGTATCCGTTCTCGGCGATGGAGAGGATCAGGCCGTCCTTTTCGACCACTTCCATGCCGACCAGGTAATCGCCTTCGGCGAGATCCATCGCCCGAACGCCGCGCGCCTGGCGGCCCATGGCGCGCACTTCTGACTTCGGCGAAGCGGATCGCCTGGCCTTCGTGCGAGCCGAGGAAGATGTAGTTCTCGCCGTCGGTGATGCGGGCGCCGATCAGCTCATCGCCTTCGTCGAGCGCCATGGCGATGATGCCGCGCGCGAGCGGATTATCGAACTCGGTGAGCTCGCACTTCTTGATCACGCCCTGCTTGGTGACCATCACGATGAATTGGTCGGCGACGAAGTCCTTCACGCGGCAGGAACGCCTTCACGGCTCTCGTCGGCCTGCAGGTTGATGAGGTTCGAGATGTGCTTGCCCTTGCCGGTGGTGCTGGCGTCGGGAATTTCGTAAGCCTTCAGCCAGTAGACGCGTCCGCGCGTGGTGAAGATCAGCATGTAGCTGTGCGTGGAGGCGACGAGCAGGTGCTCCACGAAATCCTCGGCGCGCGTGCCCATGCCGATGCGGCCCTTGCCGCCGCGCGTCTGGCGGCGGTAGGTGTCGACGGAGGTGCGCTTGAGATAGCCGCCGCGCGTGACCGTGATGGCGACGTCTTCCACGGCGACCAGATCTTCGAGCTTGATCTCGCCGGTGTCTTCGATGATCTCGGTGCGGCGCGCGTCGCCGAAATCCTTCTGGACTTCCTTGAGCTCCTTGACGATGACGCCGCGCAGGACTTTGTCGGAGCCGAGGATTTCGAGGTACTCGGCGATGCGGCGCTGGATATCGGCCAACTCGTCGAGAATCTTCTGCCGCTCCATGCCGGTGAGGCGCTGCAGTTGCAGTTCGATGATGGCCTGCGCCTGCCGTTCGCTGAATTCGAAAGCGCGCGATCAGCGAATCGCGGGCTTCGCGCGGGGCTCTTGGAGGCGCGGATCAGGCGGATCACTTCGTCGAGATTGTCGAGCGCCTTCTGGAAGCCGAGCAAGATATGCTCGCGGTCGCGCGCCTTGCGCAGTTCGTATTCGGTGCGGCGGCGGACCACTTCGACGCGGTGGTCGATGAAGTACTTGAGGCAATCGACCAGGCCCAGCTCGCGCGGCTGGCCGTTGACGATGGAAAGCATGATGATGCCGAAGCCGATTTGCAGCTGCGTGTGCTTATAAAGGTTGTTGAGCACCACCTCGGCCTGCTCGCCGCGCTTCAGCTCGATGACGATGCGCATGCCGTCGCGGTCGCTATGGTCGAAGACGTCGGAGATGCCTTCGATGCGCTTCTCATTGACCATCGCGGCGATCTGCTCGAGCAGCTTCGACTTGTTGACCTGATAGGGAATCTCGGTGACGACGATCTGCTCGCGGTCCTTGCCCATGCTGCTCGATGGCGGCCTTGGCGCGCAGTCTTCAACTGGCCGCGGCCCTTGGTGTAGGCGTCGTAGATGCCGTTGCGGCCGAGGATGAAGCCGCCGGTGGGGAAATCGGGGCCGGGCACCATCTCGAGAATCTTCGCCAGCGGCGCATTGGGATGCTGGATCAAGTGGATGGTGGCGTCGACGATTTCCGTGAGGTTGTGCGGCGGAATGTTGGTCGCCATGCCGACGGCGATGCCGGACGATCCGTTGACCAGCAGGTTGGGAACGCGCGTGGGCAGGACTTCGGGCTCGACTTCGCTATCGTCGTAGTTGGGCTTGAAGTCGACGGTTTCCTTGTCGAGGTCTTCGAGCAGCGCGGTGGCGATGCGCGAAAGGCGGGCTTCGGTGTACCGGTCGGCCGCGGGCGGGTCGCCATCCACCGAGCCGAAGTTGCCCTGGCCTTCGACCAGCGGGTAGCGCAGGGAGAACGGCTGGGCCAGGCGCACCAGGGCGTCGTAGACGGCCAGGTTGCCGTGCGGGATGGTACTTGCCCATGACGTCGCCGACGATGCGGGCGCATTTGCGCGTGGGCCGGTTGGGCTGCAGGCCCATCTGCTGCATGGTGTAGAGGATGCGGCGGTGCACCGGCTTGAGCCCGTCGCGGATATCGGGCAGCGCGCGGCCCACGATCACGCTCATGGCGTAATCGAGGTACGAGCGCTTCATCTCGTCTTCGATGTTGGTGGGCTGAATGTTGCTTCTTGCCGCCATCGACCGCCTCCCGGCAAGGGAAGCTGGTGGGGGTTGTTCCTGATCTGGCATGTTGGGGTTAAGTTACATTATAGCAAGGTTTTAGGGGGTCGCGGAGCGGTGAAATTACTCGGTCGACTTCACCGCCAGCGCCTCCCCAAACACCGTGGCGAAGAAATCGCGGGTGCTGGGCGCGCATCCGATGTGCAGGTTATCGCGGCCTTCGTCGATGAAGCCGAGGTAGCCATCCCAGCCGAGATCGTCCAGCACGAAGCGGAGACACTCCAACTCTCCGGGCGGAAGGCCGGAGTAATCGATATCGAAGACCTGTCCGGAGGCGTGCGACAAGATTTCGTTCTTGTCCGTGATGCGTGGAGAATCCTCCGCCTCCACAAGGGAACTCACCGGCAGCGGGATAAATTTTTCGCCCTTGGCCTTCATCGCCTCATGCATACGCCGGGTTTCGAAGGCGATATACATCAGCGTGCCCAACGCCGCCGGCGAGGCCTGCGAGAGAGCTTCGATGTTTGCGGGGAATTCCGGAGTTAAGCTGAGCGTGTAGCCGAAATAGCCTGGCTGGTCCAGCGCGCGCACCAGTCGCTTACTGGTATCGGTACGAATATCGTCGCTGCTGTGGAAGATCAAATCATCGCGGCGCAGCCAGACGGAAAGACGGTGCGGCGCCCGGAGGGTTGATGGCACGAAGTCGCTCTTATAAGTGGCGGATAGCGCTTCGAAGTCCTTGGGCGAATTGCGATAGAGCGCGAGCAACTGCTCGGCGCGGCGGATGCGAAAGTAATAGGTGGGCGAATAGTCGCGCTGCATCTGCTGCTCAATCGCTTCATATAGCTCGCGATTCCAGGCTGGGCTGGCCGAGAAAGAACATGCGCGGCACGTTGATCTGATCGTTTGGTATGCCTCGCGCGCGGCGCGTCAGTTCCTGCATTTCACCCACGCAGCCGACGCCGCAGTGGTAAGCAAAAATCGCCCAGTCGCGTCCGCCAAACTTCCGTTCAAGGCCGGCGAGATATACGGCGGCGGCAGGAATTGCGCGCTCGGGGGAAAGCCGGTCATCGCGCGCGGTAACAGTGTAAGGGGTCTTGTGGGTGACAATTCTGTATGCCGTAGCGCCGCTTTTGGTCTTCACCGCAACCTTTTCGCGAGTCACTTTGTAGCGAGTGACGATGGCGACTTTCAGCCCCATGGAGCGCGCCGTGGCAGCGGAGATCTGCATGATGCCTTTGGGACCGGAAGGGCTCTCGGCACGGGGGTCGCCCCAGCTTTCGAGATAAGCGATGGCCTCGATCAGCGATGGCGGCAACCCGCTGCGCGCGCCCGCCGATTGGAATAAGGCTTGCAACTTCGCGTTGCCGGTGATGCGCCTGGCGCCGGGAATCAGCCTGCGGATCGCGCAGAATGCTGAAGGTTTGGGATTCGATCATCCGCTCGGTACGGAGATCGAGGAGATCCCGCGAGATATCGTCGCGCTCGACGCCGATGCCGGAGACGCGGTGGTGCGGTTCGAAATAATCCGGGCCGCCGGCGTGGCTATGCGGCGCGATAACCAGCAGCGCCAAACCAAGCGACGCTGGAATCAACGCTGTGACTAAAGGCGCTCTGAGCAGGAAGCCGAGAGTGGCGAGTCTCATCCTACATCCAATAGTTTATGCCGAAGCGATGCGGCTGTGAAGACACATTTTTTTAGACGCACGCGCGGGCGCCGCAGGTACTGTATCCCGATAAATGCAGCGTCCGGGCGCGAAGAGGCGAGTCTGGTGAAGACGCCGGCCGCGCTATCCGGCGCTATACCTGACAACCTTCGATCTGTTGGAAGCCGGTGGAAGTGCAGTATGATCACTTATCGGGCGGGCGCTTTCGCCGTGGACAAACTCCGAGCCGGCATAAGATTAATGCCGCCGGAGCGGTAAGGCAGGTGAGGCACGAAGGCCGTTCGCCGGGCTTCTCGGCCGCGTAGGCTCCGGCTTACGCGCATGAACAGACTCGACCAATTTCTCGCCTACACCGAATCTCGCCGCGGCGTAGTCTACGCGGCGGCCGCGGCGATGACCACGATCATCGCGTGGATCGATTGGCAGCTCTTCGATGTCTCCATTGGCTTTCTTTACCTGATTCCGATTCTGTTTTCCGCGCCCGCAATGAACAGTTGGCAGATTGGTGGATTCGCCGCGATCTGCGGGTTCCTTACAGAGGCGTTGGATCCGTTGCAGAACACCGCGGGCAAGACCGGTTGGGAACTGCTGCAGCAAATCAGCCCGACAGCCTGGGCGCCGGGATCGATGGGCCGCCTCGTGGTTGCGGTGGCCGCGTTCGCCATGACCGGTTTCTTCGCCGCCGAATTGAACCACCGGCGGCGCATGCTGGCGGAGCATTTGGCGGAACGGGAGAAGCAGATTCACCTGCGGCGGGAAGCGGAGCAGCGGTTGCGCATTCTGATCGAGACCAGCCCGTTGGCGATTCTCACGCTCAATAGCCGCGGCGAGGTGGAATTGGCCAACGAATCGGCGAGCGCGCTGCTGGGGTTCGACAACGAGGCGCTGCAAGGGAAGCCGGTGGAGCCGTATCTTCCTCTGCTCAGCCGCATGCTGCATCGCGGCGGCGGCAACATTCGCACCAACGTCGAATTTCGCGGACAGCGGCTCAACGGCGAAATTTTTCTCGCCAGCGTTTGGCTTTCAACTTATGAGACGTCGAGCGGGCCGGGGCTGGCCGCAGTGGTGTGGGATTCTTCCGAGAATCTGCGCGACCGCGAAGGCGCGGGTTTGGACTCGATGATGGCGACCTCGCGCGTGCTGGTGGGCGCGCTTTCCCACGAGATCCGCAATCTTGGCTTCGGCGGCTGCTTCGGCGCACTCCGCGATGGCCCCGGAGACTGCCGGCGAGCGAAAATTACCAGGCTTTGGGTACGCTGATTCGCGGTCTCGAAAAGATCGCTTCCGCCGGATTGCAGATGGCGTCGGGACGCGAGCACGTGGTAGCCGACCTGGCGACGGTGCTGGACGAAACGCGTATCGTCATCGAACCGGCGCTTCGCGAATCCGGCATTACGCCTGCACTGGACGATGGAGGGGCCTCTGCCGGTGGTGCAGGGCGATCATCACAGCTTGCTGCAGGCGTTTTTGAATCTGGTGCGTAATAGCCAACATGCGATGGAGGGGCGCGAGAATCGAACGCTGCGCGTCCACGCAAAGCTGGAGAACGATCTTGCCACAGTCCGCTTCTGCGATTCCGGCCCAGGGGTGGCGCATCCCGAAGAGCTGTTCCGCCCGTTTCAGCCGAGCGCTTCGCACACGGGACTGGGCTTGTACATTACACGTGCCATTTTGCGCTCGCATGGCGGCGGGTCTGCGGTACGAACCCCAGGCGGAGGGAAGCTGTTTTACAGTAGATCTTTGGCCAGTGGAGAATTCAACAGAATGACAGAAGTAGCAGTTTCGGTAATTCGCCTTCTATTAATCGACGATCACGCGCTGTTCCGCGAGAGCATGGCGCGCGTGCTGGGCGACGACCCGGCATTTGAAATCGCGCATTGCGGGAGCATTCGGGAGGCTCTGTCCGCGCTGGCGACCAGCGGTTTCGACGTGGTGTTGCTCGATCACGATTTGGGAAACGAGCGGGCGTCCCAGTTCCTGCCGATGGCGCGGCAGGCCGGGTTCGAAGGGCGGGTGTTGGTGGTCACCGCGTGGGTCAGCGATACCGAAGCGCGGCGGTTGTTGCGGCAGGGCGTTTCCGGAATTTTTCTCAAGAAGGCTCCGCTCAACGAGCTGAAAGAGAGCATCCGCGCGGTGGCGTCGGGGCGTTTGTGGGTAGATAGCTCCTTCGGCGCGGCTGCGGCCGAACCTGACCGGGAAGCGGGCGGATCAAACCTTTCGGACCGGCAACGGAGGGTGCTACGCTTTGTATTGGAAGGTCTTTCTAACAAAGAGATCGCTTGGCGCCTGCAGATTTCCGAGAGCTATGTAAAAGCGATTCTGCAGAGTCTGTTTCAGAAAACAGGCGTACGGACGCGGGGCCAGTTGGTGCGCGTGGCCTTCGAGCAATACGAAGATCAACTGTAGTGTGCCCAAAAGATACCGGTTTTAGCGAATTGGATTGCGGTAACTTAGCCGATAACGCGGCCGGCGCCTCAGAGTCGGCCAACCGAGGCATAGGGGTGGGTGTCGCTGTCGTGCAAAGGACTACGATCGCCAAATTGATCGCCTGGGACTCCGTTGCGCGTTCCCGCACGGAACTTGCCTCCGGCACGGAGATCGGGAATTATCGCATCCACCGGCATAGCCAAGCGGA
Organism: Bryobacterales bacterium; assembly: GCA_963763545.1. Classification (GTDB taxonomy): domain Bacteria; phylum Acidobacteriota; class Terriglobia; order Bryobacterales; family Bryobacteraceae; genus PALSA-243. The sequence continues at coordinate 314,582 of CAVXPE010000030.1, forward strand.
GATCGACGGCGGCGCCGAGCCGTACGCCGTGCGCTTCGAATCAAATGGGCGCGAGTATTCGTGCGCGCTGGCGGCGTTTCAAGCGCGTACTGGAACGCTGGATGCCGCCGCCGCGGATGCAGTCGCAGTATAAAGAATCACCGGCCGAGCAAACCGCCGGAGGCGCGAGGCGCATAATTAAAGTGTGCGGATCGCCAGCGGACCCATCCCCGACATTCTAGAGAAACTCCATATCGAGCCGGTGAATTCCGGCGCCTGTTATGGAGACTGGATTCCCAATCCCAGCGGCCCCGAATTGGATTCGACGAATCCCGCAACCGGCGACTTGCTTGCGAAGGTGAAGACGGCGGGCATGGCCGATTACGAGTGCGTAGTCTCGCGCGCGGCGGAATCGTTCCTGGAATGGCGCATGGTCCCCGCGCCGCGACGCGGCGAGATCGTGCGCGAGATCGCGAACGAACTGCGACTGCACCAGCGCGATCTGGGCGCGCTGGTCTCACTCGAGATGGGCAAAATACTGCCTGAGGGTCTGGGCGAAGTACAGGAGATGATCGATATCGCCGATTTCGCCGTCGGGCTTTCGCGGCAGCTTTACGGACTCACCATGCACAGCGAGCGGCCGGGACATCGAATGTATGAGCAATGGCATCCGTTGGGCATCGTGGGCGTGATCAGCGCATTCAACTTTCCGGTTGCCGTGTGGGCGTGGAATGCGATGATCGCAGCCGTGTGCGGGGATTGCGTGTTGTGGCGGCCATCGTCAGAAACGCCGCTGGCGGCGATCGCGGTGCAGAAAATCTGTAACCGCGTGCTGGAGCGGCACAATCTGAAAGGCATTTTCAATTTAGTGATTGGACCGAGCAATCCGATCGGCGAGGCGTTGGTGAACGACCGGCGGATTCCGCTAGTGAGTTTCACGGGATCGACCGAGGTGGGCCGGCGCGTTTCGGAAACCGTGGCGCGCCGGCTGGGCCGTACGATTCTGGAACTGGGTGGCAACAACGGCTTGATCGTAATGGACGATGCCAATCTCGATTTGGCGCTACGCGCCGTAGTGTTTGGCGCGGTGGGGACGGCGGGGCAGCGTTGCACCACGACGCGGCGGCTTTTCCTGCAGCGGGGAATTGCGGCGCGGTTCACCGAAGCGTTGATTGCGGCGTACCGGCAGGTGAAGATCGGCGATCCGCTGGATGAGGATACTGTCATGGGGCCGCTCGTGAATCGCCGCGCGATAACGGACATGATGGAGGGCCTGGCGCGCATTCGAGAACAGGGCGGAGAGGTGATTTTCGGCGGCGAGCACATGATGGGCGGCTTCGTTCAGCCGGCGCTGGTACGGGCGAAGGCGGACATGCCGATTTTGAAAGAGGAAATCTTCGCGCCGATTCTATATCTGGTGGAATTCGATGCGCTGGATGAGGCCATCCATTGGCATAACGACGTTCCACAGGGACTTTCGTCGGCGATGTTCACTACGAATCTGATATCGGCGGAAACGTTTCTCAGCCATCGCGGCAGCGATTGCGGCATTGCGAATATCAATATCGGGACGAGCGGGGCGGAGATCGGCGGCGCGTTCGGCGGTGAGAAGGATACCGGCGGCGGGAGGGAATCGGGCAGCGACGCGTGGAAGGCGTACATGCGGCGACAGACGAACACGGTCAACTGGTCGGCTCAGTTGCCGCTGGCCCAGGGGATCCGGTTCCGGGTGTGAATGACGTGAAGGATATAATCAAATCGATGGCTGAGCCGGTTGATATCGGAACGTTGATCGACCGCGATGCCAGGATTCGCGGCGGGCGGCCCAAGATCGCGGGTGCGGGAGTGACCGTGATGCGCATTGCGGGATGGCCCAACCAGGGACGGATTCCAGCGGAAATCGCGGCCAATTACGAGCACATTTCACTGGCTCAAGTACATGCGGCACTGACGTATTATCACGTTAATAAGGAAGAAATCGACGCGGATATCGAAGCGGAAGAGCGCTTCTACGAGGCCGCGATGCAGCTGCTTCGGTAAATAGCTCCCTGTCGCAAATCAAACTCTACCTGGATGAGGATGCGTTTGCCCGACGTTTGGTCAACGCGCTTCGCTCGCGTGGGATCGATGTTCTGACGGCGCGCGACGCGAAAATGATCAATCGCAACGACGCCGGTTGACTTCGTTCTTGCACTTGACTGCGACCAAATCGACTGAAGAAATGCGTGACAGGTTCGAGTTTCTCAGCGCTTGGGTTGGCTAGCAGTGTATGTCAAAAACCGCTCCCTTGCGGTCGCGGCTCTGTAAAGTACTGAATCTACAGAATCGCGCACATTAGCAAGCGCTGTTTTTGGACTGTCACGGGCTGTTAGTTAGGTGTCAGCCGATCCCGGCGTAGTTGACTAACTCCACGCCATTCCGCACTAGCGCTTCCTTCACTTCGGGTGCGACCAGCGCTTCGAATTCCCGCTCGCGGCTTTCTTTCAAGCGCGTGCGCGCGGCGCGCAACGCCTCGCCGCAGCGGCCCGGATGGCACATGAATTCAGTGCTGCCTTCGGGCAGCATCGAAATCAGTTCTACAAGTTCCTTTACGTGGAAGCGGCCGGTGATCAGGAAACCAGCGAAGTGATCGGTGGTGCGGCAGCCGTGACTTTCGAGCACGCGATGGACGCGTGAGCGCAGCAGGCCAAGCGCGTCGCTGGTCATGCGCTTCAGCATCGGAACCGCGCCGCGCAGCGTGTTGAGCGGGAAATCGAAGGGACGGCGCACCCAGCGGATACCGAACTCCTCCGAAAGCCGCGCCACGGCGTCGAGCACCGGGGGCGCGAGGTGGGTGTGCTTGTGCGTATCGAGATGCGTGGGCTGGATGCCGGCATCCACGATCTTCTGAATTTGCGCGCGCAAGCTCCTCGTACGGCCGGATGTCGCGGCGGGCGAGCGCGCTAACCAATCGCGGGACGCTTGCGGGGTAAGTGCGGCCGGTTAGCAGCGACTTTCCGCCTATCAGGACTAAGTGGCATCCGATATCGAGCGATGGCGTTTCGCGCGCGCGGACGATGGCGTCGTCAAACGCGGCGCCATTGGCCATGAGAGTGGTCGCGGTGAGAATGCCGCGGCGGTGCGCTTCGATAATTCCTTCATTGACATCAGGCGTGAAACCGAAATCGTCGGCGTTGATTACTAACTGGCGTTTGCCCATCAAAACAACTGCAACCGGATGGTGAGGAACTTCTTGGGATTGGCGCGCATATCTTTGGCAAGCGACTGGAACTCGCGCGTGGCCCCGGTAAGGGCGTCGTAAAGCTGCGGATTGGTTACGAGCTGGCCCAGGGTGCCTTGTCCGGAGTTGATCTTATCGACGGTGGTATTGAACTTGGCGACCAGATCGTCGAGCCGTTGGCCGAGCACGTGGTCCTTCAACAGATGGCCGGCGGTGCCTTTGCCCGCGTTGATATCGGCCACCAGTTGCCGGATCTGATCGAGCGTCTGGTTGGCGTCGTCGAACAACGCCGGATCTTTGAGCAACTTGCCGGCGGTGCCTTGTCCCGATTGTAAATCCGCCAGCATGGCATCGATGCGTTTGATGGGCTTGTCGAGATCGTTGTAAAGCGTGTCGTCGTAGAGTAACTTGCTGAGCGTGCCGTGACCCTTTTGCACGTCGGCCAATAGCTGCTGTCCTTCGGCGGCGATCGCGTTCAGACGGCGGTATAACTCGTCGTCCTTGAGGAACAACCCGAGATTGCCGTGGCCGGCTTCCACGCCGGCGAGCAGGGCGTCCGCGCGGCCCACGATCTTCTGGAACGAATCGAGCACGTTGCTCATCTGGGCCATCATCTCGGGGATGTCCTGGGCCTGAAGAGCGGTTAGTTCAGCGCCGTCCACTACGTGCTGCAACGCCAATCCCTTGGTGATGTTGAGAAACTTATCGCCCAGCAGATTGGCCGCGGCGACCCCCACGTGGGAATCCACCGGTATTTGCGGCAGAAAGGAGGCCTGCACTTTCATGTACGAATTCCACCGTTCGTTTGGGGTCGCGCGAACCGGTCAACTGCAACTTATCCAGGTAGCCGACAGTGATGCCATTCAAACGCACGGCGGTGCCATTGCCCAATCCCGAAGCATCGTCCATGTAAGTGCGCAGCGTGGCATATTGCTGGAAGATCCCTTTGGCGCTGGTCAACAGAAAGACCAGAACGAAGAGGATGATGAACGCTGAGGCGCCGACGATTCCTACTCTTAACTTCGACCATCGCACTTTCCTCGGATCCGGCATGGTATCTATACCTCTATATCCGCCGCTTCACAAACTTCGAAATGTAGTCGTCCTGCGAAGCTTCCAGCTGGTCCTGATCTCCCTCAAAAATCAGGCGGCCTTCGCGCAGCACCATGAAAGTGGTCTTGTAGCGCCGCCCGGCGCCCGTCCCGCGCCGGCTCCAACTCCCCTCGTTCCGAATTGTAGCGGAAATTCGCGATCAGGTTGCCGTCCTGATAGCGGTGAGTAACCACCAGAGTAGTGGTGTGGCTCTGATCGCGCTCCTTGATCAGCAGCGCGATGATGGTATGCGCGGTGATCGGGTCGAGGCCGGCGGTGGGCGAATCGTAAAGAATCAGCGGCGGCTCGGTTACCACCGCGCGCGCAATGGCGGCGCGGCGGCGCATGCCGCCCGAAAGCTCGCTGGGGAATTTTTCAAGCGTGCCGCCGAGTTCGACGAATTCGAGCGCTTCCGCCACCTTGGGATGCACCTGGTTCGCGCGGCACCTTGAGCGACCGATTGGTTCAGCAGCGGATAGGCCACGTTCTCTTCGATGGTCAGCGAATCGAACAGGGCGCTTTCCTGGAACAGCATCCCGATGCGGCTGCGGATCTCGAACAGCTCGCGCTCGCGCATGGTGGTGAGGTCCTTGCCAAAAGCGAAGACTTTGCCGGATGTCCGGCTTGATGAGACCCATGGCGGTCTTGAGCAGCACGGTTTTGCCGCTGCCGGCGGCGCCCAGGATCACGCGCGATTCGCCTTCGCACGGTATCGAACGAGATGTCGCGCAACGCCGCCACCTCGTCGAAGGAGACGGTGACGTTCTCGAAGCGGAGAATGGATCCGCCGGGCGACGTAGTTCTATCACCCATTAACTACCGCTCTCCCAAACGAAGATTTTGGTGATCAATACGTCGATCACCAGTATGAGCACGGCTGCGGCGACCATGGCCTGCGTGGTGGAGCGGCCCACGCCTTGCGTTCCGCCGGTGGTGCGAAGCCCGTAGAAGCACCCGATGAGCGAAATCACGATGGCGAACATGAGCGGCTTGAGCAGCCCCTGCGCGACGTCGTTCCATTCGAGCGCGTGCCACGCGGTGTCCCAGTAGTGCCGCGAGCCGAGGTTGAGAAAGAGCAGAGCGATGATCCAGCCGCCGAACATGCCTACGAAATCGGCGATGATGGTCAGCAGCGGCAGCATGATCGACGTGGCGATCAAGACGCGGCGTGACCAGCTTTTGCATGGGGTCGGTGCCCAGCGCGCGCATGGCGTCGATCTGCTCGGTGACCTTCATCGAGCCAAGCTCGCTGGCGATGCCCGAAGCGTTGCGCCCAGCCACCATCAGAGCCGTCAGCACCGGGCCCAGTTCGCGCACCAGGGTGATGGAAACCAGCGTTCCCGTCTTGCCGACTTGCCCATAGGTGCGAGCGCGCGCGACATCTGCAGCGCCATGACGGCGCCGCTGAAAAATCCGGTCAGGACGACGATCAGCAGGCTGCCGACGCCGATGTTATCCATCTGCAGGAAGACATCGTCGGCGTAGTGCGGCCGGCGGAAAATATTCCGCAGGGCCTGGCCGGTGAGCACGAAGAAATCTTGCACCGCCAGAACTGGCTCTTTCAGGAAGTCGAGCAAATCGGTCGGGTCCCCGCTTCCCCGATGCTACCATAAGGGCAGTTCCCACCTCGCGCATGAAGGGTCTTACGGATATTCCCGGCATTCGCGTAGGTCACGTTTCCGACTTCGACGCAATTACCGGATGCACGGCGATTCTCTGCGAAAGGGCGCGGTGGGCGGGCGTCGATATCCGCGGCTCGGCCAGCGGTACGGAGGATACGCCGGCGCTCGACCCGCTGCACCAGGATGAGGCGATCCACGGGATTCTGCTGGCGGGCGGCAGCGCATTCGGGTTGGAAGCGGCATCGGGCGTGCGGCGGTACCTGGAGCGCCGCGGCGCGGGCGTGAAGTTCGGCGGGCACACGATTCCCATCGTGGCCGGCGCCATCCTGTTCGATCTCGGCATCGGCAAGGGCAACGTACGGCCGACCATGGCGATGGGCGAAGCGCCGCTACGGCGGCCTCGACCGATGCGGTGGCGGAAGGCTGCGTAGGCGCCGGAACCGGCGCCACCGTCGGCAAGATTCGCGGCATGGGGCAGGCGATGAAGTCGGGCATCGGCTCGTTCACGGTGACGATGCCGGGTGGCGTTCTGATGGCGGCGCTGGTGGCGGTGAACGCATCTGGGAGATGTGCGCGATCCCGCGACCGGAAAGATTGTCGCGGGCGCGCGCAAGACGGCGGGCGAGCCGCGAATTTGTGGATAGCGACCGCGCCATGATCGAGCTGGCGCCGCCGGGTGGATCGCATAATACAACGCTGGCGGTGGTCGCGACCAACGCGAAGCTCACCAAGGTGCAGGCGCAAAAACTGGCGCAATTCGCCAGTCTGGGCGTGGCGCGGGCCATCTATCCGGTCAATACGACGTCCGACGGCGACACGACATTCGCGCTATCGATAGGCGCGGCGCAGGCCAACATCAATTCGCTCGGGTCGGCCGCGGCCGAAGCGGTGGCGCAAGCGATTCTGCGCGCAGTGCGCATGGCGAAAACGATGGGCGGCGTGCCCGGGTTGGCGGATAGGAAGGTTCGACAGCCGGGAATCATCGTCTATTTGGCCGTCTTGACAGATAGAAGAGCGGGTATCATACTCGACTATTCGTGTAAGCATCTACAGTTCACCGCATTGTTTTGGTTTATTACATGACGACGAAACTCTTAGAAATCCTACGGCAGCACGAATCTGAAATACTCGCGGAATGGATCGCCCAACAGAAGGCCGGGCCGTCGCCGCGGCGGAAGGGCGGCCATGAAGCGGAACAGCAGCAACAGTCTGCGGCGCTGCTGAGCGCGATCCGCACGGCTTTGGAGGCTGGGGCTTCAACCGAAGTTTCCACCCCGGCGTGGGAAAACGCGCGCGAACTGCTCAGCGGAACCTCGCGGACGCGGGCGCGGCAGGGATCCACGCCGGTGGAAACCGCCACTTTTGTCTATTCACTGAAGCGGCCTCTATTTGAACGGCTGCGCAAGGAATACGGCCAAGATGCCGCGTCGATAGCTAATGATACCTGGGCTGTAACGGAGATTATCGATGGGCTTGGGTTGGTGACGTTCGATGCTTACAGCAAGGGACGCGACGAGGTCATCTCGCGCCAACAGCAGGAAATGCTCGAACTTTCGACGCCAGTCATCCAACTCTGGGATGGCGTTCTGGCGCTGCCGCTGATAGGAACCTTGGATAGCGGCCGTACCCAGGTGGTGATGGAAAGCCTGCTCCAACAGATCGTCCAGACGGGATCGACGATCGCAATTATCGATATCACCGGCGTGCCCACGGTAGATACGCTGGTGGCGCAATACCTGCTCAAGACGATCGCTGCGGCGCGGCTCATGGGCGCCGACTGCATCGTGAGCGGCGTGCGTCCGCAGATTGCGCAAACGATTGTGCACCTCGGAGTCGAATTGGGCGACGTTACGACCCGTGCCACTTTGGCCGATGCCTTCCGCATTGCGCTCAGCCGTTTGGGCCGGCGGTCACGAAAGCGGAAGCCCGATAACCCATGGAACGAATTCCCATCCTCAAAATCGGCGGCCTTCTTCTGGTAACCATCCAGGTAGACATGCACGACCGCATGGCGCTAACTCTGCAAGAGGATCTAACAGCAAGAATCGCTGATACCCGCGCCCGTGGCGTGATTATCGACATCTCGGCGCTCGAGATGGTGGACTCCTTCATCGGAAGGATGCTCAGCAATATCGCCGGCATGTCGAAGCTATTGGGCGCGGACACCGTTGTGGCCGGCATGCAGCCTTCCGTCGCAATTACCCTCGTGGAACTGGGGCTGTCTTTGAAAGGCGTGCGGACCGCGCTGAGCCTGGAGCGCGGAATGGAACTATTGCGGGACACGGAATCGAAGAATCGGACGGCGGCAATGTCGCCCAAGACTGAACGGCTCACATTAAGCGACACCCAAGATGTCGTGAAGGTTCGTCAGGCCGTACGCTCGCGCGCGGTGGAACTGGGGTTCAGTCTGGTGGATCAGACCAAGATCGTAACCGCTGCGAGCGAGATCGCGCGGAACACCGTGATCTATGGCGGGGGAGGATGGGCTGAATTGGAGATTTTGAATCGTGGCGATCGTAAATGTCTTCAAATCGTATTTGAAGATCAAGGTCCCGGAATTGCCGATATTGACAAGGCGCTGCAGGATGGATTCACCACGGGTAACGGCCTCGGTCTTGGGCTGGGCGGCGCCAAGAGGCTGGTGAACGACTTCGAGATCTCTTCCGCCCCCGGCAGCGGAACGCGCATTGCGCTCAGGCGGTGGAAGGCGTGAGTACGGTTTCGATTCCGGTCAACGGGGCGGATGAAGTAGGCGAGGCGAGGCGGGCGGCGGCGGACATGGCAAGATCTCTCGGTTTCGGTGAGGAGGACGTAGGGCGGGTCACGATTGTAGTCACTGAGTGCGCCAATAACCTGTGGAAGCACGCCGAGGGCGGCGAGATGCTAATCACCGAGGTTGAACTCGAGGGACAGCCGTGCGTCGAAGCGATCGCGTTGGATCGCGGACCGGGAATGAACGATGTGGCGCGCTGTTTCCAGGACGGGTACTCGACGGCTGGCAGCGCTGGTTCCGGACTCGGCGCGATAGGCCGGCTGTCGCAGTGCGAGGTATTTACCCGGCCCGGCAAGGGAACGGCGATCCTGGCACGGCTGTGCAAGCGGGGCAAGGATACTCAGGGAGGCGGTGCTTTCGTGACAGGAGGTATCGCCGTGCCATTGGCGGGCGAGATGGTGTGCGGCGATGGCTATGCGTATGCGCCGTTCCGGCGCGCCCTGCTGGCGATGTTGGCGGATGGATTGGGTCACGGACCTACGGCGGCGGATTGCGCCGCGCGCGCCATCGAAACGTTCCAGCAAAGCAAAGAGGAAACGCCGGCGAAGCTGATCCATGAGATTCACCTGGCGTTGCGCGGCACGCGCGGCGCGGCCGTTTCGGTGGCGGCATTGGACCCTGTGTCACGGCAAATCCATTTTTCGGGCGTGGGTAACGTTCTAGGCGTGCTGAGCGCGCCCGGCCATTCCAAGAATTTCGTCGCTATGCCGGGCATTGTGGGACATCACATGGCAGCCGTGCGGGAATTCACCTACGACTGGCCGGCAGACTCGCTTGTCTTGATATACTCGGATGGCATCGGAACCCACTGGTCGCTGGATGAGTATGAGGGACTAGCTTCTCTCGATCCGTCATTGATCTCCGCGGTGATCTACCGCGACCGGAAGCGCGGGAGGGATGACGCGTCCGTTCTGGCGATCCGCGAGAGAAGTTAGGCATGAGTTCCAAGTTGTATTCGGCGGCAATTCAAACCGAAGAGGATGTGGTATCGGTGCGGCGCAAGGCGCGCGAGATCGCCGCTTTGCTCGGCTACGATTTGAACGAGCAGACGCGCATTGCCACGGCGGTTTCGGAAGTGGCGCGCGACGCGTTTTCCCACGCGGGCGGCGGAGCGGCCGAGTTTACCCTGAATACCGATACGCGATGGTTCACCATTCGGATTTCCTCCAAGAAGCGCGGCGAACATGAACTCAGGAAGCTGCTCGGCGGCGATTCGCCCGGCGCTATGGCTTTGGCGGGCGCGCAACGGCTGATGGAGAGTTTTAATATCGAGTCCGACGGGAACCAAGGGTCGGTGGTGGAACTGCGAAAGCGGCTAACTGCGAAAGCCCCCGCGGCCCCGCGCAACGTCGCGAAGGTGACGGCGGAGATTGCCAAAGCGCCGTCGCACGGAGTGATGGAAGAATTGCGGCATGAAAACCGCGAGTTGCTGCGAGTAATGGAAGAACTGGTGGCGCGCCAGGAGGATTTGGCGCGGCTCAACGCGGAGCTGGAGCATACCAATCGCGGGGTGGTGGCGCTTTATGCCGAGATCGACGAGAAGGCCGAGGGGCTGCGGCGCGCCGATCAGATGAAATCGCGGTTCCTCTCCCACATGAGCCATGAGTTCCGCACGCCGCTGACCTCCATCATGGCGCTTAGCCGCCTGCTCACCGATGAGATCGATGGCAAGCTCTCGCCGGAGCAGCATAAGCAGGCGATGTTCATCCGCAAATCGGCGGAAACGCTGCTGGAGATGGTGAACGAACTGCTCGATCTGGCGCGTATCGAGGCCGGCAAGGGCATAGTGAGGCCAACGCGGTTTACAGTGACGGAGCTTTTCGCCGCACTGCAAGGGGTGCTCAGACCGTTGCGCGGCGTGCTTCATCCGTCCACTGGACCGACGGACGTCGATTTGGTCTGGGTAGAAGCGCCCGGCATTCCGGAGCTCTACACCGACGAAACGAAGGTGGCGCAGATCCTGCGCAATTTCGTGTCGAATGCTTTGAAGTTCACCGAGCGCGGAAAGATCCAAGTGGTGCTGCGGAGACGGAAGAGCGCCGGCAAATCGGTGATGTTTTCCGTATCCGATACGGGAATCGGAATTGCGCCCGGGAAATCTCGATGCAATCTTCCAGGAGTTCGCGCAGATCGAGACGCCAATGCAGCAGAAGGTGGTCGGGACGGGCTTGGGCCTGCCGTTGGCCAAAGGATTGGCGGAGTTGCTGGGAGGCAGCGTAAGGTAAAGAGTACGCTTGGCGAAGGTTCGACGTTCTACGCCGAGATTCCCCTGAAATACCCGATGGCGGAGGCTCTGCCGGAGGACCTCCACCCGGCAGTGTCTGTTGATCGACGATGAAGAGGTTTCGCGCTATTTGGTTCGCCAAGCCCTGGGTCCTTCCTTTTCCTCGATTGAAGCGTCGAGCGGCCGGGCGGGGATTGAACTGGCGCGAAGCCGTCATCCGCGCGCTATCTCCTCGATTTGAATATGCCCCATATGAACGGCTTCGAGGTCCTGCAGGAGTTGAATGCGGACCCGGTCAGCCGGGAGATTCCGGTTGTGATTCTGACTGGACAGGCCTTAACGCGGGAGCAATTGGAGGCGCTCCACGGACGCGTCGCCGGGGTGCTCTCGAAAGAGTTGCTCTCGCAGCCCGACGGTCCGGAACGCTTGCGTATGGCGCTCACAGAAGGATACAACCCACAATGACGATCGGTAAACCGAGAATTCTCAACGTCGATGACGATGAGGGCAGCCGCTACGCGGTTACGCGCGTGCTTGAACTCGCCGGATTCGAGGTGGGAGAGGCGGGGAATGGCGAAGAGGCGTTGCGCATGGCCCGCGACCTGCATCCCGATCTGGTTTTGCTGGACGTTAACCTTCCCGATATCAAGGGGTTCGAGGTTTGCCGCCGTTTGAAACTGGCGTCTGAAACACGCGCCATTCCGGTGATGCACATCACCGCATCCTATGCGAGGGGTTCCGACCTGGCGAAGGGATTGGACACCGGGGCCGAGGCATATCTCATCGAACCGGTCGATCCCGAGGTATTGCTGGCGACCATCCGAGCCGTGCTACGCGCCAGCCATGCCGAGGAGATGGCGCGGGTCTCGGCGCGCGAATGGGAGATCACGTTTCACGCAATCCACGACGGGGTAGCGCTGGTGGATGCGGAGGGCCGCATCCAGCAAGTCAACGACGCCATGGCGCGGATGTTCGGGCGGGAAAAATCGGCCTTGGTTGGTTCGGACTGCACTACGCTCTTTGGCACGCTCCTCGCGGAGCGCCAGCCCTTCATGCGGGCGCTGCGGAGCCGCCGGCGGGAGAACGCGGAGTTGGAGGTCGACGGGCGGCGCTTGAATATCGTCGTGGATCCGATTTTCGAAAACGGCGGCCAGCCGGCGGGCGCGGTGCACATCGTTTCCGATGTAACTGAACAACATCAATTACAGGAACAGTTCCGCGAGGCGCAGAAGTTCGAATCGGTGGGAACGCTCGCGGCTGGCGTAGCGCACGATTTCAACAATTTGCTTACGAGCATTATGGGCAACGCAAGCCTGGTGCTGGGCGATCTCGAGAGCGACCATCCGTTCCACAGCCGCTTGCAGGATGTGGTTGCCGCCAGCCAGCGCGCAGCCGATCTTACGCGCCAGTTGTTGGCGTATGCCGGCAAGGGGCGGCACTTCCTACAAAAGGTTGACCTTTCCGCGCTGTTGCGGGGCATGGGCGGGCTTATTGAGGCAGCCGTTCCCAGGAAGATCGTGCTGCAGTTCCGCCTCGAGCCTGGTCTGCCATCCGTCGAGGCCGATGCGAACCAAGTGCAGCAGGTGGTGATGAATCTGGTAGTGAACGCCACCGAGGCCATAGGCGATGCGGCCGGGCGCATCACGATTTCAACCGGGCTCGATGCCGATGGCTGTCCGTATCTCGAGGTTGCCGACGACGGATGCGGCATGGATGGCGAAACCAAGTCGCGCATCTTCGACCCGTTTTTCACAACCAAATTTACTGGACGCGGGCTTGGACTGGCGGCTGTGGCCGGCATTGCGCGCGGGCACAAGGCTGCCATCCAGGTAACGAGCGGGGTGGGCGAGGGCTCGACTTTCCGCGTCACGTTCCCGTGCGAAGCGCCCGTGAAGGCCCCTCCCGTGACGCCCGCACCGGCGAAAAGCGAGAAGGTCACCGTACTAGTGGTTGATGACGAAAGCATGGTGCGGCGGATCGCGCAGGCTTCACTCGAAATTCGCGGCTACCGGGTGCTGTTGGCGACGAATGGGTTGGAAGCCATTCAAATGGTGGAAGCGCATCCCGAGATCGCCATAGTGCTGCTCGATCTCACCATGCCGGTGATGAGTGGCGAGGAAGCGATCGATCTGATTGTGGCGGCACGACCTGGCGTGCAGGTCATCGTATCCACCGGCTACGGACAGCGTGAGGCGGCGGCCCGGTTCAGCCGCAAGCACGTACAGGGGTTCCTGCATAAACCCTATACTTCGAGGCAATTGGCGGATAAGATCGAGGCGCTGGTCGGACCGGCGGCTAAAGCGCCGGTCTTAGCGCTTGTAGCCGATCATGCGCAGGAACTGGTGGCGCTTCCCAGCGTCTTCGGCGCCTTCCACGCCGGCGGGCGGCGCGCCATCGATTACGCCCAGCACGCCGCGGCCCTGCTCGCTTTCGGCGACTACCACCTGTACCGGATTCGCGGTGGCGCAAAAGATGGAGCAGACTTCGGGCACGTCTTTGATGCGGCCCAGTACGTTGATGGGATAACCTTCGCGCATCGCGACCACGAAGACATGTCCCGCCGCGAGGGCCGAAGCATTGCGCGCCGCCATGGCCTTGAGCGCCTCGTCGTTGCCTTCGACGCGCGTGAGGCATGGGCCGGAAGCTTCGTTGAAGGCCACGCCGAACTTCATTTGGGGCACGGTGTTCACGATGGCCTCGTAGATATCCTCGGCCGTCTTGATGAAGTGCGATTGCCCAAGAACGATGTTGCCGTTCTCGGGAATTTCGAGCGCGACCAGTTTCAATTCCATAATCGCTGGAGCGCGGCTAACGGCCGGAGAGCGCCAGTTCCACGTGGCTCGCCGAATCGAGCGCGGCCGAACCCATGCGCGCGAGCATCAGCACGCAGCCGATCTGCTCGCCCACGGTAGTCAGCACTTCCATTTCGCCGCCGGTGTGCTGGTGCGGCTGGCGGTGCTGCACATTGATCACGCCCACCACCCGGTTGCGCGCGATAATCGGCGCGGAAAGAAAGGCCTCGAAGGTGTCTTCCGGCAGGTCGCGGAAGCCTTTGAAGCGGACATCCTTGTAAGCTTCGCGCGAAATGGCCACCAGGCGCCGCTCGCGCGCCACCCAGCCGGTGAGACCTTCATCGGTCTTCATGCGCACCTTGCCGATGGTTCCGGTGTGCGGGGTGTTGGAAGCGCACAAAACCAACTCGCCGCCGTCTTCGAGATAGATCAGGCAGGAATCGCACTGGGTGAATTCGACGATGAGCGATACCACGCCCTTGAGCACGTCGGGCAGGCTCATGTCGCGAACCATGAATCGGCTGATCTTTTGGAAGAGCCGCAGTTGCTGCTCGGTGCGCTCAAGGCGCTGTTCCAGCTCTTTGGCTTTCGACACGTCTATATTATAAGGTCATCGGCGGCGGGCAGAGGACCGCGCCGTGCGGCCATTATGGGCCACGGATTGCCGATACTGTGCCAAAGGAAGCTCGACTCGTCAACCTTGCGACAAGAGTCCGTCCATAAAGATCCCCGCGCTCGACGGCGGCCGTCGAGCGGATTGTTTCAATTGACAGAGCGTCGATCATATGGCCCTCCAGTCCTCTCCTTCCGGAAGTTTTACCGCGGTCAACCAAAAATCGGCCAAAATCCGCATGGTCCAACTGAATTCGTCGAGCGTATCGGGCTTTGTGATATAGCAATTTGCATACAGGCTATACGCTTTCCGGATGTCCTCCATTTCCTCCGAGGAGGAGTGGATGACGACCGGAATGGTCGCCAGCACTGGGTCTTGCTTGATCTCTTGCAGAACTTCAAAACCGCTCTTCTTGGGAAGCCGCAGATCGAGAAGAATCAGGTCCGGTCTCGGCGCGTTTGCATACTTTCCCGCCTGGTGCAGAAAGCTAATTGCTTCGAGGCCGTCTTTGGCGACGCTCAACATGGCGTCCGGCAGAGCTTCCTTGAGCCCCTCGGCGACAATTCGAACATCCACGGGGTTGTCATCGACGAGCAGGATATTCAAGTTCTTACGTCTGGGATATTGCTGCCTACGTGCCAACAACTCCGGGACCGCGTGGGACGTCTCCCGACACGGTTTGATAAAGCAGACCTGAGCATTGTTCTTCATTGTGTTCATCTTCCGGCGCCATGGCGATCGTCCTCCAGAATTCAACCAGAAACTGCATTTCCCATTTCAAGTCGTCGACATTAAATGCCTTGGCGACATAGTAAATTCGCACGCAGGTGGTACGCCCGATCGATATCCGCCTGCTCCGTAGAGGAGGACAGGACTACCACGGGAATGCTGGACAAAGCTGGATCCTCCTTAATCTCTCTCAAAACTTGGAAGCCGTCTTTTTTGGGAAGCCGTAGATCCAGCAAGATCAGATCCGGTCTGAGCGATGCTGAAAAATCGCTCTGCTTTTTCAGAAACCGGAGCGCCTCCACCCCGTCTACCGCCACGCTGATTTTGGCCTCTGGGAGGACACACTTAGGCTGTAAGCCAAAAGGCGAACATCCGCCTTATTGTCCTCCACCAGCAGTATGTTCACGGGTCTTATCCAGAAATCGACTAATTCCTGCATGGACTTGGTGAGATCGTCGATGTTGTCCACTTTCACCATGTAGCGATCCGCATGAAGCCGCCGCGCTAGCTTGACATCCGTCTCCGTCGCCGAGGAGGATTGGACCACCACTGGAATGCCGGACAAATCGGCATTTGTCTTGATCTCGTTGAGGACTGAGAAGCCAGGGATCTTGGGCATCCTCAGATCGAGCAAGATCAAGTCCGGCCTGGGCGCCTGTTTAAAATCGCCTTTTTTCTTGAGAAAACGGATGGCCTCCAGCCCGTCTGACACGACGCTCAGCGAGGGCGGCGGGACCACTCCTTTGAGGCTTTCAACCACCATGCGGACATCGGCGGCGTTATCTTCTACCAACAGGATTTGAAACTGCTTTTCTTGCGGCATCAGAAGTGGCACTCGCGTTCCTTAGGAATTGTGAAATGAAATTCGCTTCCGATTCCCGGTTCGGAATTCACCCAAATCCGTCCCCCGTGGTGTTCCAGTATGCGCTTGCAAAGGGCCAGACCTACCCCAGAGCCCGAGTATTGCTCACTCCCGTGGAGGCGCTGAAAGATTACGAAAATCTGTTCGAAATACTGCTCCTCTATGCCAATTCCATTGTCCCGAACTGAGAAACGCCATTCCGAATCGCCCTCAGAGGCAGCAACGTGGATAACCGGCGGCTTCTCGCCGTGGAACTTGAGGGCGTTGCCGATCAAGTTCTAGAAGAGCTGGCCGAGCTGTGAAGAGTCTCCCTTCACCAGCGGCAGCGGATCGTGAGTCACGCTTGCCCCGCTTTCGCTCAATGCCAGCCGCAGGTTCGCAAGGCATTCCTGAAAAACCTCCTCACTGTTGGTAGGCGTCATCGAGGGTTTCCCGGTACTCACGCGCGAGTAAATGAGAAGGTGCTTGACCAAGTCGCGCATTCGGGTAGCCCCTTCGAGGGCGTAGCCGATAAACTCGTCCGCATCGGAGTCGAGTTTCCCACGATAGCGTTTCGCCAAGAGTTGCGTGTAAAACGCCACCATACGGAGGGGCTCCTGGAGATCGTGAGACGCGGCGTAGGCAAACTGCTTTAACTCCTCGTTGGATATCGCTAGCGCCGCCGCTTGGCGCGCCAGCGAATCCTGCATGGATTTCATCTCGGTGATGTCCATCATGAATCCATACAAATGATTACCGTTGCTGTCCGGGCAGGGCTTACTGATGGCGCAGTGCAAGTAAACCATCGAGCCTTCCCGGGTACGCATGCGGCAGGTGCGCTCGCAGTTTTCTGAAGGCTGGGCACGTAGCGCTCCACGGTCTTCAGGATGGACGTGCGTGTCCCAGAACCCGGCGCCATACCACTCTTCGAGGGGATACCCAAGGAGTTTCACAGCCTGCGTCCCCACATAGGTGAATCGGCCCGTGTCGGCGTCCATTTCCCAAGGGATCGCACCGGTGGTTTCAACCAGAGATTGAAACCGGCGGTTACTCTTGCCCAGTTCTATTTCCGCGGCTCTTCTTCTCCGGCGCACCTCGCTTTCTTGAAGGGCCCGATGTACTGCTGGGCCAAGCCGTGCCAACCGATCCTTGAGCAAATAGTCGACGGCCCCTCGCCCTATACACTCCACCAGGGCCTCTTCATCGACGACGCCGGTAAGCACGAGGAACGGGATGTCCAATCCCCGCGCCTGCAATAACTCCAACGCATGCAGAGCATCAAAGCCGGGCAACGCATAATCGGCCAGGATGACGTCTGGCGCCGCATCGAGCTGGATGATGTAGTCCGCCATGGTATCTACTTGGTGGCAGCGGGCATCGAAACCGGCACACCGCAGTTGATTTGCGACCAGCTCGAAATCCGGCTTCCAATCTTCGAGGATCAAAGCAGAAAGGCTGGTCATGCTGCGAACTCCGTCACGAGATTCTTATCGGCGCAAGAGAGGAATTTTGAGGGGATCGACCACCTACAGTTGGGAGGGCGGCTCTTTCGACATGATTGGAGTTATATGCTTCATCAATCGAGACTTGTGCTGCTCGATTTGAAGTTTTCAGTAAAACGGACTTGGAGTGCTAAAAGCTCTGATGGACAGTATTCCGCTTGCGGTCCAGCCCGCTTCCCAAAATGGGATTGTTGCAGGCCCAGTGAACAAAGCGCTCGCCGGCATTTCTGGGAGGGATCCGCGGCCGGACAGCCGCGGATCTGCCGGGCTCTATGAGCCACGGGACGTTCTTCCATCACTGAGCTGTTTTTTTACGAAATCTGAATCGGGCCGTCGCATTCTAGGTATGTCCGCGAGGTTGCGTAACCCCGGGGCAGACTGCCTGTCCCAGTGGGACTCAATGCGCTTCTTCCGTTCCGAATTAGTTCGCCGGGGGAGGCCGGTTCACCACCAACCAGTAGTATCCTACCGTATTAACGGTCTTTCGGAACTGAGCCGAATCCACTGGCTTCTGGATATAGCTATTAACTCCGAGTCTGTAAGTCTCGACAATATCCCGCTGTTCCGCGGACGACGTTAATACAACTACTGGAATAGCTCGCGTCTCCGGCTTGGCTCTAATCTCCCGTAGGACTTCCAGCCCGTCGATCTTGGGTAACTTCAAATCCAACAGAATCAGACGAGGTGGATTGGCTAGCGACCGGCCGCTGTAAGGCCCTTGGCAAAACAGAAAGTCCAGGGCCTCCTCCCCGTCCCGAGCCACCTCAATTTGATTCTTTACGTGATCGCTCTTGAGCGCGAGCATCGTCATTTCCAAGTCCTGCGGGTCGTCCTCAACCACCAGAATCTCTATCACTTGATCAGTCATCTCCATTTCCTTTTCTTAGCGGGGTTTTCCCCGGGCAACTACCATCCGTCTAGGCTGCAAGGCTGAAAAAAAAGGTGGCGCCCTTATCCAGCTCCGCCTCGGCCCAGATGCGCCCGCCATGCTTGTGGACGATTCGTTGTACCGTAGCCAGTCCCACGCCCGTACCCTCGAAATCTTCTTTGCGATGCAGGCGCTGAAAGACGCCAAACAGCTTGTTAGAGTACTTCATGTTAAAGCCCACTCCGTTGTCGCGCACAAAAGTCACTAGCTGTCCTTCGACCGAAGTTTGGCCAATGCCAATTACGGCTGGCTTTCGGGGGCGAGTATACTTGACGGCGTTGGAGAGTAAATTGTAAAAGACTTGTTTCACCAGTCCAGGGTCGCAGTCGACAAACGGTAGATCGCCCACCTCCCAACGAATGTCCCGGTCCTCCGTCTCGTTCTTCAAGTCCTGGAGGACTTCCCGCACCACGGAATTGAGCCCAGTCGCCTGGAGGCGCGGCTCCTGACGGCTGACTTGGGCAAGCCTTAATAAGTCCTCGATCAGGTTCCCCATGAATCGGGTGCCTTGACCGATACGGGACAGATACTTCTTAGCGTCAGGCTCAAGTTGTTGGCTAAGAGACTCCGCCAGCAAATCCGCAAAGCCTTGAATATGGCGCAGCGGAGCACGCAGATCATGAGCCACCGAATACGTAAACGCTTCCAGTTCTTTATTGGTGGCGTCGAGCTCCGCCGTCCGTTGTGCGCCGCGCCGCTCCAACTCCGCATGCGATGTTTGAAGTTCTTCCGTAAGTCGAATCTCCTCGGATACATCTCTCGAGATGAGAAGAAAGCCGATCGGTTTTCCCGCGCCGTCCCAGCGAGGCGTGACGACCACCCGGGCAACGAAGCGTTCACCACTCTCGCGAATCCGCTCGAGCGTGCCCTTCCATTTGCCGTCACGCAATGCGGCATCCATGACCTCCTTGGGTTTGCCTTTGGCGACATCCTCGGGGAATACAGAATGGACGCGTTGGCCCTCCCGATTACTTCCTCCGGTTCGTAACCATAGTGCCGCCGCGCTCCTTCGTTCCAGAGCAGGATGTTGCCGTCGAGGTCCTTTCCAACAATTGAATACTCTGTGGAGGAGTCGAGGATGTTGCGATTAAGGTCGAGCGCTTTTTGCAGAGCTGCGTCCCGCTCCTGAATCTGGACCAGCATCTCGTTAAATGCGGTAATCAGAAGGCCCGCCTCGTCGTTCCTGGTGGTTGCCGACACACGAACCGAATAGTTCTTCTCCCTGGAGACGATCCTCGCTGTCTCCGCCAGTTGCAGGATGGGACGAGTTGCCGCCCGCTGGAGCACAACCAGTAGCAGAAAGGCCGCCGGCAAGGAGAAAAACAATACGAGCGCGACAATACCGGCGTACCGCCCCATTCGGTCATTCGTGGCCCTCAGATCGGCCTGGAGGAGAACCGCACCGATGACCTTCCCCTGAAATACGACCGAGCGCATTTGTGTGTATTCCTTGCCGGCGGTCCAGTGTTTCTCGGTTTGACCGGCGGCCATCGTAACCGGCGGCGGGATGCTTCCTCTGGCGGTACGCGCATACGTCGCCAAAGGCTCACCCGCAGGCGTGTAAATGACGCCGGACAGGATGCTAGGGTAAGCCTTCAATGTCGCAAGAATAACTGTCGCCGAAGTTGTATCGTGGAGCCGCAAGGCGGAAGCGCTGTTGGCGGCAATAATCTGGCTTTGAATCGACAGATTGCGCATCAGGTTGGCGCGGAACGCGTTGAGATCGTACGAGCCGATCACCAAACACGCCAAGAAGAGAACGGCGCCAATGACCAGGATGTTTATCAGCAAATTCACTATCGATAGCTTTTTTGTGATCGAGTAGTCTCGAAATGTCAGCATATAGGCAGGCCTGCGGCTATGAGTTCTTATTCACATGGTTAGTCAACTTCGGCGCCAGAGTGGGGACGATGCTCTGAGCCGTTTTCGGCGCGGAATGCCAGAAGGTGCACAGCCTCTTTGTTCCCAAAGGGGGCTTTATTCGAGCGCGAAATAACAGCATCGGCTCTCTCAGATGCGGCATAGCATCCAAAGTCTTCCTATCCCTGTTATCGGCTGGCAAGAGCAGCCATTATAGTGAGTGTCTTCAAAATAGTAGGTTCTCGGAAATCGCGTGCCAGTGGCCGCGAAATGGTGCACCCGCGCTGACAAGCGGGCCAACCCCGCGTTTGCGCCAGCGGCCGCTCGGCACTGGCCGGCGCTGTAACTGTCAGTCACGTCGGGTTCGTCGCGGCATTGGCCTACACCGCCGCGGGCGCCGTCCCCTGCGCGCGGACTCCACAGCCAGGGCACGGTTTCGAGGATCCTCAAATCCTTCTGGCCGCCACGTTGCGTTCACTAAGAAAGGCCTCAATCTGTTGGATCAGTACATGCGCCGAGTGATGTGGAAAGCAGGGCAACACCGTCCACTGGCAGCCGATTGGGAGCATCACTTCCCGCTTTCCGAGATCGAAGTTCATTACGAGCCGCTCGGCGAAGAGCTCGTTGATCTTTCTGCGAATCAGTTTGATGTCTTGGTGGGATTGTAACAGCGCCAGGATGGCGGATTGATCCCACCTGTACTGACGGAGGGAGTTGAGACCAGCAGACAAACGTTGCTGCACAAAAGTAACAACCTCCTCAAACACGGGAGGGCCAAAGCGGGACACAAGCAGGCTGGCACGCTCGATCTTGAACAAGCCGACCCAGGCCTCTTCACTTTGGGTCAGCACAGTCGCCAGGACCTTCTCTACCGCTTCCCGCTCTCTCGATTCGCCGCCGGACTCATTCGCGCCAGCCGCCACCGGCCTAGGTGCGGTCGCTGGTGTGGCGTGGTGACGGTCCTTCGGTACGGCGGCTGGACCCGCCCCTCCTCCGGCAGCCGCGGGCGCGGTTCCCGGCCCGGCTCCAGGCGCTCCGCAGATTTCGGCTGTTTCTTGCAATTGATTCACTGCACGCGTCGCTTCGCCGTGCTGCCGCAGGCTTTCCTCGTGGACCGTCTCCAGGCACTCCGTCAACCGAGCCTTGAGCCGCCGAATGTCTTCGATGACATCCGCTTTTTCCAGTTGTTTCTTGATTTCATCCAGGCGACCGATCGTCCGTTCGCTTGCGTTTGCCACTGTCCCCAGGGTCTGTGTCAGCGCCGCAACAATCGTCTGGAGTTCGTGTTTCTGCTGGTTGAGGAATCGGCTACTGCTGTGGGCGTAGTCATCCAGCGTTTTGCTTATCGCGCCGGCCGCAATCAATACCTCGTTAGGCGAGGGAGGAGTGGCGAAGATCTCCTCCAACCGCAGGATGTCCGCCTGAAATTTCTCGTGGTCCGCCCCATCACCGGTGATTGCGTGAAGCCGGATCGACTCCAGCACGAGTACGGTAAAACGCAGCAAGGCCTCGTTCAGTTCGTCCCGCGACTGTTGCGCATTCAAATGCTTCTTGATGCTGACCATCGCCGTTCGCCTCCAGATAGGCATATCGGCTCGATTCGAGCTGATGTTTAATGGGGGGCATAATGCATAGCCGCGAGGCGCCGATAAGACCTTTCGTGAGCCCTTGTCGCGATCGAGACGATGGGATGGACAGCGCACTGCGCGTGCTGCTCGTCGAGGATTCGCCGAATGATGCCGAACTGCTGGTTCTCCAATTGACCCGAGGCGGCTTCGCACCCATCTGGGAACGAGTCGACACCGAGGAGGAAATGCAGGCCGCGCTCGACCGGCAGGCCTGGGACGCCATCCTTTCAGATCATTCCATGCCCTGCTTCAGCGCCCCCGCGGCGCTGGCTCTGTTGAGGGCCAGGAATTTGAACGTACCGTTCCTCATCGTATCGGGCGCCATCGGGGAGGACGCCGCTGTAGCCGCAATGAAGGCCGGCGCCCATGACTACGTCGCCAAAGACCATCTGGCGCGGCTGGTTCCCGCGCTGAAGCGCGAGCTGCGCGAAGTGCGGGTGCGTTTGGAAAAAAAGCTCGCGCAAGAAGCGCTCCGGGAAAGTGAAGAGCGCTACCGGACCCTGGTGGAACTCTCTCCAGACGCAGTCTGCGTATGCCAGAACGGCATCATTGTCTTCCTGAACCACGCTGCGGCGGGCCTGTTGGGCGCGGAGAGCGCGATCGCAGTCCTGGGCCGGCCGCTGCTTGACTTCGCACCGCACGGCGGTCTGGACCAAGCGAGCCAATGCCCGCCCGATGCGGAACGGGGGTGGACCGCGCCGCCGCTGGTCGAGGACAGGCTGTTTAGGATGGATGCCACGGCTGTGGATGTCGAATTCGCAGTCGGTCTGGTCTCGTGGCAAGGCCAGCCGGCGGTGCAATTAGTCATCCGAGACATCTCCGAGCGCAAAAAGATCGCCGAAGAACGGGAGCGCCACGTCCGCGAGATCGAACAGGCCCACCGCCGGATCGAGGAGCAGGCTGACATGCTGGCGCGGCTGAGCGAGGATCTTGCTTTGGCGCACCGCGAGGCTGAAGACGACGCTAAAGCCAAGAGCCGCCTACTGGTGGGCACGAGCCTCGAAATCCGCGCTGGGTTGAACGGAATCCTGGGGACGACGCGTCTCCTGCTCGATACCGAACTGGCCAGCCACAGGCAGCGCGACCTCGCCGAAGCCGTGCGGGGTGATGGCGAAAGCCTGCTGGACGCCCTTAACGAGATTCTGAATTACTTCGCGATGGAGGCCGGCGAACTGAATCTAGAAATGGCCGATTTCGATCTCAGGGGGCTGATGGGAAGGGCCACCGCGCTGCCCGCCATGCAGGCGATAGAACGGAACGTAGCTCTAATCGCGCTGATCGGGGAAAGCGTGCCGAACCACTTGTGGGGGGACGCCCAGCGGCTTGGCCAGATTTTAACGCACCTCTCCGGCATCGCAGTTCGCTCCAGCCGGGGCGGGGAGGTTGTGGTACGTGTCTCACTCGTGGCCGAGTACGACGACGCGGTTGACTTGCGGATCGGAATCGGTGGAAGCGAAGTGGCGGCGGAACTTTGGGAGGGCCTCCTCCAGCCCTTCTTCCCCGTCGATTCTCCCGACGTTGACGCACCCGCCCGGGACGCGCTAGCGCTAGCGACCAGCCGCAGGCTGGTGGAACGGATGGGCGGAACGATCGAACTGACCGACCGGCCAAGTCCGGGTTCGACGGTGTGGCTGACGCTCCCTTTGGAAAAGTCACTTGCTCAAGCGGCCTAGCAGCGGTAAGCGTTACGTCCGAGAAGGCCTATGACTGAGGCTTACCCCTCGCCCCGCCGCCATTCCCGCAGCCCACTGGAGATAGCGCACGAACTCGCGGCGCGAACGCCATACGAATCGCCAGAACTCACGAAAGCCGATGGATTCCGCATGAACGCCGGAATATGTCTCGATCCGCCACCGCAGATACGGGCTGCGCCACGGACGCAGGCGATAGCCGCGGCTCATGCGCCAAAGCAGACGGATCACGAGCATCGAGCCTGTTACTTGGAACTCTTCGCGTCGATCTGATCGGGCGTGGCGTAATAGCCGCTGCGCGTGCGGACCGTAGGATGGCCAGGGGCGTTCACCGCGATCTTGATCTGGCGGTATTTGCCATCCAGCGCTGCATCTCCGGGTGAATACTCGATGGTGTACTGGTTGCGAATGTCGCGCGCCACTTCCTGCGCGATGCGTCCACTTCGGTCAACTCTTTCGGGAAAGAAGGCCTCGCCGCCGGTAGCTTCGACCAAGGCCTGCAATTCGCGCTGGGCCTTCTTGGCGTCGCGGCGGTCCTCTTCGCTCAGCAGGCCGACGGCATAGATCAGCACGCCGGTCTGCTGCGAACCTTCACCAGATTCTCCAGGCTGATCATGCTCGCGTTATCCACGCCATCGGTCACCACCACCAGCACCTTCTTGTCGCGCTTTCCTTTTTCCTTCAAGTGATCGATGGACACGCGAAGCGCGTCGCGCATGGCGGTGCCGCCGCGCGAATCGATGCGCGCCAAGGCTTCCTTCATTTCCTCGATATCGTTGGTGAAATCCTTTTCGTGCGGCAGGTCGAGATAAGGCGTGTCGTTGAAGTTGACGACGAAGACCTCGTCGTCTTTGTTCGATGCCAGCACCAGATCGAGCGCGGCCTTTTCCACTTTCTTGCGCTTTTCGCGCATGCTGCCGCTGTTGTCGATAATCAGGCCCAGCGAGACCGGCACGTCTTCGCGCTTGAACCCGGTGATGGTCTGCGGCTTGCCGTTCTCGTAAACCGTAAAGGCGGATTTCGGGCAGATCGGTTACCAGATGGCCGTTCTTATCCACGACCGTGGTATGGCACACCACGCGCCGAACCACGGATGTAAACTTCGCCAAGTCGCCGTCGTCCTGCGGCGTCTGCGTTTTGGGCATTGCGGCGTCGGCTTAGTGACGTTCTGCTGGGCCCATACCGTGGCGGCCGCCAGGCATAGGACAAGGCCGGAGAGTGAGAACTCGTTTATTGAGGGCAGCATAATAGCCCGTTCTCCAGAATGCCCGGAGCGGCGGCAAACCTCTCGGTTGAACAATCTTAACCTGCACGTGGCGGTACTTGCCGTCGTGCTCTTGATTGGTGGGCGAATATCCCAGAACGTATTGATTGCGCAGTTCCATGCCGATTTTGGCCGCGATGTCCGGCAGTTCGTTGATGTTTCGGCCTCGTACATGCGTCCGCCGGTCTGCTCGGCCACTTCCGTCAGCAACCCGGGACCGGTTGCCTCTTCCGGCGTCCGGCCGCGCGCCCGCCCATTTCGTAAATTCCGATCGCATAGATTTGGACGTCCGCTTCCTTCACCAGGTTCTTAACTTCTGTCTCGGTGTAACGGCTATTATTGTCGCCGCCGTCGGAGATGATCAGCAGCGCCTTGCGCGCGTTCTTGGCCTTCTTCATCTCGTGCAGTCCCATATAGATGGCGTCGAGCAGCGCGGTCCGGCCCTTGGACTGGGTGAAGGTCAGATGGTTCTGGATTTCCTCCAGATTATGCGTGAAGGGCTGAATCAACTGCGCGTTGTCGTTGAATTGCACCAGGAAAAATTCGTCCTCGGGGTTGGCGGTCTTGAAGAACTGGGCCACCGCCTGGCGCGATTTTTCCAGCTTGTCCCCCATGCTGCCGCTGCAATCGAAGACCACGCCGACCGAGAGGGGCGCATCCTCGCTCGAAAATGCGGTGATGGTCTGTTCCGCTTTATCTTCGCTGATCTTGAAGTTTTCCTTATCGAGACCGGTCACGAAGCGGTTGAGCGGATCGGTGACCGTAACCGGGATCAACACCAGCGTGGCGTTGACGCGAATATTGGCCTTGGGCAGGACCGTTCCTCTTTCACCGCAGTTTTGGCACGCGGCGTAATCGCAATCTGACTGGTATCCTGCGAAAGCCCGCAATAAACCAGCGCCGCGCCAAAGGCGCTCAAATAAAACAACTTCCTACAGGACGGCAGCATGGGCGGCTGGCCAGCCTTTCTTTCCAAAGTCTAGCATAGGGGTTTTGTGGTATGATCGCGTGTGCCGCGTAAAATCTTGGGCGTGATTCCCGCCCGGTTTGCCTCCTCACGGTTTCCCGGCAAAGTACTGGCCCCATTTCCTCCAAAAGCATGCTGCAGCACGTCTTTGAGCGTGCCGCGCAGGCGCGTTACCTCACCCGCACGATTATTGCCACCGACGACCAGCGCGTTTTCGACGCCGCTCGCGCGTTCGGGGCCCCGGTGCGGATGACGCGCGCCGACCATCTTTCCGGTACCGACCGGGTGGCCGAGGTGGCCTCGGCCGAAAACGCGGAAATCGTAGTAAATATTCAGGGCGACGAGCCGCTTATCGACCCTGCCGCCATCGATGCGGCCATCCTGCCGCTGGTTCACGAATCCGGCACGCTGATGGCAACGCTCAAGAAAAAGATCGAAGATCCGCGCGAGGTCGCAAGACCCGAACGTGGTGAAGGTGGTCACCAACGCCGAGGGCGACGCGATTTATTTTTCGCGCAGTCCGATACCCTATGATCGCGACCGCGCGGGCAGTCACTTACTACAAGCACATCGGATGTACGTTTACCGGCGCGATTTTCTGCTGAGTTATTCCGTCTCTGCCGGTCGGCCGCTTGGAACAGGCGGAACGGTTGGAGCAGTTGCGGGCTCTGGAAAACGGTTACCGCATCCGGGTGGTCGAGACGGAGTATGAATCGTTGGGGCGTGGATACGCCGGAGGATCTGGAAAGAGTGTCTTACTTACTAAGTGGCGCGGGTTTCGCGGACCGCGCGGGCGATTTGGCCACGGAGGATTCGAATGGCTAAGTATATATTCGTAACCGGCGGCGTGGTTTCCTCCTTGGGAAAAGGCATTGCCGCGGCTTCCATCGGTTGTCTGCTGGAAAGCCGCGGCCTGAGGGTCACTTGTCAGAAGTTCGATCCGTATCTCAACGTGGATCCTGGAACCATGAGCCCGTTTCAGCACGGCGAAGTCTTCGTCACCGACGACGGCGCGGAGACCGATCTCGACCTGGGCCACTACGAACGCTTCACGCACGCCAAGCTCACGCAGAGCAACAACCTCACTTCCGGCCGCATCTACGAGCAGATTCTCGCCCGCGAGCGCCGCGGCGATTACCTGGGCAAGACGGTACAGGTGATTCCGCACGTCACCAACGAAATCAAGGCCGCCATGAAGCGCGTGGCGGGCGATGTGGACGTGGTGATCGCCGAGATCGGCGGCACGGTGGGCGATATCGAATCGCTGCCGTTTCTCGAAGCCATCCGCCAGATGCGCCACGAGCAAGGGCGCGAGAACACCATCTTCGTCCACGTCACCCTGGTTCCGTGGATCGCCGCCGC
The DNA here is from genome assembly GCA_963763545.1 of Bryobacterales bacterium. Taxonomy (GTDB): domain Bacteria; phylum Acidobacteriota; class Terriglobia; order Bryobacterales; family Bryobacteraceae; genus PALSA-243. Next base: position 341,669 of record CAVXPE010000030.1, read on the forward strand.
GCAGGAATTGAAGACCAAGCCCACGCAGCATAGCGTGAAGGAACTGCGCGCCATCGGTATCCAGCCCGATATTCTGTTGTGCCGCTCGGAGCGCTCGCTGCCGCAGGAGATGAAGGAAAAGATCGCGCTGTTCTGCGACGTGGAACTGAAGGCCGTGGTGACGGCGCGCGACGTCAAATCGGTCTACGAAGTCCCGGTGGAATTCGCCACCGAAGGCGTGGACGAGATCGTGCTGCGGCTGCTGGGAATCGAGGCGGGGCCGCGCGAGTTGGGCCGCTGGATCGCCATGCTCGAGCGCATGCAGAACCCGCGCGGCGAAGTATCCATCGCCATCGTCGGCAAGTACGTCGAATACGAGGATTCCTACAAGAGTCTGAAGGAAGCGCTGCTGCACGGCGCGGCGGCGCACGGGTTGAAGGCCGGCATCCACTGGATCGAGGCCGAGGGAATCGCGGGGCCGGATTGGGAGCGGCAACTCGACGGATACGACGGCATCCTGGTGCCCGGCGGCTTCGGCAAGCGCGGCATCGATGGCATGCTCAATGCCATCCGCTACGCGCGCGAGCGCAAGGTGCCCTATTTCGGCATCTGCCTGGGGATGCAGACGCTGGTGATCGAGTTCGCGCGCAACGTGGCGGGCCTGGACGATGCCGATTCCACGGAGTTCAACCCGGGCACGCCGCATCGCGTGATTTTCAAGCTGCGCGAATTGAAGGGCGTAGACGAGCTGGGCGGCACCATGCGTCTGGGAAGCTGGCCCTGCCGGTTGAGCGAGGGCAGCTTCGCGCAGAAGGCCTACGGCGCGCGCGAGATTCACGAGCGCCACCGCCATCGCTACGAATTCAATCGCGAGTACGAAGAGCAGTTGCGCGCCGCGGGCTTGCGCATCACCGGCGAAACGCCCGATGGCACGTACGTCGAGATCTGCGAGATTGCCGGACATCCGTGGTTCCTTGGGTGCCAGTTCCATCCGGAATTCAAGTCGAAGCCCATGGAGCCGCATCCGCTTTTCGCGGCGTTCATCGGCGCGGCGTACGAACAACGGATGCGAAGGCCGGCAACCGAAGAGGCTGGGGAGCCTCAATATTCGCGTGCCCGCTGATTTTTCGGGCGTGACCTTCTCGGATTTCGCCAACGGTAAACCGCTGGCGCTGATCGCCGGACCCTGCGTGATCGAGAGCGAGGAGCACGTTCATTTCATGGCGGGCGCGATTCGCGATGTCCTTGGCGGCGCGAAGTTCGTCTTCAAGGCTTCATTCGACAAAGCCAATCGCACCAGCGTCGATTCCTATCGCGGCCCCGGACTGCGCGAAGGCGTGCGCATCCTGGCAGGCGTTGCGGCGCGAGGGATATACCGTGCTGACGGATATCCACGAGCCGGCGCAGGCCGAAATTGCGGCCGAGGGCGCAGACATTCTGCAGATCCCCGCCTTCCTCTGCCGCCAGACCGATCTGCTGCTCGCGGCCGGGCGAACCGGACGCATCGTGAACATCAAGAAGGGCCAGTTCGTGGCGCCGCACGATATCCATCGCGCGGCGGAAAAGGTGGCGTCCACCGGAAACGGCAAAGTGGTTCTCACGGAGCGCGGCTCGTCGTTCGGCTACAACAATCTTGTCGTCGATATGCGCGGCCTGAAGATCATGCGCGACGCCGGATGGCCGGTGGTCTTCGACGCAACGCACAGCGTGCAGTTGCCGGGCGGAGCGGGCGCCGTTTCGGGCGGGCAGCCGCAGTTCATCGAAACGCTTGCGCGCGCGGCGGTGGCGGCGGGCGTCAACGGCGTTTTCGTGGAGGTGCACGAGGCGCCGGAGCGGGCGCTATCGGATGGCCCTAATGCGTTGCGCCTCGACAAACTCGGCGCGTTTTGGGAACGCCTGCGGCAGATCCACGCTATTGTTTCGTAGGGGTATTTTTCTCGGCCGAAATTACATAAGTCTTACAAAGCACAGGCCGAAATCCTGTTAGCCTGAAACGGTAATGATAAATACGGAATCTCAGGCGACCGTCGAAAGCCTCCCCAAGCGCCATGGAATGAATTGGATTACCACCATCGTAATGGTGCTTTTCCATATTGGCGCCATTGCCGCGCTCTTCATGTTCAGTTGGCGCGATTTTGCGGTAGCGCTTTTTCTGCTGTGGTTTTGCACCGGTCTTGGCATCAGCATGGGCTACCACCGCCTGCACACGCACCGGTCCTACCAGGCGCCGCTGGTACTCGAGTACTTCTTTGCGGTGTGCGGCGCGTTGACTTTGGAAGGCGGACCGATTTTCTGGGTCGCCACACATCGAGTCCACCACCAGAAATCCGATCAGCCCGGCGATCCGCATTCGCCACGGGAAGGCGGATTTTGGGCGCATTGCGGCTGGATCCTCTACGGCGAGGCCAACCACAACAACACGAAGCTCATGTCGAAGTATGCGCCCGACTTGGCCAAACACCGCTTCTATATCCTCCTGAACGACTATCACTGGGTCCCGATGGTCGTACTCGGATTGTTGCTGCTTGCCATCGGCGGTCTTCCCATGATGCTGTGGGGCATCTGCCTGCGCGTGGTTGTGGGCCTTCACGCTACGTGGCTGATCAATTCCGCAACCCACATGTGGGGCAGCCGCCGGTTCAATACGCGTGACGATTCACGGAATAATTGGTTCATCGCGCTCTTCACTTTCGGCGAAGGCTGGCACAATAACCACCACGCGCACCCGACGTCCGCTCGACATGGGTTGGCATGGTGGGAGTTCGATCAGTCGTGGCTCCAGATTAAGCTTCTGAGAAGTCTGGGCATTATCAAGAAAGTTCAGGTGGCTTCCATCACCACCCCGTCGGCGGAGCGCGAAGCAGCATAAGGTTTTTGTGCGGGCGGGCTAAGGGCTCCGCCGCGCATTAAGATGGAAGCATGGTCGTCGCCGGGCGGCGGAAATCCACCGCTTTCTTCATTGCCTTAGGCGTCGGCCTCATTTCAGTCACCCTTCTTCTCTACATTGGCTGGGTGCTGCTCAACTGGCGCACCGGCATCCTGCTGTTCCTGGGAGTCTTGCTCCTGGCAGTGATCATTAGCGGCGTAGTGCTGAATACCGTATTCCTGGTGCGTGAAATCAGCCGCAACGAGCAGCATGACGCCTTCATCAATGCTGTCACACATGAATTGAAGACCCCAGTGGCTTCGATTCGCCTCTATCTCGAAACGCTGCAGAAGCGCCCGGTAGAGGAAGCGAAACGCCAGGAGTTCTACCGCATCATGCTGGCGGATAACGACCGGCTGCTGGCAACCATCGAACAGGTTCTGCGGACCGGCCGCATCGGTTCCGGCAAGAGTAAGCTCAATCTTGTCCATGTCGCGATCGACGATCTAGTGGCCGATTGCGTCCTGCGTGCGCGCGAGCTCCACAGTCTGCCGCCCGAATCGCTCCAATACCATCCAGGCCCTCCGATGACGATACGGGCGGACCTGGATGAGGTGAGAGCGGCGGTTGCCAATCTCATCGATAACGCAGTGAAGTACTCCGGCAACAATGTAAGAGTCATCGTGGAGCTTGATCGAGTGGATGGAAAGTACGTTGCGGTCCGCGTCCGCGACCAGGGTCCTGGGATAGCCAGCAGCGAATTGAAGCGGGTCTTCAAGCGCTTTCATCGGGTACCGGGCGTGCTGGCGTCGCGTGTCAAAGGAACCGGTTTAGGCTTGTACATTGTCCGTTCAGTGGCCAGGCGGCACGGGGGGCGGGCTTGGGCGGAAAGCGAAGGGCTGGGACACGGCAGCACATTCACTTTGCAACTTCCGGTGGACCAATGAGCCGGATTCTGGTGGTGGAAGACGAACAACATATAGCCGACGGCCTGCGTTTCAATCTGGAAGCTGAAGGCTACCTGGTGCAAGTGGTGGAAACCGGAGAGGCTGCGCTCGAACTTCTGATGGGCGACGTTTCGGCCTTCGACCTCATGGTTTTGGACGTAATGCTGCCGGGCAAGGACGGCTTTAGCGTTATGTCCGAATTGAGGAACTCCGGGCATTTCGTTCCCACTCTCATGTTGACCGCCCGCGGACATGCCGACGACGTCTTGCGCGGCTTTGCCGCCGGCGCAGACGATTACCTGGCGAAGCCTTTCGAATTGGCGATTCTGATCGCCAGGATCCGCGGCCTGCTGCGCCGCCGTGAGTGGTTGCGGAATGGAACGGCGAGCGCGGTAAGGTCCGAATCGAGCCAGGCGTTCACGTTTGGGGACACGTCGATCCGTTTCGATCTGCTGCAGATCCACGTCCGCGATCAAGTTTTCCCCTTGACGCTGATGGAGGCCAACATCCTGCGTTATATGGTGCAGCACGAAGGCGAGCCGGTTAGCCGGAAGGCGCTCTTGGAACAGGTCTGGGGCCTGCGCGAAGATACCGACACCCGCGCGATCGACAATTTCATGGTCCGTTTGCGGCGGTATATCGAGGACGATCCTTCGAAGCCGCGGCGCCTTCTCACGGTGAGGGGCGTTGGATACCGGTTTGTGGCGTCGCCGCCGCAGAAGGGATGAGACCGCTCCGTTAGTCGCCAAGCAAGCACCGTCGTGGGAGCGTCTGGCAAAATCTCCGCTACTGTTTCGCCGCTTCCGTCGAGACGCGCTTGAAGGTAATGGTCTCGGTCTTCCCTTCCGGCTCGATAGGAATCACTTCCAACTGCATCGTGTTGCCATCGCCGGTGACGGTGAAGCGGCGCCGGATTACGCGCGATCCAATGGTTTCGTTCTGCACCAACTTGGCTCCGTTGAAATACATGGTCACCTTAGCGTGATGACCGGAATCCTTGATGTCGCATTCTTGCGCCATCTTGCAATCGAATTCAATCACTGTCTTGCCAGCGTCGGAGCCAGCAATGTGCATACCATCGGGCAATTGCTGCAAGGTCCACGACGATGCCTCTTTGGCGCCGGTGGCTTCAATTTGCCAGGAACCCATCAGTTTGGAGCGCTGTTCATAATCGTCAGCCAACGCCGCGGATGCCAGAACCAGCAAGCTCATCGTTACGATTCGTATCATCCTTTTCCCCCTTCTATGATTGATACTCCCAGCCGCACTGCAAAAGAATCCTGTGCGCACAGGATATTCGCGGCGCAACATGGTACGCGTTTCAAGTCGACGGGCGATGCCAAATGTTCCTCTGTGCCCTCTTCGCCCGGGCGGTTTAGCCAGGCGGGTTAGACGCGTTGTGGGTTTGACATGCTCCCAGCGGGGTTGTACCCTAGCGTTTGTGATAACGGCTACTCGCCCGTGCGCACTCACAGGCACATGCACAGTGCGTTCCGGCGAGTCCGGGGGCTCCTTGTAGCAAGCTCCCGAAGCTGGGGTTTTGAAAAGCCCGCTCGCCGGATGGTAACGGCGGGCGGGCTTTTTCTTTTTGCGAAGGGATCATGAACCAGGCAAGCGAATTGGAACCATCGACTCACGGCGCGGGATTTTTTTCGTCGCCCGCGCTGCGCTGCATCGGATGCGGCGTAATCCTTGCCGAACCCGCGCGCGACTTCCGCTGTATCGAATGCGGCGATCTGCTCGAGGTCGTCTACGCCAAGCCCGAGGGTGATTCCACGGCGCTCAAGAGCCTCTGGCGCGCACGCAAGACCTCGCTCGACCCGGCCGATCAAAGCGGCGTGTGGCGTTTCCGCGAGTTGCTGCCTATCCTCCCATCCGCAGCCGATGCCGTCACCCTGCGCGAAGGCAACACGCCCGTCTATAGCCTCCCGCGTTGCGCCAAAAGCGCCGGCGTCGATACGCTTCTCGCCAAACACCAGGGCATGAACCCGACCGGCTCATTCAAGGATACGGGCATGACCGCCGCGCTATCGGTGGCGAAGGCCAAGGGATTCCAATGGGTGGGCTGCGCCTCCACCGGCAACACCTCCGCCTCCATGGCGGCATATGCCGCTCGCGCCGGCATGCGCGCGTTGGTACTGCTGCCCGATGGCAAAATCTCCTGGGGAAAACTCGCGCAATCTCTCGAATACGGCGCCCATACGGTGCAACTCAAGACCGATTTCGACGGCTGCGTGAACGTGCTGCTCGAAATCATCCGCAGCTATCCGCTCTATCTGCTCAATTCGATGAATCCATATCGCCTCGAAGGCCAAAAGACGGCCGCGTTCGAATTGATGGAGCAACTCGATTGGCAGGCGCCCGATCACGTGATCGTGCCCGGCGGCAACCTGGCGAACTCCTCGGCGCTCGGCAAAGGCTTCATCGAGATGCGTGCGCTCGGCCTGATCGCGAGGCTCCCGCGCATCTCCATCATCCAAGCTGCTGGCGCGAACCCGCTGGTGCGCAGCATGCGGGAATTCCACGGCGAGCGCATCGAGCCGGTGAAAGCCGAGACGCGCGCTACTGCCATCCGCATCGGAAACCCCGCGTCGTGGAAGAAGGCCGTGGCCGTTCTGCGCGAAACTGGCGGCGCGTGCGAAGAGGTGAGCGAAGGCGAGATCGCCGAAGCGAAGGGTGAAATCGGCGTAGAAGGCATCGGGTGCGAGCCTGCTTCCGCCGCCACGCTCGCAGGATTGAAGAAGCTGACGCGCTCCGGTTTCGTGCGCCGCGAGGATTCGGTTGTGCTCATCCTCACCGGCCACTGTCTCAAGGATCCCGAATATACGCTCGAGCAACGCAAGCCCGCGCTTGCCATGGAGGCCGACGCAGCCGCGGTGGTTCGTATGTTGGAAAGCGGCATGCCGGAGGGCGCGGCGTAAGCGCGGAGCATGGCGAGGCCAATCGAGATCGTTCTGCCGGCCACCTCGGCGAATCTGGGACCGGCTTTCGACGCAGCCGCTATCGCCATGCGCCTGCACTTCACGGTGCGCGCCAAGGAAGCGGGGGAGTTCACCATCGAAGCCAGCGGCCGCGACGCCGCCATCTGTGGATGCGTGGAGCGCAACCTCGTGCTTGAAACCTACGCCGAGGTTCTCGCCGATTGCGACAAGACATGCGTGCCGCTGGCCATCGAGGTGGATAACGAAATCCCCATCGGTAAAGGCTTGGGATCGTCCGCCGCCGCGCGCCTGGCGGGCATCGCCCTCGCCGCCCACTTTGGCGGCCTGGGATGGAGCGACGACCGGATTCTCAACGAGGCAATCGAGCGCGAACGCCATGGCGATAATGCCGCCGCCTGCTGGTTGGGCGGAGTTACGCTGGTGCACTCCGAGGGCGCCGTGAAATTACGCGTGCGCGCCGAGTGGCCGCTGCTGGTAGCCGTCACCGAAGCGCCGCTTTCCACCGAACACGCGCGCTCGGTTCTGCCGCCCACCTATTCACGCGCCGACGCCGTCAGCAACCTGCAGTGCTCCATGCTACTGACCGCAGCATTCCTCGAAGGGCGCGCCGACTGGATCCGCCTCGCATTGCGCGATCGCATTCACGAACCGTATCGCGGCCCGCTTTGTCCCCTGCTCGCGCCGCTGCGATCGCTTTCGTCGGAAAAGGGCGTTCTCGGCGCAGCGCTGAGCGGCAGCGGGCCCTCGGTGCTGGTGGTACTCGATCCCGAGGGCGATGCGGCCGAGACGCGCGGCCACATCGCAGGATTCCTCAAAGACCGTGGCCTCGAAGCGGAGTTGATTTTGACGTCAATGGAGACGCATGGCGCGCGCGACCGCCGTTGGGTCTGGAGCGGCGCGGGCGATCGCGAGCGCCGCGTGCCCATTCCGCTGCCGTAAGAACGCCGCGCGTATTGGCTCGGTGCTACAATGTAGCACATGAGGAAGACCTCGATTCGCGAGCTCCACATTCACACGTCGGAGCTGGTGCGTGAAGCCGCCGAAGGCGGCATTATCGTCATCGAAAAACGCGGGGAAGCCGTTGCGGAGTTGCGCCCCATCACCGGTCCGCCGCGGATGCCCGCGGCCAGGAAAGCGTGGATCTTCGATAGCATGCGGGAAATCTGGGCTCGAATGCCACAAGTGGACGACAGCGCGCGAATCATCGAAGAGGATCGCGACCGATAAGATCCCGCCGTGTATCTGGACACATCCTACATTGCGAAGTTCTATTTCAACGAACCCGAATCTCCGCTGCTTCGTGAACTTGTGCGGAAAGCGGACACTATCCACTCGTCTTTGTGGGCTCTGGCCGAATTCCACGCCGTCATTCATCGGCGGCTGCGCGAAGGCGCTATATCGGCAAAAGAGGCGCTCAATCTAGCGGCGCGCTTTTCCGCGCACGTGGAAGACGGACTGTGGAACCTCATTCCCGTCCACGAAGCTCTACTCCGAAGAACGAGTGCTTTGATGGTTTCCGCCCCTAGCGATCTGTTCATACGAACCGCCGATGCCGTACATCTGGCGACGGCACACGAAATCGGTGAACGCGACGTGTGGACCAACGACCGCCACATGCTCGCTGCCGCGGCTTATTTCGGACTGACTGGCCGCTCCGTGTAAGAGTGCTCGCGTACTTTGGCCCATCTCGTGCCCTCGGGATCGGCATGGCCTCAAGATATCAGCGCGGTTCTCATTACGAAAATCATCCACGCGCCGCCGAACTACACGAAGGCGCCGCGCACTCGCAGGAAACTGGCGAATTACATGGCAAACAGGAGCATCTGAGCGGGAGTGAGCATTCGCGTCAGGAGTTCGAACGCGAACAGGAGCTTCAGCGTCATGCCCATGAGTCGACAGTTGGTCACGGAATAGCCACCTTTGGACACGACGATATCGCCGCTCTCGCCTATGAACGTTGGGAAGCCCGCGGCTGTCCGGAAGGATCCTCCGACGAGGATTGGTTCGAGGCCGTGAAGGAATTGCGCTCACGCGCGATCTCTCACACTCAATCCTGATGCAAATATTCCAGGGGCACGTCGTCTTCCGGGACTTGCTTCGTGTGAACTTCGGCCTCGTCCGGGTCAGGCGCATCTTCCACGCTTTCGATGGTTTGGGCCTCGAACGCCTGCCCTTCCTCGACAAGCTCCGCAACGCTCTCCGGGCCTGCTTCTTCGACGTCGGACAATCCCTGAGTGTCCCCCGATTGACCGGCGGATTCAGGCCCTAAGTCTTTTTCTTCGGGTGAAACCGCGCCGAAGGACCGCGGTGTTTCCTTGCGCTTCTTCATACTACTAATGTTGCACGCCGCGGGCCACATCCTCCAGACGAACCTTCGAGGGTAAGACCGCAATCCGTTCGCCCTTGCGAGTGGCGAAGCGTAAAAGCGAACCCTCCAGCGTTTCCGATTTCTTTCCGTCGCGATATAGTGCGACCGCTCCTTCGAACGGACTGCGCATGCGGCACTCGGAGCCTGCCTGCGATTCCAGTTCGACAAACGCCACGCGTCCATCGCGGATTGACGAACTCACCAGGAACGCACCGCGCGCCAGCAGCGTGAAGTCGGCGCTCCATTCCTTTGGCCAAGCGGGAAACAAGTGCAGGATGGGATCTTCGCCCGGCGCCGGAGGGTTGCTCTGCAAGAGCGCCAGGTGCAGCGCTTCGGAGGCGCGCCCCAAGCGCTGGGCATCGAGCGCCTGCGGACCTTCGCGGAGAGTCATTCGATTCGCCAGCACGGCGCCGTTGAGATAAGAGGTTCCGCGCTCGGGCGTAAGCACGCGCATTTGATTGGGAATCAGGAACCGCACGGCGTCGGCGCGTCCCAGAGCCGCGGCCGCGATGGCCACTTTCGAAAGTACCGAAACCGGCGTCTGCGCGGTTACGCCGTTGCGGAACGACGCGGTGAGCGTAGCGTTGGCGATCTCGACCGTTTCGCGGTCGCGCGTCTCGAGGTTGCACAAGTCGAAGAACCACATTGGCAGACTGTTGGAATCCGGCAGCAGGCCTGCGGGCTTGATTGCCGGCTTGAGGCCGCGGACGAAGACGCGTGGACCCTGGTATGTGTCGGGTTTGAGCGCTTCGGGATCGGCGCTGGTCGGAAGCGGCGCGAGGTTCGCCAGAAACTCAGCCCAAACCGGGCGCATAGCGGGTTCGGCGTTGAGAAACGCCTCCGCGCGCACAAGAGCGGCCGCGACGCCGTGCATGGCGGAGATGTCCTCATCCGTATCGCGCGCGCCATAGACGCTTTCGTTGCTGTTCACGCGATGGATGTGATATTTTCCATCCGCGCCCTTTTTCGTGTTCGGGAAGTTGCGGTAGAACTCCACCGCGCCGCGCAGCATCGGGTAAGCGCGCTTTTCGAGCCATTCGCGATCGCGTGTGAACTCATAACGCCGCCAGAACCAGTAGGCGATCTTGGCGTTGCTGCCCAGGATGTGGGTGACCGCGCCGTAGGGACCGAAACCGCGCTCTTTGATCACGTACCGACCGTTTACCCAACTCCCGCTTTCGATCCAGTTCCAGCGGCTGTTGTGAGGCAGTTTGGTTTGCGCAAATTCCATGAAGTGCGCCGAGCGCTGTTCCCAGGGCTTTTGCAAAGTGTAGAGCAGCGGCATTTCCGCAGCCAGGTCGTCCGGTAGTTTCTCAAGACCATCGAAGTAAGTGGTCTCCGGAATGTACATGCCCTGGCTTCCCCACTCCTGACGCGCGGCCACGCTGCAAGAGGGCAGCATGCCGAAATACATGTCGAACATGGGGTCCATCAGCTCGAAGCGGTTTGTGGCGAAGAGCGCTTCGTAGTAGCAGCTCAGATTAGCGAACCAGTGCTGCGCTCCCCACGAACGGAAATCGCCGGCGGTGTTGAAGATCATGCCGTTGAATTTCGGCGGATACTTGCCGCGCGAGGCGGCGGCCATTAAGTAGAGAAAGTAAGTGTAGTTCTGCTCGACGTAATTCGCGGCGCCGTCCGCGCTGCTGAGTTGCACGAAGCCGCGGCGCCAGAAAGCATGCCACCAATCGGAGGTCTCGCGCTCAAGAGCGGCGAAGCCCTTTGCCTGCGCAGCGTCGAGTTGACGGTACGCCGCGGCCGCGATGTCTTCTTGGGGATCGAACGTCGCCGCGGACGCAATGAGTATTGTGTAAGGCCCGTTGCCGGCTGCGTTCACGCCGGCTTCGATTTCGTTGAGGAACTGGGCTCCGTTCGCGCGCCCTTCGATGGCGATGGCGACGGCCGACTTGCAACAGAAATCCCCTTCACGGAACTCCTGCGTGAGCGCGATGCGGTCGCCGTTAACGATGAGTTGCGAGGCGGCGCTGTGGCTGCGTGTCAGCACTACCTGCGTATGCGAGCTTGTCGCTTTTTCGAAATTCGAGAAGTTTCTCGGCTCGTAGCGCAACATGCGCAGAAGCGCGGTTGCGGGCGCGCCATCCACGCGAATCGCGATCACGTCCTGCGCCGGCCATGCGACGAGGCGAGCGCGGACGCCGAAGCCATCGACGGCCAGCGCGCCATCGTAGACGGAAAGATGCTGGCGGAATCCCGTTTCGGGGAACGGCGCTGCGGGGTGGAAATCGATATCCACAAAGGCGCAACCGCCACAGTAATCGGTATGGCGCTCGAAAAAGCTGTTGCTGGCGCAGTTGCTGCCGTAAACATCGACGCGATTGATCTGGAACCGGAGTTGCGTCGGGGTTGTCCAGACGAGAGTGCCCATGCGGCCGTTGCCGATCGGAATACCCTCTTCCGAGCGCGGGACGGGCTTGTCGTAGGTCAAATCGGCACGCGAGACGAGCTTCTGATAATCGACGTGCAACAGCGGATCGCCCGGCGCGGCTTCGGCTGGAACGGGGACGGCAATCGGCAACAGGCTGGCGGCGAGCCCCGCCGTTAGAAACTCGCGGCGAGAGGGCGGATCGATCGCTTGCGGCATGATGTGTGGATTTTAGCGCAAGCCAACCATTGAACGGTAGCGGTAAAGTAAAGGCTACAGATCGTCCTGCTAATTGTCGCCTTGCCATAGAGACCGCATTCCTCGCCGTCCAACCCTCGCCCGCGCCTGCTAGAATTTCTGGATAATATGAAGCCGATCTTTGCAGTGCTCGCAACCGTTGCGGCGGCTCATGCCGCCGACTACACATTGAAGGCGTCGCCCTCCACGGTGGTCTAGGGATACTACTGGTCGGAGGCGAAGCCCGCCTTGCGGATCAAATCGGGCGACACGGTCACGATTCAGACGATGACCACACGGAGCCCGACGTCAGCTGGCGCGCGCCGGCGTGAAGCCTGAGGACATCCAGCAGGAACTGAAAGACATTTACGCGCAGGTGAAGGCGACAAGAAGGGTCCCGGCGGCCATATACTCACCGGCCCAATCTTCATCGAAGGCGCCGAGCCGGGCGACACGCTGGAAGTGCGCATCCAGAAGATCGAGCTGTCGGTGCCGTACGCCTCGAACGGCTTCAGCCCGCAGCGCGGCGTGCTGCCGCGCAACCGATTTCCAGCACGGGCAGACCAAGATCATCCCGCTCGATAAGCAGCGCATGGTGGCCAAATTCGCCGATAACATCGAGATTCCGCTGCATCCGTTTTTCGGCAGCATGGGCGTGGCGCCCGACCGCCGCCAAGGGCCGCGTCAACAGCGGGCCGCCGGGCGAATACGCCGGCAACATGGATAACAAAGATCTGGTGGCCGGAACCAAGCTGTTCATTCCGGTCTTCGTCCCCGGCGCGCTGTTCGAAGTGGGCGATGGCCATGCCGGCCAGGGCAATGGCGAGGTGGACATCACCGCGATGGAGACCTCGCTGATCGGCACGTTCCAATTCATCGTGCGCAAGGACATGCACCTGAAAGGGCCGCGCGGCGAAACGCCCACGCACTGGATCGCCATGGGCCTCGATCCGGATTTGAACCAGGCGATGATCTTCGCGGTGCGCGACGCCATCGATTTCCTGGTGACGGAGAAACACATGACGCGCGAAGACGCCTACGCGCTTTGCAGCGTGGCTGTCGATTTCAATGTCACGCAGGCCGTGGATGGAACCAAGGGCATCCACGGCATGATCCCGAAGAGCATCTTTAAGTAAGTGCGGCTTCTCATCCTTCTGTTACTCGCCGGCGCGGCCGCGGGCGCGACCCTGCGGTATTGGGTGGAACCTTGCGCCGCGGCGCGCGATTCCTCTTGTCACGAAGGCGACCCCGAGCTTGCCGCCTGGGCGCTCGAAGCCTGGCAGGCCGCATCCGGCGGGGAGTTGCATCTGGAAGCCGCTCCGAAGATGGCGAACGCCCAGATCCGCGTATTCTGGGCTAACGGGAGCGGCGGACTTTACGGTGAAGCGCGGCCGATTGTAGTGGAGGGCATCCGCGGAGCCGAAGTCTACGTGCTGCCCGAGCAATCGAACAGCGCCGACATCTTGCTGCGCGACGCTATTCTCTACCTGACCTGCCTGCACGAGACCGGACACGCGCTCGGTTTGCAGCACACCGCCGTCTTCGCCGACATCATGTACAGTTTTCAATTCGGCGGCGATATCGAGGAGTACTTCGGCCGCTACCGCCGCCTGTTGAACGCGCGGGCCGATATACGGAAACATGCAGGAATGTCGGAGGCGGATCGAAAGCACTTGCGGGAACTGTGGAAGTGAGGGCTCCCTCGGTAGCAATCGCGGCGGCACTGGCCATTGCATCGTTCACCGCGCCGCTCACGCCGCAACATGTGGTCGTTTCGACGAATCCACATTTCTTTGCTTACCAGGATGGAAAACCGTTTTTCTGGCTTGGCGATACGGCGTGGCTTCTCTTCAGCAAGCTCGACCGCGCGGAGACGGAGAAGTACCTGGAGGATCGACGCAGCAAAGGCTTCACGGTGATCCAGGTAAGCATCTTGCACAGCCCGGCGATGAAGTCGGCAAGCGGCGTGCCCGCGCTGATCGCCGGCGACCCCGCAAAACCTAAGATCACTCCAGGCGCCGACCCTGCGAAGCCAGGAGAGTACGACTATTGGGACCACATCGATTGGGTGGTAGACCGAGCGGCGGAAAAAGGTATTTATCTCGCCATGATTCCCGCATGGGGTTCGCTGGTGAAGGGACGCCAATTGAATGAGGGCAACGTTGCCGCGTACGCAACCTTTCTCGCGCGGCGTTACAAAAGCAAACCCAACATTTTCTGGGTAGCCGGCGGAGACATTCGCGGCGGCGACAATTTGGCCGTTTGGAATCTGCTGGGAAATACGTTGAAGACCGAGGATCCAGGCCACCTGATTACGTTTCATCCGTTCGGCCGCATGCAGTCTTCGATGTGGTTTCACGAAGAGCGGTGGCTCGATTTCAACCTCTTTCAGTCCGGCCATCAACGGTACGACCAGGACACGACTTCGCCTCACAAGTATGGCGAGGACAACTGGCGCTATGTGCGCGACGACTATGCGCGCAAGCCTATCAAGCCCGTAATCGACGGCGAGCCGTCATACGAGGGGATTCCCCAGGGCCTGCACGATACAACGCAGCCCTATTGGAGCGCGGCCGATGTGCGCCGCTACGCCTACTGGTCGGTATTCGCCGGCGCCGCGGGGCATACTTATGGCGACAACGCCGTGATGCAATTCTATAAGCCCGGCGATGGCGCGCCCGCCTACGGTGCCAAGGAGTATTGGTTCGATGCAATCAACGATCCGGGAGCCGGTCAGATGCAACATCTGAAGGCCCTTATGCTCTCGCGTCCTTACTTCGAGCGGGCGCCCGATCTGACCAGCGTCGCCGGTGAAAACGGAACGATGCACGACTACGTTATCGCCACGCGAGGGTCGAGTTACCTGTTTGCGTACACTTACTCCGGCAAGCCGTTCCGCATCCGCCTCGGCGCGATCAGGGGAGCCCGCGTCACAGCAAATTGGTATAACCCGCGTGACGGCTCGGCGCGATCGATCGGGACGTTCGCGAACCAGGGAGAGCGTGAATTCACGCCGCCGGGAGGGCCGCGCGATGGCAACGACTGGGTACTGGTGATCGACGACGTCGCGAAGCATTTCCCGCAACCGCGACAAAACTGATCGGCGCGCCGTCATGGCGGGCTTACTATAGTCTCGTGCCAAGACGCAAAACGCCAAGAACGCGGCAAATCGGGAAGCCCCGGGGACTTCCGGAGGCATTGTTACAAGGAACCGGTTTTCCTTGACAAATTAATGAAAAGCGGCAAGACTACTCCTAAATCCGCTTTCCTGGTCACTCGCCGGATTTCAGACTGAACTCGGTCGTTCAGCGGCCTTGAAGTTTCGTCGATAAAAAACCGGAGAGAAAACAATGGTCGTTCCATGTCTTTCGCGGCGGGTCCTGTCTTCTTTTCTGGGCGCCGCTTCCACGCCGTCGGCACGGCCATTGTTTGCTTCCTCACGCTTTTCGCCGGACAACTCCTCTATGGTCAGGCCACCGGCAGCTTTTCCGGAATAGTTGCAGACGCCAGTGGAGCCGCGATACCGGGAGCGAAAGTCACCGTCACGGCCCCGCCACGGGATTCACGCGATCCGCCACCGCCAACGATGCGGGCGAGTACATCATTCCGCTGCTCGGCGTGGCGACTTACAGAGTCCAGGTGGAACAAAAAGGCTTTCAGAACGCCGTCGCTGAGGACGTCCGCCTGCAGGTGGATGAGCATCGGGAATTGGATTTCAAGCTCAGCCCCGCCACGGTGCAAACTACCGTTGAGGTGTCGGCGACCCCGGTAGCCGTCCAGACCGCCGATGCCACTCTCGGCCAGGTGATCACAACCCAGCAGGTTGCCGATCTGCCTCTGAATGGCCGCGACTTCGTTCAGCTTGCCACGCTTACGCCGGGCGTGACGCAGGAAACCAATCCCAACAGCTTCTTTAATGGCGGCCCCAGCAGCGAAGCCTCCGCGCGCGGTTCCTTTTCTCTTTCCGTCGGCGGATCGCGCCCCAACAGCACCGATTGGCTGCTCGACGGCAACGACAACAACGAATTAACCTCCGGCGCCATCTCGATTCTCTCCTCGATCGACTCGATCCAGGAGTTCAAGGTCCTCACCTACAATTACTCCGCGGAGTGGGGGACGCGCGGCGGTCCCACGGTTCTGGTCACCACCAAATCGGGCAGCGACCAGTTCCACGGAAGCGTCTTCGAATTCCTGCGCAACACCAGTCTCGACGCGCGCAGCTTCTTCGCCGCGTCCACCGAAAAATTCAATCTCAACCAGTTCGGCGCCTCGGTCGGCGGCCCGATCAAGAAGGACAAAGTGTTCTTCTTTGCCGATTACGAAGAGAAATATCAGCGCCACGGCACTCCGTTTACGGGCGTCATGCCCACCGCCGCCATGCGAAACGGCGACTTCAGCCACGATGCATTCGGCCAACCGAACACCATCCAGCTGACGAATCCCGTCTCCCCACGGGCGCGCCCTTCATGTGCAACGGCGGCGACCCTCTGCCGGTCGCCGCCGACGGAAGCCAGGCGTGCGGGAACGCCGTGCAACATCATCCCGAAAAGCCTCATCAGCCCGATCGGCCAGCAGTTGATCAACCTGTATCCCCTGCCCAACGCCAACAACCCCGCTCTCGGTTATAACTACGTGAGCCAGCCGGTGCGGAAGCTCGACGAAGGCAAGTTCGATTTCCGCGTGGATGAAAACCTTTC
Source organism: Bryobacterales bacterium (assembly GCA_963763545.1). GTDB lineage: Bacteria > Acidobacteriota > Terriglobia > Bryobacterales > Bryobacteraceae > PALSA-243. The sequence continues at coordinate 358,085 of CAVXPE010000030.1, forward strand.
CGCCAAAGACACGTCTCTTCGCGCGCTTCAGCTACGATCAGGCCCAATCCTACGTGCCCGGCGGCGCGCCCGGCTTCGCGGAACAAGGCGCATTCGCCAGCAACCAGAGCATCGCCAATCATGCGCGCAATGCCGCCATTTCCGAGACTCACATTTTTTCCCCGAACACCGTCAATCAGATCAGCTTCGGTTTTAACCGGATCTTCGACTACATCACCTCGCAAGGCAACGCCAGTTGCTACGCAAACGTCATTGGCATCCCCAACGCCAACCTGGGAGGCAATAGCTGCGGTCTGACCTCGGTCGAGTTATCCAGCCCATATTGGTCGCTGGGCGATCGCGGTTACACGCCGTTCGTGGGCGGCACCAATGTCTGGACCTTCTCCGACTCCTTCGACATGGTGCGCGGCAAGCACGACATTCGAATCGGCGCCTCGATTCGCGCCAATCAATTGAACACTGTGGCCGTCGGTTTCCCCAACGGATTCTGGGTGGTCTCCGGTGGGGTCACTGGCGATGCCGCGGCGGACCTGCTGACCGGCTGGACGGCCATCGGTCTGCACGACCAGGAGTTCGGCGGCGGAAACACCGGCCGCCGCTGGAAACTCTACCGCCCCTTCGTCCAGGACGATTGGCGCGTCACCAAGAATCTCACGCTGAATCTGGGCTTGGCCTGGGCGCTGCTGACGCCTCAAACGCGAAGTCGGCAACCGCATGGCGGACTTCAATCCCGCCAACGGGCAGTTCCTGATCGCCGGTCAGAACGCCGGTCCGAGCGCCGGCATTCAAATGGATCTGACCGCGCTCGAACCGCGCGTCGGCGTCGCGTGGAAGCCGTTCGGCAAGAGCAACACCGTGGTTCGCGGCGGCTATGCCATTTATCACGATTCCTCCTGGAATCATGGGCGCACAGGGGCTGTGGCAGAATCCGCCTTACTACGCCGAGTCGTTCGAGGCCGGAGGCAACATGTCGCAGGGATTTCAGGTCTTCTCCGCGCCGCCCAATCCGGCCGATTTCGCGGGAACCATCCTCGCGCAGAACACGAACTTCAAGCAGGGCAGAATTCAGCAGTTCAACGTCAACGTGGAACAGGAACTGCCCGGTCAGATCGTGCTGACGGCGGGTTATGCGGGGTCCCGCGCTTCCCACATTCTGGTGTTCGGAAACAACATCAACGTGACTTCGCCCACCGCCTGCGGCACGGTCGCGGATACACGCTGGGATGCGGACCTGAACGGAGCGGCGTTTGGCGTGCCGTATCCGGCGTTCCCGTTCTCCGAAATCGACAGCATTTACGACGCCGGGCGCGCGCACTACAATTCACTCCAGATCAAAGCCGAGACCAAAAGCGCGCGGCACGGCATTTACGCGCTCATCGGCTATACCTATTCGCGCGCGTATGACACCGGCTTCAGCGACGGCCTGGGAAGCATCATCGGGGCCACTTACTTCCCTCTTCCGAACTGGCAAAACCTCGATTGGGGCCTGTCGCAGATCAACCTGAATCACGAGTTTCACCGCCAGCATTATTTATCAGCTGCCGTTCGGCAAAGGCCAGAAATGGGGAGGCAACCTCAACGGCGTCGCCAACGCGATCGTCGGAGGCTGGGAACTGACGGTGATCGAAAAAGCCACGTCCGGCTTTCCGGTCTTTGTCGTCGACAGCAACAACACGTCCGGCGCGGGCTTGTTGAACACCAACGTGCAAAGCCTGATCCGCCCGAATCAGATCTGCAATCCCGTGTTGAGCAACCCGACGCTGTCCGAGTGGTTCAATCCCGCGTGCTTCGCGCAGCCGGCGGCGGGCCAACTCGGAAACGCCAACCGGACGCCGCTCTCGGGTCCGGATTTCGTCAACACGGACTTCTCCATCATTAAGCACTTCGTGCCCCGCGAAGGCATGCGGCTCGATTTCCGGGCGGAGTTTTTCAATTTATTCAACCATCCCGCAGTTCGGCGCGCCCGGCGGCAACGGATACGGAGCCGACTTGGCTTCGCCCTCCACATTCGCCACGATCAACTACACCGTGAACAATCCGAGGCTGGTGCAGTTCGCGCTGAAGCTTGCCTTCTGAGCGATGCGGCGGCATTGCCCTTCGAGGCCGTTCGCAGGGTATCGACTGGAAGCCGTTGCAGGTTCGTCGCCTGCATCTATTTGTTTCCCACAGGTCCGAGGAAGATGTCTGAAAGAGCGATCTTGCTGCTGAGATTATCCAGATGCGCTACGGTTTCGATTGCGCGGCCAGCAGCAGCAATTCCGAATCGCGGAGCGACTAGGCCGCGAAATTTGTCTTCCAGCTCTTGAGTGGAAACCGGATTCTCCGGATTCCCGCGCGGGAAATCGGCGGCGCCCTGCAGGGTCTCGCCGTTCATGAGGGTGATCGTTAGACGCGCCGGCCACGCGGCGGGATACTTTGCCGTCAGATCGTCGGCGACGGTTACGCGGGTGCGTTCGAGCAACGCAGCGATGGCTGGATCGGCCATTCGCTCCGGCGTAAACTGATCCAGACCTGCGTGGCCATCCAGGAGCGCTACGGCTACGCAGTACGCGATGCTGAACTTAGCCTGATAAGGAGTTTGGGGCCGCATCTCTTTTACGATTTCATAGCCGGGGGCATAGGTCTCGATCTCGACGCTACGAATGTCAGAGGGTTCCCGCAGGCCAGGAGGCCTGCGGCACTGGGCAATATCAATCGCGGTGTGAGTGTGGCCGCAGCATGAGTGCAGCTTGTAGCAGTTTTCGGAAATCTTCCAACGCTCGCCCAGGCCATCGGTGATGCGGCTTTCGTCATAGGCGGCGCTCATGGCGCGAAAGAAGCCGCGTTCGCCTTCCAGGATACGAGTCGCGCCAGTAAAGCCAACACGCGCGAGATCCGCCGCCAGCACGCCATTCATCGCGGCCTTTCCAGGATGCAGGTGCTTGCTCATAGCGCCATCGGCGTTGAACTCCCACAGGCCAGCGGCTTGCGTTCCGGCTGAGCCGAGCGCGTCGAGCATCTGCGCCGCGTTTAACTTCATCAGCGAGCCGGCTGCTGCTGCCGCGCCGAACGTCGCGGCCGTGCCGGTGGGGTGCCAGTAGCGGTAGTGGCTGGGATTGACAGCCTCGCCGACCCGCAAGGCGACCTCGTAGCCTAACGCCACCGCCAACAGGAATGCGCGGCCATCGGAGTGTTCGCGTTCGGCGGAAGCAAGCGCGGCGGAAATCACAGGCGCGCCGGCGTGGACTGTGGAGGTTTTGTGGATGTCGTCGAGTTCCAGGATGTGCGATGCCACGCCATGCCTGAATGCAACCGCCGCAGCTGCCTCGCCCATGGAAGCAGTGGCTTCTCGCGCCATGCGCGCCGGAGGCTCAAGAAAACCGGCCAAGGCAGAGCCAAGCCAATCCAGCACGGCACGCTTCGTATCTTCAATAACCGGGGCTGGTAAATCGGAGTAAGTCGCGGCGGCCAAGAACTGCGCCAGCCGCCGCGAAAGGCCAACGATCACTGCTTGTCGTTCTTCTCGTTATTATTGGTCGTAGTGTTCCGCGCAGGTTCGGCGGCGGAGGATCCTTCACCCACTTATCGAACCAACGTAACTTCTCCCAATTGACATGCTCGATCGTCTCCTTGGCGCGATAGCCATGGGCTTCGGCCGGCAGGAAGACCAGGCGCACCGTTCCGCCATTGCCGCGGACCGCTTCATACATGCGCTCCGATTGGATGGGGAAGGTGCCGGTGTTGTCGTCCGCTTCGCCGTGGATCAGGAGCAGCGGGGTCTTGATCTTATTGGCAAACATGAACGGCGACATCTTGATGTAGAGATCCGGGTCGTCCCAGATGGTGCGCCGCTCGTTCTGGAAGCCGAACGGCGTCAGGGTGCGATTCGGCGCTCCGCTCTCGGCGATTCCGGCTTTGAAGAGGTCGGAGTGCGCCAGAAGATTATCGGTCATATAGGCGCCGTAGCTGTGGCCGCCCACGCCGACGCGGTTGCGGTCGGTGACGCCCATCTCGACCGCCTTATCGACGGCGGCTTTGGCGTCCATCAGCAACTGATCGAGGAAATGGTCGTTGACCGTGGCGCGCGGGCCGACGATGGGCATCGACGCGTTGTCGAGCACCGCATAGCCATCGAGAGCGAAGAAGATTTCGGAGTATCCGCCGATCTCAGTGAACCGCATGCGCGAGCCGTTGGTGGCCGTTTCGCTGGCGGCGTCGGCGCGTCTCATATTCGTAGGGATATGCCCACAGAATGGTCGGCAGGGGCTTCCCTGGCGTGTAATCGGGCGGCAGATAGAGCGTGAACGACATATCCACGCCATCGGGCCGCTTGTAAGTCACAAGCTCCTTGTGAACCTTGCGCATGATGGGCTGCGGATCGGGATAATTGGTTATCGCCGTCAATTGCCCCGCGGAAGTGCGCACATAGTAATTGGGCGGCTCGGTTGGGCTCTCGCGGCGCGTGAGGAACTTATCCCCGTGCGCGTCAAGCGAGTCCTTCGACTGCTTCGTAGTGATCGTCGTCGCACTTGAACAGCGGCTTGGTCTCCTTGGTGGCAAGGTTGTAGCGAGTCAAGAAGGGATGGTCGCCGGTTGGCGATGGACCCGTGCCCTGCAGGAAGATGTTGTCGCCATCCAGCACGGCGACGCGGCCACCGTTGGGAAGCGATTTCTCCACGGGGCTGCCCGGATTGTTATAGCGCGACGGGCCGCTGGTCCAGAGCGGTTTCGGGCGCTTCCGTCGGATTGGCGAAATCGATCAGGTACGCGGTCTGCGCGCGCCCGGCGCCCCGGCCGCCGCCACCACCACCGCCGCCACGTCCGCCAGCCGCCGCGCCGATGATCGCGGTGTGCAGGTTTTCGGTGAAGGTGAAGCCTTCCAGACGCTGGTCGGCTTCGTAGATCTTCTGCCCGTCGCCGGTAAACGGGGGCTTCAGCGCCATGATTTTTTCGTGAACGGGCTCGGGTGTGGCGTTTGCGTCAGCGCTCGCTGCTGCGCCGCCACGCCCGCGTCCACCGCGGCCGCCACGGCCGCCGGCGCCGCCGTTACCTTCGAACCAGATCAACGTGGAGGGCTCGGTGATTAACCAAGTTCAGGCCGCGCGGGCCGGCGGAAACGGGATTCTCTTCATCCGCTGCCGCCGCAGCCGCGCCCGCGCCGCGTCCGGTACCGCCCATCGGAATGCTGGCTTCCTTCTTGAGCATTTTCCCGGTACGGTCCCAGATTTCGATTTCGGTGGGGAATTGCCGTGCGGGATACGAATACGAGAAGGGCTTGTGAATGTAGTTCACGATGAAATACTTGCCATCGGGCGACATGCGCGCGGATTCGATCATCGCGGGCTTGCCGATGGGCTGACATGGCGCCAGTGCCGCTATCCACGACCGCGAGCTGCGTAGTGGCGTAATACTCGAACAAATCTTCGTCATGCGGGTTCTGCAGCAGGTCCTCATAAGTGGGAGCGCCCTTTTCGCCGCCCATGCTCTCGGAGATGTGGGGGCCGGCCGGCACCGTAGGCTCAACCGGCGGGGCGCCGCGATTGGCGCGCACCGCATGTACCAACAACGACTTGCCGTCGGCCATCCATTGCACGGGGCCACCGCCGCCTCCGGCAGCGCCGCCGCGGCCTCCGCCGCCTGCCGCCGAATACTTCGTTGACGTGCACGTTAGGCACGCGGCGTGCGTGCCCCGTGGCGGCTTCGCCAATCCATATCTCAATGCCGGCCTGCGTCGAGTTGGTGAAGACGAAACGGCTGCCGTCCGGGCTCCACGGCCCGATCTCCAGCTTCGGATTCGCGGGCAGCGTGATCTTGATCTCCGTGCCCTCCGGAATCTTGCGCAGCAGCAGGTTCGATTGGAATGTCGCATTGTGCAGCCCATTAGTCTTGGGATTAATGCGGATGCCAGCGAGCCGCAACATGGGCTCGGACAGTTCCGCGATGGGAGGATAGCGCACGGGGCTGCCCTGCAGCGCATAAGCCCGGTTGGGGCTCAGCGAAAGCGTGGGAGTGGTTGGCGAGTTGAGGATGTCCTCGATCGCTTTTGGCGGCTTCTGGTAGGTCTCGGCTCCGAAAAAGACGAAGGTCGCCGGAGCGAGCAGGAATAACGCTCGTAAAGCAGGTTTCATAACGATTAGGACGATGGTATTGGATAGGCTAGGCGTTGTCAATCGGGGATTGGGCGCGTGACGTAGGGCGCCGCGATTGGCGGCGACGGAACTGATCGAACGCGGGAGGCCAAAATCGCTCGGTCCGAAATAGCGACACTGCGGCGCAGTTACTATAGAATGGTGGCGCGCCAGACAGCTATCCCGAAATCTGCGAAGAGGCGGCCGTCGAACAAATCGTCCAAGAAATCGTCGTTCATTATCGTTCTCATAGGAATATTTAAGCTGTTCAAGGCCGTTCTCCTGTTCGGCATTGCGGTCGGCGCGATCAAGCTCCTACACAGGGATCTCGCGCGAACGGCTCTGCATGTGGTGCAGGTGCTCCGGGTGGACCCGGACAATCGGTTCATTCATGGACTTCTGGCGAAGATCTTCCGCCTGACGCCGGCGCAGTTAAAGGAGCTGAGCGTGGGCACTTTGATTTACGCGGGCCTTTTCGCAACGGAAGGTATCGGCCTTTTGCTTCGCAAGCGATGGGCAGAATATTTCACGATCGTCACGACTGGCGGCTTCCTCCCGCTTGAAATCTTCGAACTGGCTCGGCATTTCACAATTGCAAGGCTGGCGGTTACCGTTGTCAACACGCTGATCGTCTGGTACCTGGTAGCGCGAGTGCGGTCACACTAATCGTCATTAACTTCCTTGGGACCTTTAGTTTTCCGTTGGCCGTTCAACGTGGTCGATAACGGTTATGTCGCGGGTGATTCTCTGCGGCTCCAGTTTGAAACCCAGCGCTTCAACCGCCGAGCGGATACGGTCGCGAAAGGCCTCGTCCGGAGTGGTGGCAAAGCTATCTGGATCGAGAGAAAAATCGTAGTTGCCGCCCATGTCGGTGCGGTCTACCACAGGCGTGCCCCACATTCCACGAAGATAGCCCGCGAACTGGGACATCCTGACGTTCCTGAAGATGACTTGACGGTGGTCGTCTAAACGGCCGAGCGTCTGTTGACCATCTTTCGCGGGTTTCACATCCGGCAGTTGTTTTCCCTTTGTCAAAGCGATTCCGGGCTCTTCTTTCGCCTCGTGGTGGACGGTAAGCTTAAACCGATCTTGGAGGAGCGCCATCAACATCGGCCCACGTTCGGCGGGTGTGATTTCGCCGTCGGCCTTCGCGATAACGTCATACCGCTCGGACTCCACCCATTTAGGTCCGCCTTCGACCTTGCCCGAGAATCCCGAAAAAGACAAGAGCATTTCACTCAGCGTTATATCCACTGCTTCCATCCGGCCAGGCGGAAAGGTGATTCGCATGTCCTGGATTACTGCACCCGGCTTGCTGCGCTTGATAGAGGCGACGTCGAACAGACGAGGCGATGAGTTCCCCTCGGTCTTCTGGGATTGGACGGGGAGCACGGCAGCCAAGACGAGGAGCAGTAGGAATGGCCGAGCAGGATGGACCGTACAGTTCACTCGTAACCTCCGCAGAAATGACGATTGTTTCGAGAAGAGTGTGCGGAAATATCGATTTGTGCCGGAGCCACGCCCACACCGTAATGCATGGCCATCTCCTGATAGCTCAGGTTTAGGTCCGGATGATAGCGGCGGACCTTCGTCACATTTCCGACCGGAGCATGGTAACCGGATCGATGCGAACCGCCCTGATCACCGCCGGCAGTGCGGCCAGCAGCGCCACTGCGAGAATTGTCACTGTCGGCAGGGCAAGCACGCCCACATCCGTGGCCTTAACCTCGAAGAGCAGTGTTTCGACGAATCGTACCGTCGCCACCCCTAAACCGATTCCGAATAACGATCCGGCCAGCACCACCGCGAGGACGTCCATGATTACACGCCGCCCGATGTCGGTGGCCTGCGCACCGATAGCTATGCGGATACCGAATTCACGGCGCCGCTGGAGTACCGAATAGTCGAGAACGCCATAGAGACCGACGCCGGCGAGCGACAGCGCCACCACTCCGAAGAACAGCGCAAGCATTGCCATCAGCCGCTCGCGGCCCATATGCTGTTCGATGAGTGCTGTCTGAGTCAGGATATTACTGACACGGAATCCGGCCCGTGCCTCCCACACGCCGGAACGCAGAACGGAGGCCATCGCCAACGGGTTCTGTTTGGCCGTGCGTACCATAAATGTCGCTCGGCCATAATTCGTTCTGAACGCGAAGTATGCGGTGGGCTGCATGGGCTCGCGCATATCCTTGTAGCGAGCGTCGCCAACCAGCCCTACAACGTGATGCCGGACACGGAGGCCCTCGTTAGAGACGGCTTCAAACGACCTCCCAACCGGATTCATCGTTCCAAAATATTGTCTGGCGAATGTCTCGTTGACCAGAGCAGATCCGGGCAAAGCGTCACTGGCGCGAAGGTCTTCCCCTTGCAACAAAGGAATCTTCATCAACTCCCGCCATTCGGGCGAGACACTGAGAAAATAGGACGCAACGGGGCCCGGTGAGACTTCATTGACCGAGATGAATCCATTCCAACTTCCTCCGGTCATCAGTGGCCACTCGCATATGGCCACCGCTTCGACTCCCGGCAAGGTTCGGAGGTGGTCGGCAACCTGCTCCCAGGATGAAGCCGGCTGTGGCCGTGCCGTGACCGTCTCCAAGGTGAGAAGCCGCTCGGCTGAGAACCCTGTAGGCTGATGCGACAGACGGCCGGATGTTGCCATGAACAGCCCGGCTACGAAGATCACGAGAACACAGAAGGCCACCTGGGCGGCTATCAGCAGTTGCATCATGCGGGACCGTAGATGTGGGTCTTCCCCTTTGAGTACACTTGCGGGCTTAACGCCTGACGCACGCAGGGCGGGCGCCAGCCCAAATAGAGTGGCGCAACCAAACGCCAGGGCTACGCCGAAACCCAGCACCCTCCAGTCCGCCGGCAGAATCAAGCGGGCCGGACTGGCGGGCGTGCCGATCATCCCGACGATCCATGGCGTCGCCCACCAGGCGAAGCACGCGCCAATACCAGAGGCAAAAAATGCGAGCCAGGAACACTCCACGAGCACCAATTGCACGAGGCGCCATCGCCCGGCGCCGATCGAAACTCGCAGGGCCATCTCACGCTGCCGCGCCGTCGCCTGGGCCGTCATCAGGTTGGCGACGTTTGCGCAGCAGATGAAAAGCACCAAACTCACTAGAACGCAGAGAACGATAAGGGGCGTTCCGTACTCTCTCTGCATCCCGGAAACGCCGGCTGACGCAGGATTCACCATTAGTCTCTGGCTAAGGTAACCATCCCTTTCCTGTTTGGGGATGCCACTGTAAGCTTTTACGCTCTCTTCCAGAAACGCTCGAAATGCGGCCCGCAATTCCTCACGAACCGGTGACACATTCACGCCCGGTTTCAGCTCGAAAAAGGTCCGAAACCAGCGGTAGTCCGACCGGGTGATCGCGTTGAACTTCATCATCATCGTGGGAACGAAGATATCGGTCACCTTACCGGGTTCGGTGCCCGTAAAGGGTCCATCGGCTACGCCGACGATCTGAAAGATCTCATTGCCCGTTCGGAAAGTCCGCCCAACCACTTTCGGATCCTCTGCGAAACGCCGCTTCCAATAATCGTGAGAGAGGACGGCGTAGGGGTGCGCGCCAGGGGTGAGATCGTCGTTTTCCGTGAATACGCGCCCGAGCGCAGGGCGAATGCCGAACGACTGGAACATCCACCCCGAGACATACTGTTGATACGCCTTCTCGGTTTCCTGATCCGACCCATAGGTAAGGTCGATGCGGTCGGCGTTCGAGACGGCGATCAATTCGGCCTCGTTCTTTACCAGGGCGCGCATTTGCCTGAACATCGGATAGGCAAAATTGTCGCCCGTCACGATTTTCCCGTCCGGACCGGTGGACTGTCTGGACAGAACGTAAAGGCGCTCAGGCGCGGCGATCGGTAACGGCCGCCACAGCATAGCGTCCATGAGCCGGAAGGCTGCGACGCATGACCCAATGGCGAGAGCGAGCGAAAGGATGGCGGCAGCCGACGTCACCTTTCTCTTCAGAAGCTGCCGCCAGCCGAAAACCGCATCGGCGCACAACGATTCGAGCCAAGGGATGAGCCGAACATCGCGGCTGCTCTCGCGGTGGGATAAGACGGAGCCGAACGCGAGGCGGGCTTCGACAGGCTCCCGGCCCTCCGTAATTGCTTCCGCGATGTGCGACTGCAGTTCTTCTTCGATGTCCCGGTTCAACCGGTCCCGACGAAACACATTTGCGATGCGCAGCCATAGCGACATATCAGACCGTCCTCAATACCCGATTTACGGCGGTGGTGACTGCATGCCAGCGAGACTCCTCATTGGCAAGCTGCTTCTTACCCGCCGCCGTCAGTTCATAGATGCGCGCTCGGCGACCCGTGTCTTTCGTGACCCATTCGGCACGAATCCAGCCGTCTTGCTCCATCCGATGCAGGGCTGGATAGAGCGAGCCTTCATCGGCGCGAAGCACGTCGCCGGACGACTCCTTGATGGCGGACATAATGGCGTAACCGTGCAGATGCGGCCGCCGCGACAGAATTTTGAGAACGAGCAAATCGAGCGAGCCCTGGAGGGAGTCGGGTTTTGCCATAGTGATTTGATATTGAGACGTCTCAGTATCGAAAAGGTTAGAGAACCTTTCGTCCGCGCAATAGGAGGTGACGTAAACGCTTAGCGAGTGACCGCTTCGCCGGTCTGCGCCGCCGCGGCCTTTGAGAGCGGCGGAACCTTCGCATCGGGCGTAAGCGGCGGTTTACGCTTGTGCCAATCGGTAGCCTGCTGGTAGGCGTGCGCCAACGCGAGCACGTTCACCTCCGCCAGATTCGGGCCGCTGATCTGCAATCCGATGGGCAAGCCGGATTTGGAAAAACCGCAGGGAACGGTGATGCTCGGCAGACCGTAATCATCCAGCGAACGCGTGTTGCCGGGCTTCGGATTGCGCCCGCGCCCTCCGCCGCCGCGGCCGAGTTCCTCTTCGATGCTCCAAGACACTTCGCGGATGGTCGGGGTGATGATGAAATCCACCTGCTGCTTTTGAAAGACTTCGTCGTCCACTTTGCGGCGCACCAGGCGCAGATTGCGCCATTCGCGAATGTAATCGACGGCCCGCGCGCCGCCACGTCCGCCGGCCTCGCCGCCCAGGCCCGCGATCTCGAACTGGCGGCCGAGGGTTTCGCTATAGACGCCGCCTTCGCTGCTCGCGCCGGTCTCGAGGATCGATGGCATCTCGATCTCTTTGCTTCCCTCGGTCATCTTGGATAGCACGGCGACGGCGGCTTGAAGCGCGTTGGCAACGTCCTCCTGCAGGCCGTCATAGAACATGGGCGGAACACCCAGGCGGAACTGGCGAACGCGCGCGCCGATGCCCATCGAATAATCGGGCACGGGGTAATCGATGCTCTGCAGATCGAGCCGGTCGTAGCCGGCGATGACTTGCAGAACCATGGCGGTATCTTCGACTGTGCGCGCGATAGGGCCGCAGTGATCGAGCGACCAGGTGAGCGGCACGATGCCGCGGATGCTGACGCGTCCGTAGGTCGGCTTGAATCCCGTGACGCCGCACATGGCGGAGGGAGTGCGGATGGAGCCACCAGTATCGGTGCCGAGCGCGGCGTAGCAGTTATCCATGGCCACCGCAGCCGCAGAACCACCGGACGATCCGCCCGCGATCATCTCCAGATTCCAGGGATTGCGCACGGGACCGAAGTAACTCACGGCGGAGGTGGCCCCGCTGGCGAAGATGTGCATGTTGCACTTGCCCACGATCACCGCGCCCGCGGCCTTGAGGCGCGCAGTGACTTCTGCGTCTTCGGTGGGGATATTGCCGGCCAGCGTCTTGCTGCCGGCGGTGGTGCGCACGCCGGCGGTTTCGATATTGTCCTTGAGGCCGATCGGAATGCCGTGCAGGGGCCCGCGGAAACGCCCGACGGTCTGTTCCTTTTCGAGCACGCTAGCCTGCGCGAGCGCCTGCTCGCGCATGACGGTGATCCAAGCGTCGATTTTCGGATTGAATGTTTTGATGCGTTCGAGGCAGGCCTCGCGTGAGTTCGACCGGAGAGACTTTCCTGGCGTGGATGCGGTCGGAGGCTTCTTGAGGGTGAGAGCGGTGAGGTCGCTCGAGGCGTCCGCGCGGCAGAGACGCGCGGCGGCGAGAGCGGCAATGGTTGTGGAAAGAAAATCGCGGCGGGAAGTGGCGCTCATGTTATCCCCCCGTCTGCTCTGATGCGGCCTTCGAAAGCACGGGCACCTTGGCATCCGGCTCCAGAGGCGGGCGCTTCTTGTGCCACTCGGTGGCTTCCTGATAGGCGTGCGCGAGCGCGAACACGTTGATCTCGCCCCACTGCGCGCCGGCGATCTGCAGGCCGATGGGCAGGCCGTCCTTGGCGAATCCGCACGGGAATCGTGATCGTCGGCAGCCCGTAGGCGTTGAAGGCGCGCGTGTTCTCTTCGGGATCGATCTGCGTTCGGAGCGTGCGTTGGCGCCGCAGCCGCCTGGCCGCTGGGGCTCCGCCGGCTGCTCCGGCCGCCGCTCCGCCAGCTGCGCCGCCGCGTCCTCCAGCGCCCCCCGCTCCGCCGCGTCCGCCGCCTGCGCCACCCGGCGCGCCCGTGCCTTGCGTCAACTCCTCTTCGATCGTGGGGACCGCGTGGCGGGACGCCGGAGCGATCAGCAGATCGACGCTCTGCTTCTGGAAAATCTCTTCATCCACGGTGCGGCGGACCATTTCAAGATCGCGCCAGCCGCGGATGTAATCGACGGCGTCGCGCGCGTATCGGCGGCGGGAAACGCGCGCGCCGTGCTGGCTTCGATAGCCGCCGCCGTTCACGCCGCGCAGATTCTCGTGATAAGCGGCGATCTCGGCGCCAACGCCGCGTGCAGCAACGAAGGCAGGCACACTTCATGCGATCCCTTGGTCAATTTATTCAGCACGGCGATCGCATCATCGACGGCGCGCGCGACGTCGTCGTCGAGATGATCGTAAAACTGCACCGGGATTCCGATGCGGAACTGCGCCACCGGGCGCCGATGGCGCTGGCGATAATCCGGCACGGGCTTGTCGACGCTATCGATATCCAGGTGATCGTAGCCGGCGATCTGCTGCAGCAGCATCGCGGCGTCTTCGACGGTGCGCGCGATGGGTCCGCAATGGTCGAGCGACCAGGCAAAGGGGACGATGCCGCGCAGGCTCACGCGGCCGTAAGTGGGCTTGAACCCGACCACGCCGCAGTAAGCCGCAGGCGTGCGGATGCCGCCGCCGGTATCGGTGCCGAGCGCGCGCGAAGCAGTTGTCCATCGCGACCGCGGCGGCCGATCCGCCGGATGGGCCGCCCGAGACGCGCTCCAGATTCCACGGATTGCGCACCGGTCCCCAGTAGCTGACGGCCGAGGAAGCGCCCGCGTCGAATTCGTGCATGTTGCACTTGCCGATCAGATCACGGCGCCGGCCGCTTTCAGGCGGCGGACCACCTCGGCGTCTTCGGATGGGAAGCGATATTCGTAAACCGCGCTGGCGGCGGTGGTGCGGACGCCCAGCGGCGTCGATGCTGTCCTTGACGCCGATGGGGATTCCGTGCAGCGGGCTGCGCAGTTTGCCGGCGGCCTGTTCCTCGGCGAGCGTCTTCGCCTGCGCCAGCGCTTTGTCGCGCATGACGGTGATCCAGGCGTTGATCTTGGGGTTGTAGGTCTTGATGCGGTCGAGGCAGGCCTCGGTGAGTTCGACCGGGGAGACTTTCTTGGAGCGGATGCTATCGGACGCCTGCTTCAGCGTCAGGGCGCAGAGTTCCGAGGAGCCGGTTGCGCCGGCAAATCGCGCAGCGGCGGCCGCGCCGAGACTGGCTGCGAGGAATCCGCGCCGCGAAGTGGTTGGCATGTGATTTTGTACCGCGCTGGCTGGGGCGTTGTCAACGGCAGAGGCCTATCGCGCCGACTTGCGTGCGCGAATCGTCACTCGATATTCATTCTCGGCGTTGAGATTGATAAGCGCCACAAACGCCCGGCCCTGATTCACGCCAACAGTTCCCGATTGCGATACGGCCTCCACTTCCCATCCGGCCGGCAGCAGGACGGTGTTGCGCAATCCGTGCAGCGGGCGGTCGAAGACCAGTTCGCCGCCCTTCTCGGTGTAACTCGCATCCTGTAACGTGCCCGTGATGCGGATATGCGCGCTTTGTTTGGGGTCCGTGATGGGCACTTCGAGCTTCGCGACGGTGGCGCCCTTTGTCTTGGCCAGATCGAAAGGCTTGGCGGTATCGAGGTCGATTACCTTTAGATCTTGCAGCGATAGATAGCCCAACGCATCCAGCTTCGCGGTCTCGCCTTTGCGATAGTCGCTATAAGTCTGCTCGACTTTGATCTTGTGAGTTTCAGGCGCGTCGAGATCGTAGAGCGTCTTCACATCGTCGAAGAACATATCGGTATACGGCGTGGCGGCGAAGGCCGCGGCGGTCTTGCGCGCGTGGATCGTCACCGGGTTACTCTGGCCGCTGGGATTGGCGAACGCAAGCTTCAGCCTTCCGTCTTCGGTTACGCTTTGCTGCGCAGCCACATTCGACGAAATGAACGCGAAGCCCAGCGGAAGGATCACGCCGAGGCGGTAACCGCTCAGGCTGCGTACCCAGACGATATCTTCGCCGTGCATCATGTAAGTGCGCTCATCCTTGTACGTCTTGTATATCAGCACGCGGCCGATTCCACCCTGCGGCACCGGGATGGGCAGCGTGGCGCGAATCTCGTGCGTTTCGGGATCGTTCTTTGCCGGCAGATAGGTGAACTGGAGCGGCTTGCCGGTGCGCGGATCGTACACCTCGACATCCGAACCCTCGCTGCCGCCGCGAGTGGCGTTCACCAATTCCGTTGCGCCGGCGCGGGTCTCCTCGGGCAGGAACTTAATGCGGAACTGTTCCGAGCCTGGCGCGAGAAGCGCATATTCGGTGTAAGCGTCCTGCGAGAAGAGGCGGGTCACCGGCGGCGTGGGCCGCAACGATCCATCGGGGTTGGTTCCGCCGGGGAATGCGCTGTTGGCGCCGCGCTGCGCGGCCACGCGCAAGGGAAAATAAAGTGCGGCGCATGCGAGCGCAACGCAGAGCGTCATTCGCGAGTGTCTCATTGGGAGCAAGTCTATCATCTCCCGGGCGCGATTCGGGTATGCTCAAAATCATCTATGCGATTCCTCGCCTTTGCCCTGCTGCTCGCTACGTCATGCGGGCGCGCGCAAGACTACCCGCTCGGCCCCGATTCCCAGCCGCGCGACGGCGTTCCCAAGGGAACGGTGACCAAATACCAATTGGAACCGGGCAAGTTTTATCCGGGCACGCCGCACACGTATTGGGTTTATGTCCCGGCGCAGTATGACGCGAGCAAGCCCACGCCTTTCATGATCTATATGGATGGCAGCGGCCCCGTCGGCAACAGCCAGCGCGTACCGGTGGTGTTCGATAACCTGATCGCCCGCCACGAACTGCCACCGCTGATCGGAATTTTCATCGACCCGGGAGTGTTGCCGGCGGTTTCGGACGCCGCGCAGAACCGGTATGAGCGCGTCTTCGAATACGATTCGTTGAGCGATCGCTTCGCCAGCTTTCTGATTGGCGAGGTGATTCCTGAAGTGGCCAAGAAGTACAACCTGTCGAGCGATCCGAACGATCGAGGACTCGCCGGGACGAGTACGGGCGCCGTGGCCGCGTTCATGGCCGCGTGGAACCGGCCCGACCAGTTTCGCCGCGTGATCAGCCTCATTGGAACGTTCGTCTCGATGAAGGGCGCGGATGCGATGCCCGCTTTCATCCGCAAGACCGAACCCAAACCGCTGCGGATTTTCATGCAGGACGGCAAGAAGGACCACATCGTGCCCGCTGAGCCATTCGGCACATTCTACGCCGGCAGTTGGCCCATCAACAATCAGGTGATGTTCGAGGCGCTGGAATATTCGGGCTACGACGTCAAACTGGAGATGGGCGAGGGAGGCCATAGCGGCCAGCAGGGTGCCTCCATCATGCCCGATATACTCCGCTGGCTCTGGCGCGATTATCCGCAGCCGATCACAGTGCACGAACCTGCGGCGATGTCTCAACCCGGGTGGGATCCGCGCGGTAAGGTCTTCTCGATTGTCTCGGCCGACAAGCAGTGGGAAACGGTAGGCGGCATGTACGGTTCGGTGGCGAGCCCGACAGCGGATCGTAATGGCAATGTCTACTTCGCCGAGGGAGTGGCGAACCGTATCTATCGCGCTACACCGGACGGCAAGGTGGGAGTGTTTCGCGACTACTCCGGCGGCACGGCAGCGCTCGCCGTGGGAGCGGATGGACGGCTTTACGCTTTTCAGTTTGGACGCCGCCGCATCGTAGCATACGACGCGGAGGGTTCCGGCGAAAAGACCATCGCCCAGAATGTGGATGTTGCGGGGTTGGCCCCGACGGCGAAGGGCGCGCTCTACTTCACCGATCCGGCCCGCAAGACAATCGGTTACGTCGCGCCCGATGGCAACTTGCGCGTGGTCTACAGCGGCGGCGAAATCGCCGCGCCAGCTGGGCTTGCGCTTTCGCCCGACCAAGCGATGCTGATTGTCACCGACGCGCAATCGCGATTTAGTTGGTCGTTTCAGATTGCGGCGAATGGAGGGCTTATCAACGGAGAGCCATTCTATCGGCTGGAGATGCCGGAAACGGGATGGATGAGCGGCGTAACAGGCGCGATGGAGGATACCTCGGGCCAGGTTTACTTTGCGACGCCGCTGGGGATTCAGGTGTGCGAGGCGAATGGGCGGGTGGCGGCCATTCTCAATGCGCCTGGACCGGGAGGCGTGGGCGCGATCGCGTTCTCTGGCGAATGGATGTATGCAACGCAAGGAGGCCGGGTGTTTCGGCGCGCGGTCAAGGTGAAGGGCGCGGAGGTTTGGAATCCGGTGAAGCCGCCGAAGCCGCCGCTGTGAAGGCGGGGCGGGCGTGGGCGTGGCGGCGGCGGGGATTCGGACGCAAGGCGGCCGGCCGTAGCCTGGGATTGCTTACACTTTGGGCTTATTCTTCAACCTACACGGCCGGGAGGCCACCCGCGGTCATGTAAATACGGGTGGCCGGGCCGAGAGCAAGTTATATTTTCAAAGATCTATGGGCCGTGTCTCCGTAGGCCTTGCGGCGAGGGAGACCGGTCCCGGCGATGCACGTCGAGCAGTGATTCAGTAGACAACAACCAGCGCGCTTCGCGCGCTCGACCGGCCGAAGGCCCGTCGTACGAAGAGCTTATCGATGAGGACTTGCGATTATTTTGAGGCCCTGCGACCGCCCATGCGCAGGCCGGGAGGCCTGCGCCACGTGTTATGCGGCGATTTTCGACGGCTTGCGGGGGTCTTGGAACTTCTTTCGGGCCTCGCGAAGGGCTCGGCGGCGCGTCACCAGGCGAATGACATCGGGACCTGAAAAATCAAATCGGGTGAGCGTGACGAATTGCGACGGATCGGCCTCTTCCCCTTTGCTTTCCGCGAGTTGGCAGAGGAGGTCGGCTTCTTCGAGGAATTGCTCCAGGGATGTCTTGCGATCGGCCTGGAGGATGCGGATCTGCGCCATGTTCTTTTCGAAGCGGCGCTGGATGCGACCTTCGTAGAGTCCGAGGAGTTGCAGGTTGCCGCCTTTGGAAATCCAGACGCGGGCTTGCGCGAGGGCCGTGTCCACTTCGGCGTTCCCAGAAGTGACTTCGTCGGGCTGAGTGATGCCTTCGGCGAAGATTCCCGCTTCGAGGCAAACCGCATGGTTAAGTCTCCACCGGTCATTGGCCACGGCCTGCACCAGATCGACTTCCACGGGTCCTCTGGGCGCGAAGGAAAGATGATAGCCCTGGCAGTGTTTCTCGTAGGCGACGCGGTCGGCGTCGGTTAATAGGATAATTTGGCCGGTGAGGCCGTGACGGTACGCTGAGAGGGCGCGGCGGTCGCGTGGTTTCTGGGACCAGGGCTTTTCGTCTGTTGTAGGTGCAGCTTCCTTTTCCGGATACATGGTTATTACCTCGATTTCAGTATTTAGTTAGTTGGGCTAGGCCGCGGGAGCAAGGCGAGCGCGGTCCCGCAATCGTTTGGCATGGGTGGTTCCGATGCCGAGTTTCTCGCCGATTTCTCTAAGGGTGATGTCAGATCGCAGGATGTCGAGAGTATCGGGGGTGCGCCACCAGTTCAGATCGCGGGCGCGCTTGCCGAGGACTCTGAGACGCGAGCCGAGCACAAAGCGGATATCCAGGTTGTGCCGGGCGGCGAACTCACGCGCGGAGAGGGTTTCCAGTTCGTGGATATGTTCGTTCCAATAATCTCTCAGGTCTTGATAATTGTTAAAGCCGAAACGGCGACGCGCGCGCTTGAGCGTGGTACGGCCGATAGGCAGGTCAAATAGCACGCCGTCACGCCTGGTCTTGTTGGCTTCCCAATGAGCGAAGAGCTCTTTGGTTACTATGAGAGACGGACCGTTGCGTTGGTTGGAGAGGCGATAAACGGGGGAACCGTATAGTACATCGAAACCGTGCCTGGTGGCGCGGATATCGCGCACATCCCAAAGGTCGTTTTCGACATCCCGGACCTGGAAAAGGACAGGGTACTTATACTTCCTGGCTGGCGGTTTCTTTTTGCGAGCGCGTGGATAGAACGTCATACTTTTGGGATCTCTCTTAAACCCAATTCGAGTCTACAGAGGGGCGGAATGGAAACCGGGCGTAAGTTGCAGGAAATCGCTGTAAGTGGTTGTGGGGATTGAGGCGGATTTTTTTGCAAGTCTTGTGACCGCGTTTTTCGCGGGGCTTGAAATTGGGATTTCAGGGAGCCGTTCATGGGTTGGCGCTCCGGCCAATCACGGCCGGGACATGCAAGACGCCTAGCATCAATGCTGTCTTTTAACCGCTCAGGCCGCGGCAATATTGCCTGGGGAAATGCCGAGACGGGCCTGCAGAATCGGGCCAGTGCACGATAGTTATGGTGAGGGGACAATCGGTGGGATGTGGCCTTGTCCCCGATTTCCCAGAACGCCGGCCAATCTCCGAATGGGCGATCACACTCCCGAAGGTCAGACCAAACTTCCCCCAACGCCGTCTGGCTCCGCGAGCGGCAGAAGTCCGAGATGGCAGGATCCTCGCGCGCCGCAATGACTTTTCTGAACCCAGGTAGTGGGTCAGTTTGAACTGACGCACTACCCGCCCGAGACCTCGGCGATGAAACCGGCGACCAAGCGCTGGATCTCGGCCGGTGGCAGGTTGTAGCGGGCATTGCCGTCCGGCAGGCCCATATTGCCGCTGATCACGAAGGCAGCGCAGGCCCGCCTTGGCGAGGCTCTTTGCCTGTGCGATGCTGAGGCCGCCGACCACCTGCACCGGGGCGGCCTTGCCGATCCGTTCGAAGACGGCGCGAGCCACATCACCGAGATAGTCGTCCTCGATGAGTTTCGGGTTTGCGCGCCGCGCGTCGGACTGCAGGTGGATACCGACCGCGTCGACGCCGGCCTCGACCATCCGAAGCGCGACCTCGCCTGCCTGCGCGGCGGGGCCCTGGTGCGGCACCATGATGTCGGAAAAGACAAGTCGCGGCAATTCGGAGCCCGCGCGCCTGAACTCATCGCGCACGGCGCAGATCGACTTCGCCGTATCCACGCCGGCGAGAGCGAGGAAATCAAAGATGTTGCCGCCGCCGGCGTAGACGCTGCGCGCCTCGCCGCCACCGCCGTCCATGGTCTTCATGTCTGCCAGCAGGAGAGCGTCGGGAAACCGCTTGCGGAAGGCGGGCACGACGTTCGAAACGCCCTGGGTCTTGAGCAGCGGCGTCCCCATTTCGACGATGTCGACTCCACCCGCCAGCGCCGCACTGGCGACCGTCAGACCCAGATCCAAGGTCCCCACATCGACCGAAATCTGAAACGAGAGGCGGGTCTTGAGCCGATCCACAACGCGGGCGGAACTCGGGTGTGTCTCCTTCGCCGGCTGCTGGCCCCAGGCGGAACTGGGCCGTATCGTCTCGAAGATGGCGCCGACGGCCAACCCGCCGCCGGCGAGCCTACCAGCGGCGTCGAGGAACGATCGCCGGTTGAGGCGCCCGTGGTGATTCGACGTCTTCTTATGATCCATGATCGCAGTTCCTTTGAAGGATGGACGCTTGGGGGAAGCCAGTGTCAGCCTGACGTGCGCAAGCTTTTCCACACCGTCCTTCCATTTGGTGCATTCTAGCAGGACCATGCCCCGCAGAGGAGCGACATCGTGAAACTCGTTGAGGAGCGCGAGGCGAAGGCGGCGGAGAATTCAAACTGACCCACTACTTGAACCCAAGTTACCAAGACGCCGGCAGCCTTGATCCTCACCCCTTTTTCGCCCTCGGGCGGCGTGATGCCAACAAAGGCGACAAGGTTGCCGCGGCGCAGCACCTTCGGCTGGCTTTGAAGAGCAGCGACCCGAATCTACGAGACCTCGCCCAACGGCTGCTGAAGGAGTTGGAGTCGAAGTAGGCGGCGAGCCCTGCGACGCTGAGGCTCAGAGATAAGCGCGGAGAACGCCTTAGAGATATTCTCCGCTCCGCTACCAGAAATAGGTCGCCAGCACCTTGGGAGGGCCGGGTGTTCCGGAGATTACTTTCACGGATAAGACGACCTGCATGTTCTTGCGATACCAGTCGCGCGGGGCGTCATGCAGGGCCGCAGCGAAATAGTCTTCGTTGGTTAGAAACTCGCCGGCGGCATAGGTTCCGTATCCGCTGGCGCCGGCGACGCTAACGAAAGTTTGTTCGATGGTCGGATTGAAGGCGCGAGAGACGATGGCATAATCTGATGCAAGATCCGCCGGCGCCGGCCAGTTGCGGCTCCCAGCCCAGTCCTTGCGATTCAGGTTGCGGCGGTCGCGAATCACCATGGATATGCCGCTCGATCCCTGTTCGAAGTAATAACGCAGATCGTTGGTAAGGCGCATGGTCCATTCGTTGTTGAAGGCCCCGACAAAAACGCACGCCTTTCCGCGCAAATCGGCAAGTGAGCTGACCCGCGCGCCGCGGAGCTCGACCTTTTTACCTTTCCGGGTCAGTAGCTCGCACAGCGACAGCATCGCTTGAGCATCCACCAAAGTGATATATCGGTCCCACGTTTGCGTGATATCTGAGAATGGGACCGAGGCGAGGGCGCCCGTTTTCTTACCTTGGGAACTCTTCTCGGCCGTGCCTTCCGCTTCCGCAAAAATATCGGATTTGATCCTGTACGCTTTGGGTTGTCCCATGCACACCACTACGGGTGAAGATGTCTGGACTACCGGCGCCCAAAAGCGGTCCAAATCGGTCTGCCGCAGCAGCGGCGCTAATATGATCGCAGCGGCCAACGCCGTTATCCCGAGGCCGCCCCCGGCCATCCACCACCTACGGCGGCTGCTCGCGAGCGGGGTTGCGACGGCTAGAACCGTTCCTTCGTTGGAGAGATGAATTTCAGGATTGTATGAACCGGGCGGCAGACTGATGCGAATCTCATCCTGATGTCCCCATTCAACGTAGTATTGCGCCAACCGCTTGCGAACCTCGCCGGCGGTGCTGCGAACCACTGGGTCCTGGCTGGTGTCGTAATTCGGGTCGCGCCCAAAAACCTCCACGCCAAGACAACGCTCCTTAAGGGATTCGGGGTGATTCTCCGCGGCGTGCTCTACCACGTAGCGCAAAAAGTGAGAACACCTCTTGCTTGATCGGAATTGTATGCTATCGAGGATTTTGTTGAGTTGGATAAGCGCACTTTGCCGGGAAACTTCTGCCCGGCCGGTCGTCAACGATGCGACTTTGCCTGCGTCCTTTTGAGAGATACCCACGTGGTATGTGGGCATTCTAGCACAAACTGGAAAGGAGCTCCACCGGGTACAGCACCTCCTCGCTACAAGAATTTACCTCGATTTAAGTCATTCATAGCAAAGGAGATCAAGAATTAACAGAGTGCTGTACCGTAGAACACCTAACGAAAGCGCAAATCTAAGCGCTTAATTCTTCAAGGTCTGTTCAGGGTGTCTGTACCGAAGATCCTTCCTTCCGAAGAAGGGAAAGGGCGGCAGTTGTGTCAGCCGTAAGTAGCTTCGTCTATCGGAATGCGAGGAATGATCGGTGATCATGGCCGGTCGGCCGATAAACCTCGCGTTAAGACGCGGAGACCGCTTCGACGGCCAAGATGGCGTATCGGCGGTTTGGTTATGCGGGGGATCAGGTAGTCGCGCAGGGGAAACGATAAAGGAGCTCACAATATGCCAAGGGTGTCTGTGACGATACTTGTTTCATTGTCGATGCCGGCTGCGCATGGGATTGCGCAAAACATCACTGGGTCTGGGGAGGAGAAATTATGATACGCAGCACTTGTAGCAACATCGCCGCTCTCGTCGCGGCGATTTTCCTGCTGGCGCCTTTGGCACTGGCGCAGGTCACGACCGGCAACGTAACAGGACGAGTCGTCGACTCATCGGGAGGCGTCATTCCCGGCGCGAATGTAGTCCTCATCAGCGAGGTGCACGGGAACAGGATCGCCCCCGTCAAGACCAACAAAGAAGGGGACTACGTGTTCCCGGATATCACGGCTGACACGTACACCGTCGAGGTCACCGCCCCGGCGTTTAAGACCGCGCGGGTAAAGGGAATCCTGGTTACCGGCGGCGATCGCGTGGGCGTCCCGCCCATCACGCTCGAGGTGGGCGGAACCACCGAAACGGTTACGGTAAAGCCGAAGCGACGCTGGTACAGACCCAGAGCGGTGAGCGCTCTTACGCTATCGAACAAGTGGCAGATCGAAAGCATGCCGATCGGCCACTCGAACTTCGCGAATGCGGTGGCTCTTTACTCCGGGCGTTAGCTGAACGGGTGGCACTACGCCGGCTTGGCGACCCGACCAGACGAGAACAACTTCATGATGGACGGCGTCTCAGCCATGGACACGGGCAATAACGGCCAGATGCTGAGCCTGAACATCGAGTCGATCGGTGAAGTGAAAGTCATCACGCAGGGCTATCAGGCGGAATACGGCAGATCGAGCGGATTGCAGATTACGGCCGTGACCAAGAGCGGCACGAATTCACTCCACGGGTCGGGCTACGGTATCTTGGACGAACTCGAACTGGAATTCAAGGTCGTGGGCGAATCAGAAGAACGGCACCCCACAGGCGTATTCCTATTCAGACACCTACGGCTTCAGCATAGGGGGGCCGGTGTAGATCCCGAAAGTTTTCAACGGGAAAAATAAACTGTTCTTCTTCGTCGCGGACGAGTTCCGGCCGTCGACTACAGTTGTCGATATAGGCAACGTTCTTTGCGCTTGCCGACGGCGCTCGAGCGGGCAGGCAACTTTTCCCAGAGCCTCAACAATCAAGGTGCGCTGATCGCTCCGATCATTGACAATACGACCGGGCAACCCTTTCCCGGGCAACATCATTCCGGCCAACCGTTTGTATGCTCCGGGCATGGCGGTGCTCAACCAATACCCGATGCCGAATCTCACGCAAGCGCCGGGGACGTCCTACAACTATGCGGAACAGCCGGCCTCGTACAATCAGCTGGACAACGCAGCCGGTTGTCAAACTCGACTACAATATGACATCGAAAATGCGGTTCATCGGCCGCGTTATCCGAGCAGATCGCAACGCCCGGTGGTGATGCCGGGCTCGATCCCCGGCTTCAACGATAGTTACACCCCGTATCCCTATCATCTACAACTTTACGGCCACCGTCGACTGGATGATTACGCCGACGACGGTCCTCGAGGTGACCTACGGCACCATCAAGAACCAGTTGGCGGGCGGCGGGTGCCCGGCGGCGTCCTCGCGGACGCGGCGGCCAACCGCAACAATACTCTCAGCGCCTTCCCGAACTTGTATCCGAATGCGGGCGTGCTGAATACAGGTTATTACGCCTACCAGGTCCTGCAGGCCCAAGGAAGCCGGCCGATCTGGAGACGGCAAGTCAGCTTAACATGCCGCCGCACTGGGGCTGGGGCAGCTTAATCGGCAGGCGGCCCGCCGAACCTGCATATTCCCCGGCTACCTGAACATCAACCACACGCACGACTACGCAGCCAGCATGACGAAGATCTGGGGGCGGCACACCATCAAGGCCGGGGCCTACCTCAACCACAGTTACAAGGCGCAGAACACGGGCGCCGGCGGCGTCTCGAACGCTGTACTCGCAGGGTTACGTGAATTTCGGCAATGACACGAACAACCCCCTCGACAGCGGGTTCGGTTTCTCGAACGCGGCTCTGGGAGTCTTCGATCAGTACCTGCAGCATTCGAAATACGTCGAAGGCAGCTTGCTCTACAACAACGTGGAGTTTTACGTCCAGGACAACTGGAAAGTGACCAACCGCCTGACCCTGGATTACGGGATGCGGTTCACACATCAGACGCCGCAATACGATCAGTTCGACCAGGAGTCGAACTTCTTCCCCAACCAATTTACCGCGGCAAACGCGCAGGTGCTCTACGTAGCGGGTGCAGCCAACGGCGCGACGATGTGTTCGGGCAACACCCGCAACGCAAAGAATCCGCTCACCGGGCAGATTATCACCGGCGGGGGCGCCGCGAACTCGCAGGTGTTGATCGGGACTCCGATTCCGGGCATGGGCAATCCGCTGAACGGGATCGTTCAGGCGGGTCACGGGATCGCGAACACGAACTACCTCTGGCCGGCGCTGGTATTCGCGACCGCGGTTCGGGTTTGCGTACGACGTGACCGGGAAATCCGACTTGGTGATCCGCGGCGGCTTCGGCCTGTTCTACGACCGCCCCGACGGGAACACGGTATTCTCGACGCCGGGCAAGTCCACCGATCGCGACACGACGATCAGAACCTGTACTACGGGCAGTTGCAGACGCTCGGCACGGGGGGACTGAGCCCGCTGCCGGTGGCAGATCGCTGGTCACCTTCCAATACAACGCGAAGATCCCGTCGACCTTCCAGTGGAATGTCGGTGTCCAGAAATCGCTGCCCGGCCAGATGGTCCTCGATGTGTCCTATGTGGGCAACTACGCGTATAACCGCTTTGGGGGCACGCAGGGAGGAACGCACACAACTCGATGAACCAGGTGCCCTTCGGCACGGCCTATCTGCCGCAGTATCAGGACCCGACGCTCGGCGCGTCGACGCGTTCCGGGCGCGTCGGCTTACACGACGAATCTGCTCCGGCCGTACCCGGGCCTCGGCACGATCGCGGCAGAATACGACGAAGTTCCATGACACGTATCACTCGATCCAGTTGAGCGTGAACCGGCGGTACAGGAACGGGTTCTCTTCGGTGGCAAACTATACGCGCGGGATCTCAGCTCAAGGGCAACACCGGGCTGATCCAGCGGTACACGCTACACGAACGGCGTGCTCTGCTCGGTCCGATGAGGCGGCGTACGAGGAACTGAATTAGTACCCTGGATCCGATACCGAATTTCCTGAAGGCCAATGCCACCTGGTACGTCCCGGGCATCACAGGCAGAGGCGGTTTCGTTCACCAGCTCACGAGCGACTGGCAGATTTCCGGCGGTTCTGACGGCGCAATCGGGAGCGGCCTATACTCTCGGTTACTCCTACCAAACCGGCGGAGGCAATGTCAACATAACCGGTTCTCCGGACTTTGGCGGCATGGTGGTTCTGGGCCCCGGCCTCGGCAGCGGATGTGCGGGCAACCGGTTAGCCGAGTTCAATGAATGCGGCTGTAACGGGGCCGACCTACGGCAGCGTGCAACATGGAGTCGGGCCGCAATTACATGCGATGCTGTCCCCACCGACAATCCCTGACGCGTCCGTCGTGCGGAGGTTCCACTTCTGGAAATTCCAAGAGTCCAGAACCTTCGAGTTCCGGGCGGACATCTTCAACGCAGTAAACGCCGCGCCCATCACCGGTCGGTCAACAACGGCTACGTTCAACAACCCGACGAGCATGACCCTGGCAGAACGCCGAGTACATCTGGCACCACCATAACTCCGGGCAGATCGCTGCCGCAGAACGCAGGCTTTGGCGCTGCAACGGCCGCCGCCACTTCCCGCAATATTCAGCTGGAGGTCCGCATCGGTTGGTGAGCTGGAGCTATGTGCTCTTCACGTCCGGAGGGGGATGTGGCATCGTCCTGCAATATGACGCCACATCCCCCTTCAAACAACTCAGCTTCGAACCGTCGAGTCCCCTGAGTATCTGGGTCGGCTCGCAGAGAACGTCAGTCTGACGGACCTTCAAGCGCTGAACGCGATTTCTAACGCCGGCGTTCGATACGAAAGCATTCAGATTCGGGAACACGTAGTCGTAGTCTCCCGGCTGCAGGCCGAACCATTGGATCGCAAGGCGGCCCTTCTCGTCGCTGACGCGGCATAGGCGCGCCGGTACTGCCCCATCGGTCCGCCGATCAGCGTCTCAGCCAGGGACACTGGCAATAACGGCCAGATGCTGAGCATGAACATCGAGTCGATTCGGGGCGACCGCACGGTTCGAGCGGTTGACGCCACGGCAGAGTACCTGAGCGCGGCTTTGCGAATTCTTATTGAGCACGCCGAATACCTGGATTTAGCGAGGATTGATCACGAGCTTCTTCTCGCCGGCGCCCCTCAAAGGCCGGGTCGCAGCCACTCCTGACCGGAAGCCATGTTAGCATCCTGACCTCTGACGCTCCCCAAGTCCTTTTATACCGGCCAATGTTCAGAGTGAGGGGCTGGCGGCCGCCCGACGGAAAGCAGTATTCTTTTTTCGTTCGAAACTGATTTAGCCGGAGGGTGAAGGCCCGGCCAGCGGATCGGAAACTTTGGCAGGGAACGGTCACCGGCGGGCCTTCACGCCAGCCGTGATTATTTTTATCGCACTGCCAGAAGCGAAAGACAACATCGACCCGGGGTGATCCCGCCTGGACCTCCTGCCGCGGCGATGTCCGGTTTGCGGCGACCACACGATCATCGGCCATGGACGGCGATTCCGCCAGGCCCACGACGAACAGCACGAACGCATTTGGGTGCGCCGCGGAATCTGTCATCCGTGCGGCAAGACCTTCACGATCTTGCCCGACTGGCTGGCGCCGTGCGGGGCATTTCAGCTTGCGTTGCCGCCAGCAGGCCTGCGAGAGCATCGCCGCAGGTGATCCCGTAGAGCAAGCGGCGCCGCACTGCAAAGATCCGTCACGCTCGCCCGATCCATCCACTCTACGCCGATGGGCACAGCGGCGCCTGCTCAGCGTGTGTTGCTGGGTGAAAGCCTGCGCTCATCGCCGCAGCACTTTTTACGGATCACCCACCATCGTTGCCTGGGATCTGGCACGCGCTCTGCCGTATTCTGCCGATCGAGGTAAGAAGTCCGTGAATCGCGAAGCTCATCGACGAGCTTGAAACAGCAGATTCCCGCTGATGGGCTATCTGCAGGCGCAGGATTGGCGCCCGGCGCGGCCGCTGAGCCGCGGCCGATGGATGGGGCTGTGCCCTTTGCATGGAGATCACAAACCAAGCTTCCTGGTGGATAACAACAAGAGCCTCTTCTACTGCTACGGCTGTGGCCGCGGCGGTGACGTGATTCGCTTCGCCGAACTCTATCACCAGGTGAAGTTCCCGCAAGCCGTGGTGTTACTGCGCCAATGGCGCGGCGTGGGACCTGCTGTTGCAGGAAGCGCGAACGTTTCTATCGCACTTCAGTTAAACCGCCACAGCGAGGCGTTCGTCTATCTATACCAACGCGGAATCCGCTCGCCGGCGCTGATCGAGCAAATGCGGATCGGTTACGCGCCCGGTGGTTGCTTGCGGGGCTGGCTGACACAGTTGGGCCACTCCTTACCGGCTCTGTGTCAGACCGGTCTGATAACTGAGCCGCGGGTTACGACGCATACGTGCGTCGCATCGTCTTTCCGCTGGAGGGCAATCTCTATGGCCGCAGCCTTTCGGCTTCGGCGCCAGCGCACCGTTTTTTGCCGGGCGCTAAGGGCGGCTTGTACTTATGGGAGCAAGTCCAATCCTATCCGGAAGTAATCTCGTCGAAGGGACTGTTCGACTACGCCGTGCTGTGGCAAGCCGGATTTCAAAACGTTACCTGCTCGCTGGGAACCCACCTCAATACGCGCCAGTTTCGGCAACTCTGCGACGCCCCGCGAACCGTCTATCTGGCCTTTGATGCGGACCGGAATGGCAGCGGTCAGCAGGCGGCGCAGATCGCTGCCGGCCAGACTCCGGGAGCGAGGCGTGAACGCTCGCATGAGTCTCATTGCCCGAGGGCCACGATCCCAACAGCTTTTTTGTCGGTGGCGGCAATGCTCAAGAGTTTCACCGCCTCTTGGAGAGAGGCTTGCCTGTGAGATTCCATGTAGCTCAACAGCACGGCCTGAGCAATGGCCAGAGCCCGTTTCGCGTGGTCGGGCAATCCGGCCGGGAAGTGAAGTGGGTCAATCGATATCTGGATCAGCAGAGAGTCCGTGGCGTGGCCGATACCACGCTGCGCAGTTATGCCCACGATCTGCTTCATTTCCTGCGCTGGTGGGCGAGTGCGCATAAGACTTCCAGCATCACTGAGAAAGGCCCTCACCGAGTCAACATTCCTCGACTACATTCGCTTCCAGGTCAACCAGAATCCGCCGCCTGCTGCCGCCAGCATCAATCGTCGAGTAGGAACCGCCGAGCGTGCCATGCGGCGTCGAGTTTCCCGAAGCCGCTCTCTGTTTGCGCCAGGCTTTCAGAACTGGTACTGGCGGCAATCGCGGCTTGGCTACGGACGGCCGCGCCCGGCGCTGACCCAGTTGCGGGTAAAGACGCCCAAACGCGTGATCGTGCCATTATCGGTGGATGAGGTGGCAGGCTTCTGGTCCAGCTTCCGCACCTCGCGTGACCTGGCCATCGTCGGTCTGATGTTACTGCATGGCTTGCGGTCATGCGAAGTCCTTGCACTCAACCGCGAGGACATCCAGTTTCCGGAATCGCAGATCCGGGTCCCGGGCAAGGGCAAAAAGATTCGTATGCTGCCGCTGGATCGCGACTCCGTGAAACTGCTCGATCACTACCTGTGCCTGGAACGGCCTCCGTACTGCGGTCAGGCTTTATTCGTTTGTCTCAAAGGGCCGTCCCGTGGTAACCGGATGACATCCTGCTGGTCTGCGGTCGTTGTTTCGTCATCATCGGCAAACCACGGGTGTGACGAAGGCCAACCCGCACCGATTTCGGCACACCTTCGCTGCGGACATGCTCCGCGCAGGCATTAGCCTTCCGGCGCTGATGCAACTCATGGGTCATGCACAGATCCAAACCACGCATGGTCTACCTTCAACTCACTCCACAGGACGTCTGGGAGCAATACGCTCGCGCCGTTGCCCAGCGCATCCGGCCCGTTCCGCCGACGCAGTCATGAAACGAAAACGTATCCCGCTCCCCACCCACCCTCTGACGGCAGTTCTTCCGGCCAGCGGCAGAATCTGTGACGACTTCGCTGGGGGATGCATCCATCACGTCCTATCGCGGAACAGTTCGCCACTTTCTGACTTATCTCGGCGGCTCACTATCCGGAGGTTCACTCTCTCGATCAACTGCGCCGCGATCCCTCATATCCTCGGTTGGCTGGCTCTGTTGCGGTCGCACAACCCGCCTCTGGCCGCGATCACGCGCGCCAACTATGTGATCTACCTGCGCCGTATGCTGGAAGAACTCGCCTGGACCCAGCAACTCCCGGCCCTGGCCCATCTGCTCGGTCGTGACGATGTTCCCCGCAAGGAGCACCGTCTACCGCGCCCATTGACCCCGGAGCAGGATCAATTGATCCAGCAGGAACTGCTGCGGCGCAATGATCTTCGTTAGTAATGTCCTGCTGCTTCTGCGTCACACCGGCATGCGCATCGGCGAATGTGTCGATCTCTCCTTCGATTGTTTGCGCCCGCTCGGCCCCGACCAGTGGGCCATCCATGTGCCGCTGGGCAAGCTCAAAACGGAACGCTGGGTTCCCGTGGATTCCATGGTCTGTCAACTGGTCGAACGGATCCGTTCTTTGCGGCCGCCTACGGCCGTCCGTAATGCCGGTCGTCTGCTATTGCCTCGGCCTCGCGGCCGTTGCGTGTTGATTCGCAAACTCCGCGCTGCATTGCAAGAAGTCGTGGCGGCGGCCGGAATTACCGCCCGCATCGTCCCGCACCAATTTCGACACACATACGGGAGGGAGATGCTGCGCGCTGGCGTCAGCTTTGCCGCTGTTATGAAACTCCTCGGTCACAAGAGCCCGCACATGACTTTGGAGTATCTCGAAATCACCCAACAGGATCTCCAGCGCGAGTTCCACTTGGCGCTCTCCCATCCGAGACACTTGGCGCCATCTCGGACCATCTCCTGTGGTTCCCTGCCTCGTGCAGATTTGACGAGCCTGATCGACTCATTGACGGTCGCCCAGCACGTTCTGGAAATGTACCGCCGCACCCTTGCCGACAGACGTCCCGCCGCCTTCTCCCTCGCCTTGCCCGACGTCTCGTCAAGATCCTCGCCGACGCCAGGAAACTCAACCCGCCTCAAAAATAGGTAAAGATTGGCCGGTTAAGTCCCGTTCTGGGAAATGACCAGTTCGCCGCTCCGGAAACAAGAGGCGTTCGGCTTGCGGTCCTTAACAACCTTTAGTAAACCGCGCTGGGCTAACATTCTTCGCAAGCCCTGAACTGCGAGTCCCAGCCGTTCCGCAACGTGCAGAAGCGACGGCGGCGACGAAGGGCCGAATTCCAGTGGATGTCTGCACGAAAATGAAGCACGTCCGTATCGTCGCCAAGGTGGCGGCAGTCTACCTTTGGTGGCGTACCAATCCGTGGCTCTTGCGCAAAATCTTGGCGGACGGCGGGTGAACATTGCGGTTCAGAGTCAAACCGGGGCAGGAAGGCGCATGACTGAACTTCGTGACCTGGGTTGGCAACGTCACCGCTCCGGCAGGCGCCGGCGCTACCGTGGCCGGTAGAATCGTTTCGTATGCCAGCGGCCGAGGTTATGCGGCGTCGACCGCCCTGGCTTTGGCGGTCTCAGGCAGTCTAGCTTAGCTACGTCATTTCAGAAGTTCGCCAACGTATTCTCTGCGCGAAGAACGCCGCCCGAAAGGGCGGCGGCAGCCCGAAGGGCATTCGAGACAAAATTTGTGTACCAGGTTAGAGCTAGAGTGTCCCACGATGCCAATCGCTACCAGGATGGCGGCGCTCCCGAAATGCAGATTCGGAACGTCGGCTGTCTGGGCAATCGGTTCGACCCAAAGGACCGCTCCCTTGCCGTCGCGGCTCGGTGGCGGGCGTTTGGTCTCCACTTCTATTGGACGCACAGCCGGCGCACGCCGGCAAGCGCCGCCGGCGGTACCAAACCATCAGTTGTCGTAGCAATAAGAGGGCGATGCTCGGATGTCTGTCCTACCTGTTTAGAACGTATTTCACGCGCGCGGCGCTTTCGCGCGAAATCGTTAGCGATACATTGCCGCGTTTCGTGGCCTTCAGGCTGTCGGGCGGCAACGCGGGATTCTGTGTGATCGTCAACGCCGCGCCATCCAGCCGCGCCGTTCGCGTCCAACCCTTGCCGATAAATTCCAGCGCATCGCCGGCTTTTCGCACTTCTACCGGATCTGCTGCCGCGAACATCCCCTGTTCCGGAAGAAAATTGAGGCCGCCGTCTTTCCAGGTGAACTCCATCCATCGGCCGCCATCCTGCATCGAGAAGACCGCTCGCGCTTGAGCGGATTCCAATATCCATTCGGGCGAGCCGTCGTCATCGAGATCGGCGGTCCAGACAACGGTTCCAACATGCGGGACGGCCAAAACGCGCACGGGAAGATCGAGTGTCGCGCCGCCCGTCACGCGCAGGCGCCCTTCGCGTAAGAGCAGCCGCGCCTTGAGCGCCGAAAACACGCAGATCGATCTTGCGTTCACTGCGGGGCCGATGGTGATTTCCGTCTTTGGCGGGAAGAATTCCAAGCCTTCGCCGCTCGCTTCCACTTTGTAAGTTTGAATCGCCGGCCAGTTATTGCGGAGCGTCACTTCAATATTCGTGCCCGCCTTGGGTTCGATGGGAATCACCGGCGGATCGACTAGAAGCGTGTCGCGCGGTCCGAAATGCAGAGCGATGGCGCCGTCGAACCGGACCGCTATCGGCCGAAACAGTTGCAGGCGCGCACGCCCCATCGCCACGCCGTCCACTTCAAGCGCGAAATTGGCGTGGTCTCCGTCAGCCGCGCTTGCGGGCACGGCGATTTCATAATCGATCTGGTTGGGCGCTTTCACGATCTTTTCCGCCGTGTACCCTTCGGGCAACCGCAAGCGCGAACGCGCAGCGACATCGGGTGACGAATAAGTTGTCGAAACCAGATTTTTCGCGCCGATAATCAAGCGGCGGGCGTCGTCGAAGAATGCCGACGTTTCGGGCTCCTCGATGGCGATTGCGATGCGCACGTGGCTATCGGGCGCAACCCCCGCGGGAATGGGCAGGCGCGCGCGCAACGTCTTCTCATCCCATTCGAACTCGGTCGGTTTGCCGGATGCGAGAAACGGACCGACCGGCTGACGTTCGAGTTGCAATACCACGCTGCCGCGTTGTGGCGCCGCGAATTCCATGGCCAGCATCCCGTTCTCGTATTCGATGGAAACCAGCTCGGCGGTAGCGTAGAGAATCTCTTCCACGGGAGAAAAATTGGAGCATTCGCGGCACAGCGCCTTCTGGCTGAGCGAGACGCCCACGGGCAGCCAGAGCGATTCGCCCGGCGCGACGTACACGCCTGGAATCACAACGGAGCGCTTGGATACGGAATCGGCGCCGCGGATATCGTCCTGGAACGGTTGCGTGCCGCGATTCACCACCAAAACCGCGGATGCGGCATTCGAGACCAGCAGCGCGGCGGACACACCCTCGGGAAATTTGCCGGACACCGGTTTGGGCGCGGGGGCCAGCTTGCATGGCCGGCAACAACGGCGCCCAACCGTGCAGGAGCACGGCGTCACGCCGGAGCGCGGTGACCGAGCGCTGCTCGCCGTTCAGTCCCAGAGCGCCTTCGCGCAGCCAGCCCCCTGGATACAGCGCGTCTACGGCGCCGGTCCAAAGCAGAGCACCGCGCGCGGTGGCGAGGGCTTCGCGGCTCTGCGCCAGCGCGGCCGGATCGGTAGCGGCGATGCGATGAACGGGCGACGGCGGCGTGGCGGCATCCACGCCCGGCAGGGCCGGTTCCGTCCAGGCGATAGGTCCGCCATGGTTCAAGGTTTGTGGCGCGAGGATCGCATCGAGAGCCGTGGGCGATCCTTCTTTGGTTTCCACCCAGGCCTGCAGGCCCACACGGCGTAGAAGGCGAATGAAGCCGGCGAGATCCCGACGTGGGTTCGTTCGGCCTGTGAAATCGAAATCGCCCGGCGCTACTTGGTGCCATTTCGTGGAAACAGAGAACTGGACGGTTTCGATTCCGATGTTTTTGAGCTGGACGAGTTCGCGCTCCCAGAGATTGGGCGGGCAGAGATCGTATTGGAACTGGACGGCCTGCACGAAGGGCGCGGGGACGGCATCCGCGGCAGGCCGAGCAGGGGCCGCGAAGAGCGCCATCAGAAGCGCGGCGAACCGCTTCAAGGGCGCTTTTTTCAAAATGTGCGCGCCTTCCGCAGCCGATAGTCTTCGATCAGGGGCATGCGAACCACGGTACACATCTCAAAAAGGCGCGATCGTCCGCGCGGGCCGATGCGGTCGGCAAGCGTGGTGCGATACTCGGGCCGACCGAGGGCCGATTTCTCCACCGTGGCGCCGCCCGCATCGGGATCGGGCAGGTTGGTGGTGGCGATCAAAGCTTTCCGGTTGTTGCACCGGTAGGTGATGATCGAGGTCACGGTGTCTTCCACCCAATCGGTGACGCGGTGCGCGCCAATGTCGTCGAGCAGCAGCACGTCGGCATCGAGCGCCGTGCGGTAGGCCTCCTTGTCGGATGAGTTCGACGAGGGATCGTAGCCGGATTTGATGCTGTTCAGGAGTGTCTGATAATCGCAGAACAGGCACTCGTGTCCTTTGTCGACGATCTGGCGCATGGCGGCGACGGCGAGGTGGGTTTTGCCTGTACCTGGATCGCCGGTGAGAAGCAAGCCGGGACGTGATTCGTTGGGGAAGTCGTTGGCGTACTTCTTGACGGCCAGAATCACGCCCATCAATTCGCGACGCGCGATTGGGTTTTCGGGGCCGGGAGCGGAGAAATTCTCGAACGACGCGTTGCGATAGAGCGGTGGAATCTGGGCCTTCTCTTCGAGGCGGCCGGCCCGGCCTTGAGCGCGGCAGTCACAAGGCTTCGCGCCGGAGACGCCCGCCCCTTCAACGATCAGGAAGCCCAGACCCCCACACTTCGGACAAACTGCCGCTGCGCTCACAAATCCATTATCCGACACGCGTCAAGCCAACCCGCATCCCGCTATAATCGATCTTCACCCATCCAAAAGGAGCAAACTTTGCGAAAGAAAGTCACAGTTGTGGGCGCCGGTAACGTGGGCGCCAATTGCGCGGTGCGCATCGCCGATAAGGAACTGGCCGACGTCGTACTCGTCGATGTGGTCGAGGGCGTCCCTCAAGGTAAAGCCCTCGACATCCTGCAATCCGGTCCGGTACAGGGCTACGATGTTGCCATCACCGGCGCGAACGATTACGCGCCGACGGCGAATTCGGATATCGCCATCATCACCGCGGGGCTGGCACGCAAGCCGGGCATGAGCCGCGACGATCTGCTGTTCGCCAACAACGACGTGGTGAAAGGGGCAACCGAGCAAATCGCGAAGCATTCGCCCAACTGCATCATCATCGTAGTCACGAATCCTCTCGACGTGATGACGCAGGTGGCGTTTTGGGCTGTCGAAGTTCCCCAAGAACCGCGTAGTCGGCATGGCTGGAGTGCTGGATAGCGCGCGCTTCCGCACGTTCATCGCGGCTGAGTTGCAGGTTTCGGTGGAGAACGTGACGGGCGTAGTGATGGGCGGACACGGCGATACTATGGTTCCGGTGGTACGGCTCACGAGCGTAGCGGGAATTCCGCTCACCGAATTGATGGATCAGGCGACCATCGATCGCATTGTCGACCGCACGCGCAACGGCGGAGCGGAGATCGTGAAGTATCTAAAGACGGGCAGCGCCTATTATGCGCCATCGGCCTCGGCGGTGGAGATGGCCGAATCGATACTCAAGGACAAGAAGAAAGTGCTGCCTTGCTCGACGTACCTTGAAGGCGAGTACGGCATCGATGGCCTGTTTGTGGGCGTGCCGGTGAAGCTGGGCGCCGACGGCGTAGAGAAGATCTACGAGGTCAGACTCACCGACGACGAGCGGGCGATGTTAAAGAAGAGCGCCGATTCCGTGCAGGAAATGGTGGACGTGCTCAAGAAGAAGCAGTAGCGCGTTTCGCGTCAACTTGGCTTCCGGATTCGACGCCTTGGCGTGTTGCGTGGCGTCAGAGCAGTTCGGCGAAAGATTCGACTGTGATGGAGTCGGCTGATAGCGACCTCGGCGAGGATTCCGTGAAGAGTGCCAGTCTTCGGCGGACTGTGTAGAAGAGACGTCAAGCATCTGCGCCCGTCATAGGTGGGTGCGCACCGCAACAGCGAAGCGGCGGCAGTTACGCGGCGCGTGCTATCCTGTCTTCAATCAACCTCAGCGGGGAGTTCTCACCATATGTCCGTGTCGGGTACGCCTCTATCTTTTCGCGACGTATTGCGGATTCGTTCGGTCCGGCGACTCTGGATTGCGCAGCTTGTCAGCGTCTTCGGCGACTTCCTGGCGATCTTTGCCATCCTTGCCGTTGTCACTTTCAAATTTCATGGAACGGCGACTCAGGTCGCCATGGTGTTAGTCGCATTCATGGCGCCGTTTGCCATCGTCAGCCCTTTGGCAGGCGTCTTTGTAGATCGCTGGTCTGTAAAGCAGACTATGGTCGCGAGCGATCTCATTCGCGGCCTGCTCGTCTTGACGCTTGTCTTCGTCCATGATTTGTACCTGCTCTACGCAATCCTGTTCGCGATGAGCGTCGTTTCCAGCTTCTTCGTCCCAGCCCAGTCGGTCACTCTGCGCATGGTGGCGCCCGTGGCGGGGCTCATGGCGGCGAACGGGCTGATGTCACAGGCGCAGCAGGGGTCACAAATCATCGCGCCGAGTATCGCAGGGGAATTGGTGCAGCTTGTGGGGGCGAACGCCTGCTTCTTGTTCGATAGCTTCAGCTTCTTCTTTTCCGCGGCGCTTGTAATGACTCTCGCGATTGACCGACGAGTTGCAAGCGCTGGAGCGGCCGCGGTCCTCGATTCGATGCGGGATGGCTTCCGCTTCATCTTCACGCACTCCACAATTTCGTTCGTGACTCTCTCCATGACCGCGGGTATGTTCGCCATGCGTTGTTTTGGCGCGCTACTTTCCGTGTACGTGCGGGACGTATTGCGGTCAAACGCCGCCGCTTTCGGGCTGCTGAATACGCTCATCGGCGTTGGCATGATTATCGGGACGCAATTTCTGACTCGTTTCGCGCGCCACGTCTCGGAGCAGAAGCTAGTGGTGTACGGGTTGGGTGGAATGGGCGTGGCGGTATTCATCACAGCGGTATTCGGCACTATGGCGTCGGCTGCGGCCGGCATGTTTGGTTTAGGCTTTTGCGCGGCGGCGATTTTCATTACCGCAACGACGCTGCTTCAGCGGGAAACGCCGCATGAGCTATTGGGGCGAGTAATGAGTTGCCTGATGTCGCTGGTTGCGGGCTCGCAAGTGATCGCGATGCTTTTCGCGGGTCCAATCGCCCAGAAGGCGGGGATCCCGAATCTTTACTTTGGGAGCGCAGCGATGCTGGTTGGAATCGGCATCGCCGGGCACTTCAAGTTGCCGTCAAAAGCCAGGGCGGAGACTGCTGAAGCGGGATAGGCGGCTGGATCTGGCAGCGCGCGTTTACTCGGCTGCCATTGGGCCCTCGCCTTTCGACAACTCTCCAAGCAGTTCCTCGCGTTTGCGATGGGCTGCGATTACGGCGGAATCGAGGCCGATCCAGTAGACCACGGCGCCAATCGCTGCGGCCAGCGCCAGCACGATCACGAACGCGGTTTCGCTCTTCAGCGCAAATCGCGCGACATACGCCAGCGCCACCGGCAGCAGCGTCAAGGGATAGAACAGTACCAGCAGTCCTTGGGCCTTGGCCGATCCGCCGCCGCGCGAGACTCGCTCCGGGTTCAAGGCGCGTGGATAGTTCACCGACGCCATGTTGCCCAGGCCGAACAGGTACAGTGCGCAGACGCCAATCACTACAAATGTTTCGGCCACGCGCTGCCAACCGCCGCCCAGATTAAACACGCTAACCACGGCGCCGAGAATCGCAATATCGAGGTAAACGAAGATCGCGGCCGCGATGTTCTTGCCGATCAGAACACGCGCCATCGGCTGCGGCGCGGCGAAATAGAACATCGCCGCCGAGCGGTCGAAGCCGAAGCTGTTCCAATAAGTCACCTGGCCCAACATGCTCAAGGCGTAGAAGCATACCAGCGCCAGAAAATACTCCGAACTCCCGCGCCCTCCGCGCCGGCCCATCACCATTGGCAGCCAGACCAGGATGCCGAAGGTGAATCCCATGACGAAAACCATGCGGAAGCGCGGCGTGCGCGCCAGCGAACGGAGCTCCTTTTCGACGATGGCGGCTAGGGGGTCGCGCCAGAGAACACCGGGCAGGCGGTAGAGCGCGTCGGACCACCTGCGCCGCCGCGAGGATTCCGTGGCTAATATCTGCGCCTGCGCGGCGGCGACATCGAATCGCAGGTTACGCTCGAACTGGCGGCGTCCGAACCACAGCGCGCCGAGCGTCCACAGGAGCAATGTCAGCAGCGGTAGGAATTGTCCCAGGGCGAGCAGCGCGGCGGCGCTCCACGGGTAGGCGGCGCCGCGCAACGCATCGGCGAACGGGCCGAGCCACTTGGGGTGGATATCGAGTTGCATGAAGATGCGGGGCAGCATCCACAGGCACGTTGTCACCAGGATAACCACCTCGCGAATCTTGCGCTTCGACATCAGCCGGCCGATTGCGCTGCGGGTTCCGGAGGCAAGCAGCGCGTTGAACGCAATGAAGGCCAAGCCGGCCATGAGGATTCCAGGCGCGGCGGCGATACCGCGATTCGCGATGAGGCCGGCCAATCCACCGGCGATCACCAGTAACATCTCCAGCGTGCTGGTGAGACAGAGCAGCACCTCCACGAGAAACAGCTTGTCGTGCGGGACAGGATACATGGCAAGCTTCTTCAGGTCGAGGGAGCGGCCCAGGCTAGCTGTCAGCACGGGCATGAACTGCCAGTAGAAGGCGATCGCCAGAAAGGCAAGCGGGAGATATCGGCGTAGGCTCGCGGCATCGGCCCAGGTTGCCGCCAGACACGCGAAGACCGCTACCGCCAGCCAGAATCCGTACCAGACCACGAGGGGGATCGCGCGCGCGACGTTACCGCGGCCCCGGCCCCATCGCATGCTGAGAAGTTGGGCGCGAAGGATGGCGGCAATCATGACCAGGCGCTCATAACCAACCCAGACGCTCGCGATGGTGTTCGGCGCCCACGATGCGCACGAACGCGTCTTCGAGCGATTCGCCCCCGGCGCGCAATTCCTCCATCGAACCGCAAGTGACGATGCGGCCATGGTCGATGATGGCCACGCGGTCGCACAGGCGCTCCACTACTTCGAGCACGTGGCTGGTGAGAAAGATGGTGGCGCCGCGGCGTACCTGATCGAGCAGGATGTCTTTCATCAGGCGCGCACCGACAGCGTCGACGCCCTCAAACGGCTCATCCATCAGGAATAGCTCCGGATGGTGGATGAGCGAAGCTGCCATCGCCACTCGCTTGCGCATGCCCTTGGAATATTCGCCGATGATCTTGCCGTCGTCCGCAAGTTCGAACAGGCCCATGAGATCGCGCGCGCGGTCGATCGCGGTGGCGCGCGGCGAGGCCGTACATTCGGCCGGCGAATTCGAGGAACTCTACGCCGGTAAGACGGTCGAAGAGCATGGATTCATCGGGGACGAGGCCGATGCGACGCTTGATCTCGAGTTCGTCCTTCGGCATTTGGAAGCCGAGGATCTCGATGGAACCAGAGTCCGGCGGAATAAGGCCGGTGAGCATGCGGATGGTGGTGGATTTACCAGCTCCGTTCGCGCCAAGAAAACCGAAGAAGGAGCCACGCGGGACTTCGAGCGTCAATCCGTCGACGGCTAGCTGCAGGCCGTAGCCTTTATAGAGCGACTGCGCGCGAATAGCTGGCGGCGCGCTCGCTGGCATGATGGTTTCGGGCGCGGACATTCAGTTTTCGTTCACCCAGACACTATCGTCGCATCCGGCACAACGGCCCTACTCGAGCATCGGCAAGTGCTCCGGCCGTACGAGCAGCCGGATGGATCGCGCCTGCATGGGGGTACGTTCGATGAAGCCGCCGAGTTCGAGCGTCTTGATCATTTGGTGAACGGAGGGCGGCGTGGTCTGAAAGTAGCTCTGAAGGTCCGCTTCCGAGGGCGCCCTTCGGTGCATCTTCGAGTAGTTGTAAATGTATGCCAGATACTGCCCCTGTTTCTTCGTGAAGGGCGGCGGGATAGAGGGGTCGCGCTTCGGCGCCGGATCGATGCTCACACGGAATGCGTCGCCGTCTCCGCCGCTATCGTAGATGCTCACGTTCAGTAGCAACACCTGGCCGGCGATCGCGGTCTTAACCGGCTTTTTCAGAGCCGCATCGAGATTCTCACGCAATTCCCTGCCGTCGCGGCTCGAACTTGCAAACTTCGCAACGCGATGGGCCGTCTGGTCTTTACGCATAAAGACCCACTCATGGCCATCCTTATGTTCCACTTCAATGGAGTGCGCGCCGCAGGCGAGAACGTGCGCGCTTAGGTCCTCAAGCAAAGTCTTTGGTTTACTCATGGCTCGGAAACGCAAAAGCCGCCGGTCGCGGAATGGTAGGAACGAGTCGCGTGTCAGGCCTCATTCCGGTCCCAATAGTCTTCCCAGTAGAATTGCTCCTCGATTTGGCGCATCTCTTTTGGTCCGAGTTCCTCCTGGATTGGCGCGGACATTGGAACCGTCTTCTCACCAAGCACCTGGCCAAAGCGCTTGCGGTACAGCTCGTGGACCCATTCCTTTACGGGCTGCTTCCATCTCTGCTGCGGACTTGGTATGCCCCGAACGAGCGCCTCAGGCCGGAAGCCGAGCGCCTTGGCCATCTCCACGTCATTCTGATTCAGGCGGCAGAGCCTCTTTGCCTCCGGCCAACCGTTCTTCTGCGGCTTCTTTCCCATGCCAAGAACGTTAGTCGCCGCCGCGCCCCCCGCGTCCTGCCTGCGGCTTCGGCATCGGTTTGCGCGGAATCATATCCGGCCGCGCCGCGGTGTTGTATACGAACCACGCCTCAATCGCCGCCGCCTGCTCCAGATCGTTCGCCTGCAGCCGGTCGTAGACGTCCATGTTTGAGTGGTGCGTCCGCGAGCCATACTCCAATGGATCCTGAATGAACTGGAATGCGGGCAGGCCGACATTGTCAAACGGCACGTTATCGGTGCTTCCAGTGGCGCGAATCGTCAGCGTGGAGGCTCCCAGGTCTTTGAATGGCTCCAGCCACGCCCGGAAAATCGGCTCCACCATGTTATTGTCCTGCATGTAAATGCCGCGGATGCGCCCCGAGCCGTTATCCAGGTTGTAGTACGCCGAAAGCTTGGCATGCTCGGGCTTCGGCTTCATATCCGTCGCATCTGCGAAGTGATCCTTTACGTATGCGCGCGAACCGAGCGTGCCTTCTTCCTCGCCCGTCCACAATGCCACGCGCACCGTGCGCTGCATCTTGAGATCGAGCGATTTCAGAATACGCACGGCTTCCATCGCCACAGCCGAACCCGCGCCGTTATCGGTGGCGCCGGTGCCGCCGGTCCACGAATCGAAATGGCCGCCCACCATCACCACGCCGGAATCCGGTTTCGTGCCCGGAATCTCGGCGGTGATGTTGAAGGAATCCGCCGGGGGCGTAAACTTCGTCGCGATATCGAACTCGAGCGTCACGGGAATGTTCTTTTCGGTCAGCCGCACCATGCGATTGTAGTGCTCGTTGGTCACCAGCACCGAGGGTGGAGGCAACTGTTCGTCGGTCATAGTTGCGATCGCCCGCCGCGCTGCCCATTACGGTGCCGCCGTCCGGACCGTTGCCCGGCCGCACCACCACCAATACGCCTTCGTCGTGCAGGAATTTGTTCAATTCGGCAGCGAACCCGCGTCCACCGCCCGCTCCGCCGCGGCCGGCAGCGCCGCCACGTCCACCCGCTCCTCGTCCCGCGCCCGGACCACCTGCGCCCGCCGCGGCCGCTCCACCGCGCGGCGCCGGAATCACCGGACCGCGCGTGAATCCGAGCGGGAGAATATTCGGATTGCCTGACGTCGGGTCCGGCGCTTCAGCCGCCTGCGCTAATTCGGCGTCCGTCAAGCGGTGCAGATAAGGCTCCGCCGACCATTTCCGAAGGATGCGGCGCGGCAGCGAGCAGGATCTTGCCTTTGAGCTTGCCTCGCCACTTATCCAGATCTTCCGGGCCCGCTAATCACCGCGTATACCGCCTCGCCCGAGACATCGCCATTCGTACCGGGCGACCACGGCTGCGCGAACCCAATGATGGGCTGAAACTCGGGCTCTTTCATCTGCGCCATGAAGCGGGTGCAGACCCATCCCCGCCCGAACGGCCCCCAGGGTTCCATTTTGGCGTTGACCAAACCCCACTCGGTCATCTTCTTAACGGCCCACTCGCCCGCCGCCTTGGCGTTGGGCGATCCCGTGAGGCGCGGGCCGTAGACGTCGGTCAAGTAAAACGACGTATCCATCACCTTCGAATTTTGCCCGAAGGCCTCATGCCGTATCTGCTGCACGATGGACAGGTCGATTTTTTCCGTCGAGCCAACCTGCGCCGAAAGGCACGCGCACAGCACGGCCAGCATTCCAACCAACGATCTCCGCATGTCGGCGAGAGTATCACATTTGCACAATCCAAGGAGCGCCTTGTGGCCTCTCTACAACTGCATTCCGTTGATTGCGCTTGACAGGGGATTTCCAAGGGCCGCCGCGATGGCTTGGTTCCAACTCATCTGCTGTTGTGCGTCCGTGCCATTTTTTGTCTGCGTATCGTACGCGGCATCGAGCGTTTGCGCGCGCGTCGCGTGCGTCTGCCGAATCGCCTGTACGCGCGAGTTCAATACACCGGCTGAGGGAGCCGTGGCCGCGTCCAAATCCCGCGCCATCGCTCGCACCGTCAGGATCAATAAGTCATAGTGCCCCTGCTCGTGCCGCAACAGATCTGGAGTCTGCTTCGCCGAACGCAGCACGATTGTATCCTGCGGAACCGGGACCACCCCAATGGTGAAGGGCGCCAACCGGAAGAGATTTTGATTGTTCACCACCTGGATGTTCGCCGGCATGCGCGTTTCGGGATGGATCTGCGCCACTTCATTTCCCGAAAGATCAGGACTGGAATCAACGATCTGAAAGTTCGCCCAGGCCAGATTGACCGGATTGGGCACAACGGTAATTGGCATTTTCTCCTCCGATTTGCTCCTTCCTGCAGAGCGTCGATGTCCATTATGGGGCAATGCTGCGGCACCGAAGCGTAGCCGGGGCGAATCGGGTACTGCGGAACCTCCCAGCCGTCCCATTACGTACGCCGGACATCGGTCCGGCGCTTTTTATATGCCACCATACTCTTGATGGCATTCCGCGGCGTCGACTACTTCTCTATCGATTCGCTGTTCACCGAACAGGAACTGCTGGTGCGCCAGACCGCGCGCCGGTTCGTCGACGAGCGCGTCGCGCCCGTCATCCGCGATTGTTTCCGCGACGCGCGCTTTCCCTCGCGAACTGATCCCGGAAATGGCCGAACTGGGCTTCCTCGGCGCCAACCTCGAAGGCTACGGCTGCGCCGGCATGAGCAACGTCGAGTACGGGCTCGTCATGCAGGAGATCGAGCGCGGCGATTCCGGCCTGCGCAGCTTCGTCTCCGTGCAGGGCGCGCTGGTGATGTACCCCATCCTCAATACGGCTCCGAAGAGCAGAAGAACCGCTGGCTGCCGCGGCTGCAATCGGGCGAAGCCATCGGCTGCTTCGGGCTGACCGAGCCCGGATTTCGGCTCGAACCCCGCCGGCATGCGCACCACGCGCCGTGCGCGACGGCGATGGCTGGGTGCTCAACGGCGAGAAGACCTGGATCACCAACGGTCGCGTGGCCGACGTCGCCGTGGTCTGGGCGCGCACCGACGACGGCATCCGCGGTTTCTCGTCGAACGCGGCACGCCCGGCTTCACCACCTCCGACATTCACGGCAAATGGTCCATGCGCGCGTCGGTGACCTCCAGCCTGTCGTTCGCCGATTGCCGCGTACCGCGAGTGCCGCCGTGCTGCCCGGCGCGAAAGGTCTGAAAGCTCCGCTCGCCTGCCTCTCGCAGGCGCGCTATCGGCATCGGCTGGGGCGTGATCGGCGCCGCCATGGATTGCTACGAAACCGCGCGCGCCTATTCCGTCATGCGCAAGCAGTTCGACGACCGGCCCCTCGCCTGCCACCAGCTTGTGCAGGAAAAGCTGGCCTGGATGATCACCGAGATCACCAAGGCGCAGTTACTCGCCCTGCAGGGCGGCCGCCTCAAGGACCGCGGCAAGACTCGAGCCCGCCCACATTTCCATGCTCAAGCGCAACAACGCCGCCATCGCGCTCGAATGCGCGCGCCTCAGCCGCGATCTGCTGGGCGCCAACGGCATCACGGACGAATATCCTATCATGCGACATCTGTGCAATCTCGAAACGGTCAAGACGTATGAAGGCACCGACCACATCCACGCCCTGGTCATCGGCGAGCGAGTCACCGGCGTCGCCGCCTATCGATGATCCGCCCTTTGGTACTCAACTGGCATAGACCGCCACATTGGTCACCGTCCTGAATCCCATCCGCCGATAGAGATTTAGCCCCGCCGGCGTCGATTGCAAATCGCTCGCTCGATCCCGCTTTGCCGCTGCGGCGTCGGCGAGCGCGTGGCGCATCACTGCTTCGCCGAATCCGCGGCGCTGGTGGGTCGGGACGGTCGCGACGTTGTAGACTCCCATCGCGCCGCCGCCCATAACAATGGCCGTGGTCGCCACGGGTTCTTCGTCGTGATACCCCACATAGCCGGCGAAATTGCGCCACACGCGCTCGCTATCGAACACCTGGTTGAACCATGCGGGCGGCACGTGGAAACATAGCGCGCCAATGGCGCAGAACGCATCGCGCACCGGCCCGGTCTCCACGCGGCGCACGTCGAGCTGGGGCAGCGGACGCACCGGCGGCTTCAGACGCTCCGCAACCATGCCCGGAAGATCCACCGAGTGCCGCAATCCCAGGCTTTCGAAAGCGCGCCGGGAACGCTTGCGAGTGCGCCCCGGAAGCCAATCCTCGCAGACCCAATAGGCCCACTCCAGATCCACGCGCGTCGAAGTGCGCGTTCGCCAGCAGGATGCGTTGCGCCAGTTCCGCGTCGCTCGCCACCGGCTCCGAAAGAAAGGCGGCATTGAACATCTGAAACGTCACGCCGGCCGACGCGATGCTCACTCCGCGCAATTCGCGGTTCTCCCCGGCGATGCGGCTGGCCGCGACCGTGCGGAACGATTCGCGCAGATTGGCCGCCACGTTTTCAAAAGTCATCGCACCCATTCGACGCCGGCGATCGCCATTTCCGCGCTATGGCAGGCTGCGAAACACGCGGTCCCAAACCGGCGTGGT
The DNA here is from genome assembly GCA_963763545.1 of Bryobacterales bacterium. Taxonomy (GTDB): domain Bacteria; phylum Acidobacteriota; class Terriglobia; order Bryobacterales; family Bryobacteraceae; genus PALSA-243. The sequence goes on from CAVXPE010000030.1 coordinate 402,834, forward strand.
GACGCCGTAGCGGAAACGCTCGTCGGCGAAATGGTGGTAGTAGTGGCGCTTGCGCAGCGCTCGCAGCAGCGGACCGCCGGCGCGCATTGGCGTGGATGCGCAAATGCACCGCTTCATAGACAAGATAGCCCGCAATAATGGCCGCCAGCGTCAGCCCGCTACGCGCCCAAGATCCGGCCGGGATGCGCATCACGACCCAAAGCGCGAGCGAGGTTCCGCCGGAAAGCCAGAGCGGAGACACGATGTATTTCGGATCCTTCGGATCTTCGTGGTGCTGGTAGTGCGGAAGAAAGCCATGGAAGGCGAAGCGATGGATGCCATACTCGAGCAGCGTCCACAGAAAGAGACCGGAGCCAATCGCAAGCAGCGAACCGCCGAGCGGCAGACGCGATATTCGCCGCGACGGCGGCGGCGATCACCGGCGTATAAATGACAAGCAGTCGGCCCACTTCCTTTCAGTATCCTACAAGCCTCGTAGGCCAGGGGATCAAAGCCCCCTTCGCATCAGCAGACCGTCCTCGCCGTCCTCGTAATAGCCGGGGCGAGCGCCGCAGCCGCGTGAACCCGTGGCGCTCGTAGAAACTGATTGCCCGGCCGTTCGATTCCGCGCACCATCAGCGTGAGGCGCTCCACGCCGCGCAACTTTAGGCGGCGGATGGTGCTCGTTAATAGTAGGGAAGCCGCGCCTTTGCCGCGAGCTCGTGGAGCGACCGCGATGGAGACCAGATTGGCCAAACCGGGCCGCGTACGGCAAATGCAGGCGATCGAGTATCCCAGCAGCATAGGCTTTCCGGCACGTGCACCCGACGCAGGCGCGGCGCCTTCCACAACCAGAAAAAGCCCCCCGCAAACGCGCAGGTATTCTGCAAATAAATTGCGATCGTACGCATCCTGCCCAAAGCTGGCGCGCTCGATTGCAAGCAATTCCTCCATATCGGACGGCCGGAAACGGCGCAGGAAAAATCGGCATGGGCATATCTGTTATCCTTTATTTTCGACCACTTGGATGGAGTTTGGAACCATTGGGCCGGAAAAAGCGCAGATCAAAAGAGCGGGTATTGACAAGCGCGAAGAGGGCGCCGCACACTGAAGCGGTGTTGCAACTCAGTGGCAACTGCGAATCGATCGGCCCCATTGGCGACGCTCTGTTGACTTGCGCCGCGGCGAGGCGGGGGTGGTAGATCGGATCGATCTTCCCGCCGACGATGCGCGGCGGCTAATGGAGTTGGGTTTTCTTCCGGGCGCGCGGGTGACCGCCGGCTATGAGCGCTCCGGGCGGCGATCCAAAGGTGTTTCAGGTGGATGGATCGGAATGGCGCTGCGCGGCGAAACCGCGCGGCGCATGAAGATTCGCCGCAGCCGGGAAAACTGAGTTGCAGCAATGCCATGAGGACTTTGTGAGCGAATGCCATGGTTGCGCGAATTGCGGCCGGCACGCCGTAGCCGAACCGCCCGTCTCGGAACGCAGGCGGCCTCACGCGTCTGCCGTAGCGCTGATCGGCCCTCCGAATTCCGGCAAAACCACCCTTTTTAATCGCCTCACCGGCCTGCGCCAGAAGGTGGCGAATTTTCCCGGCGTCACCGTGGAGCAGCACACCGGCATCGCGGAACTGCCCGATGGCCGCGCCGTCCGCATCATCGATCTACCGGGCGTTTACAGCCTGTCGCCGCGCTCGGAAGATGAGCAGATCGCGCACGACGTGCTCACCGGCCACCGCCGCGGCGTGCGCCAAGCCGCAAGCGATCCTGCTGGTGCTCGATTCCACCAATCTCGAGCCGGCAACTGATGCTGGCCGCGCCGATTCTGTCGCTCGGCCTGCCCACGCTGGTGATCTTGAATATGGCCGACGACCTGCAACAGCGCGGCGGCAGCGTGGATGCCGAAGGCTCTCCGGCGCAATTGGGCGCGCCGGTGGCGCTGGTGAGCGCGCGCAGCGGCGAAGGCATGCGCAGGTGCTCGATTTTCTGGCGGGCGCCATGCCAAAGCCGCTGCCGGTGCGAATTGCCGGTCTTGCAGGACGTCCCGGAGTGCCGCAAGCTGGGCGGGCGCGATGGGCGCGAAGGCCGGGTATCTGCGCGCCGGCGCCGTCCAAGTGGACGCGGCGGCTGGACGAGATCTTTCTGCATCCGGTCTTCGGGCCGCTGGTGTTTCTGGCGGTGGTGGTCGCGGTGTTTCAGATCATCTTTCGCCATGGCCGCGCCGCTGCCCGATCTGGTGCAAGCTCTGTTCGACAAGAGCGCAGCGGCAAGCTGGATTGCGCGCTGCTGCCCGAATCGCTGTTCCGGTCGCTGCTGATCGATGGCGTGTGGAAGGGCGTGGGCTCGGTGGTGGTCTTCCTGCCGCAGATTCTGCTGTTGTTCCTATTCATCGGATTGCTGGAAGATTCCGGCTACCTGGCGCGCGCGGCGCTGATTGCCGACCGCACCATGGCGCGCGTCGGGCTGCAGGGCAAATCGTTCATCCCGTTGCTTTCGGCTTATGGCTGCGCGGTGCCGGCGATCATGGCGACGCGCACCATCGAAAACAAGCGCGACCGCATCGCCACGATTCTGATCGCGCCGTTCATGACCTGCTCGGCGCGCCTGCCGGTGTACATTTTGATCATCGTGGCGTTCATTCCCAAGCGGACGCTTCTCGGGCCGCTGCTGGGGATGCAAACGGCGGTGATGCTGGGGCTCTACGTGCTTGGATTTCTGGCGGCGGTGATGACCGCGAAGCTGCTGAAATCGACCGTGCTGAAGAGCGGCCGCACGCCCTTCCTGCTGGAGATGCCGTCATACCGCTGGCCTTCGCTGCGTTCTCTCGGGCTGCGGCTTTCGACCGCGCCAAGGTATTCCTCAAGCAGGCGGGCACGATCATTCTGCTGGTGACCGTGATCCTGTGCCATGTCTGCTGAACTTCCCATTCGTCAACGGCAAGCCGCCGGAGATCGGGCACAGCGTCGCGGGGATGATCGGCCACGGCATCGAGCCGCTGATCAGGCCGATGGGCTTCAACTGGAAGATCGGCATCGGGCTGATCACGTCGCTGGCGGCGCGGGAGACCATGATCGCGACGCTCGGCACCATTTACGGCGCCGAGCACGGGTCCATCCGCAATCTGCAGGCCGCGCTTGCAACACGATCTCTCAGCTTGGGCGGCGCGATCGCGCTGCTGGTATTCTTCGCCTTCGCCCTGCAATGCATGTCCACGATGGCGGTGGTGCGCCGCGAAACCGGCGGATGGAAATGGCCCATCGTGCAATTCGCCTACATGGGCGTGCTGGCGTGGATTGGCGCCTTCACCGCCTTTCATCTGATAGGCTGAAGAGCATGCGCGGCATGCCTGAGTGCCCGAAGTGCGGGTCTACATCCATTGTCGAGCGGGCTGCCGTGATGGTGAGCCACCACGACGATTTCGTAAATCTCAGGATCGATGCCAAGCCAGATGCGCTGTTCTTCAAAGCCCCCGCGTACTCCCGGCTCAAGGCCTTTGTTTGCGCGCAGTGCGGATTCACCGAATTCTACGCCGAGGACCCCGCCCCACTTGCCAAGGCGTCCGGCGCCGCGAAATTGCGGGGATCAGTCCTCGAATCAGCCTGAACCCATTGCCCGCGCGATTCGCCGTAGCCCCTCGGCGAACATTTCGTGGTCTACGCCCATGCCGATGCGAAAGTGCTCGGGCGCATCGAAGAATCGTCCAGGAACCGCCGAGGTCTCATACTCGGCCCGCAGCCTTCCCAGGAACTCATCCACTCCGCCGCGCTTCAATCGCAAGAACGCGGTATTTCCGAACGCGGTTCGAGCGCACTCCACCTGTTCATTCGCATGGAGAAATGCTGTCAGCGCCACGCGATCGGCCGCCACTACTTTTCGCGCGCGGTCGCGCAGCAGATCCAGATGCTCGAACGCAGCGACGGACAGAATCTCCGCCGGATGTACGGCCGTCGCTGCAAATGGATTGTTAAGGTCCCACATGCGCCGCGCCAGATCCGGCTGCGCGAAGATCCAGCCGCAGCGGAGTCTTCCCAATTGGAACGCCGTGCGGCGTATTCTCATACACGGCATCGAGGTCGACTTCATCCACCAACAGCGTACGAGCGAACAATCACATCGCCTAGCCGGAATTCGAGAGGCTGGCGATAGTCGAGGATAGAAAGTGGGCTTCCCATAGTTGGACTGCTCCAAATGTAACAAATGTTACATATAATAATGTTCAGCCGAAGCGTTCGGCCCGCGCCCTGCTTAAAATCGCACGTCTTTATGAAACTACTACAAATCCTGATTACAAGCGGGCTTTTAGCGCATTCGGCCGGCGCGGTGGTGGTCTCCCTTGGGGCCAGCACCCAGCCATTCACCCTGACGGGGACGGGACTGAACTCATCCGGCTCCGGCACCTCGCGGGTCACTTTCGGAACCTGCGTTTTCGATGGGACTAATACGACCTGTACCTTATCCGGCTCTTATACTGGACTAGGTAGCGGCGGCGCCTATCAATCTCAATTGGTTTACGCCGGGAACGGACCGAGTCCGCTTAGCGCGATCACCACGCCGTCCACCAGCAATTTATTTTCTTTCAGTCTCAGCCAGGGATCGTTTTCGTTTACCCTGACGCCCACAGGCGGTAAGCCGATTCCGTTTTACGATTCCACGGAAACCTTCTTTTACACCACCTCGGCTACCTGCACAGGAATAAGCACGTGCGGCGTCGCGGCGGTAGGACAAAGCCAGGGCGGAATCATGACCGGCCCCGTAACGGGCACCTTCGACGTAACGCCCGTAGTTAGTACTGTGATCTCGGCCAGCGCCTACGGCGCCTTCAACGCCATAGCTCCTGCGACGTGGATCGAAATTTATGGCATCAACCTGGCAACGGTGTTGCCCCAGACCTGGGCCGGCACGGATTTCAACGGCGCGAATGCGCCGTCGGCTCTGGGCGGCACTACCGTGACAGTCGCCGGACAGCCGGCATATATCGACTACGTCAGCCCGCATCAAGTGAACGTCCAGGTCCCCTCGGGCATCCCAACCGGTAAGCAGAACGTGGTCGTGACGACGGCCGGAGGATCGAGCGTAGGCACTGCGATCACTGTAAACACAGTCGAGCCGGGCATTCTGGCGCCCAGCGCTTTCGATTTGCCCGCGGGCCAATATGCCGTCGCTCTTTTTCCGAATGGCGCGACTTATGTATTGCCTCCGGGCGTCACCAACGTTGTCCCCACGGCGCGCGCCAAGCCGGGGGATATCATCACGCTCTACGGCATCGGATTCGGAACTGTTAGTCCGAACATTAATGCGGGCGTGATTGTGGGGCAGGCCAATAGTCTCTCGGGTCTCCAGGTCTTCATCGGCGGCCAGCAGGCTACCGTGCAGTTCGCGGGGCTGGTGCAGGGCTTCCTGGGGCTTTATCAATTCAACGTTGTGGTCCCGAATGTAGCCGCGAACGATGCCACGCCGCTTACATTCATGTTGAACGGCGCCCAGGGAACTCAATCGCTGATCCTGGCAATTGGGAATTAAAAACAATTAACGGCAATCGTTGCCGCGCACCATATTCCAATTTGTCGGAATATCGGGCGCGGCAACCACGCAGCCGGCCTTCATTCCCCAGCCGGTGATGAGATTGTTCTCGACGACGTTGCCCCGGGCCGGCGCGGGGCGTTCGGCGCCGCGACCAAGATAGATGCCCGCTTCAAGAATGCGCGGGTCCGCGGCGGCGTAGTTGCATTGGTAGTGCGCGACGTTCTGATTGCAATGCGCCGTGTTGAGATCGAGCAGCAGGTTGCGCGCGATCAGGTTACTCTCGCCGATAACGAAGACGGCCCCGAAGACGGGCCGCTCGATGCGGTTTTCGACAATCCGGATGTTGCGCGTCCGCATATCGGGATTGGTGTCGTTCATGACGATGGCGTAGTTGCCCAGCGGATAGGCGGCGGGCGGATCGTGGTTCACGCACACGTTTCCGCGGATCTCGCTGTCGTGCAGTCCATCGAGATCCATGCACTTGCCGTTGATCTCGGCGATACGGTTGTTGAGATAGTGGGCGTCTTCTACGTTGCCGGCGGTGTCGATCCCTACGGGAATGGCGCGGTTCTCCAGATCGGACGCGTCGAGCGGAAAGCCGACATTGCTGGCAACGTTGTCCCCGATAATCATATCCTTCGCGTGGCCCACCTGGATCGCATCGCGGCCGATCGTATCGAAGCGGTTGCGGGCGAAGACGCCCCGCTGGTTGCGCTGCGAGGTGTAGAGCGAATGGGTCCACAGAGCGTTGCCGAGGATATTGCGGAAGGTACAAGATTCGATATTGAAGTTGGCGCTGCCTTCCTCGATCAGGATGCCGCCGGTTGCGTTGTTGCTGCCGGCGGCGTTGCGAGAGCCGCTATTTTCCACGCTCACCCGGCTGACGTTCATGTGAGCGATGCGGCTGGCCAGGATGGCGAATCCAGCGATATTGCGGAGGCGGACGTTATCCACGTCGAGGGTGTCGATGGACGTAGCCGCGATGCCATTGTTTGCGGTGAATGCCGCAAAGGTACGGTCGTAGGGGGGGAGGCCCTGCCTCATTTCAAGCGCGGCGCGATTGCCATCGATGGAGAAATCGTGCAGCCAGACGTTGCTGCCCCGAATGACGATCGCGGCGGCGCCTCGGAAATCCGCGGCCATGTGGAGAGTCGTGCCTTGACGCGCGCCACGCAATTCCGTTGCGGCCGCAACGAAAATGGGCTCGTGCAACTCAACCGGCCCAGCGGGAAGATCGCGCACGTGATTGTATGCCGGCTTCGAACAGGCAATTGCCACGAGGCACAATGCCGCTACGAGCGGGCGCACTATGCGACCTCCACTGTAACCGGAGCGAATGCGCGCTTTCCGAGCCACACTTGGACTGCATGCCGGCCCCGTGTGGCGCCAGGTGGCACGGCAAAGTTGAACTCATAACGCCGAAATAGCGGATCCACGCAGAAGGCGTCGATGCCTTCGACAGGCTGCTCGTCGAAAGCGGCGCGAAACTCGTCGGCGCGTTCGACCTCGACAAGCACCGCTTTCAACATGCCGCTCTGCACCACGCTGCCGGAGATCAGATTCACGCCATCGCCGATCGAAGCCACATGCGGCGTCGGCGGCCCGGCGGGGATGGTGCGCATCCATGCCGCCGGGCAAAGGGGTTGGCCGTCGACGAAAGCCTCCACCGGCACGAGTCCCGTACGCACGCCTTCCGGTAGCGCGGCGTTCACCTGCGTGACGCGGTCGTGCGCCGGCTCGCCGACATAGCTTACTCGGCACGCGCGGCCATCCACGCCGATGGCGAGGGAATTGAGATCGCATCCGACGGGCAAATTCTCGATCCACAACGAAAGCGCGGCCATGGGTCCAGTGACTGGGGCCGCCGCTTCGCCAGTGATTGCGTTGGTGATGTTGCGTATGCGCGGCGGCGCCGGAAGCGCCCGGCCGATCGTCATCGCGTTTCCGGCACGTGATCCACATGTACTGCGTCCAGATGGGGTCGAGGGCTAGAAGCTGAAAGCCGCTCTCCCGGGCAAATTGCGCAATTTCTCCAGGCGCGACTCGCACCCCGCTCCACGTGTCGTATTGTCGCGCGTGCGGCGGCAGGCCATTCAACTGGCAGCGCAGTACGCCGCCGGGCCTGAGCACGCGGTGCGCTTCGGCAAGATATCGGAACACCACATCCCGGCTGGGGATGTGCTGAAAGACAGCATAAGAATAGACGAAATCGAAGCAATTATCGGGGAAGAACTCGAGCCCGGCGCCCGATCCGTGGTGAGGATGCGCGTTGGGCGTGTCGCGCAAGCGTTCTGCCGCCAGCCGAATCATTTCATCGGAAACGTCCACGCCATGGATCTCGCCGAAATGGCGGCTCATGGGGCGCATCAGACGGCCCGGTCCGCAACCGATTTCGAGCGCCGCGCTGCGGCCCGAGAGGCGCGGCAACTGCGATTCCAGGTCGCGCAGGACGTCTGCTGCTGTCGCGAAAAATTCTTCATCGTCTTGTTCGCGGCGGCCGAAGGCGACGTAGTAGTTAGCGTCTTCGCTGGCGCGGGCATTCCAATCGGCGCGCATTTGCGCCAAGGTTTGGGGGTCCATCTAGAGGTTGTCTTCGGGGAGATTCGCAATGAATATTTGCGTGGCGTCCACCATGCCCTATTCTATTCCTTTATGCCTCTTTCCTTCCGCCAGGTGCGCGCCGCGCCCATCACGGATTTCGAAGCCACCGCGCCGGAAGGCTCCATCATCGGCCTGATCGGCGAAGACGGATCGGGAAAGACGCGACTATTGCGGCTCGCGGCAGGCATCGACCAGCCTCAATCGGGAACCGTAGAACGGCCGGAATCCGGGCGACTGCTCGGCCCGCTCGATGCTCTGAATCTCGCGCCGGCGCCACTACTCCTGATCGATGGAACTCTCGCGAATCATGACGCGCTGGTGCGCGAGCGTGCGGCCGTGGCGCTCGACCGGATGCGGCGAAATGGGTCCACCATTTTGCTGGTCTCGCACGATGAAGAACTGCTGCCGCGCCTGGCCGACGAAATCTGGTGGCTTCACCAGGGACGTCTGGCGGGCCGGGGCGATCCGAGTGAGACGCTGGCCGGTTATCGTCGCCACATCGCGCAGCGCGTGCGCGCCTGGGGCGCCGCGGTAAACGCGCCGCTGTCTCCGCGCATGAGGCGCGGCGATGGGCGCGCGGAGATCGTAGAGATCGCGACTATCGGCGAAGCCGGGCAAGCCACCTCTGTGTGGCGCAGCGGCGAGTTGGCGTTGGTCAAGGTGCGCGTTCGCTTTCATGCCCCGGTGGAAGCGCCCGTCGTTGGCATCATGATTCGCACGCGCGTGGGCCTGAATGTTTATGGAACCAACACTGAACTGGAGCGATTGGCGCTCGGTCCGCGGGCAGAGGGCGATACGATCGAGATCTCATTCGCATTCCGCGCCGAGCTTTGCCCGGGAGATTACACGCTGACGGCGGCTTCGCACGATCCCGACGGCGTGTGGCATGACTGGTTGGAGGACGCCATGGCGTTCTCCGTGACGGATAACCGGTACACGGCCGGGGTGGCGAATCTCCACGCGACTGTTACGTGTGTTCCTGTGCAATAGCCGGCCACCGTTTCACGCAAGCTCTTGACGGATCAGATCCGCCAGATCCCCGAGGCGATAGGGCTTTCGAATAAAGCGTTCGAATGTCCCATGCAACGCGGCGGCAGCCATGTCCTCGTTGTACGCGCTGGTCACAATCACTCTAGTCTCGGGCCTCAAGCGCCGGGCTTCTTCCAAAACGGCGCAGCTCGGGGTTCCAGGCAGAGTCACATCTAGCAAAAGAACATTGATGCGGCTCTTCTCCGCTCGAACAGTGTCCAACGCCGCGGACCCATCTTCGGCCTCAAGCACGGAATAGCCGGCTTTGCGAAGCATTTTCGACGTCGCTTGCCGCAGAGGGTCTTCGTCTTCCACAATCAGGATCGTGAGTGGCGGCGCGGACCCCTCGGTGAGGCACATCGGTTCGCACGCCGCCGCGTCAGTATCGGCGCAAGGCAGCAAAATCTCGAACGTGGCCCCCTTTCCCAATTCACTGTCAAGATGGATCGCGCCGCCAAGAACGCGAATAATCCCCTGGACCACCGCGAGCCCGAGTCCGCGGCCATCCGATTTTGTCGTGAAGAAAGGATCGAAGACTCTGGCCTGAGTTTCCGGCGACATACCCTCGCCCGTGTCGGAAACAACCAGCTTCAGATAATCGCCTTCGGGCAGGCGGTCGCGAGCCGCCGCTTGTGAACGCTCCTTTATGGCCGCGCGCCGTGTCGTGACGCGGATTGCTCCATCGCGGGCTCCGATTGCCTCGGACGCATTTGTGACAAGGTTGATCAGGATTTGCGAAATCTGGGCGGCATTGGCCCGGACGGGAGGAAGGTCCTTGCCAAGATCGGTTTCGAGCGTTGCGTTTTTCGACACCGAAACTCTGAGCAACTCGATCATCTCTTCCACCGTCGTGGATATGTCTACCGGCCCCGGAACATCCTTCTCCTTTCCGGCATAAATCATCAATTGGCGAACGATCTCCGAGCCGCGGACAGCGATGTCCCGGATCGTTTTCAGCGCTTCGTCGGGATTCGTGCCGGCTGCGACCTCGTCCAGCGCCAGCTCTGCCTGCGCTAGAACCGCGCCGAGGAGATTGTTGAAGTCGTGCGCGATACCGTTGGCCAGCGTTCCCACGGTCTCCAGTTTCTGCGCGGCCATGGCCTCTTCCTGCGCGCGTCTGAAATCGGTAATGTCCTGGCAGGCGCCAAACATCTGGATTGGAAGGCCTTCCTCATCGAGTAAGACTTGGGAAACGCAAGCGATCATCCGCAACTCGCCGTTCGGCCGCGCAATTTGAAACTCGCTGGTGCGCCTGTCGGTTCCTGCCAGCGCGTATCTCACGCTTTCGGCTACGCGATCCCTGTCCTTTGGAACAATAGTTTGAAGAAAGTCTTCGTAGCTCGGCGTGAAATTCTCCGGCCTGCCGAAAATTCTGCAAAGCTCTTCGGACCAGGACACGCGGTTGGTAGGGATGTCCCAAGTCCAGTTACCCACGTGAGCGATGCGCTCGGCTCTCTTGAGACGCTCCTCGCTCTCGCGGGCAAGCTCCCTCGCCTCCACCTGCTCCGTGATGTCCTGAGTTGCGCCCACGATGCGAATCGGCGTTCCCAGATCGTCCTTGATCGCTTCGACGATCGAGCGGACAAAGCGCACATTGCCGTCGCGCCGGACCACCCTGTATTCTACGTCCACGGGACCATTGCTCGAGCGGATCTTCTGGTCCGCTTCCGCGCTTTTCTCGCGGTCCTTGGGGTGGATATAGCCCATGACGGCCCCATAATTCGGCGGCGCCTCCTTCGGCAATCCGAAGATGCGAAACATCTCGCCGGACCATTGGACCTTCTCGGTTTCGAGGTCTCGTTCCCAACTGCCAATTTTCGCTAAGCGTTGCGCATCGGCGAACCGCGCCTCGCTGGCCCGTAGACGCTCTTCCATCCGTTTCCGCTCGGTCAGGTCGAGGCATGAGCCGATAAACCCGGCGAATTCGCCCTCGCGATCGAAACGGTCTCCCACGGTCCAGTAGCCAGCGATATTGTCCATCCGCGCGCCGCAGCCGGTAGCCCATCTGAAAGCTGCGGCGGGCGTCAAACGAGGAGGAATAAATCTCCATGCAGCGTTCCAGATCCTCAGGGTGAACGCCGCTTGCCCATCCATCGCCCAGTTCCTGTTCCATTGTCCGGCCTGTAAAATCCAGCCAAGGCTTGTTGAAGAAGGTCCGCAGCTTATCCGGCCCGGAAACCCAGATCATCACCGGCGCAGTGTCCGCCAAATTCCTGAAACGCTCTTCGCTTTCCCGCAGTAACGCTTCGCTGCGCCTGCGTTCGGCGGCCTCCGCTATGGCGCGCGACGCCTCCGCCTTTGCGTTCGCCAAATCCGATCTTGCCCGCTCGTCCGCCAGCAAGGCGATACCGAGCGATATGCCGCCCACCGAAACAAGAATGGCCACGAAGAACACGCCGTTGATTCCCGAGGGGGAGTTGCTGGAAGGTTGCGTCAAATAGAAGTAGATAGCACGAGCGACGATAACCGCTCCGCACAGCGCGAACATGCAGCCGGTAAACGCTGCGCGACGTCTATGTCCGGGCGCGCTTCCCTTCAGCAGTTGGACCGAGGCGAGCGTGAAGACGATCCCCATAAATGAGGACACCAAATAAACGCGGAGGTGCAGGCTGGGCGCGGCGTAATCGAAATAGAACACCGCGGCGATCACCGCGGCGCAGGCTGCATACGCAAACCAGCTACGGGGAGGAAGGCCGCGGAACTCGCGCGCTCCTTCCAGATAAAGGACCGGGGCTATGACGACCATCGTGTTGGCGGCCGCGATGAAGAGCCCGCCGGATGTCAGCGGCCACATGTTAAATAGGCACATTGCCGCAAGGATCAACAGTCCCGCGGCCGTCCACCGGCTGTGACCGGGATAGTTCTGCTGGACCCGCCAAATCATCGCCCCACGCAGGGCCCAAATGACGAACAGAAACGTCGTCACTGCTACCAGCGTGGGCTCACCCAATGCATTGTCGCCAATTATATCCCCGTGCCGCGTGCGCCGAGCCTTCAGCTCCGCGGCGGTTATCATTGATTCGTCCCGTCCAGATCGCCTAGGGCGTACTGAGCGCCGTCCAGGTAGAAACGCGCGATCGCCGGATTCTCGAATGGCTCCACGATGTGCCCGGAGCTCGCGTAGAACACCTTGCCCTCGCCGTATCGCTTTACCGAAGCGACGGCGAAGTCCCTATCTGCGCGATGCACCTGCTCCTTAGCGGGGATGCCGCGCACGACTTCCGCCACGCCCGGATCCGCGAGATCCAACGTGAGCAGAATGTGGCGGTCGCAGCGCGGGTAAGGCGGGCCCATCTCGTAGATCTCGTCGTGTATCACGAATCTTTCCCTTCGAAAACCGTCAACGGATCGCCGGGCGACTCGATCTTCACGCCCCAATTGCCAGTCGCTACGAACGGCTGTCCGGCGAACATCCCTCCAATCGCCTCCGCGCCCGCCGGCCAATCTTTAAACGTATCGATGGCAGCGCGGATCTCCACCACGCCGCCTCCCTTCCTATAGTCGAACAGCGCCGCTTTCTTCCCTTGGTCCGGAATCGTGAGATGCGCCGTGCTGTTCATTATAATCGCGTCGTATCGCGAGAGGGTTTTCGGCTCGGGCAACGTCGTAGTCGCGGCTGAAATCAGCGGGAACGCGCCAGTCGGCGCGCCAGCAACTCGATCATTTTGTTCGCCGCAGGCACGTCCGCGTTGTGCTGAATGGCATCCGCCCGACAGAACACCAACACCCTGCGCGGCCTCGTGGGCGCTACGGTTGGCTTGGACGGAATCGCCGCCTCGCTCCTCCGCAGCTCTTGAGCCGAAAGGGGCGGCAGATGGCATGGTCCAGTGACGGATCGCTCCATCGTCGCCGGCCGACGCGGCTTGCGCTCCATCGGCGCTAAACGCCGTCACAGCGGCCGGACGCCGGCGGCTGGCCCGTACCTGGTTTCGAAATTATAGGAGCGCCTGCGTCAACCGGCCGCCGAACGTCGCCCTCAGGGCCGGTCGTTGCGCGCGCGGGAGGCACGGTTTGGGCCGAGCAGATCCCGAGCGCAAGAAACACGACGACATGGCGCATTGGTCGATTTTACTCAAACCATGACCAATTGCCGGGCCGATCGCCGTCGCGTCGTGTAAGGCTGGTCTCACTCGCAGCGCAGCGCGCTCATCGGGTCGATTCGCGCCGCGCGCGCCGCCGGCACAAAACCAGCCAGCGCTGCCGCGCCGATCAGCACGCCCACGGCGAGGCCGATCGCCCAAGGGTCCGCCGCGCGTCAATCCGAACAATTGACTTTGCACTGCACGTCCCAGCCACCACGCCGCCGCCAGAGCCCAACGCCACGCCAATCGTCACCATCCCCAGTATCTCGCGCATCACCATCCACAGCACGCTGCCGTTGCGATGCGCCCAGCGCCATGCGAATCCCGATCTCCGCCGTCCGCCGCGCCATCGAATACGACATCACGCCGTAGAGACCTATCGCCGCCATCAGTAGCGCAAGGCCGCCGAAGCATGCCGCAAGATCCGCAGTGAGACGCTGCACGATCGTCCCTCGGTCAAGTTGCTGGTTCAGCGTCCGGATGTTCAGCACCGGAACCGACGCATCCACATCCGCGATCGCGCGCCGCACCGTTTCGACCACGCCAACCGGATCGCCCGCTGCGCTCACCACCATTGCCGGCGGGCTCAACGTGCCAATGGGATGCGCGAAGTTGCCATAGAAGCGCGGACGAATCTTGTCGCGCAGATCGTGCTCCTGCACATCGGCTATTACTCCCACGATTTCGAACGTCGTCACCGTGGTCGGATACAGATCGGTCACGTGGTGACCAAGCGGACTCTCGTCGCCGAAGAAGTAGGTCGCGAATGCCTGGTTGACCACGCAGACCGGCCGCCGCGCTGCCATGTCCGCCTCATCGATCGCGCGTCCGCGCAGCAGCGGAATGCCCACCGTGCGCAGGTATCCGGGCCCGACCAGCGTCCAAAGCGAAGCCGTTTCGTCCTCCGAATGCGCGATGCCGCCATCCACGGAAATGTGGTCGCCTTCATCGCCCGTAAACAGCCCGTCGTTCGATACCGAGGCATCCCGCACGCCAGGAATCGTCCTCAGCCGGTCGCGAATGCGCTCGCACAGCGCGGGCATTCCTGCCTGCGTGTATCCCGCCGCCGCCGGATCGATGCGCGCCACCAGCAGGTGCTCGCGGTCGATTCCGAGATTCACGTTCAGCAGATTGTGCAGGCTACGGACGAAAAGCGCCGCGCCGATACACAACAGCAACGATAGCGTCACCTGCGCTACTACCAGCGCGCGCCCCGCCTCGAGCCGTCCGCGCATTCCCGCCGCTCCGCGCACGTTTGCCGCAATCTCGCTATTTAAATCCCGCCGCGCCGCACGCAACGCGGGGCCGAGCCCGAACAAGACGCCTGTCAACACTGTGACCGCCGCCGCGAACAGGAACACGCGCGCATCCCGCGCCGGATCGAGAGCTACGCCATCGAACCCGCGCCGCACTAGCGCCAGCAGCAGGTCCGTCGTCCAGAATGCCACCGCGATGCCTAACGTTCCGCCCATCGCTGCCACCAACATGCTTTCCGTCAACAACTGCCGTACGATGCGCCCCCGCCCCGCGCCCAACGCCAGCCGGATGCCCAATTCCCGGTGCCGTCCGCTGGCGCGCGCCAGCGTCAGATTGGCTATATTGGCGCACGCGATCAGCAGCACCAACCCCACCATCGCCATCAGAAGCTTCAGCGGATCGGAGAATTCGTCGCGTAGCCTCGAAGCTCCTCTCGCTCCCTCGCGTAGCGTGATCTTCTGGTTGAGGACGTTCCGCCGCTCCTTCTCGGTTGGCGCTTCCGCCGCCCACTCGCGCAGTATCTGCTGAAACTCCACGTTCACTCCCGCTTGCGCCCGCCCCATCGTGATTCCCGGCGCGACTCGTCCCATGACCTGTAGCCACAGCGTGTCGCGGGGCGTCAGGTAGTCGCGCCCCGGCAGCGCTTGCGCCTGCATCGTTATGGGCAGCCATATGTCGATATCATTGCCCACCAGCATTCCCCGGAATCCCGGCGGCGCTACGCCAATCACCCGAAACAGTCCGCCGCCGATCCGCAGCGTTCTCCCGATCACTCCGCGGTCTCCGGCAAGCTGGCGCTCCCAGAACCCATAGGAAAGGACAGCGACGGGATTCGCGCCCGGCGCCATGTCTTTCTCCGCCGTAAATGCCCTGCCGATTGCCGGTTTCACTCCGAGCACGTCGAAAAACTCGCCCGAGACCAATTGCGTGCGAGCCTTCGACATTTCCGCCGCTCCGCCGCTTTCTGACACATCGAGCAAGGCCGGCGCGCTCATCGCGGCGAACATTCCCGAGAACACTGAATTACTCGCGCGGAGCCGCTTGAACTCCGGATAGGAGAGAAGCCTACGCTCGCCGTGCTCAGTTGTCTCGACGTTAATCGCCGAAGCGCCGGGTTGGGTCAACATGCGCCAAACGTTGGGGATTGGCGACAGGCAACGTCCGCAGCATGACCGCATTGATCACCGCGAAAATTGCGCTGTTGGCCCCGATTCCCAGCGCCAGCGTAAGCACTGAAACCAACAGGAAACCAGGACTTTTCAGGAGTGTGCGAACCGCGTAGCGGAGGTCTTGCCAAATCTGAACCATAGGCGGTACGTAGCAAGCGCGTATCCAGATTAGATCCGGCGCGCCGATTCCGCCGGCCTTCGGGAGACGCTTTGCGATGCGGAGCCAGGCGAGATCTCAGTCCCACTTTCGGGACGGTCATGTTCGTCCGCGGGCAGAACGGCGCTCAATGGGGCGCCTGAACTACCCCTCGCGCGAAATTCGCGTCCGGAACAGTGGAATTGGCTTTGAGCGCGGCCGCGAGCGTAGTTTGCCTATCCGTTAGTCGGGCGCCTCGGCGTAGAGAATCCACCATAGCTGAGCCCCGAGCTGAATGGGTAGTATAAAGATCGAGGGAATGCGAGATGGCGAAGCTTGGAATTGGCGTGAAGACGGTAATATTCTCGGCCGGAGCGGCATTGGCGTTCTATCTTCTTGTCCGTCGGTTCGGCAGGCACATGCCGAAATCAGAGCCACAGGACTTGGTCGACGAGACCTCGCGGGAATCGTTCCCTGCCAGCGATCCACCGTCCTGGACCGGCGCCGGCCTAATGTAGAACAACAGCGGTCGCTTTGATTTCGCAACCCTTCCGCTCGATCGACGTGGCACAGCTACCTACGTCCGCCTTGGAAATCGGACGATTCGATTGAAAAACAAAGAACAAGAAAACAAAACGCCTCGAGAACATTTGCCTCCCGTCCTTGATACGTTTTCGCGTCGATCTTCACTTAGAAACAGCAGGCCAAACGGAACCCGCAATCCGCGCAAGGAGGACTTGCAAATGAGCCGATTTTGGGGAACGAACATTGTGATCGACGGGTCTAGAATCAAGGAGCGATTTGAGGATCCTCTCGCTAGACTTTACCTTCCCGGAGAAGGGCCGCCCCAGTTCGTGACCCACGACGCCTCCAATTCCCAGGCTGGGACATACGAAGCTGCTACGCAAGACGTGGTTCGCCAAATCTCGAGCACGCCGGTCGGTGGTGTTTTGATCCAACAGATAAACGCATGGAGCAGTAGAACAGTAACGATTCGGCCACTGAACGACGTGGCTGTAGATCTTACAGGCGCGGACGCTGACAATGGCGAGGCAGCTCGTTCGAGAACCATGGGAGGCTCGAACGTAACGATATGGTACGACCCAGCTACTTGGAACAAAGCTTCCGCGAAAATCGGAATCGACCCCGCAAACCACTACCGGCCGGATGACATTCTATTCCACGAGCTCGTACACGCTCTGCGCATGATGCAAGGGCTGTGGGACCCGGCCCGAATTGTGAATTGGGACAACGTAGAAGACCTGTTCGCAATCATGCTCACTAACATCTATCTTTCAAGCAACAACCGAAACAACGATCTGAGGGGCAACCACCAGCGCCTTTTTCATTCGCTGCCCAATTCCTTGCTTCGACCGTCCGAACGGCAAAGTGATCAAGCGTTCTATATAGAAAATGACATCTACATCGACGCACTGCGCCGGAGCATGCCGAACCTATGCACGCCAATCACGGCGATCAACTGCAGTTGGAATCCACTCAAGGCAGGTGTGGATATATGAGCGCCGTTCAGAAGATGTTTCGATGACAGCGAAGTCCGGCATCTGGTCAACGAAACGGAGGGCACAGCCGCCAGATTGCGCCGGAACAGCACCCGGGAGGGTTGTGTCCAGGGAACAATCGCAGCGCGCCTTCAGCGCCTTCCTCGCGCACAACGTGCAAACGTAATGGAAGCTCGTAGGACAGGCCTCCGGCCTGTCCCTCCCGCCCCGCGCAAAAACTCCGCGCTTATCTCTGCCCTCAGCGTCGGCGTGCTAACCCGAAAGCGGGCGTCAAAATCGCGCCCACAAGCCGCTACTCAGCCTCGCCGCCGGACCCTTCCCCCGTCTGCTATCCTTCAAGAACATCCGAGGTAATTATTTATGAAGCTGGTGCGGCCCATCTCCGCCATTCTCCTCCTGTTTTCGCTGAGCCTCGGGCTGTTTGCGCTGCAACGCGGAGGCTACCAGGGCTACGGCCGCCAGCAATACTACTCGGCGGGCCGAACGTGCCCTCGGAGTTTTATTGGAGCCGGCTGCAGTACAATTCCAGCTATGCTAGCGGCGGCAGCTACGGCTTTCGCCGCTTTCGCGGCGGCTGGTCGCAGGATTATCCCAAGGCCGACAACGATTGCCTGATCGCCCTGCGGCGCCTGACCCGCATCAACTCGCCGTCGCCGCTGAACGTCGTCGATCTCGATAGCGACCATCATCTTCGACTATCCCTGGATCTACGCCGTCAAGGTGAACACCTGGACCTTCACCGACGAGGAGGCCAAGCGCCTGCACGATTATCTGTTGAAGGGCGGCTTCCTGATGGTGGACGACTTCCACGGCACCGACGACTGGGAGCATTTCATGGCCGGCATGCGCATGGTGCTGCCCGACCGGCCCGTGGAAGATCTCAAGGATGGCGACGAGATCTACCACGTCCTGTACGACATCAACGAAAAGTTTCAGATCCCCAGCGAAGTCTACGTCAACACCGGCCGCACTTATGAGAAGGACGGCTACGTGCCCAAGTGGCGCGCCATCCGCAACGACCACGGGCGCATCATGGTGGCGATCTGCGCCAACATGCATCTGGGCGACGCCTGGGAGTGGGCGGACAGCCCGGAGTACCCCGAGAAGTTTTCCGGACTTGCGTTTCGCATCGTCCTCAACTACATCACCTACGCAATGACCCACTAGGTATGAACCGCGCGCCCTCACCGAGCAATCCACACAGCCACGAGCCCATGTTCGAGTTCTTTTTTAAGTATCCGCGTTCGGTGTATGCACGCGGCCAGTTTGCCCTTCTGGGCGCATGGCCGAAGTGGATGCTGGTGCTGCTGATCGTGGCGGCGGCCGCCGGCCTGGCCTGGCTGATCCGCTCGCGCCTGGCGCAGGCCGCGCCGGTGATGCGCGAGCTGGCGAGCCTGGGTGATCTGGGGCTTGCAGACGCTGCTGGCCGCGCTGGTGCTGGTGCTGCTGTGGCAGCCGGCCATCACGGTGGCCGAGTTGAAGCCGCAGCAGAACATCATCGCCGTGCTGGTGGACGATTCGCGCAGCATGGCCATCTCCGAGGACGGCGCCACGCGCGCAGGCGCAGGCCGTGAAGGCGCTGCGAGAACGGCGTGCTGACAGCCTCAACCGCTCGTTTCAAACGCGCCTCTACCGCGTCGACGACGTGCCCGCCCGCATCGACAGCCTCAAGGACCTGCAGCCCGACGCGCCTTCCACGCGCATCGGCGACAGCCTCAAGCAGTTGAGCGAGGAGACTTCCGACCTGCCCATCGGCGCCGTGGTGCTGCTCAGCGACGGCGACGACAACACCGGCGGCATCAGCGCGGACGCCATCAGCGCGCTGCGCGCCCGCCACATTCCCGTTCACACCGTGGGCTTCGGACGCGAGCGCGCCGCAGCATGACGTGGAACTGGACGATGCCGTGGTCGCTCCCCGCGCCCTGGCCGACTCGCGCCTCGCCGCCAAGATCACGTTCCACCAGCGCGGATACGCCGGCGCCAAGATCAACCTGACGGTGCGCGACGTCAGCACCGGCCAGCCGCAAGGTCCTGGCCGCCCGCACCGTCACCCTGGGCCCGGACGGCAACCTGCAGACCGAGACGCTGATGTTCGATATCGGCGGCGCCGGCGCCAAGACGCTGCAGATCGCGGCCGCTCCGCTGCCGGGCGAGGAGAACACGGCCAACAATACGCTGACCCGCGTGGTGAATGTCGGCTCCGAACCGCGCCGCATCCTTTATATGGAGGGCGAGCCGCGCTGGGAGTACAAGTTCATCCGCCAGGCGGAAGAGGACGACCGCATGGTGCAGATCGCCTCCATGGTTCGCACCAGCGAAAACAAGATCTACCGCCAGGGCATCGCCGATCCCGAAGGAACTGGCCGACGGCTTTCCTACGCGCGCCGGAGGACCTGTTCGTCTACCAGGGACTGATCATCGGGTCGGTGGAAGCCGGCTATTTCACGCCCGCCCAGCAGGAATTGATCCGCGAGTTCGTGGATCGCCGCGGCGGCGGCCTGCTGCTGCTGGGCGGCCAGTTCGCGCTGGCGGATGGCGGCTGGAACGCCTCGAACCTCACCGATCTGCTGCCGACCGTGCTGCCCACCCAGGCCGGCACCTTTCATCGCGAGGCCGATCCCGAAGAACGGCACCACCCACACCACCGCCGAACTGGCGCCCGATGGCGTGGACAGCATCATCACGCGCCTGGTGGACGACCCCGCCGCCAACGCCGCCAAGTGGAAGAAGCTGCCCTACCTGATGGATTATGAGGATCCCGGCACGCCCAAGCCGGGCGCGACGGTTCTGGCCAACATGATCACGCCCGAAGGCACGAAAGCTGCCGCTGCTGATCACGGAAAATTTCGGCCACGGCCGCACCGCGATCATGGCCACCGGAGGCAGTTGGCGCTGGCAGATGAGTTCGCCGCTGGGCGACACGGCGCACGATCTGTTCTGGCAGCAGCTTCTGCGCTGGCTGGTTTCGGATACGCCGGGCCACGTGGCCGCTTCCGTTCCCGCGCAGATGCTGCTCGATAACGGCGCCGTGACGCTCACCGCCGAGGTGCGCGATCCAGCAGTACAACCCCGCGCCCGATGCCAAGGTGGAAGCGCACATCCTGGGCCCGAGCGGCGTCAGCGCGCTGGTGGAGATGACGCCGGTGCCCGATAATCCCGGCCAGTTTCAGGCGGCGTGGTCGGCTCCCAAGCCCGGCGCCTACCTGACCGAGGTCACGGCGCAGCGCGCCGATGCGGAGACCGGCACGGTCAAGGAACTGGGCCGCGACGTCTTGACCTTTCAGCGCATGGATGGCGTGGCGGAGAATTTCCACACCGAACAGAACCGCGAGCTGCTCGAACGCCTCGCCACGCAAACCGGCGGACAATACTGGAAGCCCGCGGACCTCGGCAAACTCGCCGGCGCCATTCCTTTCTCCGAAGCCGGCGTGACCATGCGCGAGACCAAGGACCTGTGGAATCTGCCGCTGGTCTTCCTGGTGTTGCTGCTGCTGCGCTTTTCCGAATGGTGGCTGCGCCGGAAGTGGGGATCGTCTGAATAAGGATCGCAACTGCGCGTGACCGCGGCATTGCCCGCTTCGCATCGCGGACGACCGATGACCGCACCTCGCGCCCGAGCCGCGTCAGCGGTCCTCGATCGGCAAGATGCGTGCCACCGATGCGATGCACCGATCCGCGTGACTACGCGACCGACGCTCGACTTCCGCACCTGTCCACTGCCGCGAGCGAGCGTTTCGCTGACATGCTGCAGCGCTTCCTCGATCCCTCCGTCCTCGCCGGCATCTCCGGCCTCGATCTGGTCGCCAAGACCGTGGTCGACGGCTTCGTCGCCGGCCTGCACCGCTCGCCCGATTTCGGCTTCAGCCAGGAGTTCGCCGAATATCGCGCCTACACTCCCGGCGACGATCTTCGCCACGTCGATTGGAACGTCTACGCCCGCACCGAGCGGCTGTATCTCAAGCGCTTTCGCGGCGAAACCAACAGCTTGCTCACCATCCTGCTCGACGCCAGCAACTCCATGCAGTTCGGCTCGCACCGCGTCAACAAGATGGATTACGCCCGCTACCTCGCCGCGTCGCTTTTCTATCTGGCCATCCACGGCCAGCGCGACGCCGCCGGGCTGATCACCTTCGACGACGAGATCCGCAACTACGTCCGCCCTTCCACCCGCCAGGGCCAGTTGCATCGCCTGCTGGCGGGTCTGGAACAGGCCGAAGCCCGCGCCCGCACCGATTTCGCCAAGCCCATGCGCTACTTCCAGGAGTTCCTGAAGCGCCGCGGCATCGTGCTGATCGTTTCCGATTTCTGGGAGTCGCCCGAAAGCATTGTCCGCACCATCGAGCCGCTGCGCTTCCACGGCAACGAAGTGGTCCTGTTCCACGTCCTCGATCCCGAGGATGTGCGCCCGAAGTTGAACGGCCCGTCCATCCTCGTCGACCTGGAGACCAAGGAGCAGCTCGAGGTCACGCCCGATTACGCCAAGAGGGAATATCGCGAAAAAATCGAGGCGCATCTCGCCGATCTGCGCGATCGCACCCAGGCCGCGGGCATGGGCTACTGCCTGCTGATGACCGACCGTCCGCTCGACGATGCCCTGCGCGAATACCTCACCCTGCGCGGAGGCCGAAACTAAATGGGACTCTTCGCGCCCTGGTTTCTCGCCGGCTCTGGCGGGGCTCGCGCTGCCGGTCTACCTGCATCTGCTGAGGCGGCAGACCACCAAGCCCAAAGCGGTCAGCTCGCTGATGTTCTTCGAATCGCGCACGCAGAGCTCCACGCGTCATCGCCGGCTGCGCTATTACCTGCTGCTCGTCGCTGCGCCTGCTGGTGCTGCTGCTGTTGATTCTCGCCTTCGCCAATCCCTTCATCAACCGCAACGCGGCCGCGCTTGCCAGCAACCGGCTGGTGCTGCTGGTGGTGGACAATTCCTTCAGCATGCGCGCCGGAACCCGCTTGGAGGATGCCAAAAACGCAGCCATGAGCGTGTTGTCCGGCAAGGGCGCCGCGCGCGCCCAGGTGGCGGCGTTTGGCTCGCAGATGCGGTTCATGACGCAGCCCATCGAGGATCAAGCTGCGTTGCGCGCCGCCGTGCAGGCCATTCAGCCCGGCGATGGCCACGGCAACTTCGGCGAGCTGTCGCGCGCCGTGCGCGCCCTGGCCGAAGTCGGTTCACACTCCCATCGAGTTTCATCTGTTCAGCGACATGCAGCGCGGCGACTTGGCCGCCACCTTCTCCGACATGGCGCTGCCCGCCAACGTCAAGCTGGTCACGCACGCCGTGGTCAGCAAGGCCCAGCCCAACTGGACCGTGGAATCGGTGGACGCCCCGGGCAGGTCTGGGGCAAGGACGCCAAACCGGTTCACGTACAGGCCGTGGTCGCGGGCTTCGGCACTCCCGCCGCGCAACGCACGGTGTCGCTGGTCGTGAACGGCAAGACCACCGCCACCAAGACCGTCGCCGTCCCCGCCAACGGACGCGCCACCGTCGATTTCCCCGCGCTCGAAGTGCCCTACGGCTTCAGCCGCTGCGAGGTCAAGATCGATTCCGCCGACGGCTTCCCCGCCGACGATCTCCGCCGCTTCGCCATCGAACGCTCCGACCCGCAAAAGGCCCTGCTCATCCATAACTACGGCGACAACCATTCGCCGCTCTACATCGGCGCCGCGCTCTCCGCCGCCGCGCAATCGGCCTTCATTCTCGAATCGATCAGCGTCAACGAGGCCGCCGACCGCAAGCCTTCCAATTACGCCTTCATCGTTCTTTCCGATCTCAGTTCGCTGCCCCAGCTTCTGGAAAATTCGCTCACCGAGTACGTGCGCTCCGGAGGCAGTCTCCTCATCGCCGCCGGAACCTCGGCCGGCGGCCGTTCGCAGATTCCCGATCTTCGGCGCGCACATCATCGAGACCCGCGACTACAACCGCGTTCCCGATCGTTACATGGCGGTCGGATCGAGCGACTCCTCCTATCCCCGCCGTCGCCAAGGCCGATGGCTGGCAGGGCGTGAAGTTTTTCTACGCGCTCAATGTCGATCCGGGCGATGCGCGCGTGATCGTTCGCCTCGGCGATCAGACGCCGCTCCTGCTCGAGAAGCGCATCGGCGAGGGCCGCGTGCTGCTGCTCACCTCCGGGCTCGACAACCTCACCAACGATTTTCCCCTGCATCCCGCGTTCGTCCCCTTCATCGAGCAGACCGCGCGCTATCTCGCGGGCAGCGAACGCCAGGGCGGCGCGCGCACGGTCGACGCCTATCTCGAGCTCCGCAACGCCAAGGAACGGGGCCAGGGCGTCGAAGTCACCGATCCCGAAGGCAAGCGCCCGCTCACTCTTAGCGAGGCTGCTTCCGCGCAATCGTTCCAACTCACCGAGGCCGGATATTACCAGCTCCGCCTCGCCGATGGCCGCCAGGACGTGGTCGGCGTCAATCCCGATCCCAAGGAATCGAACCTCGACGTAATCCCCGACGATGTCTTGGCTCTGTGGCAAGGCAAAGGCAGCCAATCGTCGCAAGCAGCATCGGCCGGCGGCCCGGCGCCGCCCCGCAAGACACCCGTGAGTTTCTGGTGGTACGTAATGCTGTTGCTGTTTGTCTCCGCCGTTGCGGAATCGGTGCTGGCCAGCCGGTATCTGGGCACGCAGCGCGAAGAATCGTAGGTATTGCGCCCGCAAGCATCACCCACCCATTACGGAGTAAGCGACCACCCTCCGAGTGGCCGCAGATCGGCCCGAAGCCCGACGCGGGCAGGTTAAAAACATAGGGCGGTTATCTCCTAAGTAACGATGCGGAGAACTAACCCAGAACCGAGGACAGTTCAGCCGAGAGTTCTCCGACAGTAGTGCTCACCGAAATCGCCATAGCCACTCGACTGGTGAGGACATGCCCGGCTAAGCGTTAGTTACTGGATATCTCCGGCTTACGCTTGGCTGGCCCGCAGCATTCTCGGATAACGCAATAATCTTATTTTTATCTTGTTTTATCTATTGCTAATCCGATTGAATGCGATATACTACTCCGAGCCGACCAAAGGTATCCGGTCTTGAGCCGGATTTTTCTCCGGGCTTAGGATCGCCCGTGTCGGAGGCCTATCCAACTAAGAGTTCGTGTGCCTGAACGGTTAAGGATTCCAATACCGGGAGCCTCGCATGAAATTACGCCTAAGCAGTATCTCAGCGGCCATCTTCGTCACCGCAGCCGTGATTGTCACAGGGTGCGGCAGCAACACCAACCAGAGCCAAGAGCCGGCGAGCACTTCATCCGCGCCTACCGCGCAGACAGCGTTCCCGGCATGCGCCGCCTCGGCGTCTTGGGTCTCCGCGCCTAACCCGCCGTCCGAGATCGGCGGAGGACCAGGAATCCAGCCCCCGCCCGTCGGTCAGGAGACCTTTTGCCAGTTCTACCAGTTCGCTGAGCAGTGGTTCCTCCAGTTGGCCTCGCCATCGTCTGTCCCAGACAGCAGAGTCTATGAGACCTTCAACGTGGTGGGAGACTCCGGCAGCACGAACTGCAATACCAACGCGCGTTTGTCGGGCAAAGCGGCTTTGCGGAAGTCCCTGTTTGTCCGTGTCAACAAGCCGCCAACCGCGGATTTCGATCCGGTCCTCCCAGCAAACATGGGCCAGGCAGGTTCGGGCGATGCCCTGTACGATCAGAACGGAAATGTCGTTCTATACGCGATGCTGTACAACAACACCGAATGCCAGGCAACGGCTGCCGGATTTGCCCCGAATACCATCGAAGTTAAGACGTCCTGGAAGGTCCTCGCCGCGCCGGACCCCAGTTACTACACCATGACTGCGACCGTCAACTTCAGCACCGGACCAAAGAACCTCACTCTCGGTCTGGTCGGCTTCCATATGGCGATCAACACGGCGCTCCATCCCGAGTTCATCTGGGTGACTTTCGAGCACAAAGCCAACGATCCGGACTGCAACAAACCCAAGACCGCCGATGGCTGGGCATTTACCGGCGCCGCCGCCGCGCAATGCCTCATCAATAGCGGTCTCTCGGGCTGCTCGCAGTACAAGTTCAACACCGGCGCTAAGCCATCTACCCCGACGGGTGGCCCGCCGACGCAAGTCTGCAGAACCTACCCGAATGGGACTGATCCCGTACCGCCGGACGTGGGGCCGAACGGCAATCGTAACGCGCTGAATAACTTTACGATCGACACGCTGAACGACCAGTTAGTGGGAACGAGCGGCATCCTGACGCAGTTGCCGACTTCCAATCCGATGGCGGTGTTTGCCCATTACCGGATGAAGGGCTCCATCTGGACGAACGGTGGACAGGATTCCGTTACCGCCAACCAGCGCGGATCGCTCGAACTCGTCAATACGACCATGGAGACCTTCGAGCAGAACGCGCCGCCTACCTCAAATAAAAACTGCTTCGGCTGTCATAATTTCTCGACGCAATCGCCGCTTGCGGTCAGCCACATCTACCAAGGAACGACTGAGAAGATTGCGGCATTGAAGCGGCAAGCGCTTACGAAAAAGAAGTAGGCCAGCCGCGGGCCTGATTGGCTCGGGAAGCACCGGCCGATCTCGCCAGATCAGAGCGCCTATATAGGTTGGATGTTGGTGGTTCGCCAAGTTGCACCCCGGGGCGAACTACGGCTACTGCTAGAAAGCACTGCTGTCGATCGGCCTATTTACCCGCCAATGTCTTGGCAAGCGAAGAATCCCCGATTTTAAGGCACTGCGAAGCGAAAGCCGCGCCTGGAATCGCCGGATGAACCGCGACCAAAATAAAATCAACTGGAGGTTCCACCGTAAGGCCGCGCGCCAGACCATCGTCGCGCCGTGCGGTATATACCGCAGTACCCCTCGCGTCTCAGGGATGCGCGAACCGTGAAACGCCTCATTCGCTCGGCGCACTATACTGCCGAGACCGCAAACAATCAGGCGGTTATTACATGAAAGGAGAAAAGACAATGTCCGAACTACAAAAACAAATCGCAAATCGCGTTGCCAGCAACGCGGATCTCGCCGGAGCGCAGGATCTGATCGACTCGCACATCGACGCCGTGACGGGTGGATACATCGTCGTCCAGCACATCAACTTCACCAGAGTCATTGAGTGTTGCGTTTACTTCTAGCCGCTTTTTCCGGCGATTCCATGGGCCATATTGGGGCAGGCGGCCGCGCCTGCCCAGGCTTTGCCGAACTTCGGTAGCGAGTTCTGACAGAGCCGTCCCCGCCCAGGGTTGTTCCGAGAGCCAGCTATACAAAAAAGAACTCTTTGCCCTATTACTTCTTCAAGGGGTGCTCCAATGCAAATCGAAAACCTGAATATCGTTTTTAAGATCAGCGAGCGCTGTAATCTCAAATGTGACTACTGCTATTTCTTTTTCGGCGGGGACGACACGTGGAAAAAGCACCCGCCGCTCGTCTCACGTAAGGTGATCGAAGATCTCGGCGCGTTCTCCGCGCGGGCGGCCCGCGATCATCGGCTCGAAGTCATCGATATCGTCTTTCATGGCGGCGAGCCGCTGCTGATGAGCAAACCGCGCTTTTCCGAGATGTGCGACATCCTTCGTGGATATGAAGACGGTTTTCGGTTTAGCTTCGCGCTGCAAACCAATGGCGTGTTGGTGGATGACGGATGGATCGACATCTTTGAGCGCCACCGGGTCACGGCGGGCGTATCGCTGGATGGCCCGCCTCCGGTAAACGACCTGCATCGCCTCGATCACAAAGGACGCAGTTCCTATGACGCCACCGTGGCCGGTCTCCGCACTCTGCAGGCCGCGGCCGCTCAGAAGCGCGTAAACCCCCCGGGACTGCTTTCGGTGATCAGTCCCTTCTCCGACGGCGCCGCGACTTATCGTCACTTTGTGGATGACCTGGGAGTGAAGTATATGAGCTTCCTGACGCCCGATTACTCCTGGGACTCGGTGGTTCCCGAGCCCGTTGTTCGCGGCGTCGAGCGGTTTCTCCTATCGGCTCTGCGCGCCTGGCTGGGCGACAAAAATCCCAAGATCAAGGTCCGCGTATTCTCGGAATTGCTGGCCGCCATGGTAGACCCGCGAGCCATGGAAGTCATTCACAATTATCGCGACGATTACCGCAACATTATCTCCGTTTCCTCCAACGGAGATCTGGGGCCGGAGGACACCTTGAGGACGCTGGACCCACGCTTCGCCTCCCTGGGTTTGAATATCGCGAATCACAATTTGAGCGATGTCTTCGAGTCGGAAGCCTGGCAGCGAACAGGCCAACGCGCTCGCCATCAAGCCGCATCAATGCGAGGGCTGTGACTGGTGGAAAATCTGCAAGGCAGGCAGGCCGGTGCATCGCTATTCCAAGGCGAACGCCTTCTCGAACCACTCGTTGTACTGCTCGGGGTTGAAAGAGACTTATACGGAACTGGCGGCGTTTGTCGTAAGGAACGGCACGCCGCTCGAAGAGCTTGCTCTCCGTCTCACCAGCTAAGGACCAATTTATGCCGTCGGAAAATAACACCACCTTGCGATACAGTCACCAGAACTTTCGCCCGGAAGCCGTCGAGGCTTACGCCACGCGGCAGGCCGGCGAGCCATGGGATGCCAAGCGGCGCTTTGAAAACTGGATGGTGGCGGTCTTGACCGCTCTTGCGGCCGCCGCTCTCAGTCTTGTGTTCATGGGAGGACGTTAGAGCCATGGCCGCCGCACCCAGCCGCCCGCCCCTCGACCCAAAGCGCGTGCCCATCATTCTCCAGAATGAGTCCAGCGAATGCGCGCTTGCCAGTCTCGCCATGATTGCCGCCGCTTGGGGCCTTAAGGCCGATATGGCAGCTTTCCGCGCCCGGGTCGCGGTAACTCCTCGCGGCGTCAATCTCCGCACTCTCATGAATCTCGCCGCCGGCATCGGCCTTGCGCCGCGGCCTGTTCGCATTGGGCTCCAACGTCTCGGCGACTTGAAATTGCCGGCAATCCTGCACTGGAACATGGATCATTTCGTCGTCCTCGAACGGGTTCGCGGCAACGTCGCTACCATCGTCGACCCCGCGCGGGGCCGCCTCGCCATGACCCTCGATTCCATGTCGCCGCATTTCACCGGAATCGCGGTTGAATTCACGCCCAACGACAGTTTTCGGCCCGGCGTAATCAGCCTCTCCCGCAGTTTTCGCCGCGCTTGGTTCGATGACCGTCGCCTGCGCTCCTCCGCGCTTTCCATGCTGTGGCTCAGCGTGCTGCTCCAGTTCACTCTTATTGCGATGCCGTTCGCGTATCGCAGCATCATTGACCACACTGGCGGATCGCTAGCCAATCCGCACCTTGTCTGGATCGCCTGCGGCGTCGCTCTCATGATGATGGTTCAGGCGGGCTCGACCTGGATCAGGGGAATCGTCGCGGCCCGGCTAGGCGGCATCTTTGTCCATCGCGTTTCCACGCAGATCGTGGCGCGCCTCTTTTCTCTTCCAGTTGCGTTCTTTCAACGGCAAATGTTGGGAAATGTGTTGTCGCGCGTTCGCTCTGTCGATACTCTCCGTCGCTTCGTGACAGATCAGGCTGTGCCCCTGGTCATCGATCTTCTGATCGGCTCCGCAACCGCCGTGTTGATGATCGGCTTCAGCCCGCATCTGGCCATCATCGTCATCGCCGGCCTGACGCTTGAGATGAGCGTGCGCATGATCGGATGGCGCGGGCAGAGGGAACTGTCGGAAGACCTCCTCGAAGCCGAGGGAAAGGAAATGTCCAGGCTGCTGGAGTCTATGCGCGCCATTCAGGCCATCAAATTGGCAGGCAGGGAAGCGCAGCGCTTCGCGGTTTGGGAAAACGAATTCGTTCGCGTCCTCAATGTCAATGCCCGCCTCGCTTGCCGGCGCAGCGGCATCACCGCCATCACGTCGGCCGCCACCGCGCTGGAATGGACCGCCGTCCTGGCCGTTGGAATTCTGGGAGTGGGTTACGCGCCTGTCACCACCGGCGTGCTCTTCGGCTTTCTGGCGTACCGCGGCGTTTTCCGGGAAAGAGTTTCCAGCGTCATGGAAAGTATCTGGTCCATGCAACTGGCGGGCGTCCAGGTTCGGCGCCTTGACGACCTGATGCTGGCCGAGCCCGAATCGCCGGGCGGCAGCCTTAGCTGCGTCGAGGGCCCCGGCCACCTTCAACTCGAAAACATCAGCTTTCGCTATGGGCCCACGGAGCCGCTGGTTCTCGATGACGTGTCGCTCGAGTTTCCCCCCGGCGCCTGTGTCGCCATTACAGGCCCTTCCGGCAGCGGCAAATCCACGCTAGTCAAACTCATCTTGGGGATTGAGAAGCCACAGCAAGGCAGTATCAAGCTCGATGGCGTGCCCATTGACGATGTCAACCGCAAAGCCTGGCGTGAGCGTTTCGGGACAGTCATGCAGGACGACACCTTATTGGCCGGCTCGATTAATGAAAATATCGCCTTCTTCGATCCTCGCATCGACGTGGACAAAGTTCGCGCCGCGGCTCGCGACGCCTCCATCCACGACGAAATCGTCGCCATGCCCATGGACTATGGAACTCTCGTCGGAGACATGGGAGTACAAGTTTCCGGAGGGCAGCGCCAACGCCTGCTCATTGCCCGTGCTCTGTACCGTGAGCCGGGACTGATCCTGTTCGATGAGGGCACCGCCAATCTCGACGCTCTGTCGGAACAGAAGATTTCGGAAGTGCTGTCGGCGCTCGCCATCACTCGCATCATCGTCGCTCACCGGTCGCATCTTCTCACGGTTGCCGACATCGTTTATGAGGTTCGCGGCGGTAAGGTTACGCGCGTCCGCTAAGCGCTTAGAAAGGCCTCCAGCATGTTTTCCATCGTCAAAAGTCTTCGCTACGCCGCGCGCCAGTGGCGCCGTTCGCCCGAACACGCCATTATCGCGGTGGTTAGTCTCGCGCTCGGCATCGGCGCCAACACGGCCATGTTCACCGTCGTCGAGAGCGTGCTTCTGCGGCCTCTTCCCTACAGCGATCCGGACCGTCTCGTCGACGTGAAGTCTGGGGTGGCGCGTCCACCGCTGCGGTTTCATGGCTCGATTACGTCGATATCCGCGACCGCTCCCACTCCCTCGCCGCTGTCGCCGCCTATTCCACCGACGCCGGTGTGATACAGATCAGAGGCGCTTCCGTCAGCGTCGTGACCTCCGCGGTAACTCCCAATGTCTTTAGCATTCTGGGCGTCCAGCCGCTACGGGGACGCACCTTCACCGAAGAAGAAGCCCGGCCGAATGGACCGCCGGTCGTGATGATTTCCGAGGAACTGTGGCGGAAGTCTCTCGCCGCCGATCCGGCAGTAGTGGGCGGCGCCCTCCGTGTCAACGGGCATGATCGGACTGTCGTGGGAGTAATGCCCAGGAGCTTCGCGTTTCCCGAGTCCGCAGGCAGAGAGATCGAAAAAGGGATTTGGCTTCCTATGCAGCCCACTTCGGAGATGCTGCAAGAGCGTGGCGCCGACTTTTTCGCCATTCTAGCCAGGCGCGCTCCCGGCTTCAGCCTGCCCCAGGTGCAGGCCGAGCTGGGCCTGGTCGCCAAGCACATTCGCGACAACGATTCGCGCGCTGACCGCAAACTCGGATTCAGTGCGCAGTCTTACCACGAGGCCGTCACTGGTCCAGTCCGTGAAGTATTCCTGGCCCTCTTCGCCGCCGTGGGGCTGGTGCTCTTAGTGGTGTGCGCCAACGTCGCCAATCTGCTCATCGCGCGTGGTCTTGGCCGTCAGTATGAGTTTGCGGTACGGGCCGCCCTCGGCGCCGGAACCCGGCGTCTCATCGGCCAAGTTGTCGCCGAAGCCGGACTCCTGAGCGCGTGCGGATGCGGCCTCGGTTATCTTCTGGTCTGCTGGATCATCCGTGCAGTCCATCGCCTGCCGCCGGATATCATCCCGCGCGCGGAATCCATTGAAGTCCACTGGACAGTGATGCTTGCTCTCGGCGGGCTGGCTACTGTGACAACGATCCTCTCGGCGCTGCTGCCGGCGTTGCTTGCGGTCCGCGTGAACCTGCAGACCGTTTTGCGTACCGCATCCCGCAGCGTGAACACGCGGTCGCTGAGCACTACCGCCTGCATCTGGCTGGCGGGCGGCGAAGTAGCTCTCTCGGTCGTTTTGCTGATTGCCGCCGGACTCTTGTTCCGCACGCTTTGGGACCTGGAGCACACCCGCCTTGGCTTCGATGCCGCCAATGTCACTTCGTTCGTCGCCATGCCGGCCGATGCCTTGGGTTTTGGAAATGCCTCTGCGAATGCGGCGGCCGGGCCGATCGCCTCTGTCGCGACAACGGTCTATTACCCGCTGCTTGAGGCCTTGCGTCATGCTCCCGGCTTCCAGCGCGCAGCCCTGGTCACCGCGCCCCCATTTTCCGGCTTCGTTTTGCAGACCAACTTCAGCGTCACCGGGCGGCAGACCGAGAACCCGGGCGGCTTCCCCGTAAGGCTGTCGGCAATGAGCGGAGGCTTTGAGGAACTAATGATGACTCCAGTGATGCGGGGCCGTAGTATCACAGAGCAGGATATCGAGAGCGCACCCTATATAGCCGTGATGAACGAGACCTTGGCAAAGAGATATTTCGCGGCCATGAATCCGCTAGGTCAGCGGCTTGACCTGGGTGGGGAAGCCACCGGCATGCTCCGGCCGTACACCATCGTCGGCGTCATAGGCGACGAAGTGGACTCCAGCGTGTCGCAGCCGCCGGAGCCTTTGCTGATGCTGTCGTACCGGCAGATTCCGCCGGCGTCGGTGTATTATGCCGCCCTGCTCAAGACTGCGGTCCATTTTGTCTTGAAGACCAGAGGCAATGTCGCCGCGGCCCCCACGACCCGCGCGATTTTCCGCAGCAATGCGCCCGACCTTGCTCTGGACGATTTTCAAACCATGCAGGAGGCCGTTGACCGCAGTAACTTCGGTTCGCGTCTCGGACTGGATCTGATTGCCGCCTTCGCTGGCCTGGCAGTTCTGATGGTGGTCACGGGCTTGTATGGCGTCTTATCGCAGTTGGCAACCCTGCGTTGCCGGGAATTCGGCCTGCGGATGGCCTTGGTGCGCCACCCGCCAGAGTATCGTCCGCATGGTGTTACTGCGGGGATCGCGCATCGTCACCGTTGGGCTCTCCATTGGATTAGTTCTGTCCCTTTTAACCCGGCGGTTGATCGCCAGCTTCCTGTACGGAGTGAGGCCCCTCGATATCGGCACGTACAGCCTTGCCGTGGTTGCGCTCCTGACGATCGGCCTGGGCGCTGCCCTGATCCCAGCGTGGCGCGCAGCCTCGCGCGAGCCTCTCAAAGCCCTGCGGGACGAATAGTCCGTGCCAAGCAGGCGTCACGCGGGCGACAACTCGAGCCGGTTTGGCGACGAAAGCCGCCCTTGTGGCCCTTGTGGGGCAGGCCCTTCCGGCCTGCCGCCGGGCTTCCGCCCGGCGTCCCGCAGGAAAGGCAATTGTCACTCTATTGAGCGAAGCTCCGCCGCTTCGCGATCCAGCGCTCCGACCCGGCAGAGGCCCTGCTCATCCATAACTACGGCGATAGCCACTCCCCGCTATATGTGGGGGCCGCGCTCTCCGCCGCCGCGCAATCGGCCTTCGTCCTCGAATCGATCAGCGTCAATGAGGCCGCCGACCGCAAGCCTTCCAATTACGCCTTCATCGTTCTTTCCGATCTCAGTTCGCTGCCTCAACTTCTCGAAAATTCGCTCACCGAATACACGCGCTCCGGAGGCAGTCTCCTCATCGCCGCGGGGACTTCGGCCCGGCGGCCGTTCGCAGATTCCCATCTTCGCGCCTCCCCGTAAGACGCCCGTGAGTTTAGTGGTATGTAATGCTGTTGCTGTTTGTCTCCGCGCTTGCGGAGTCGGTGCTGGCAAGCCGTTATCTGGGGACGCAGTGTGAGGAGTCGTAGGTATTGCCTCCGGACGGCAGACTCGTCGATCGGCGGCGCTCCCCGCCGCGAGCTGAGCATTCCGCAGGCGTTCCCACCTCGTGCCGCGGGGGGTCTTGTCGCCGGTTCTTTTCACCAGCTACCGTCTCCCGATGGTTGGTGCGACGGGCTGTTATCGCCAGCAATTGTTTTCGGCCCTTTCGAACTAGGTCAGGCTAGCCTGCTGCGGTCCATGGCGGGAGGCGACTTCGTTTTCGAGGTCACATTCCCAGATTGGGACTTCTTGACCAGGGCTTGAGACGCTGCCTTGGCCAACAACACGAATTCGTAAGAACGCTGTCACCGCGAGTGAATAGATGGCCTTTAACCATCCGCCACGCTGACAGACCTCGACACGCGGTCGCCGAGCGCGAGGCGCATCAGATGGCGGTCGGCGCCACGCAACGCCCAAATCAGCCCCTGGTTGAGCGTTCCCAAAAATTTCAGCGCAGTTCGTGATCGCGTCGCAAATAATCGTCGGCAGGCGTCCTGCTCCATCTCCAACACGACGGCGTTCTTGGAGGCGCAACAAGTGGCTGTACGAAGGCTGCCCTCGATGAGGGCAATCTGTCCGAAAATGCTGCCGCTATGCAGCGTGGAGAGCAACCGCTCCTCACCGCGTATCCGCATACTGACATTCACCGAGCCGCTCAGAACAACGAAACAACTTCTTCCAGGGCTGCCCTGCCTGAACAGCAACGTCCCGCCCGGAAGATCCCAGCGGCACATCGTGCTCAACAGTTCTTTGCATTCCGCCAGCGTGAATTCGCGGAAACTCGGAAGCGAACGTAGCGACTTAGGATCGACGCTCGATGATGGCGCCCAGTTTGCGTCTGAGACATGGGACGAAAACTCGCCTGGAACGGAAGATATCCCCTTCGAAAATAGGGTTCCTTCAGGGGAAAAAGAGATCGCGTCGGAGATTTGCCGATTGACTGCCTGCAACTGCGCACATAGCGACGAAGCTATTCGCCACAGACTCTCCGTCTCATTCAAGAATAGGGGCTCCCCTGTCAGAAGCCGCTTCGGAGAGAGGACATCCTCAGGATACCAATCGGCTCCCTTTCCGCTGAGCGCCATAGTCGCTGCTATCTGTCCGGATATGCAGCAATAACTGCCGCCATAGCCATTAAATCCCGCGGCAATGACGATTCCAGGCCGCAGAAAACCAATGACCGGAAGTTGGTCGGGGGTGAAACCGCAGGCCCCGGCCCATTCCGCTGAGTATGGCCGCTTCTTAAGTTCAGGAAAGAATTGTTCGCGCAAACGAAGCAGCGTCGTGTGTATCTTAGCGCTCCTGCGGCGCGACGAAGGGTTTTTTGTGGGGCGATCGGCCCCTCCCCCCATGAGAAGCGGCGCTAGATCGGACCTCGCGCGGTTTCGTGGTTGGTTGAAGTATACGGGCCCCTCTTCGGATGTGACGACGCGGCCGCGACAACGGTCCGGCGCAAACTCGGTGATTGTAACCTGGCTTTGAGTGGGCTGAATGGATCCTAGTTCCGGAAAGATCTGAGCGGTGAACGCATTCGTCGCGACGATCACGTTCCCAGCGGCGATAGTCCCGTCGTCAGTGACTACTGTGTGGCTACCCGCGTTCGAGGAGCGGATCTTGCGAACCTTAACTCCGGTGTACAACTCAACGCCGGATGCCAGGCAGCTCTCAAGCAGGCCGCAAACAAATTTAAATGGATGATAGGAGCCGTCTCCTGGAATGAACCGCCCGATGTGGTTCCGATGGAACCCGAACTCACTCCTGATCTTATTCCTAGACCAGATTTCTATTTTTTGACCCTGCTGGGCGGCGAGGACGACTTCGTCACAAATTGCCTGTTCTTCGTTTTCGCTATGGGCGAGATATAACCAACCGCGAGGGGAAAAATCACAGTCGACATTCTCCTGCTCAATAATGCGCTTCATCAACTCGCGGTTTCGAAGCGCAATTCCGAAGATGATCGATGCCTGCCGTTCACTCTCAATCCGCAGGATTTCCCTCGGCACGGCACGATACCTCCGGTGAAGAAAAGCCTGGCGTTCACGAGCCAAACCCTCGTAAATACCCACCGAATTCTCCGGCAACAACTCGAAATTGCCGCCATTGCGTCCACTGGCTTCACCTGCAGGCGCGCCTTGGTCAAGCACTACGATTCGCGAACCTTGCCTCGCCGCCTTAGTTAGGTGGTATGCTGCGGATGCTCCGGTGAGCCCAGCGCCCACTACGACTACATCCGCCGACAATGGCAAATCCTTGCTGGACCGATATGTGGTGAGCCGGTGTTCTTTCCTTAACCAATACGGCCGGTCATCGACCGGCATCCGGATTTTGAAATCCGAATCGACACCCAACTTGCCAAGCAGGTTTTGAAATTGTAAACCTGCCGCGGGCGTGAACTTATGCTCGCGCTCGATTCGCCGCAGTTCCTCCGCCAACTTCGCAGAGGCGCCCTCTTCCGGATCTGTCACATTGTTTGCGTTCCTGGCGATTCTGCGCACATCCACAACGGTTAATGAGGTCGTCCCTCGGGTCGCAAGTTCGAGACGGCCGATGCTGTCTGCGGTTTCGGATTTCGCATTGCGGTCACGTTTTGTAGCTCGGGGTTGACCAGTTGGCAGAATATTGTTGGCTTTCATGGCTATTCTGGCTGTTCGCCGGGTCTGGGATCGCGAGGGGAATTCGCGCCCTTCTCGCTGTGTGAATGCGGATACGACCATTATAGGAGTGTGGGGGAATCGGGGTACAGCGGATGGCTTTTCTTCCGGTGCGCGGAGGTCGGATGATAGCGCGCCCGAGATGGCATCTGTGAGAAACCACTCGCGATGATCGGACCGGGCATGAGCGTGGGCACGCCACCGGAAGGAATCACTGGCGAGTGGTCGCTGTCAAGGATGCTGAGGAACTTACAGCACTCTGCCGCAAGAAGATGGCGAGAAAGATCGTTACTATACTTCAACAGTCTGGGTCGCCCCGCAACCCTTCGGTTAACAGCCCCGGAAATCTGGTTTTCAGGCACCGGGCGAGTCGTTGCTGTTCGTTCTGACCCTCTCAGCGCATGCCTCTCGCAAATCCGCATCGTACCCACAAAAGAGCCGCGATTTCGGTTATCTGGCTTGGTCACATTGGGTCGGAAAACGCTCCACACGTACAACGATCCGGCTGGCGCTAGTCGATTCCACCCAAGACCGCTGATCTTTCAGGGAAAGCGGTATTACCAAGTCGGCCAACATGAGAGCCGCCCCGCAACGATTGCCTACGCGGCACTATAGACTATACGTATGATATTCAGGGTCGTTCTGGAACGTGATCACGAGACCGGCGATTATTCCGCCGTGTGTCCGGAACTCCCCGGTTGCGCCTCCGCTGGCGAAACCGAGGCGGAAGCCAGAGCGAATATCCGAGAGACCATTGAGCTGTACCTGATGCCGGGAGAAATCGATTTACCCGAAGACCCGAAGCCTTCGAGGTGATGGTTGGGTGAGCGCGGGACGCCAAAGCTGACTTCAGAGCAGGTGATCCGAATTCTTCGCCATCATGGTTTTCGGCGGATCGGCGTCTCTCAGGGCCAGTAGAGGTAGCGGCATCCGGCCATCGCCAAGCAGTCATAGTTGCCCATCACAGGTGCTTCCCTCGGAACCATGAGGGCAATTATCGAGGGCAGCATCACGCCCTCGGAATGGCCAAAATGAGCCTGCCGCGTTCCATCATTTACCTCAGCAGCCTGAAAGTTCGCTCACCCGCAGCCCCCATTTTTCCCAGTCACAAGACTTGCAAAAAGACTCGCCTCAATCCCCACAATCACTTACAAGCATTTCCCGCGCTCCGCCGCCCGTTCCCTATAACCTCGCCCGCTAACATTGAGTCGGAGGCGACACTTGGATGTCCCAAACTAACGAAGCACAAACTATCGAAAGCCCAGCTCCCTGGGCCCAGAAACCGCGCGATCGCCGCGCCCTCTCAGCATACCGTCACGGCCTCACCGGCCAAATTATCTTGTTAACCGACGCCGACCGCGTCGCCTACGAGAAACACTGCCAGGGCTATCATCTTTCCTTCGCCCCCCGAGGCCCTGTGGAGGTTGACTTGGTGCAGGCCGTGGCCAACGACCGGTGGAGACTTAACCATGCGGCATGCTTGGAGTCGAGTATCTTTGCCGAGGGGATCACGCAGCCCGATGAAGTCACTTCCGGAAACGCCGAAGTAGACACTGCCCTGGCGCAAGGCCGTGTCTAGATTTCCAAAGGCGGCAACCTGCAACTCCTCGGGCTCTACGAAAGTCGCATCCAGCGCCGCTTCGAAAAGAACATGGCGGAGATCCGCATCCTCCAGGTGGATCGCAAGACCTCTCTGGAACAACTCCTCGAAGAGGCCGACCTGCTCTGCCAACTAGCGGAAAGCAAGGGGGAAGAGGCCGATCCGTCGCAATTCGTCTTACTCACCCGATTTGATTTTTCAGGCCCCGATGTCATTCGCCTGGTAACGCGCCGCCGCGCCCTCCGCGAGGCCCGAAAGAAGTTCCAGGGGCCCCTTAAGCCGTCTAAAATCGCCGCATAAGCGGCACAGGCCTCCCGGCCAGCGCGCTTTTCGACGAAAAACGACCTCGGTCACCGGCTCAAGTCTCATCGCGAAGCCCGGAGTGTATAAACTCAAGCCGGATCCGATGTTCTTATCTCAGCGCCTCAGCGTCTCTGCGGTGAATCGATGTTGCAGGGCAACGGAAGGCCTCGCGCCGTTACTAGGAATACGATATGCTTCAGATATTACTCTGGGCCGCGCCGTTGGAGGGTCAATGAGTTTCCGCGAGCAGCTTCACGCGTACATTACGCAACTGGAAAAGCGTCTCCGTTGGAGCGCCATTCTCCGCGGTCTGGCCATTTTCACTGGCGCCGCTTTGTTAACCACGCTGGCGCTCGTCGTGGTCGCCAACACGCTCGCCTTCTCCCAGGGAAGCGTCACCGCGTCGCGTTATATACTCATCCTGGTTTTGGCCGTTGCCGCAGCCGTGGGTTTGGCGCTGCCTTTGCGCCGCCTGAGCCGCCGTCGCGCGGTGGGCGCCGCCGAAGAGGCCTTCCCGCAATTCCAACAGCGCCTTAGCACTTTTACCGAACGCGATGGCCAAGATCCCTTCATCGAGCTTTTAGCCGGCGATGCGGTCAAAATCGCCCAAACCGCCGAGCCTGAGCAACTGGTCAGCGGCTTCCGTCTTTGGGGCTCGCTCGCCGCCAGCGCTGGCGCCTTCGCCATCCTGATTTGGATGATCGCCGCCGGCCCCGGCTACCTCGGATATGGCGCCTCTTTGCTTTGGACCGGCCCTCACCACGGCAAACCCGCACTATACGACCTGCGCGTGGCTCCCGGCGATGCGGTCGTGCGGCGCCATGCCGATCAATTGGTCTCGGCCATCCCCACCGGCCTGCGCGACCCGAGCGTCAAGTTATACGCTCGCTTCCAAAGTTCGTCCAAGTGGGAAGAGATTGCGATGCATCCCAAGGCGGCCGGCAGTTTCGCCGGCGGCTATGAGTTTCTATTTGCCGGCCTGCCTGAGAATGTCGAATACTATGTCACCGCCGGCGCGATGACGTCGAAGCACTTCAATATTCACGTCAGCGATCTGCCCGCGGTAACCAAGATCCGCGTCACCTATCATTACCCCGCCTGGACCGGAATGCCGTCCGAGGTCGAGGAGCGCGGTGGCGATCTGCGCGCCGTCACCGGCACCGAAGCCGAGCTCGAGGTTTCCACCGACCGGCCCCTTCAGGGCGGCCAGATTCAGCTCGATAACGGCCAGAAGGTTCAGCTTAGCGGTGGACAGAACAACGTGTACCGCGGCGCCGTCAAGATGGACAAAGACGGCGTCTACCACGTTGCGGGCGTTGACGAAGGCCAGCCGGTCCGCGTCAGCGAGGATTTCTTCATCGAGGCGCGTAAAGCCAACCCGCCGCAGGTTTCGCTGGTGCGGCCGGGTCGCGGCGATTACCACGCCAGCCCCATCGAAGAGGTAACCGTCGCAGCCAAGGCCGGCGACGATTACAGCCTCAACGGCTTCGCCCTGCACTATTCCATCAACGGCGGCCCCGAAACTACGGTCGATCTGCTGCAGCAAAAGGGCAAGAAACAGGCCGACGGTTCCACCACCATCTCACTGGAGCAGTTCATGCTCGTTCCCGGCGATCTGGTCAGCGTCTACGCCACCGCGAAGGATGCCAACGCCGAAGCTCACACCGACATGATGTTCATCCAGGCCGATCCGTTCGAGCGCGAGTTTTCGCAGTCGCAACAATCGGGCGGTGGTGGTGGCGGCGGGGGCAGGGGAGGCAGCGACCCCGCCCAGATCTCGCGGCGCGAAAAGGAAATCATCTCCGCCACGTTCAAACAACAGTCGGACAAGGATTCCACCAAGCAGCAGGCCGCCGAGATCGCCAAGTTGCTGAACCAATCCCAGACCACCTTGCGCGACCAGGCCATGACGCTTTCCGGCCGCTTACAAGCCCGCGAGTTGACCGACCAAGTGCAGGCAATCGGCGACTTTGAGAAGGACATGGTCGCCGCCTCCGAAGCGATGAGCCCGGCCGCGCAAGCGTTGCAGCAGGAGAAGTGGAAGGACGCCGTCCCTCACGAGCAGAAGGCCCTGCAATACTTGCTTCGCGCCGAAGCTACCTTCCGGCAAATTCAGGTCGCATTTGGAAGGGGTGGAGGCGGCGGAGGAGGAGGTGGAGGAGGCGGCGCCGCGCGCGATCTGGCCGCTCTTTTCGATCTCGAGCTCGACACCGAGAAGAACCAGTACGAGACCCGGCAATCCGCGTCTACCACTGCCGAACAACGTGCGCAGGAAATCGACGACGCGCTGAAAAAGCTCGATGAGCTGGCGAAGCGTGAGGAAAGCATCGCCCAGCAGCAACGCAATGGTGCGCAAACCGTCGAGCAAAAGTGGCAACAGGAGATGTTGCAACGCGAGGCGCAGCAGCTCCAGCGGCAGATGGAGCAGCAACTTGCCCAGAATGGCCAACAAGACGAACAGAGCCAACAAGGGCAGTCGGGGCAACAAGGGCAACAGGGACAGCAAGGGCAGCAGGGCAGCAGGGACAGCAGAGCAGCCAGGGCGCTTCGGACAGGCCGGGCAGTCCGGCGGACAAGCGGGCCAAGCGCGGCCAAGGGGCAGGCCGGTAGCGCCGGCGGCAGTGCCAACCGGGCAGCCAGGACCAAGCCGATGCCGCCAATTCCCAGCAGTCCGCGGATCAGGCGGCCGACAGCCGCCGGCAAGCGGCGCAACAAGCGCTCGATCGCTTGCGCCAGGCCACCGATGACATGAAGCGCGCCGCCTCCCAGAGTTCCAGCGCGGCCGATTCCCGCCGCGCCGCCGACCGCTTGCGCGAAGCTACCGACCTGCTTGGCGGAATGCAGCAGCAGGATGCCGCCGGCCGGCTCGAACTCGATGGCGCAAACCGCCGAGCAATTGGCTGCACGGCAAAAGCAGCAAGCCGACTA
Organism: Bryobacterales bacterium; assembly: GCA_963763545.1. Lineage (GTDB taxonomy): Bacteria > Acidobacteriota > Terriglobia > Bryobacterales > Bryobacteraceae > PALSA-243. Next base: position 443,464 of record CAVXPE010000030.1, read on the forward strand.
CGTTCGCGACTTGATGGCTCGACAAAACGCCGCGCGCGCCTCCGGCCAGCCGCAGCCCTACCCCAAGGCCGAGGAGTCCAAGAAGCTGGTCAACGATCGCCAACAGGTGACCGACGATTTCGCGCGCCTCACGCAGCAAATGCGCACCGCGGCGCGCGAGCTCGCGCCCACGCAACCGGCGGCTTCCGGCAAGTTGCGAAGCGCCCTCGATAGCATGGACGAGAACGATCTCGGTACCCGCATGCAGCGCAGCTCGGACTGAGCTCCGCGGCGGCCACTTCTCCGATCCGGTCGAAACCGCCCTCACCAACGACCTGCAAAAGCTCGGTCAACAGGTCGGCGATGCGGCGCGCGCCCTAGGCAGCGCTCAGCATAATTCCAAGGATGCCGAACTCAGCCGGGCGATGGACGATCTATCCCGTCTGCGCGATCAGCTCGCCGGCCTTGGCGGACGCTCCAACGCTCAACCTGGACAGGGTCAGCCCGGACAAGGTCAGCGGCCGCGCAGGCAGCGGCGGCCAACCGATGCAAAGCGAGCAGCTCAGCCGCAACGGGCAAGGCGGCCAACCTGGCCAGCAGGGCGGCCAGCAGGCGGCCAACAGGGCGGTCAAGGCGGCCAAGGCCGGTCAGGGTCAAGGCGGCCAAGGCGGCGGCCAGCGCGCTGGCAGGTCAGCAGCAGGGAGGTCAGGGCGGCGACGCCAGTCGGGTCCGATGGGCGATCGTCAGGCCGGTCCAATGGGGAATCCGGCGGGCGGCAATCGCGGCGGCGTGGCGTATGGCAATCTTGACACCGGTAATACGCACATCGTGGGTCAGGCAGTGGCGCCCCAACAAGGTCCGAACCCGGCCGACACCCAGCGCGCAGATCGACCAGGGTTTGAACGTTCTCAACCAGGTTCGCGCCGCCGTGCAGGATAGTCCGGAAGCGCGGCAACAGTTGCAGAGTTCTCATCGATGAGATGCGCAGTCTGGATCCCAAGCCGTTTCCCCGGGAATCCCGGCGCTGGTGGAGCAGATGCACCAGCAACTCATCAGTGGCGTCGACGCGCTGGAACTGCAGTTGCGCCGGCAACTCGATGAAAACCAGGCGGCACGATCCGCAACGCCGATCCAACCAAGGTTCCCGCCGGTTATCGGGATTCGGTCGCCGAATACTATCGCAAACTCTCCGGCGGCCACTAGCTACCGGCGAAACGGTCCCTGCACTCTTTTGAGCAGAAGCAGACCAATTGCCCATCCACCGTGCGGCTGAATGCAGCTGGCGGCGGAGACATAGGTTCCGCATACCGGGTCTTTCTTCAGTTCGGTCGCGGTGGGCATTTGCTCCACCGGACGGCGCGGCGCGGGGTGGGCGTACGGCGCGATGCCCCGAACCAGCCACGCAACAGGGAGCGGACTAGCAGAAACAGCAGTAGGGGGATGACGAATTCTTCGAGGAGGGTACGGATCATCAAATCGGGGCGGGATTTCAGAGCCCGCCCCGGAATTTCGGCGCATCAAACGCCGCGCAGGCCTCCTGGCCTGCGCGGAGCTTCGGTTTAAAGCCCGCCCTTCTTCTTCTTCGGAGGAGGCGGAGCGTTCGGGTTCTTGTAGGCATTGTCGACCGTGGAGCCTAGCGTGGTCAGCATGTCTTTCGCCGATTGCGCATACGGTCCGTCCGGTTTGAGCGAGAGATATTTCTGGAATGCTTCCGTGGTTCCGGGAACAGGAACCATCTTGCCATCGGGCGTGGTGGTGACCTTCGCCATCAGATTGATGCCCGTTTGGTAGTACGCGTCGGCGCAGTTCGGATCCGCCGTGATCGCCTTCTTGAAAGTGTCGAGAGCCGGATCGACCTGGCCCGCATTGGTGTAGAGCGCGCCGAGATTGTAGTAATACTTGCAAGCGTTAGCCGGCTCCAGTTGCGCGGCCTTTTCCAATTCGGCAGTGGCGTCGGGGAACTTGCCCGATTTCGCCAGAAGGAGAGCATAGTTATTGTGCAGCGACGCATCGTCCGGCTTCAGCGTGAGAGCCTTGTTATAGGTCTCGATCGCCTTCGCTACCACCGCATCGTGATCTGCGCCGGTTTTAAGCCCAGCTTCCTCCTGATACGCCTGCGCGAGATGGCTCCAGACCGCGAATCTGGTTTGGATCTACTTCGCCAGCCTTATTCAGGTTCTCGATGGCCGCATCGTACTTCTGCACCTTTTCCGCCGGCGACGGCTGAGTGGGCGCTGCTTCCAGCGCGGCGATACCGTCGTTGTAGGCCTGATTGAGCGCGCTATTCTTCTTGCGCTGATTTACGCTTTTGTCGATCTGCTCCTGCAATTGCTTCTTCTGTTCCGGCGTCAACTGGCGAGCGAGGTCGTCGGAGATTTGTCCGGTCTCCATCGCCTTCTGCGCAAGCGCCTGCTTATTGGCATCGGCGGCGCTGGGCGTCTTGTTGGCCTTAAGATCGAAATTGAGTTGCTGCAAGTCGCCGGGACGGGTCTGCACGCCCTTCAATTCATCCAACTGCTTATCGCCAGCCCAGACCGTGAGGTCGTACTTGCCATAAGGCAGGCCGTTATAGATGTAGTGGCCTTTCTTATCGGTGGGCTTGGTGGCGTACTCGCCCTTGATATCGGTGCGGTGAATCTTGATGATGGCGCCCTGCAGGGGCTTGCCATCCTCGCCTTTGACAACGCCTTCAACTCCCGTAATTTGGGCCAGAGAGGCAAAGGCAAACAGTGCCATCCCGGCCGGAATCGCCAGGGTACGGATCTTCATAGAACCTCCAGAAACAAAGTGAAATTTCAGTATACCGCCAACGCTGAATTTGCCAAGCGCGATCCTATTCGTTCGCTCCCGAGCCCTCTTCAAACAGCCCGATCTGTTCCTTGGGCGCCGGTTTGGGTTTCCGCCGATTCAGCGGACTGCCGATCACGCCAAGTACCTGCACCTCCATCAGAGCCGCGCGCGGAGCGAAGATCCTCTGCTGGTTGCTGGAAGAATCGGGCGGAATGATTGTAAAGCCGTAATGCTCCAACTGCAAGAGATTGTTGGGCATCACGCCCTCGAGCGTCTCGCCGTCCCGGAAGAGTAGGCTCACCCACAGGCCGGCGACCTTGGGCCGGGTTTGAAAGGTACGGCGCTCCGGACCGGCCGGCGCGTCGAATTCCCGCACGAAAGCGATGGTTTTGATTTCAGAATAGGAAACAAGGCTCACATTGCCCTCCGCCGAGAGCAGTTCAACGCCGCCAGGTTGAAGAAAAGAAACGGGATTGACGTAGCCCTGAAGCGTTTCGCGATCAAAGCGGCGCAGCAGGGCCTTCTTAGTAGTGGAAGCCGCCAAGGCGTACCCCTTCTTCACAATCCTGTTTCAAACATTTCGGCGGATATTGTATCATTGGCACGATGTCCGCAGCGCTCATCGCGGAATCCGGCGGGACCAGAGGCCTTACGGCTGCCTTTCTCAACTTCTGCCGGGTCGAAAAAGGACTTGTCCGCCAATTCGATCGACGCGTATTCCACTGATTTAGCAAAGCTTTATTCAATATTGCGGCGGCGGGCCGCCGCCCGGAACGGACGCAATCAGGCTTTATATCGATCATTTATACCAGCGCCAACTCGGCAACCGATCCATCGCGCGGCATCTGACCACGCTCCGCAACTTCTACGGGTTTCTCCTGAGGGAGGGCGTCATCGGCAGCGACCCGACCGAACATCTGCAGGCTCCGCGGCAATGGCAAACGATTCCCAAGTATCTGAATCTGCGGAGATCGACCGTTTGCTGGACGCGCCGGACGCCTCGAAACCCACGGGTCTGCGCGACCGCGCGATGCTGCAGTTGCTATACGCCACGGGGCTGCGCGTTTCCGAGCTTTGCCGAATCGGCTTGGGCGACCTCAACCGGGAAATGGGAGTTCTGCGCACGATGGGCAAGGGCAACAAGCAGCGGCTCGTTCCCGTGGGACGCGAGGCCATCCAGGCCGTGGAAGCGTACCTCGCGAGCGGCCGGCCCGCGCTACTTAAGGGGCGCGCCAGCCGGTACCTATTCGTAACCGCGCGCGGCGGCTGCCTCACGCGCCAGGCGTTCTGGAAACTGCTGGCGCCCATGGGAAGACGGTGGGGATTTTCCACGGCCTGACGCCGCACGTGCTGCGCCACAGCTTCGCCACCCATTTGCTGGAGCACGGAGCCGACCTGCGCAGCGTGCAGGTCATGTTGGGCCACGCCGACATCTCGACCACGCAGATTTATACCCACGTCATGCGGTCGAGATTTCGGGACACGGTCCAGAAGCATCACCCCCGGGCCTGAGGGTCCGGAAACGACGGAGCGGGTAATGCCACGATGAGCGATTACATCTACATGTTGGAGAACCACCTGAGCGCCGACCAAAGCCGGGTGGTGCACGAAGTGCAAGCCGCCGCCGGCGCAGGCGAATGTCAACCTCTTTCTGACGGGCGGAGCCATGCGCGACATGCTGGCCGGGTTCCGCATCCGCGATCTGGATTTCGTGGTGGAAGGGCCGGCGCTGAAGCTGGCCAAAGCGGTGAGCGACAAGACCGGCGCCGAAAATCGTCTCTTCGGACGATAACCGCAAGAGCGCCGAATTGGTGTTTCCGGGCGGCGTGACGGCGCAAATCGCCATGTCGCGCCAGGAGAAGTGCGCTCGCGCCGGCGCCAAGCCGCAGGTCTCGCCAGCGACCATTCAGGAGGATCTGCGCGGCCGCGATTTCACCTGCAATGCGGTGGCGCTTTCGCTGAATAAGGCTTCGCGCGGCCTGCTGCTCGACCCGATGAACGGCCTGGCCGATATCGAGCGCCGCGAACTGCGCGCCGTCAGCGCCTACGGTTTCTACGACGATCCCTCGCGGCTGCTGCGGCTGATCCGTTTGCGCGTGCGCCTGGGATTCACCATCGAGGCCCGTACCGAAATGCAGGTGGCCAACGCGCGCGAGGCGGAAGTGGAGAAATCCATCCCGGCGCATGCGTTTGCCGAGGAACTTCGGAAGATCGCCAGCGAGGACAACCCGTCCGAGATCCTCAAGGCGCTCGATGAAGCCGGTCTGATCGCGATGTTCGTGCCGCCGCTGACGGGCCAGAAGTTGAACCTGCAAGGGCTTTCGAAGCTCGAAAAACTGGCGAAGCTGTTGCCCGACGACCCGAAGACTCGCGCCGCGCGGCTGGGTCCGTTCCTTTGGGTGCTGGCGGAAAAGCTGACGGCCAAGGAGAAACAGGCGGTGGTCAAGGCCGCCGAGCTCTCCAAAGCGGACGCGGATGCGTTGCAGAAGCTGGAACCGCGCGTCAAGAAGCTGGAGACGGCGCTGCGCTCGGCGCGGATTCGCAAGCCGTCGCAGGTTTACCAGATCGTTTCGGCGGCGGCGCCGGAAGAGGTGCTGCTGCTGCTGTACCGTTCGGAATTGAAGCCGGTGCAGGAGCGGCTGCGTAGCTACTTCCAGAAGTACCTGCCACTGGCGCAGGAGATTACGCCGGAGGAATTCGCCGCCCTCGATGGAAAGCCGGGCACGCCGAAATATCAGAAGGCGCGCGACGCGTTAGTGGCGAACCGGCTGGACCGGCGTCCGCCACGCGTGGCCCCGGAGTCGGCATCCCCGCCGCCGCCTCCTCCCGAACAGGCCTTCGTTCGCGGGCGCGGTCAGCGATAGGTTTCGGCTCGCTCCCCAGAGATGCTTTCGCGAAAAGAACTCGAAGGCCATTGGCGGCGTCGGCTTGAGGAGAGCCAGAACAGACGGCAGGATTCCTAGGGGTGCTCCTACTGGACAGCATGGGGTTTTGCTCATCGTGGGGAAAAGAAAATCCCCGGCGCCGAGAGAAGCGCCATAACGTACTCCAGAGTGACGGTCCCCGCAGGACCGTTTCGCTGAGTCACAGACTTCGCAAAATAAGCTTACCCCAATTGTCTCAACCGCATACGTGGATTTTCCTCGAAATCCGCCTCGCTTTCAGCCACTCATCCGCTAAAGTGGAATCGAACGTAGCGAAGTCGCTTTGGCGGGCGGCTTCGCTTTTTGCTTTCGGCGATGACGAGAAAGGGCCGTTGACGCCGCCGGCTTGGGTTCGTTTTTCGTTTGCGAATCCGCCCGGCGCGGGCGGTCCGCGGTTGGGTTCGTTTTTTCATTGCACGAATCCCTCCCAAGAGCGCCGTCATCGCGCACGCGGGTGCGCGATAATTCTCCGCCCATAAGGGCGCTGCGCACAGTTGGGTTCGTTCTTTCGTTTTCGAGTCCGGCTTAACCATTGGTACGAGCCCGCGGTTTGGGTTCGTTTTTTCGAAAACTCGCCCAAGCCGGTTCAGGGCCGTATTTTCAGTAGCTTAAAAAAGCGTCCCGCAGATCTTTGACATTTGGATATCCCCGTTCGAACACCGGGGAAATGAGTCTTTTCTTGGGCAGGCCGTGCCTGGCAACCACGGTCTGCCCTGGCTGCGGAATGAGTGCGCCTGAAGTGCGTTCGGCCGCAACGATCTCTAGGCAGACTCGCCGCATGCCTGCTCCAGGCGCCCGTGATTAAGAAAAGCGATATGCGGACGTTAACGTTCGACTCGCGCGCTGGGAGGACTAGGACGAAAACGATATAATCGGGAACCGCGCCGTCCGCCATTGGGATGTCGGCTTAGGTTGGGGGGCAAGGCGATTCGCCGCCCAAATCTCACGCAGGACGCCCTCCGGCTTGCTGATGCGACTTATTCCCAGCCCCTTCCGAAGACGAATAGCGCACACCCAGGTGGCGCGCCATGCAGAAGAAGATTTCTGTCGGACGAAATGGCTTGAAGGTGATGTCATCAAAGCCTGCGTGCATCACGCCGTCAAGCTCCGAAGCATATGCGGACGCGCTTATGGCGGCGATCTTTATCTCCGCCCCGCCGTCCAACTGGCGAATCTGCCGCGTTGCTTCCGCGCCACTCAATTGAGACAGCCACAGATCCATCCAGATAAAGTGCGGCCGCCACTGCTGGAACGCCTCGATCCCGAGCGCTCCATTCTCCGCGACCCTCACCTGAAAGCCGGCGCGAGTTAATATCTTCCGCAATACCGTGGCGCTCTCAGGGTCGTCTTCGACAATCAGAACACGCCATTCCGGTTGGCCCGATTCAAGGGTGAAGGGATGCCCCGGGGCCAGTTGTACGCCATAAGTCTCCGACTCCGTTGCCAGTTCCAGCGGCAGTTCGACCACGAAACGTGAGCCTCGTCCCACCTCGCTCTCAACCAGTAGGGTCCCGCCCATCAACTCTACAAATCGGCGAGTAATTGTCAGGCCGAGACCTGTGCCCGTTTGTGGACCGGCATTGCGCACCTGTTCGAACGGCTCGAATATGCGGCCCAGGTCTTGTTGTGGCATCCCAACACCACTGTCCTCGATATCGAAACAGAGCCGGGCGCGTCCGGGTTCGTCAGCCGCCTTGAGCGCTCAACCGTAGCTTTACGGTTCCTTCCTTAGTGAATTTAATGGCGTTGCCGAGCAGGTTGATGAGGATTTGCCGCAACTTCGGCCCATCTAAGCGAACGTAGCGTGGCACTTTCGGAGCTTGATGGTAAACGAGCGCCAGGTGCTTTTCCTCCGCCCGGCCTCGCATCATCTCAACCGCCGTTCGCACCGTGGAGATCAAATCGGTGGCTGCGATCGCTAGTTCCTCTTTGCCTGCCTCGATCTTGGCGACATCCAGCACGTCGTCGATCAGTCCCAGCAGATGCTCGCCGCTGCGGCTGATCGCGCCGATGTCTTCAACCTGATCGGCGGTTGGGTTACTCTCGCTCAGAAGGCTGGAGGATGCCAGGATCACGCTGAGCGGCGTACGAAGTTCGTGGCTCATATTGGCGAGGAACGCGCTCTTGGCCCGGTTGGCCTGCTCCGACTGAATTCTGGCTTGTTCGGCCTGTCTGTTCGCCTCCAAGAGGTCGGAGGTCCGCTGATCGACGATTCGCTGGAGGCGCACTCCGCTTTCTTGCAACGAGCGGATCCGCAATTTGTAGGCGCAGAAGAGCAGGCCCGACATGGCGAGGATCATTCCGCCCAGACTCCACCGCGTCATCCACCATGGCGTACCGATCGAGATTCCAATGGAGGCTTCATGGATGCTCCAGGTCTTGCCGTCGGTAGACGCCTGTACGCGAAACCGGTATTCCCCCGGCCGCAGACCGGTGTATCGCGCCAAGCGGCTCCGGCTGTCCACTTCGGTCCATTTCCTCTCGAGCGGTTCCAGTATGAAGCGATAGCTGGTCCGTGCCTGATCGCTGAATTGCAAGGCGGCAAACTCAAACGAGATTCCGTTATCTTCCGGCGGCAGACTCAGCTGGTTCATCTGCCCCACAGGCTTCGGCAGTAGGGATCCGGGCCGCACCGGCACGCTGCTTCCGTGAATCCGAAATTCGGTCAGGATAACCCGGGACGCATCTTTGGGGATGGCTGGAATCCGGCGCGGGTCGAAAATATTGAACCCATGCACTCCGCCGAAGTACATGATGCCGGAATTGTCGACAAAACAGGACTTCCGGTTGAACTGCGCACCCTGAAGTCCATCGCTCTCATGGAAGTTCGAGAAGGTGTTGTCCCGCGGATTGAATCGCGATAAGCCGTTATTCGTACTTAACCACAGATTGCCGGCCTGATCCGGGAGCACGCATTGCACCACATTGTCGGGCAAGCCCTCCCGGGTGGTGTAAGCGGTGTAGGCTTCGGATTTCGGATCGAACCGCAGTAGACCCGTCTCGCTGGCGAACCAGAGAAATCCCTGCGCATCTTCATGCATGAAGTTGATTTGCGGGGTTGAAGGCATATCCGACGCCTGCCGCTTTGGGCAAGGTGACTCTGCTGAGCCTTTCCCGATGGGTCCATTCGGACAAGGTTATCGGCCGACGCGAACCACAGGTTACCCTCGCGGTCTTCCAGCATGGTGAGTCCGCCGACCGGGCCAGCGGGATCGATCTTGCCGGTGCGCCGGTCTAGCGTCGCTCTGCGCTTCTCCAGCCCCGAACCAGAATCTTCCACGGCTATCCTCAAAAAACGTATACGTCGGAATTGCAACTCCGGGAGGCGCCAGTGGGCCGCGATCGAAACGCGTGAAGGAGCCGGTCTGCCGGTCCAGCCGGTTGAGTCCCGTCTCCGTGCCCACCCAGATATCGCCAGAGCGGTCCTCGTAGATCGAGTAGACCCGGGTCCCATTCAGACTCCGCAAGTTACGAGGGTCGTGCCGGAACTGAGTGAATGTCCCGGTCGCGGGGTCGAAGCGGTTCAAGCCACCATCGTAGGTTCCGATCCACACGGCGCCCTCGCGATCACGGCAGATCGCACGGACATTGTCGTCGCTGAGGCCGCGAGGGTCGTCCGAATTGCGCCGCCACGCGCCGAATTGCAGGCTGGCAGGCGAGAAACGATCGACCCCGCCGGGTTTCGTGCCGACCCAAAGGCTGCCCTCGCGATCCATGGCCAAGGACTGGATCTCATTGGCGCTCAGGCTGAAACGATCGGCCGCGTTGTGGCGGAGAATCGTATGCGCCCCAGTCGCGGGGTCGAATACCTCCAGCCCATCACTCTTGCCCAACCAGATTATGCCATCCGCGCCGGCGAGAATCGCATTGGTTTCAGTGGCGAAGTGTTCTCGAGGAGCTGGGGCCCAGCGCCTTCGAAGACACCTGCAGCGGGATCGAAAAAATTTCGTCCGCCTTCGGTGGTTGCCAGCCAGAGGTTCCCCGCGCGGTCCTGCGCGATCGACCGGACGCTGAGGGTCGATGAATTCGGGTCGTCATACGCGTATCGCTTAGAGGCCCCGGTGGCAGGATCGAACCGGACCAAACCCCGCCCGGAGCCTAGCCAGAGGATCCCCGAAGGGTCCGCATACATGCCAACTGGATGTTCCGACTCCGTCGCCAGGCTCGCACTAATATCGAATGCCCTGAACGTTCCTGTACCGGGGTCGAAGCGGTACAAGTTCGGGCCGCCGCTCATTCCCAGCCAGAGGAATCCGGATCTGTCTTCACACATCCGTTGGATACTCAGCGGCCTGCCGCCACTCGCATCCTGGCGGGGGAGTGCGAATTGGGTGAACTTCCCGGTTTGGGGATCGAACCGGCTCAGGATGCCGTCTCCGGTCCAAATGGCGCCGCGCCGGTCCTCCAACAGATTGTGGACAAAGTCGCCTGGCAACGAGTTCGGGTCGCGGGGATCATGCCGGAATTGCGTTACCCGGTACCCGTCATAGCGGTTCAGTCCCGCCTGCGTACCGAACCATAGAAATCCTTCCCGATCCTGCAGTATGGAAAACACCGAATCGTTGGAAAGCCCGTCGGCCGTTGTTAGGTGGTCGAAGCGCACGCGCGATTGCAGCGTATCGGGCTGTCGGAGCGCCGCAGCGAGATCGCTGACGGGAGGTCCAACCGGCTGTTGAGCAACAGTTGGAAGGCAACCTATGGCCAGCAGAAGCAGAGCCGGCCACGCGTGGTGAATCACACGTGGTACCCCCACAGCCAAATGGTATCAGATGGATTCGAAGACTACCCTCGGCGCCTCACTCCGCGCGCAACGCCGTCGCCGGGTCGATGCGCGTCGCTTTTCGCGCCGGCAGCCAACAGGCCGTCAGCGCGACCGCGGCGAGTACGCAGGGCGCCGCGACGAACGTTGCCGCATCGCGTGAGCCCACGCCGATCAGCATGCTCTCGAGCGCGCGCGATATCGCGAACGCCCCGGCCAGGCCGAAGGCGATGCCAATCGCCACCAGGATCGCGCCCTCCCGCATCAGCATGCCGCGCACATGGCGCGGTTCGGCGCCCAACGCGATGCGCACTCCGATCTCCCGCACGCGCAGGCTTATTCCGAACGACGTCACGCCATAAATTCCAATCGAGGAGAGCAGCAGCGCCATCACGCCGAACACGCTCAGCAACATCGCGGAGAGGTTTTGCGCCCACAGGGTCTTGCGCATCGCGGCGTCCACGGTTTCCGGATCGAGAAAGAGATTTGCGTCCAGCGGACGAATTTCTCTTATCACGGCGCCCAAGGTAGCCTCCGTATCGCGGGCCGCGCGCACATAGAGCACGCCATACGGGAAATAATATTGCTGCGTGGAGAGATAAACCATCGCTTGCGGAGCTTCGCCAGGCATATGGTATGCAGCGGTTCGCACCACCCCAATCACTTGCACCGGCAGGTTTTCGCCCGCGAATTGAATCACCCTGCCCACCGCTTCCTGGCCCGGCCAGAAATGCCGCGCAGCCGAATCGTTCACCATCGCTACACGCGGGCTTGTGGAGGAGTCCGTCAGGCTGAAATCTCGGCCGCTCAAGAGCGGTATGCGGACCGTTTGGAAAAACCCCGGATACGTCACGCTGGTCAGAGTGGGATGGCCGCCGCCGGCGTTTTCCTCCCCTTGCAGCAGCACCGTGCGCATGCCGCCCACGGAAAACGGCAGGTCCTTGGCAAGGCTCGCGGATTCCACGCCTGGGACTGCCGCGGCGCGCTCCAGGATCCGCCTTCGGTATTCGCGCCCGCGTGCTTCGTTATAACCCTGATCGGCGACGTTGAACGTGATCACGCCCAGATGAGCGGCGTCAAAGCCGGGGTCGATCCGGATCGCGCTTTGCACGCTACGCAGAAAGAGTCCCGCGCCCAGCAGGGCCATCATCGAAAAGGCCAGTTGCAGTATCACCAACACCGAACGCGGGGGCCAGCCTCCACTGGATGGCGGCGCAGAGCCGGAACGCTCCTTTAGTGAGGCGGCAAGATCGCCGCGCGATCCGAAGGCGGGCATCAATCCAAAGATAACGCCGGTCACCAGCGCAATTCCCATCGTGTAGCCAAGCACCCGCCCATCCAGATCGAAGCGAAAGGCGGCGTATTTCATCGTGGGCGGACGCAATGGCCATAGCAATCCGCGCGCGAATTGCGCCGCCAGCAAGCCCACCGCCCCTCCCATCGCCGAAAGGAGCACGCTTTCCACCAGAAGCTGCCGCACCAGATGCCAGTTGCTCGCGCCGATCGCAATCCGCACCGTGATTTCCTTGGCGCGTCCGGCGGCGCGCGCAATCAGCAGGTTGGCGACATTGACGCATGCAATCAGCAGCACAATGCCCGAAATCGCCAGCAGAATCGAACCGGTGCGGCTGTAGACGGCGCGGTCTTTCGCATTCAACGCAGCCTCGGCGACCGGCGCCAGCATCACGCTGCGTCCGCTATTCTCGCGCGGATATTGGCGCGCCAGTTCCGCGCCCAGGCTTTTCATCGCGCCTTCGGCCTGCGCCATCCCGACTCCCGCCTTCAACCTTCCGATCACGGAAAAGACCGAGGCGCGGCGTTGATTCACCCATGCCGGTGCGGGATAGACTTGCGGGTACATCGCCATAGGCGTCCACAGATCGGCGGCATATAGTTCGTTGATGCCGCGGAAGTCTTCGGGCGCCACTCCCGTGATGGAGAATGTACGTCCGCTCAGCGTCAGCGTGCGCGACGTCACCTGTGGATCGCCGGCGAAAAGCCTCGTCCAAAGCCCATAACTGATTACGGTGACCGCGCGTGCGTTGGGCGTGACATCTTCTTCCGGAAGGAACGCGCGTCCGATGATGGGCCTTACCCCTAAAGTCTGGAAGTAGTTGCCGCTCACGATGTGAGCCATCAAGGGACGCGGCGCGCCCACGCCGGTCAGGTTAATCGCGATGGGCGCATACAGCGCCAAATTGGAAAACACTGCGTTGCGATCCCGATAATCCTTGTAATTCAAATAAGAAACGGGAAGATTGCCTGAGCTTTTAGTATCGGTAGTATAAACCGCGACCAAGGAGGCGGCATCGTTCACCGCGAGTGGACGCAGCAAGATCCCATTCAGCAGGCTGAAAATAGTGGTGTTGGCCCCGATGCCCAGAGCCAGCGATAACACTGCGATCAACGTGAAGCCACGCCGCCGCGCCATGCCTCGCAAGGCATATTTGAGGTCACCCGACAACCAACTCATCCGTTACTTGTAAACAAATCCTTTGTGCAGTATACAAGAAAGCCTGGAAAAAATCAGAAATAGGATAAAAGAAGTCGCCAACCAGCGGCGGGGCGCCTCGGCACTTTGCGACGAAACTGTCTGAGGAAGGCGGCGAGACTCGGGGAACGCTATGATGGCGGAGTGGCTCGCCCGCGTTTCTTCCTGATCGATTCCTTCGGTTTCATTTTTCGCGCTTACCACGCGCGTGCGCGGTCCGCGGCGCCGCCTATGCGCACCAGCACCGGGCTTTCCACCGAAGCCGTCTACATCTTCAACAACATGTTGCGGAAGCTGATGAAGGAGCATTCCCCCGCCTACATCGCAGCCATCTTCGAAAGCGGCGAGCCCACCCATCGCGTGCAGGAGTTCGCCGAATACAAGGCCAATCGAACCGAGATGCCGCCCGGACCTGGCTGACCAGATTCCCCACGTGCGGCGCATACTCGACGCCATGCGCATTCCGGTGCTGCATTTCCCGGGCTTCGAAGCCGACGACGTGATCGGCACGCTCGCGCGCCGCGTCGAGGGCCAAGGCCTGGACGTCGTGATCGTATCGAGCGACAAGGACATGCTGCAACTCGTGGACGATCACGTCTTCATGCTGAATCCGGCCAAGGACGACACGCTGTACGACGCCGCCCGGGTCAAGGAGTTCATGGGAGTGATGCCCACTCAGGTGGCGGACTCTGCTTGCCTTAATGGGTGATTCGGTGGATAACATTCCCGGCGCGCCGGGTATCGGCGAAAAGGGCGCGCGCGATCTGATCGAGCGTTTCGGTTCCGTGGAAGGCGCGCTCGAGCGCGCCGCCGAGGTGGAACGCAAGATGTACCGCGAGAGCCTCCAGAACAATGTCGAGCGCATTCAGATGAGCAAGCGACTCGCGTCGATCGCCATCGATGTGCCGGTGGAATTCTCACTCGACGCCGTGAAGGCACAGGAGTTCGACGCCACGCTGCTGAAAGCCATCTACAAAGAGATGGAGTTTCACAGCCTGCTCAAGGAACTGGGGCCATCGGAGGATGCGCGGCCGCGCGATTACCGCCCCCTCGCCGGGCCGGAGGAGATTCCAACCGGCGTGCCGGTGGCAGTCGCCATCTCGAAAGCCGCCGAGGGCGAGTTTGCTCTCGACAGCATCGGCCTCGCGTGGCGGCCCGGCGAAGGGCGGTCGGTTTCGGGAGAGATGCTGGCGCGCGTAAAGCCGTGGTTCGAAGACGCCTCGGCGCCGAAGATCGCCTGCGATGTGAAGAGCGCTCTGCTTGAACTGGGGCGGCTGGGGATGGACCCTCGCGGCTTCGATCACGACGTGATGCTCTACGCGTTCCTGCTGGACGCCGATCCCGGCGGCTGCCCGCTGGAGGAGCAGGCGCGGCGCAAGCTCGATTTGAAGCTGGGCCACTCGCCTGAGCAGCACGCCGATATCACACTCGAGCTGTGGAATCATCTGGCGCCGGCGATGGAAGCGCGCGGCCTGCGCGATCTCTATTCGAGCATCGAACTGCCCCTAACGCGCGTGCTGGCGCGCATGGAGCGCGAAGGCGTTCGCATCGATTCCACCGAGCTGTTGCGTCTTTCGCAATTGATGGAAGGCGAGATTGCGCGGCTCACTTCCGAGATCCACGCGCTTGCCGGCAAGCCGTTCAACATCGCATCGCCGCAACAATTGGGCAAGGTCTTGTTCGAGGATATGAAGCTTCCCGCGCCCGTGAAATATGGCAAAGGCAAGACTATTTCCACGGCGGCCGATGTGCTGGAAGAGCTGGCGCCCGATCACGAAATCGTGCGCAAGGCGCTCGAGTACCGCCAGCTTACAAAATTGAAAGGCACCTACGTGGACGCGCTGCCGGCGCTGATCGATCCGCAAACCGGACGCCTGCACACCAGCTTCAATCAAACCGGCGCGGCGACGGGGCGGCTGTCGTCCTCGAATCCGAACCTGCAGAACATCCCGATACGCACTGAGCTGGGACGCGAGATCCGCGCTGCGTTCGTGCCGCGCGAAGGGTGGAAGCTGGTGGTGGCGGATTACTCGCAGATCGAGCTGCGGCTGCTTGCGCACATGTCGGAAGATCCGCTGCTGATGGAGGCATTCCGCAGCGGCGAGGATATTCACACGCGCACGGCGAGCGAAGTGCTGGGCATCCATCCGCTGATGGTGACGCCGGAGGCGCGGCGCAATGCCAAGGCGGTGAATTTCGGCATCGTCTACGGCATCAGCCCATTTGGCCTCGCGGCGCAGTTGGGGATTTCGCGCGGCGAAGCGGAAAAATATATCCGCAATTACTTCGAGCGCTACCAGGGAGTGCGGCGCTTCATCGACGACACCATCGCCGAAGTGCGCAAAACGGGCGTGACGCGCACGCTGTTCGGGCGCGAACGTCCGATTCCGGATATCAACAGCCGCAACCCCAACTCGCGCGGATTCGCCGAGCGCACCGCCGTGAATTCGCCCCTGCAGGGCACGGCGGCCGATCTGATCAAGCTGGCGATGGTGCGGATCGATACCGCATTGCAAAGCGGCGGCCACCGCGGCGTGATGCTCTTGCAGGTGCACGACGAACTGGTGTTCGAATGTCCGCCGGAAGAAACGGAAGCCGTTTCGGCCTTGGCGAAGCGCGAGATGGCGGGCGCGCTGGAGTTGAAGGTTCCGCTGGTTGTGGATGTGGGCGTGGGCGAAAACTGGCGGGACGCGAAATAGCCTTGCTAAGGTCGACCTTGGCGAAGCAGTTCGATCTCACGCGTGCCCATCTAGCCCTCGATTCTAGAGGTTCATAGCGCGAAGGAGACCAGTTAGAACGGAATCGACCGCATTCTTCCTTTGCGCTTTGCTCACAACCAGTTACAAAAAATAAGTTACTTTTAACCACTCTTGTCCAAGACAGCTTCTGAAGAGCGCAGGTAGAGGACCCTCCTATAATTGAACGTTGGCGAATGATTCCTTGCCCGGGAGCTTCGCCGAACGTCGCCCACAAGGAGGGCCCAGACAATCGTACCCACTGCCAGCCTGTTCAATCAACTGCTCCAGCATTTTCCCCGTACTGAGTTCGCCGTCTTGGTGAAGAAACACGGGGCCGAACACGCCGCGAAGGGATTCGGCTGCTGGACTCAATTCGTAGCCATGCTCTTTTGTCAACTCGGCAGGGCCGATTCCCTCCGCGAGATTTGTAACGGGCTGGCCTGCTGCCTCGGCCGCCTGGTGCACTTGGGCATTTCCAAAGCGCCCAGCCGCTCCACGTTGTCCTACGCCAATGAACACCGGCCCGCGGCGCTGTTCGAAGATCTGTTCTGGACTGCCCTGGCGCGCTTTCGCGACCAGCAGGGCCTGGGTTCGCGCCAACACAAGTTCCGCTTCAAGAACAAACTGTTGTCATTGGATTCAACCACCATTTCGCTGTGCCTGACGATGTTCCCTTGGGCGCAGTTCCGACGTGCCAAGGGCGGCGTCAAAGCGCACGTCCTGCTCGATCACGATGACTACCTGCCCGCTTACGTGCTACTCACCGAAGCCAAACGCAGCGACGTCAAAATGGCCAATTCTTTCAGCCTGAATCCCGGATCTATCGTGGCCATAGATCGCGGATATACCGACTACGCTCTGTTCGGCCGCTGGACCCTGAGCGGCGTCTACTTCGTTACCCGCCTGAAAGACAACGCAGTCTTTACCGTCGAGGCGGAATTGGAGGTTCCGGAAAACCGCAATATCCGGGCCGATCAGATCATCCGACTCACCGGCGTCCAGGCTCAGGCCGATTGCCCCGGCCCGCTGCGCCGCGTGGTGGTGTGGGATGCGGAGAACGAACGCGAGATCGTGCTGCTCGCCAATCTATTTGATTTCGGCGCCACCACCATCGCCGCTATCTACAAAGAGCGCTGGAAGATCGAATTGTTTTTCAAGGCGCTGAAGCAGAATTTGACGGTGAAGAGCTTTGTCGGAACCAGCGAGAATGCGCTTCGCATCCAGATTTGGACAGCCATGATCGCGATGCTGCTGTTGAAATGGCTCCATCACCTGTCGAAGGCGAACTGGTCTTTGTCGAATCTGGCATCTATGTTGCGGCTGAACCTATTTACCTATCGCGAATTGACCAAGTGGCTGCACAAGCCGATGGAAACCCCACCGCTGCTACCGGTTGCGGAGCAACTCACCCTTGTCATGAGCTGATTTGGACAGGCTGGCTCACAGCAAATCGACGACCTCCTTATCAAATAGCAAAAATCCCTCCAATAAGTCCTCTGATTTCAGCAAGAGCTACAACACTTCAGGATTGTCTTGGACAGCAGTGACTTTTAACCTTGACGCCATTCGGGACGAAGCACCCTCCCAACTACATACCGTTCAGAAAACAATAGTGAGAAAGTGGGTTTAATAGAAGTCGTTGGCTAGGAGCAGCGCAATGAAGACATACACGTGGAAAGAGGCGTTCGAAGACACTTATGAGGCTGCGCTGGCAGGCAATTCCCGGGCCCAGAACTTTGTCGGATACTGTTATGACTTGGGCCGCGGAGTGCGTCGAGATTCCAAGATGGCCCGGCAATGGTACGAAAAAGCAGCACGGAATAGGAATATTCACGCGACTTTCAATCTTGCTGTCATGAATGAGAAGGGATCGGGCGGAAAGCGGAACGTCAGACGTGCCGCTTCTCTCTATAGGAAGGCTGCACTGCATGGCGATTTGCAGTCGCAGGCTAACTTGGCTGTAATGCTACTTGATGGCGACGGCGTTAAGGTAGACGTCCCTGCCGGTCTCCATTGGTTGAGGCGGGCCGCCAAACGGGGCGACCCTATTGCCCAGTACAATCTCGGTCGAGCGTACTCGGATGGGGATCACGTTCGAAAGAGCCCAACATATGCCAGGAAATGGTTGTCCAAAGCCGCCGAAAACGGCAATGCTAAAGCTCGTCAGCGGTTGCAGACCGTGAAGTGAAGGCATCAGTCGATTCGGAGCACGGCCCTGAGCAGGGGTAGTCCCGAAGGTTCGTCCTCGTTTGCGCTTAGTCAGGTCACCGGAGCGAACGGCGCCACAACGGGCGAGACTTACGACGCCTACGGCCGCCCGTCGGTCTTCACCACTGCCGATGGCGGCGGCGCACAATTTCAGCTATACATACGCGCCCAATACGCAGACCGCCACGTTCACTACCACGGCCACCTGTCCGCCCGCCACCGGCTGCGCCTCGGGCTCCACTACGATGACGACCGGCATACAATGGCGCCGCCTTACCTTCGACGGCTTCGGCCGGACGATCAAAGTCGAGACCGGCCACGACAGCAACGTCCTTGTCAACACCGTCGATACGGTCTACGGGGCCTGCGGCTGCTCCCCCCTCGGCAAGGTAATCAAGACCTCAATGCCTTATGGCCCCGGCGAAACCGAAGTCTGGACCACATATACTTACGACGCATCCGGCCGCCAGCTCACCTCCACCGCGCCCGATGGCAGCGTCACCACGACGTCCTATTCCGGCAACTCCGTCACCACCACCGACCCCGCCGGCATCTGGAAAACCAACGTCATGGACGCATTCGGCAACCTGTCGGCCGTCAACGAGCCCGACCCCGCCACCGGCAGCTCCAGCACCGGCCCCGTCACAAATTACACCTACAACGGCGCCAACCAACTCACTAACGTTTCGATGACCCGCGCCGGCATCACTCAAAACCGGACCTTCGTCTACAACGGCAGCGACCTCACCAGCGAGACCACCCCCGAAGCCGGCACGGTCAGCCTACACCTACGACAACAACCACCACGTCACTCAGCGCATCGATGCCTTAAACCAGAAAACCCAGTACAGCTACGACAGCTACGAGCGCCTGACGCTGGTCCAGCATTACACCTGGGGCAACACCCCGCGGTGCTTCCAGAACTGCGTCGCGCAATGGAACGAGCAGGCCCAGCAGGACGTGAACTACTACTACGACACTCCCGTTGGAGGCGATTACACGCAAACCAACACCTGGGGCCGCCTGAGCGCCGTGGTCTTCCACGCCCAGGGAGTGGCCGGCTATCCCCAGCCCGATTTCGCCTACGAATACAATTACAACCAGGCCGGCCGCGTGATCGGCAACCGCATGCTGATGACGCAAGGCAGTTCGCCATCTCGATCTGCAGGGCCAATATGCCTGGGACAACCAAGGCCGCATGACCTCTTTGACCTACCCCTCCGGCCCCGTGATGACAACCCAGTTCGACGCCATGGGCCGCCCGTCAAGCATGAGCGAAACGGCGTGCGTCGTGACGCCGGCCAACCCCCAGTGCAGCAACTATACCTGGACCGCCGGCACCGCCACATACGGCTCGGCCGGCCAGTTGCTGACCGTCGGCGGCAGCGGGATCAACGGCACAATCACTGCGTCCGTCAGCGAAACGCGCACCTATAACAACATGCTGCAGCTCACGCATCTGGTCAGCAGCGCGCTGGGCTACCAACCTCCGAATACGTATACTGGCGGCGGCGTCGACATGCAATACGTCTACAATACAGGCCATAATAATGGAAGAGTGGCGCAGACCATCGACAACACGCTCGGCGAAACGGTGAACTACAGCTACGACTACCTGCATCGCCTGACGGCCGCCACTGCTACCAATGGGACTTGGGGCGAGGCGTACGCGTACGACGGTTTCGGCAACCTGACCGGGAAGACGCCCACCCAGGGATACGCGCCGGCGATGACGGGGAGCGCGGATTCCAACGCGACCGGCGGCGCCCTCAGTGGCCAATGGGACGTCGAGAAGCGCCCCATGACGCAAGGTGCCACACAAGCTACGCCGTTCTACGTCTACGACCCGTGGGGCCGGCGCATCTGGAGGCAGTGGTACAACTCCCAATATGGGACGACCAACTGCGAAGCGTATTTCTACGGCGCGACGGGCCAGAAGCTGGAGAGCTACAGTTGCACAGTACAGCGCGGGATCGCTAGGCGCGACGCTGGAGGGGATCAACACGTATTTCGCGGGGAAGATGCTATCGGAGAAGGGCGTTTTCATCGCGACGGATCGTCTTGGCAGCGTCCGAGGGGACAGCAACGGCGTGAGCATGTCGTACTACCCGTGGGGCGAAGAGCGGGGACAAGGGACGACGGATGGGCGAACCAAGTTCGCGGGATATTATCGGGATATGCCGGGGCAGGATTACGCGAATGGCGCGGTATTACTCGGCGACGTAGCGGGAGTTTCTGGAGCCCGGACCCGGGCGGCACGACCGCTTATAGCCCCAACCCGGGCTGGCTCAGCACTGTCGACCGCGGTAACCCATGTAGCTGGAACCGGTATATGTACGGCCTTGGCGATCCGATCAATAAGCTGGATCCGACGGGTGCGATAGCGTGCGATCCTGACGACGATGATGGATGCGACCCCGCCGACTATGACGATACCAATTCCGGCGGCGGAGTGTTTGACGACTGTCTCAATGGCGGGACATCTGGCTGCGTCTACGGGTCCGGTCTTACAATCAGCGTGAATTCAGACTGCAGCGATACATTCGGATCTTCCGGCTGCCAATCTCAAGCACCCACGATCACCGTGAGCGATGCCTTCCAACTTGGTTTGGACGCCCCACCGATGCTAAGCTCCGCGCCTGATCCGTACGGCCCATCCGATGAATACGCAGGGATCGGTGCCCAGTGTATGTTCTCGAGCGGCGGTGGAGGCCCTTGGGGGAATTCAGTTCGTGGATGTTTAGCTACGATCTACACAAATATGCCGTCTGGGGTTCCGTACAACCAGACAAACAACGCTGCCCACATGAAGTGTTACGCCAACGGCTTCCGGAAGACCGGCGCAATTAATGGCACCTTCGGATTGGGAATCGCAGTGTGGGCAGGTTCGATGTGCATGATAGGTGAGAGCCAGATCACCACAGCCCCTACGTTGGGAAATGATGGTTTCCCTATCCAGGTTCCCTACGCTCCCCAAATCCCCGGCACCGGGGCAACCGTCAGTAAGGCATGCTGCTAACGTCACAAACCCGTCGGGCTCGCGGTAAGAGCGGTGCGTTCTCGCTTTTTCTCTTCGCGCTTGGGGGCGTCGGAATCTCGGCTTTCGGTAACGCGACGCTGTATCAGTCTTTTGAGGGGCCAACTCTCTTAGAGCGGGCGGCGGCTGCGTTTGTCGGCGCGGCCCTTACGGCATGGGCGGCTGGGCAAGCTTACGGGCGAGAACTTGCCTTTTGCGCTAACGCTTGCGCTGGCGTTTGAACTTACGGCGATGCTCGTTATCCGCGTGCTTCTCGGAGACCATCAATTCTTTGACATGCCCGTCGTTCTCGGATCTGGACCGCCGGGAAGATTCTTCGCGTCCTCTCCTCAACGTTGCTATTTGTCGGCGCAGCGGTCGTGGGTGTTTTCTTGGCCCCGCCAAGTATTCTGGAGTAGGAGGACAACGCGCGAGCCTCAGGGCTTGGCTGGGCTTCTCGTATGTGTTGGCTGTTCTGCCGCAGTAGTCGCTGGCACCGGGTATCTTCTAGGTTTGCAGCCGATCCCATGGGCTGGAACATGGTCCAAGCCGGCGGTGCGATCATTGGGTTCGTGGTCGGGTGCCTACTCGGTTTTCCTCTATGGCTCGCAAGGGACGAGCGCATTCACTGCGTGACTGTCACAACTGGAGGCGCCCATACTGCGGGATATTATCGCGATGCGCCGGGGCAGGATTACGCAATGGCGCGGTATTACAGCGCGAGCAGCGGGAGTTTCTGGAGCCCGGATCCCGGCGGACCGACCCCGGCCGACCCAACGAACCCAATCCGGTGGAATCGGTACCTGTACGTGAGCGGCGATCCGATTAACCGCATCGACCCTCTGGGAAGGGAGGATTGTGATCCGGACGAGGACGACCCGTGTTTTGAGACCGAAGTGGACGCGACTGCTGACGACGGGGGCGGTGACGACGACGGTGGCGGCGGCGATGGAGACGGCGTGGACTCCTCGCCGCAACAACCGCAAAAACCGAGCAAGCCGAACAAGCCCCAAAAGCCGTGCGCGAACACTAGCGCAGTGAACTTCATCAGCGCACACTTGGCGGACGCAAGCACTCTTGGAACCATCACTAAACGTTCCGGTAGCGCTCGTGTTGGCCGTTTCAGAAGCCGAAAGCACGTTCGGCAACTCACCGGTCGCGCAAAACGCACAGAATTTCTTCGGGTTTCACGCTGGCAATTCCCACTCCACTGGAACCTACACTACCAAGCGGGGGCGCTCAGGTATCAAGTTACCTTGGAGTGCAAGATCCGTATTTGGCATCGGGCCTGATGTTGTCGGGAGTGAAAAGCGCTGCCGTGGGAATCACGAACCCGACTCAGTTTTTCACAATACTTCATAAGAAATATGGGATCGGGACGCCCAATTACGTCAAAACAATGACCGACATCGAAGGCATGACAGCCCTTCGAATTCAGGACTCGTATACATTAGGACCAGCGGGAGCCCCTATGATGAACACTTGCAACCATTTTGTAGCAGTCTTCGCGATCGCGGCCTCTACACATCTTGCCCTCGGCGCGCACCAGGGATTTAACCGTCTCCGAAGCCCGAGAACTCATTAAGACATACCTCGGACAAGCTGTAAGCAAATTGCCGCACTTCGGCCTCGAAGACTTTAAGAGCGGCACGCCACCCGAATTCTACGCTTTCGAGGCCACAGCAACGCCGCCCGTCCACGACGGCAGCCCCGTAATCGGGTCTTTCGCCGTCGATCGAGCGACAGGCAGAGTGTGGCGACTTGTAGCCTGCGAGGAGATTCACTCACCAGCGCTCTCGCTAATGCAACGGACGTTGCGGAAGAAGATCGATCTTACGCCACGCGACGCCGAAGGCCTGGCCGGCTCCAGCGCCCTTTGTGCACCCTGAGCCTTGGCTAACTCTGAGCACGCCCGCGCCTTTGTGCTAACCGGCCGGCCACACCGCATCAACCGCCCTGCCGCTTCCCCAGATCCTCCGCGCCGTTGAAGGTCTCAAAGGCCCATGACGTAATCGCATACGCCGTTGGCACAGTGCTGATGGCCCTCGGGTGGCTATCTGCGCTTGCGCAAGGGGACGCTCCGCAGCAGCCTGACGCTAGCTGGCGCAGCATTACACCTGGGGCAACATCCGCAGTGCCCTCAGAACTGCGTTGCGCAATGGAACGAGCAGGCCCAGCAGGACGTGAACTACTACTACGAACTCCCGTCGCCGGCGATTACACGCAGACCAACACCTGGGGCCGCCTCAGCGCCGTGGTCTTCCACGCCCAGGGCCTGGGCGGTTATCCCCAGCCCGATTTCGCCTACGAATACAATTACAACCAGGCCGGCCGCGTGATCGGCAACCGGATGCTGGTGACGCAGGGCGACAACCCTCGATCTGCAGGGCCAATACGCCTGGGACAACCAAGGCCGCATGACGTCGATGACTTATCCGAGCGGCCCCGTGATGACAACCCAGTTCGACGCCATGGGCCGCCCGTCCAGCATGAGCGAACGGCATGCGTCGTGACGCCCGCCAACCCCCAGTGCAGCACCTACACCTGGACAGCCGGCGTCGCCACCTATGGCTCGGCCAGTCAGTTGCTGACCGCGGCAGCGGCGGGATCACCGGCGCCAGCTCTGCATCCGTCAGCGAAACGCGCACCTATAACAACATGCTGCAGCTCACGCATCTGGTCAGCAGCGCGCTGGGCTACCAACCTCCGAATACGTATACTGGCGGCGGCGTCGACATCCAATACGTCTACAATACAGGCCATAATAACGGCAGGGTGTCGCAGACCATCGACAACACGCTCGGTGAAACGGTGAACTACAGCTACGATTACCTGCATCGCCTGACGGGCGCGACCGCGACCAACGGGACATGGGGCGAGGCGTACGCGTACGACGGCTTCGGCAACCTGACCTGGAAGACGCCCACCCAGGGATACGCACCGGCGATGACGGGGAGCGCGGATTCCAACGCTACCGGCGGCGCCTCAGTGGCCAATGGGACGTCGAGAAGCGCCCCATGACGCAAGTGTCACACAAGCTACGCCGTTCTACGTCTACGATCCGTGGGGCCGGCGCATCTGGAGGCAGGGGTACAACTCAATATGGGACCACCAAGTGCGAAGCGTATTTCTATGGCGCCACGGGCCAGAAGCTGGAGAGCTACAGTTGCGCGTGGGCAACGGAGCGTTCGGCGCGACGCTGCAGGGGATCAATACGTATTTCGCGGGAAGATGCTATCGGAGAAGGGCCTATTCATAGCGACCGATCGACTTGGCAGCGTCCGAGGCGACAGCAATGGGGAGAGCTTGTCGTACTATCCGTGGGGCGAGGAGCGGGGACAAGGGACGGCGGATGGACGGACGAAGTTCGCGGGGTATTATAGGGATATGCCGGGGCAGGATTATGCGAATGCGCGGTATTATCAGCGATCGGCGGGAGCTTCTGGAGCCCGGACCCAGGAGGGCTTAAGACGGCGACGCCTTCAAACCCCACGACTTGGAATCGGTACCTTTACGCCAGCGGCGATCCTATTAACCGCATTGACCCGTTAGGACGGGAGGATTGCGATCCTGACGAGGACGATCCATGTTTTTCCACGGAAGTCGATGCTACAGCCGACGACGGCGGTGACGATGGCGACGGAGGCGGTGAGTGGGATCCGATGCCTCAGAATCCCAATCCAAAACAGCCAACCACTACCACGCCACTGCCCAATTGTTCCGATTTGCTCAGCAGCGCGATGACATCCTTTCTTACCAACAACAAGTCTCCGTTACTGACGCAGGACCCAAACTTTGTTTCCCAAATCATGACCGAGGCGGCACAGGTAGGAGTCGATCCTAGGCTCTTTGTTGCCGAGACGGAAAAGTCCGGACTCGGAACCTCGAATGTCGCCCAGACCATGAATAACCCATTCGGCATCAAGCATCATGGCAAGAACGTGAGCTTCGCTAGCGTCGGTAATGCGATCATTTCCGAAGGCAACACCCTTAATCAATTCGTAAACACTTGGCAGGAAACGCTTTCGCAGATTACAGCGGCCTGCCTGGTATCACCGACCCTAAGGGCTGGACCTGGGTTAGGTCGCCCGCCTACTGCCAGGGCTCAGGCTGCCAAGCTTTCGGCAACGCTGTGATCGGAGCGCTTCAGGCCATGGGAGGCGACCCAAACAACCTAAAATACCCCTCCGGTCAGGTGGGAGCAACGCCATGCAAAGACTAATCTCCTCGTTTCTGTTGCTTGCTTTAGCTACGGCGGGCGCCCAGCCGGTTGGATCGAAGCCCGGCGAGATTGTCAACCGCAAATATGGATTCTCCCTGGTCCGCCCTAAAGGATGGTTTGTGTTCCAATCGGGAGATCTCCCCTCTTTTCTACAACTTTCGCGCAGAAATGATGTTTCCACAGGGAGAGCTTCCTCCAGGGGGGGCCGAATAAAGATCCTCGCTACACCTTCCCAACACATAGAGGGAGAAGGTGGTCCGCTAAGAGCCTGGGCATTATCGCTAGCCATAGCTGCTCGGGGGGCAGACATTCACGAGAGAGCCGTTCCTAATCCGGTGAGGGAGGCAAAATCGATGGCTCGCTGGGTTGAGTACGATCAGCCGCCCTTAGGGGACCCTGGCGATACCCTGCATAGAGTGCTCATCGCATGGCAGGCCGGAAACAAGTTTTTCGGAGCACAGCTAACGATGCTCAAGGGTGATCCGCGCTCTCAGGAACATGAGCGCGTGGCTCTTGAATTGGTCAGAAGTTTTCGAAATCTGTAGGAACGAGATCTGCAGCTCACGCGCCTGACCAGCAGCGCGTTGGGCTACCAATATCCCAATACGTATACTGGCGCGGGCGTCGACATCCAAGACCTGTACAATACAGGCCATAATAATGGCAGGGTGGCGCAGACCATCGACAACACGCTCGGCGAAACGGTGAATTACAGCTACGACTACCTGCATCGCCTGACGGCCGCCTCTGCCACCAATGGGACCTGGGGCGAGGCGTACACATACGACGGCTTCAGCAACTTGACCGGGAAGACGCCCACCCAGGGATACGCTCCGGCGATGACGGGTAACGCGGATTCCAACGCGACCGGCGGCGCCCTCAGTGGCCAATGGGATGTCGAGAAGCGCCCCATGACGCAGGGTGTCACACAAGCTACGCCGTTCTACGTCTACGATCCGTGGGGCCGGCGGGTCTGGAGGCAGGTGGTACAACTCCCAATATGGAACCACCAACTGCGAAGCGTATTTCTACGGCGCCACGGGCCAGAAGCTGGAGAGCTACAGTTGCCAGTACGCCTCGGGATCGCTAGGCGCGACACTGGAGGGGATCAACACGTATTTCGCGGGGAAGATGCTATCGGAAAAGGGCGTATTCATAGCGACGGATCGTCTTGGCAGCGTCCGTGGCGACAGCAATGGCGTGAACATGTCGTACTACCCGTGCGGCGAAGAGCGGGGACAGGGGACGACGGATAACCGCGCGAAGTTCGCGAGTTACTATCGGGATATGCCGGGGCAGGATTACGCGAATGCGCGGTATTACTCGGCTTCGAGCGGGAGTTTCTGGAGCCCGGATCCTAAAGGCAACGGGGCTGCCGACACAGCTGACGCCTCGGGGATGGCGGCATCTTACACGCCGGGATTGGGCGCGGCACGGCCAGACAACCCGATGAGTTGGAACCGCTACATGTACTCACTTGGCGATCCGATCAATTTTTTCGACCCGATTGGGAAGGACTCGTGTGACGCGGACGGCACGGATTGCGATGACGACGACGATCCGGACTGCGGCAATGCTCAGAGCCCGTGCGCTACCGACCCGAATCAAGGCAGCGGTAGCGGCGACTGCACGGTTCAGGCCGATGGAACGGTCAGTTGTCCAACAACGTATGTTGTCGTCGTGGCGGACCCGGACCCGGCCTCGACGAATAACAACACCTCAACTTCGACCAACTTTTGGACGATACCCGACGTTCCACTGTATGGCTGGATGGGCCAAGGGGCGAACATCCTTGGCACGGCCGGCCAGCAGGCCAATCACGACCTTGGATGTGTAGTACTGGGAGGTTCGGTGACCGCCGGAACGACGGCGGTGACACAACCGATAATCTCGAAAGGATTCTCCCAGGGAGGTGCATCCGGAACATCGCTCTTCTCGGTGCTGGCCCGCCTCCCGGGTTTCAGGCTTCCATTCAGGGTTTCCACACCGATCGGCATGCCCGGCACGTCGAGCTGGGCTTGGAGGGCCTCACCCGCAGTGGGGGCAATCGTGGGCAGGTGGTTGCCCTACGCTGGCGCGGCGGTGAGCGCGGTGCTCATTAATGCCTGCCTTCAGAGCAGTGGCAATTAGGATGTCGTTGGGGGACTAAATGCCGCACGGATGTTCGAGATCTCGTCCAAATTATAGAAGAGGCATTTTCCGTCAAGTTTGGCGATGCCGACATTACCAACGAGTCTACTCTTGAGGATATATTTGTTGCGCTCTCCAGGTGGCAGGCTGGACGGATGTCGGAGCGCTGCCTAACAAGCATAGTTTTCTGGAAACTTCGGCAGGCCCTTGTCCGGGTGCGCGGCGTTTCGAGGCGGGCGATTAAACCATCGACGCCAATCGCGGATCTGATCCCCCTCCCTCGCCGGAGGGCGGCGTGGTCCGCCATCAGCCGAGCGACGGGCCTGCGCCTACCTGGCCTTGAATACCCCTCGTGGCTTACGTACACAATCCTTTTGGCATCTCTAGCGCTTCCGGTGGTCTTTTTTGCGCACCAAGGCCGATTCAGATGGTGGTGGGCGCTCATCATTCTTGTTGCGATCCCCTCGATGGCCACTCTACTATCGTACGCGGCTAAACCCCTCGCTGAGGAGATCCCAACCCACTGCCTGACTCTGGGAGAGATGGCGAGAACGGTTCTGGGACTAAATTATGGCAAGCTCACGCGTGAATACGGATCGGGCAACCCAACGGAACTCCGGGCGGCGCTACGGTATGCGGTAATCGATGCAACCGGCGCGGATCCCTCCTCCGTAGACAGCGGGACCCTCCTGGAACTTGTTCAGTCCTCATTGCGTAGCGGAGTATAGCCAAGGATTAGCGGTCTTTGCGTATTTCAGGCGGTCAGTGCTTCCCTCACGCGCTTCGGGTCCAATCTCGCGTTCAGGGGCCGATTACCGTTCGTTACCGGAAGACGGCGCCAACGCGGCGACAGGAGGGTGACACGGCACCCATGGGCGGATAGCTACCTACCGGCGCTGCTAACACCCGACTCTAATCTGGAAGTCTCAGCCGTGCCCCCCGATCAAACCTTCGCCTGAAATTCTCCCTCCTTCGCCCGCGGACGAATCGCGTTCACACGATTTCAAAAAAAATCTCCCGTTGCAACCAAACCACTTACTCCCCGCTTCGATAAAAGTCCCTCTACCCGCCAGTTACACTGAGCGCGTCATGAGTTCTCAACGTCGCATCCATTCGTCCCGCGCGAACGGCGCCAAATCCCGTGGAGCTGTCACGCCCGCGGGCAAGTACAACTCGTCCCGCAACAACCTCCGTCACGGACTCCTCGCCAAATCCGCGGTATTGGAAGAGGAACGTTCCGAAGCCTTCCTTGAGTTACTTGCCGATCTCACCCGTGAGCACAACGCGCAAACCGAAACCCAGCGCACCCTCGTCGAGCATATGGCGATGGCCCGCTGGCGCATCGCCCGGCTCTGGGCGATTGAACGAGAACTCCTCCAGAGTGAGATTCACAAACCCGAGCACATCCAGAAATCTCCGACTGCCCGCGTCACCGGCGCCTTCGCCTCTCTCGTCGAGCGCGATAGCGTTTTCAGCTTACTCAACCGTTACGAGGCGCGTTTCGACCGCCAATACGCCCGCTCCCTCAACTTACTCATTAAGTTAGCGGACCCAGAGACCCCACTCACCGAATTTTTCCATTCGAACCCAGTCCCACAACCGGACACCCCGAGTAGGATAGGCCTCCCGGCCTGTCCAGGCGACGAAGTCGCCAGTCTCTCGCCCACGCCACCCACCCCACCCGAATCGCCTGTTCACGCCGAACCCGCCTCCAGTGGGGCGGGCCTCCCGGCCTGTCCAAGCCCCGAACGGGTCGATCAACCTTCTACGGAACCTTCCCCAGACGCCTCCCCCGGCCCCCAACCCCCAACCCCTGACCCCCAACCAATCGCGACCCCCATCTTTCCTCCTTCCCCCAACCCCCGGTCACAAGAAAACGCCCCCTCCCCAAAAAATCTTCTAACTCATTTACGTCCAACCGGATAAGTCGCCTGAATACTGCCCGCGCTCACTCGTAACAAGCCCGAATCGCGCCCGGTCGCTGCTACCTTGGGGACAGGCGCCCCACGCCCACGGAATTCGGGGATAGATGTTCATAAACGACAAAAACGTCCCGGGTAAGACGACGACGCAGACCGATACGAACCCATGGAACTCGGAGCAGCTAACCGTGAGTAACTTCGCGCGCCAATATCTCGCTTTCGATCCCGACCCGCTCCAGTCCGCCGTGCTCGATTCCAGCGCCAGCCGTGGAATCCTCAACTGCACGCGTCAGTGGGGTAAGTCCACCGTGCTCGCCGTCAAGGCCGCGCACCGTGCCTACACTCGCGCCGCAAGCCTCACGCTTGTAGCCAGCCCGTCCGTGCGCCAGAGCGCCGAATTTCTTCGCAAGACCGCCGAATTCCTGCGCCGTCTCGGCATTCCGCGCCGCGGCGATGGCGATAATGCCGGCAGTTTGGCCTTGCCCAACAGCAGCCGCATCGTTGGGCTCCCCGGTATCGAAAGCACCGTCCGCGGCTTCTCGTCCGTCTCGCTCTTGCTCATCGATGAGGCCTCCCGCGTCTCCGATGCCACTTACAAGTCGCTCCGTCCCATGTTAGCCGTCGGCGCCGGCGACTTATGGCTCATGAGCACCCCGTTCGGCAAGCGCGGTTTCTTCTACGAAGCCTGGGCTCACGGCGAAGATTGGGAGCGTCACGCCGTACCCGCCACCCAATGCCCGCGCATTCCCGCCGCATTCCTCGAAGAGGAGCGCCGCGAAGTCGGCGAAGCCTGGTTCGCCCAGGAGTATCTCTGCGAATTCATCGATAGCGGCGGCGGCTGGTTCTCCCGCAACATCGTCGAAGAAGCCCTCTGCGACGGCGAGCCCCTATGCCTGTAACCCGGCCGTCTCTTACCGAGCCGCGACCGCAAGGGAGCGGTTCTTGCCACAGCCTGCTGCCGTTTCGTCCAATGTTCGAAGCGCCGCCAGCCTTTGCTGCCTGATACCGCCAATATCGCCATGACGACCTTTTCCATCGGCGTCGATCTCGGCCAGCGCCGCGACTATTCCGCCATCGCCGTAGTCGAGCGCGTGCTCAACGCCGCCCGCAACAACCCATACTCCCTCTACACCCCAACCCCCGTGCCCGCCGAATGGATCGTCCGCCATCTCGAGCGCATCGCCATTAGGCACGCCGTACACCGTCGTCGTCGCCCGCATCGTGGAACTCACGCGCAATCCGAAGCTCGCCCGCGGTTGCCGCTTGGTCGTGGACGCCACCGGCGTCGGAATGCCTGTAGTCGATATGCTCCGCGCCGCGCAGCCCGGCTGCCCACTCGCCCCCGTCTGGATCACCGGCGGCCAATCTGCGCATTTTGACGGCAAGGTCTGGCATGTTCCGAAGCTCGAACTCCTCGCCGGCATGCAAGCGCTGCTCGAAACCAAACGCCTCCGTATCCTGCGCGGCATGCGCGAATCCGGAACCCTTGTCCGCGAACTCATGCACGTCCAATCCGCCCGCCGCCCCAGCGGCGCCCTGAAAATCGGCGCCCAAGGCGCTGAAGAGCACGACGACTTAACCCTGGCCGTCGCCCTGGCCGTGTGGGCCGCCCGCCTGCCCACCGCCGGAGAACAACCCCGCAGGCTCTTCGTATGACAGGCCTCTGGCCTGTCAATCCCGACCCACAGAACTCGCCACCCATTCACCCGTTTCCCTCACCACTGACGCCCCCTCCTAACCTTTTCCCATACTCAGCCGTCTTTATACTCAGAACGCTGAGTATGCCCAAACCCGATTCGCTCCAAGGTTCGCTCGATCTCCTGGTCTTGAAAATCCTCTCACGCCGTCCGAGCCTGCACGGATACGCCATCATGACGGCCATCCAGGAGATCTCCCGCGAAGTGCTCCGCGTCGAGGAAGGCTCGCTCTACCCCGCCCTGCACCGCATGGAGGAAGCCGGCTGGATCCGCGCCGAATGGGTCGTCAAAGACACTGGCCGCCGCGCCCGCATCTACGAGCTCATGCCCGAAGGCAAGAAGCAGCTCGGCGCAGAAGAATCGCGCTGGCAGGCGGTCACCGCGGCCGTGAATCGGGTCCTGAGGACAGCCTGACATGTCGTTGCTCTCGCGCATCGCCAACATCTTCCGCCCCGCTCGCCTCAACCGCGAACTCGATGAAGAACTCGCGTCGCATCTCGCCGAAGCCGCCGCCCAGGGCCGCGATCCCGCCGAGGCTCGCCGCGCCTTCGGCTCCGCGCTCGCCGGCGGGAAGAAAGCCGCGATATCCGCGATCATCCCGTGGCTCGATTCCCTCCGCGCCGACGCCGTCTTCGGATGGCGTCAGCTCATGAAGCGGAAGGTCACCTCCGCGGCCGCCGTGCTCTCGCTCGCCCTCGCCATCGGCGCCTGCACCTCTGCCTTCCGCATCATCGACGCCCTGCTGCTGCGCCCCTTGCCCGTGGCGCACGCCGAACGCCTTTACTCAGTCGCCTTCCAAGGCGTCGGCGTCGATAGCATCAACAGCGTCTACGACAGTTGCTCCTATCCTATGTTTCTCCGCATGCGCGCCGCCGCGCGCGAACAGGCGGAACTGATCGCCGTCTCCTACGCAGGTCTCACCGATCTGACCTATGCTTCCGATCAGGAAACCGAAAAAGCCTACCTCCAGTACGTCTCCGGTTGGACCTTCACCGCTTTCGGACTCCGCCCCGCCCTCGGCCGCCTGTTTACCGATGACGACGATCGCGAGCCCGGCGCCCATCCCTACGCCGTGATCTCGGATGATTATTGGAGCCGCCGCTTCGCGCGCGATCCGAACATCGTCGGCCGCGCCTTCCGGATTGGTGACGCGCTCTTCCAAATCGTCGGCGTCGCCGAAGCGCCCTTCACCGGCACGGAAACCGGCACGATCACCGATATCTTCCTGCCCATGGCGATGAAGAATCCGCGCACGCTCGCCAGCCCCAACAACTACTGGCTGCGCACCTTGGTGCAGCTCAAGCCTGGCGTCGATCCGGAGCGCGTTCACGAGATCTTGCGCGCCACCTTCGCCGCCATGCAGGAGGAGAAAGCCCAGACCCTCACCGAGACACAGCGCCGCCGTGACCCCACGTTCAAGGAAAAGATCCTGCTGGAGCCCGCCTCCGCCGGCCGCTCCAATCTGCAGCGCGATTACCGCCGCTCCCTGACCGCGCTCGGCATCCTGGTGTTCCTCGCGCTGCTGATCGCCTGCGCCAATGTGGCCAACCTGATGACGGCCCAGGCCGCGTCGCGTGCGCGTGAAATGGCCCTGCGGATCTCCATCGGCGCTGGGCGCGGACGTCTGGTGCAGCTTGTTCTGATCGAAAGCGCGTGGCTCGCATTCCTCGCCACCGCCATCGGCGGTATGTTCGCGTGGTGGTCCGCGCCCCTCATCTTGCGCATCATCGATTCGCCGGAGAATCCCGCCCGCCTCGCGCTCCCGGCGGATTGGCGCGTCCTCGCGTTCGCGCTGGTCCTTGCCCTTGGCATTACTTGCGTCTTCGGTCTTGCGCCGGCGTTGCGCGCCTCCGCGATGAAGCCGGCCGCCGCCTTGCGGGGCGGTGAAGACGCGCACTCGCGCCATCGCATCATGTATGCCCTGGTTGCCTTGCAGATCGCCTTCTGCTTCGTGGTCCACTTCGTCGCCGGCCTCTTCGTTGTCTCCTTCGACCGCCTTTCCAGCCAGCCCACCGGCTTCTTCGGCGCAACGTATCCTCAACCTGGAAACGTCCGCGCGTCGTCCCCAGCCGCTGGTCCTGTGGCAACAGGTGGCCGATCGTCTACGCGTCGTGCCCGGTGTCGAAAAAGTGGCGCTCACCGTCTGGCCCACCATGAGCGGCGAATCCGACGTCGGTCTTATCTCCGTCAATGGCGCGCCCACGAGCGATGTGAATTCGGATATTCTGCACGTCTCCCCCGGTTGGTTCGATACCATGCGGATCCCCATCGTCGCTGGCAACGATCTTCCCGCAAACGGCGCAACCACGGATGCCGCTCTCGTGAACGAATCCTTCGTCAAACAGTACTTCAACGGCGCGAGCCCCGTCGGCCAATGGTTTGCGATGTCTCGCGGACCAGGCGTCAGCGCGCGCTTTCAGGTAGCGGGCGTGGTGCGCGATGCGCGCTCCCGTGACAACATGCGCCGTCCTATTCGGCCCACCGCTTATATCCCGTTCGCCCTCGCCGGTGACGGTTCATTTCAGCCCACCACTCGCGGCACGTTCGTCGTCCGCACCGCCGGCGCCAATCCGCTCGCGCTCGCCTCGATTCTGCGCCAGGAAGTTCCGCGCGCCCGCCCCGAATTCCGCGTCGGCAACATCCGCACGCAGACGCAGATTATCGAATCGCACACCGTCCGCGAGCGCCTGCTCTCCATGCTCGCCCTCTTCTTCGCCGGCGTCGCGCTGCTGCTTGCCGCCATCGGCCTTTACGGCGTGCTGGATTACTCGGTGCTGCAGCGGCGGCGCGAAATCGGCATCCGCATGGCCATCGGCGCTCAGGCCGCGCACATCGCGCGTGGCGTCACCACGGGCATCTTCGCGATGGTGTTCGTAGGCGCCATCGCCGGAATCGCCCTCGGAGTGGCAGCCGCGCGATACGTCGCGGCCCTCCTCTTCCAGGTGAACGCCGCCAGCCCGGCGATGGTCGCGCTGCCCGTGCTGACCATTTTCGCCGCGGCGCTCCTCTCCGCTCTGCCTGCCGTCATCCGCGCCGTGCGCATCGATCCGGTTCAAAGCCTTCGTTCGGAGTAATCTGATGTCTCTCCTCTCACGCATCGCCAACATTCTTCGCCCCCGTCGCCTCACCGGCGAAATCGATGAGGAACTCCAGTCACACCTCGCCGAAGCCATCGAGCATGGCCGCGATCCCGGCGAGGCCCGGCGCGCGTTCGGCTCGCCGCTCCGCCATCGCGAGGAAAGCCGCGACGTTCGCCTCCTTCCTTGGCTCGATTCCCTGCGCGCCGACGCCGTCTTCGGCTCGCGCCAGCTTGTGAAGAACAAGGCAGCCTCGGCCGTCGCCATCCTCTCGCTCGCCATCGCTATCGGAGCGTGTGCCGGCGCCTTCCGCCTCATCGATGCTCTCCTGTTGCGCCCTTTGCCCGTCGCCAACTCCGAGCGGCTCTACGACGTCGCCCGCCAGGGCGCCGATTCCAACGGCAAACCCGTGTCGTTCGACGGCTGGGCTTATCCCTCATTCCAGACCATGCGCGCCGCCGTGAGAGGACGGGCCGAACTGATTGCGGTCTCCTACGGCGAGCGCCTTGATGTTGCCTACCGCTCCGATCAGGAAGTCGAAAAGGCCTTCGTGCAATACGTCTCCGGCTGGATGTTCGATTCGTTCGGTCTTCGCCCCGCCCTCGGCCGCCTCTTCACCGAAAACGACGATCGCAAGCCCGGCGCGCACCCGGTAGCCGTGATCTCCTACGATTACTGGAAGCGCCGCTTCGCCCGCGACTCCAACGTCATCGGCCGCAATTTCCGTCTGAATGAGCGCATATACGAAATCGTCGGCGTCGGACCCGAGCCCTTCACCGGAACCGAAACCGGCGCCATAACCGATATCTTTCTGCCGACGATGATGCACCCCGCCGCTGTCCACGACGATTGGACATGGCATCGTACCTTCGCCCTTCTCAACCCTGGCGTCCCCGTCGAACCGCTGCGTGCCAGGCTGAACGCCACCTCTCACGCCTGGGAAGAGAACAGAGCCAAAGGCTTCGTCGGCATGACGCAAGCAGAATATCGATCGCTTCCTCGATCAGACCGTCGTCCTCGAGTCCGCCGCCGCCGGCGCCTCGGGGCTGCAGCAGGATTACCGCCGCTCGCTGATCGCGCTCGCCGTCTTGGTCGCCCTCGTGCTGCTGATCGCCTGCGCCAACGTCGCCAATCTGATGACCGTGCAGGCCGCCGCCCGCGCCCGCGAAATGGCCCTGCGCGTCTCCATCGGAGCCGCGCGCACGCGGCTCGTGCAACTGGTCCTGGTGGAAAGCGCCATGCTGGCTACTCTCGCCGCCGTCGCGGGCGCCATCTTCGCCTGGTGGTCCGCGCCGTTCGTCGTAAGCCGCATCAACCCGCCCGATAATCCGGTGCGCCTGTCTCTTCCCGCCGATTGGCACGTCCTGGGATTCGGCCTCGCGCTCACTTTCGCTATAACGCTGCTCTTCGGCCTGGCGCCGGCCCTCCGCGCTTCCGCCGTGAAACCCGCCAGCGTACTCAAAGGCGGACGAGGATCCGCACGCCCGCCGCCGCATGATGCACGCCCTCGTCGCCGCGCAGGTCGCTTTCTGCTTTCTGGTGCTGTTTGTCGCCGGTCTCTTCGCCGCCACATTCGAGCGATTGTCCCATCGCGACATCGGTTTCTCCGCCGAACGGATTCTCACCCTCGATACCGTGGCTCAACGCCCCGCTCCGCCCGTTGTCTGGGACCAGATCGCCGATCGTCTGCGCGCCGTGCCTGGCGTCGAGAAGGTCTCCCTCTCCGAGTGGCCGCTGCTGAACACGCGCGGCTGGAACGGCTTCGTCTCCGTCAACGGCGCGCCGCCCGGCCCGGTGCTCGCTTATTTCCTCAAGATTTCACCCGGCTTCATCGATGTAATGAAGATGCATCTCCTCGAAGGCCGCGATTTCCGCCAGGGCGAGACGTCTCCCGGCGCCGCCATCGTCAACCAGACCTTCGTCCGTCAATACTTCGGCGGCACAAGCCCCATCGGGCAAACTTTCGACAAAGGAAGCGCCCGCTATCAGGTGGTCGGCGTAGTCCGCGACGCGCCGTACGACAACTTGCGCGAGGCGCCGCGCCCGGTTGCCTACTTGCCCTTTCACCTTGTCGGGGCCGATGGCGCGCCGATCCCCATGAGCGAGGGTAATTTCGTCGTGCGCACGTCGAGCGCGAACCCGCTGGCGCTCGTCTCGACGCTACGCCGCGAAATCCCCAACGCGCGTCCCGATTTCCGCGTCAGCGACATCCGCACGCAACAGGAATTGATCGATCGGCAAACTATCCGCGAGCGCCTGTTGGCCATGCTCGCGCTCTTCTTCGCCGGTGTGGCGCTCCTTCTGGCCGGCATCGGACTTTACGGCGTGCTCGATTACTCCGTGCTGCTGCGGCGCCGCGAGATCGGCATCCGCGTGGCCATCGGCGCTCAGGCCGGCGACATCGCCGGCCGCGTCACGTCCGAGGTCTTCGTCATGACGCTCACCGGCGCTCTCGCCGGCGTCATGCTGGGCACGGTCTCCGTACGATACATCGAATCACTGCTCTATCAGGTCAACGGGGCCAGCCTCGCGATGCTGGCGATACCGAGTCTGATCATCCTGGCCGTTGCGCTGCTGGCCGCGCTCCCCGCCATCATCCGCGCGCTCCGCATCGACCCCGCAACCATGCTGCGATGCGATTGACACTCTCCGGGCTGCGCCCGCAAAATCTCTTGCAATATAACCACGTCCATAGTAGAATCGCGAACATAGGTAGTTTAACCTATGACGCTTCCCAAACTAACCAAGCTCGAGCTTCAGATCATGGAGGCCCTTTGGACCAAAGGGCCGTGCTCCGTCCGCGAGATTCAGGAATCGTTTCCCGCCAGGAAAAGGCCCGCCTACACTACCATCCAGACGACGGTCTACCGCCTGGAAGCGAAAAAAGCCTTGAGGAAGATTAAGAAGATCGCCACGGCGTTCATTTTTGAGGCGGCGGTGACGCGTGAAGCGGCGGAGCGCAGGTTGATCGATGACCTGCTGGGATTATTCGGCGGCCGCAGCCGGCCGATCATGGCTCATCTGGTGGAGTCCGGCGCGCTGACGCTCGAAGACGTGCGCGAAGCGGAGAGAACGCTTCTGAAGATCGCGGGCGAGGAGAAGGCGGAATGACCATGGAAGGTTTGTCCGCGATTGCCGATCACTTGTGGCAATCGACTCTGTTCGCAGCGGTGGCGGGATTGCTGACGCTGGCCTTACGAAACAACCGTGCGCGCGTGCGGCATTGCCTGTGGATGGCGGCTTCGTACAAATTTCTCTTGCCGTTCTCGCTGCTCGTCGCGCTCGGCGGTCATGTCCAATGGCGGACAGCGCCAGTTGTAAAGCAGCCCAACCTTTCGGTCGTCATAGGCGGGGTGAGCGAGCCATTCGCGACAGCGGCCGTTTCATCGGTGCGGTTAACTCCGCCGTCTACGGCCGAGGTTTCACTCGCGGAAATTTTCCTGAGTTTTTGGGCAGCCGGATTTCTCGGCATCGCCGCTTCGTGGTGGATTCGCTGGCTGCGCATCCGGAGAGTGGTTAGCGCCGCGTCGCCTCTGCAACTCGGATTGCCGATCCCGGCGCGATTGTCTCCCTCTTCGAGCGAGCCGGGGGTGTTCGGCATCTTTCGTCCCGTTCTGATGCTGCCTGAGGGCATCTTCGAGCGGTTGACGCCGGCCCAATTGGAAGCCGTGATCGCGCATGAACTGTGCCACGTCCGCAATCGGGACAATCTCATCGCCGCGATCCACATGTTGGTAGAGACCGTCTTTTGGTTTCACCCTCTGGTGTGGTGGATCGGCAAGCGGATGGTCGAGGAACGTGAGCGAGCCAGCGACGAAGAGGTGCTGCGTCTCGGCAACGAGCCGCGCGTTTACGCGGAAGGGATTCTCAATGTCTGTAAGCTCTTTACAGAATCGCCGCTAGCGTGCGTATCGGGTGTGACCGGAGCGAATCTCGAGAAGAGAATCGCAACGATCATGCGCAACCGCGCGGTTGTTCGATTGAGCTTCGCGAAGAAAGCAGCACTGGCGATAGGCGGCGCGGCGGCTCTCGCCGCGCCTGCCATCGTTGGGATTATGAATGCGCCCTACAGCCGCGCTCAATCCGCGACAGCGCCCACGCCGAAGTTTGAAGTCACCTCCGTCAAGCGCTGCAAGGACAACGAACCGGGCCGGAAGCAAGGCGGCGGGGATTCGTCTCCCGGACGGCTGAGCATCGGCTGCTTTATCTTGGTGGGCGACAATAACCTGGGTCTTATTCAGCGCGCATACGTCCGGAACGCAGGCGGCCATACCAATCCGCTGGGGGTGCTCGCGATCAAAGGCGGCCCGGACTGGATCCACAGCGAGATGTATGAGATCAATGCAAGAGCGGAAGGACATCCGAGTATTCAGATGATGGAAGGCCCTATGCTTCAGGCGCTTCTCGAAGACCGGTTCAAACTGAAGATCCATCGCGAGACCAAAGAGGGCCCGGTATATGAACTGACCGTGGCGAAAGGCGGCTCGAAATTGAAACCGTTTCGAGAGGGAAGCTGTGTTCAGATGCCGATGATGTTTCCCTTGCCGGAACTTGCCGCGGGGCAACGCTACTGTAAAGCCATGATCGTGACGCGGCCGCCAGCGGTGAATGCGGAGGGCAGCACGCCTGGCGAGTTCTCGAAGCTGCTCAACCTTTTCCTCGATCGACCGGTGATCGACAAAACCGGACTCGCGCGCCGCTTTGACATCCGCGTGAGTTTTTCGCCTAACGAATCTACGCCCGGATTGCGTGGACCCGAACCGGATACGCCCGGCGCGACATCGGACCCAACCGGTCCGACGATCTTTACCGCCATGCAGGAACAACTCGGGCTGAAGCTTACGCCGGCCAAAGGTCCGATCGAATTTCTCGTCATCGATCACGTGGAGCGGCCGTCTGAGAACTAAAGGGCCTCGCGTCCGAATCGTCGTGCCTGAGGTCACTCAGCACGGTTGCGATCTCATCGCGATAGAAAAGCCTTTTTTCGAAACATAGGTTATCGAGATCCCCGCGGCTCTGTGGCGATCCGCGATGTCGTTATACCAATATGGGTATAATGATCAGGGATGGAGAAACCGCCGTCCTTAAGCCACTGCAATGGGTAGGGAGTTCGAAGCGAGATTTGCTCTCTTTGCCCCGGCCAGTGATGGACTTTTTTGATTCGCTCTCTACCTGGCGCAAGACGGCAGGAAACACGATCAGGCCAAGCCTCTCAGCGGCTTCGGTTCCGCCGGCGTCCTGGAGGTTGTCGGAGGATTGGGATCGGAGCACGTATCGAGCCGTCTACACCGTGAGGTTCGAGGGCGTAGTGTTCGTGTTGCATATCTTCCAGAAGGAGTCAAAGCGCGGAGCAGCCACACCCAAAGCTGATATGGATCTGATCCGCGAGCGTCTGAAAGTTGCGGAGCAGATCGCTAAGGAGCTATCGCGATGAAGAAACAACGAGTCGTGCGGGGCGTCCCCGTCGAGATAGGGTCCGGTAACGTGTATGCCGACCTCGCCTACCCGGACAGCAAGAGCATGTTGATAAAGGCCCAGTTGGCCGCCAAGATTGCTGAAATTGTCCAGCGGAGGGCGCTCACCCAAACCCACACCGCCGAAATCCTGGGGCTTACGCAGCCCAAGGTGTCAGCCATTCTGAAAGGGCGATTTCGTGGAATTTCGGAGCACCGTTTGATGGAGTGCCTGACGCGATTGGGCAGGGATGTCCACATTGTGATCAAGCCCACGCCCCGGAGCCGGTCGAGTGGCAGGCTGACGCTTTCGCTAGCATAGCCCGCTAATGTGGTCGATGCCGGTAGTAGGGCCGGAGTCCGAGGTCACCCACCAATAATTTCAGTCTCCACCCCGCGGTCTCGAATCTCATCCAACAATTGGGAGACCGCCGGCGACGGATCCCCTTCGCCGGCAATCACAATCGCCCATTGAAGATTTTCGCGGAATTCGCGCGTGCTGATGGTCCACGGCGCGAGGGCTTCTGGCGTTCGCGCGTCGATGCGGATCACGGACCACTGCCGCGC
Organism: Bryobacterales bacterium; assembly: GCA_963763545.1. Lineage (GTDB taxonomy): Bacteria > Acidobacteriota > Terriglobia > Bryobacterales > Bryobacteraceae > PALSA-243. Next base: position 483,437 of record CAVXPE010000030.1, read on the forward strand.
CAGGTGCAGCGCCGTGGCATGGCTCGGACGCGGGCCGCGCACGATGAAGTGGTTGTCGCCGACGACCAGAATCCCGATCACGGCTACGCTACCTCGTCCCCCCAGACCGACCGACCCGCCATCGCCGTACGGAATCCATACCACGCGATCAACGCGCACGCGGCCAGCGGCAGAACGCCCACGCCCGCGTACCACGACGAAAAATCGAGCGTGATGGGCACGTCCAGAAGGTACGTGGATACAACGCCCGCGACAATCACCGCGGGAACTCCAAAGCGCAATAGCACCAGCACTTCCAGCGCCTCCAGTAGGGCCGTGGCGGGGATGTCGATCGCCGGGGCCGAGATCGAGCCGACCGAGATCGCCGTCAAGATCGCCACCGCGGCCGCCGCCGCGATCCACTGCTTGCGTAACAGCACGCGCATCAGGAACAGCACGAAAAGGACGATCATGGGATCGAACATGGCGCCGTCGATGGTTAGCAGCCCGAACGACGCCAGCGGGCGCAGCCCTCCCAAACCAACCAGGCTCGGCAGGGACGGCGGTGCCGCCGTTCCATGCAGCCGGATCTGCGCCAGCTTAAGAATCGCGAAAACCCCGCCCATTGCCGCGCCATACAAGATGTCACGGCCCACGCGTGGATCCCGAATTCCCTTAGTCGTGAAGCGGCTCCACGAAATCATCGTCTCCGGCCAGCGTCTCCGCACCCACGGTTCGAGCGCGATATAAAAGACCCACAGCGCCGCGGCGTTCAGCGCGGAGATGGAGAGGGACGTCCAGACGAGATTCGATTCCGCGAAAACGGGCGCGTGATGGCCGGCGATCAAACGCGCCGTCAGCATGCCTGCGAAATAGAGCACGAAAAGCTTCACGGCGCCTTTCCGGTCGCCGCGTCCGCTACGGAAATTGCGCCACGCAATCGAGCATGCGGCGATCAAAAGACCATAGATCACCAGGATCCCCAGAAGCTGCGGATTACCGCCGCCCACCTCCATGCGCTCCGGCGTGGACCACGGACCGAGAATGCGGAAGAACACCGGAAGGCCGCGCCACGACGCCGCTTCCACGCGCAGCTTTGTGCCGGTTGCGATATCGGAACCGGTCCACGCGGCGCGCGCGTCCCAACTGCCGTGCGGCGTCCACTCGGGATCGGAGGGTTGGAAGCGCGCGATGTCGAGGCCGGCCGCGCGGAAGAGCACGCCCCAGTCGAAAGACGCCGCGCGGGGCGCCGGCGCTTCGCGCTGAGGAGTGACGGACTCGAACAGCAAGAGCTTGCCATCCGGATCGGTGCGCAGCCAAGTCATTCCTGAGATTTCGAAAGGCGGATCGTTCTCCGAATCCACGGTGTTGAAGCTCCGCTGGGGCGTCATGTAGTCCGGGCTCTCGCGATACCAGAAGTGAATCAGCGGCGGCATCCCAACGGCCGGATTCCTCCAACGCGCCGCCGCAGCGGCCGGGTGGCTCTTCAGGTATTCGATGTACCTGTCGGCATACAAAAGCCCGTATGCGGTATCCGCCGGCTTCGCCGAATATCCGAAGCTCTTCAGCATGGTGCGCGCATCGCGCGCCAGCGCATCGGGCGAGGCCTCCAGTGGAAGTTTCGCAGTGAGGCTCCAGGCCGCCGCGAGATACCCCGTAATTGCGATCATCGCCAGCGCGGACGCGAGCCACGCCACGGCGATTTTGGGACGCAGCCCTTCGCTCTCTCCCGCTGCGGCAACCAATTCCGGAGACGGCGTTTCACCCGCCGCGAGCGCCGCCGCTAACGCATCGCCTCCCAATCCCGCGGCGACGGCGCGGGCGCTGGCGGGACGCCCCGAAGGCGACGGATCGAGACAGCGCATGATGATCCGCTCGACGCCGGGCTCGAGATCTCTCACCACGGTCGAGATGCTGGCAGGTTCGGCGCGCTCCTGCATCTGCATCAGTTCCATCATCGAAGCGGCTTCGAACGCCCGCTTGCCGGTGAACAACTCGTAGAGCACCAGGCCCAGCGCGTAGATGTCGCTTCGGACCGTGACTTCCGTTCCGGCAAGCTGCTCGGGCGACATGTACGCGGGAGTGCCGCTGCGCACGTCGGTCTGCAACTGCTCACTCAGGCCGGCGAGGCCAAAATCCATGAGCACCGGATTGCCCGAGGCGTCGATCATGACGTTGGCGGGCTTCAGATCGCGGTGCAAAACGCCCTTCTCATGCGCGGCCGCCAATCCTGCGCATATCTTGCGGGCCATGTCGACGGCCTTATCCGCTGGCAGACGGCCGATGCGGCGCAAAGGCAGGCGAGGTTTTCGCCATCCACGAACTCCATCGAGATGTAATGCTGCCCATCCACCTCGCCGATGTCGTAAACGCGGCACACGTTCGGATGGGTCACTTGGCGCGCAATGCGAACTTCGTTATAGAAGCGGGCAATGGCGCGGTCGTCGCGGGATGCGGTTTCCGGAAGAAACTTGAGCGCTACGGCTTGGCCCAGCGTGAGGTCGGTGGCGCGATAGACTTCGCCCATTCCGCCCCGGCCCAGGAGTCCGGCGATACGGTAGCGCCCGGCGACTACAACTCCGGGTAGGAAGCGGCCTTCATCCACCCCGGTCGAAGACGCAAGCGAAGGCGCCGTAAGTGGCGGAGGGCTGCCCGGCGGTGAAGAGCGGCCAGCGGACCCGCCCGCCGCGGCCATCAGCGCAGTTTCGGCCGACGCGGGGTCGAGTGGCGCGGAGCACTGTGCGCAGAAGCGCGACCCAACCGCCGATTCATGGGCGCATGCGGGACATCGGACCATAGAATTCTCATCTTAGTGGAAAATGCGCCCGCGTCGAGGCCGCGGGCCAGTCAAGCGAAAACGGCGCGCCATGTTACAGACAACGAGAAAAACGGGCGTCCGCTCCCTCAAAATGTGGTGTACACTAAAACAGACGATTATTACGCTTGTCCCTACATCTGGCCATTTCGACTTTCCACGAGAGAGTTCACCTGGGATCGAACCGATTCCGGGGCCCCCTGCAATCCTAAAAAACAACGCATAGCATGTATCCACCCAGAAATTTTCCTCCTCGCAGGCAGAATCGCAGAGAGAACGTCAACGAATCGATCCGCGCTCGGGAAGTCCGCGCGGTCTTTCCGGACGGCGCCACCGAGATCATGCCCACCGCCGCGGCGTTGCGCCGCGCGCAGGAGCTTGGCCTCGATCTGGTGCTGATCGCGCCCACGGCCGTTCCGCCGGTGGCGAAAGCGGTCGATTACGGCCACTACCAATACGAACAGAAGAAGAAGCAGCACGACGCAAAGAAAAAGCAGCACGTCGTGCAGGTGAAAGAGCTGAAGTTCCGTCCCAACACCGACGACCACGACTACGACTTCAAGAAGAATCACGCCATTCGATTTCTTCAGGAAGGCAATCGCGTCAAGGCAGTGGTTCAGTTCCGCGGACGCGAGATCGCTCACGCCGATCTCGGGAAGAAACTGCTTATCCGCTTCGCCGGAGATCTTACGACTTATGGCGCCGTGGAAGGCTCTCCGCGCCTTGAAGGCCGCAACGCCCATATCCTCATCAGCCCGGTAAAGGCAGCGGTCAAGCCGGAAAAGCCGGCGGCCGAAAAGCCCATTGGCGGGGGACAGCAGGCCGGGAAGCCGTCAGCGCCTACCGCGGCCAAACCAGCCGCGACACCGGCAACAACTCAAGGCGAGAAGGCTGCCGCAATCCAATCCAACTCCCGCGCCTGAAGCCTAGCCCATGTATAACGCCTTCTTCGGCTTTACGCAGAATCCGTTCAACATGAGTCCGGATCCTACGTTTCTGTTTCGAAGCAGGCAGCACGAAGAGGCCCTGGCGAATCTCATCTACGGCGTGCAGAGCCGCAAAGGCTTTATCGTACTCACCGGCGAAGTGGGCACGGGCAAAACCACCATGCTTGAATGCCTGCGCGATTTCCTTCACTCGCAGCATATCGATTTCGCGTCGCTATTCAACTCGCGTCTCACTGTGGAGCAGTTCTTCGAAATGCTTTCCTACGATTTCGGCCTCAAGGGGAACCGCCAGTCGAAGACTGAAACGCTGGTGGCATTGAACGAAATGCTGCTCGAACGCGCGCAGGCCGGACGTACGACCGCGCTCATCGTCGACGAAGCTCATAACTTTGATTGGGACGTTCTCGAAGAGATCCGCCTGCTGGGCAACCTGGAAAACCGGCGGGGAAAGCTGTTGCAAATCGTCATAGCCGGGCAGCAGGAACTCGATGTCAAGTTGGAGAGACCCGAATACCGCCAACTCAAGCAGCGCATTTCCCTCCGCTGTGTACTGCGTGGGTTCGATCTCGACGAAACGGAAGATTACATCGATTCGAGGATGGAGCGCGCCGGAATCCGCAATCAGACCATCATCCCGCGTGAAATCATGGTCGAGATTCACAACTGTTCGCAGGGGATCCCACGCCTCATAAATTCCATCTCCGATAATCTGCTCCTCACCGCATTCGCCATGGAGTGCAAAACCGCGACCCTCGAAATGCTCGATGAAGTGACGGCAGATATGCGCATCGAACAGTGCGGAAGGCCAGTTGCCGCAGTGCAAAATCCCAAGTTATCGGAGCCACGCCCGCTAGCAATCGGCTGTCTCCTATCGCTCGAAATAACGCGATAATCCGGTTTTTACCTTCTGTTACAAATTCGAACTCCAGTTCAGAGTACTAGGTAGACCCCTTTGTGGAATTACGCACTAGGTACTAGATGGTATAAACTTGCGTCTATGGAACAACCGCCTAACTCGCGTGGTGCAGCGCAAGACTCGGCGGATATGTATCTCAACTCACCGATCCGACCGGGAATCGGGAAAATCCGCTAGTGAAAAGGAGCTAAGAATTCGATGCAGAGATTTTTTGAAAACAAACTCGCGTTCGCCGCGATTCTTTTGTTATTCGCATTGGCCATGGTTTGCAATGCCACGATTGGCGGTTCGCAGAGCAAGGCCGACGACTGGACCGTAACCGCAGCAAACCATTTGAATCAGTTAGTAAAGAAAGGACCCAATCTTCCTCCCGACCCGTGGGAATGGCTAGCGAGCAACTCTGCTCAGAAGGGACCGAACCTTCCCCCCGATCCGTGGGAGTGGAACAAGGCGCAAAAGGGACCCAATCTTCCTCCCGACCCGTGGGAATGGTTAGCGAGCAACTCTGCTCAGAAGGGACCGAACCTTCCGCCCGATCCGTGGGAGTGGAACAAGGCGCAAAAGGGGCCCAATCTTCCGCCCGACCCGTGGGAATGGCGTGCCAGCAACTCTGTCCATAAGGGACCGAACCTTCCGCCCGATCCGTGGGAGTGGAACAAGGCGCAAAAGGGACCCAATCTTCCGCCCGACCCGTGGGAATGGCGTGCCAGCAACTCTGTCCATAAGGGACCGAACCTTCCCCCCGATCCGTGGGAGTGGAACAAGGCGCAAAAGGGACCCAATCTTCCGCCCGACCCGTGGGAATGGCGTGCCAGCAACTCTGTCCATAAGGGACCGAACCTTCCGCCTGATCCGTGGGAATGGAACAAGGCGCAGAAGGGACCCAATCTTCCGCCCGACCCGTGGGAATGGCGTGCCAGCAACTCTGTCCATAAGGGACCGAACCTTCCCCCCGATCCGTGGGAATGGGTGAAATCCGCGTAATTCAAAGAAGGAATTAGATTTTTCGTGAAGCCGTGACCTAAAATAGGTCACAATGGCCCAGGTTCAGTTCGTCATCCAGCTGGGGTCTTGGTGCGCTGGACTGCCGCTGACGCTACTGGTGATCGCCGCGATGGTGCGCGGCCCATACCGGCAGTTTCCAGTGCTCTTCCTCTATGTCGCGCTCGGGTTCGCGCTGACGGTGACGGGGATGCCATCCTATGTGGCTTATTATCTCCACCGCAGATCACGCGCACGTGGTGCGGATGGCGCAATGGAATTTTTTGAACGATCTGCTTCTGGAGCCTTTGGCTTACGCGGTGGTGATCAACCTGATCTATGCGGCGGCGTCGCATGTCCGTTCCCGCCGGGTGGTGCTGATCGGAACCATCGGAGGGGCGACTCTCATCGCTGGCGTATCTTTCCTCCTGCATTTCAGACCAGGGCTTGAACACGGCGTCTGGATGGCGCTGTGGACGCGCGATCTTAATTTCTTCTCCGAAATCCTCGACCTTGGATTGTGGGGCTTGCTGCTCTCGACGCGCGGCAGAGATCCGAAGTTGCTGCTGGTGACAGGCGGTCTCGGCATCCAGTTCACTGGAGAAGCGATTGGCGACTCGCTGCGCTCCATTGCCGCGCAACGCCGGTCCCACAATCTCTCGTTAACCGGCAGCGTCATCACGGCATTAGCCGATTTGACCGCACTCTATATTTTCTGGCATGCCTTCAGGAAGGGACGAAACGGGAAATCGGGGAGCAGGAGTGTGGGCGCAGGTTGACAGATCCGGAATTCAAATGAATCGAGAGAGATGGGCGTCAGATTTCATTCCGACGCCCATTTTTTCTGGCGGTCACATCCGAACAACTTACAAGCCTTCTTATTGCGATACGTGGAGAACGCCGGGTCTGGTTCGGTGCGCTCGACCGAAGTAGTAAAGTCCTCGGCCGGCCTTTGCGGCCCCTCTAATCGACGGGCGTCTCTACGCTTCGCGGCAAAAGCATTGCAAGAAATGCGGGCTGGAGTTAAGGCTAGTGTCCAGAATCGACGCGGTTGGCGCTAGTCGAAGCCCCGAGATTCGCTGTAACCTGGTCGGCGTTGAAGACCTTCACTTCCACCCTGCGATTTTTAGCGCGGGCGGCGCGATTGTGGGCTTCGTCAACCGGCTTTTCATCACCGAGACCGATCATATGAATGCGGTAGATCGGAATGTCATGCTTCGCAACGAGGTATTCCACTACTGCATCGGCGCGTTTACGGCTCAAAACTTCGTTGTAGGCAGCGCCGCCAGTCTTATCCGTGTAACCCTCCACGGCGATGAAGAAGCGCTTGTCGCTTTGCACGTCTTGCGCGAGTTTGTCCAACTCCTGCCTCGAATCCGCCGTGAGCGCGGACTTATTAAACCCGAATGGCACACTCACCGTAGTTTGCAGCTTGTAGTCGTCGATATTTGCAAACGCATCCCGCAAGGTATTCAGCCCTTGCGCGTTGGTGTCCGCTTTTTGATCGGCGGTGGTGGCTTTTTGATCGGCGGTGGTGGCCTTTTGATCGGCCGTGGTGGCTTTATTCATGGCATCGGCAGCGTGTTGATCTGCCGCGCCCGCCTTTTCATTGGCGGCGCCGATACCGTTCTGAGCGCGCTGGTCGACATCCTTAACTTGAGTTTTGGTGTCTTGGATTTGTTGAGAGTTCTGGGTGGTCTGCTCACCGACTTGGTCTACCTTGGCCTGGATAGGAGCCGCAGTGTTGCGCACATATTTTTTGGTGGCGCATCCACCGGCAAGCAAAGCGCCCGTTACGATACAGGTGGTCGCAAGAAAAGCTTTCATGGTCAAAAACCTCGACATGCTCTATGCAATTTCGAAGCCTCCGCCATATTCGGCACTCTTTTCAACGCTGAGAGCGCTGGATCCAGCTTTTGTGATGTAAAGCTTACCGAAGTGAGCGTGTTAATACGAAAGGCCCGGAAAAATGTACGCACGCGCGCACGGTAACGCCTGCATGCTAAAACTCAGCGGCGTTTCTTAGCGACTTTCGCGGGCGAGTCTCGCTTCACCCGCGTCGGCCTAGACTTTAGGCGCAACCCCGGAAGATCCCATGAAGGATTCTCATAGATTTGATCTTCGGGTTCATAATCGAGCGGCCAAAATTTGGACAGATTGGTCATGGGGTTACCTTATATATGCAGGAGGGCACCTTCATTATATCAAGCCCTCCGGCTATTCTGGTAGAGCGTAACCAATTGAAAATAGGGTGTTTATTTTACTTTATTCGTCCAGCTTGTAACCATCGCCATCTTTCCGCCTGCCGGCCACTCCATCGGCGTGTTCATCAGAAAGCGCTCGCCGCCGGCTGAGACATCGTAAAGATTCCATGATTTAGGCGTGGGCCGCGTGTGGAAGAGCTCATGCGGCGGATCGAAGCCGAACTCACTGCCCGATGCATGGACCGCTACAGCAAAGAGCTCGCCTGGTTGCGTGATGTAGTAGAGTTCGCGCCCATCGTGACGCCACCGCGGCATAGCGCCGCCGCCATGCGAGATGCTGAAAAGCTTCTTCGTCCACGGCGACCCGCTATCCCAAGCCGCAACGACCGCCTCATTGATCCCGGTTTCGTCGGATTGATATGCGAGCCATTTGCCGTCTGGCGAAAGCGCGCCGTAGCCTTCAGAATGGATCGTGTCCAAGACTGTGGAGGTTTTTCGCTGCGCGGAATTCAATATCCATAGTCCTCTGGCCATCCCGGGTATGATTTCGTCGGAGAGCAGCGTCTTGCCATCGCGAGACCAATCGTCGAAAACCTTCTTGTGCGCATCCCGATAAAGCAATTCAGGCAGGCTCGGCGCTTTCGCCGGCTGAATGTAAAGATCATAGGTTCCAAGTTCATCACTCGCAAACGCGATTCGCGTGCCATCGGGCGACCACACGGGCTGCGCCGACGAGCCGCGTGTCATGTGCGTCAATTGGAACGCCGAGCCGTCGACCGCATTCAATACCCAAAGCACTGCGACGCCGCTCCGCTCGTCCCGCCTGCCCACCACGATTCGCGAGCCGTCGGGCGAAATGCGCGGCGGCCCCCAGTCCGCGGGTTCGCCCACCGCGCCGAGGTTTTTCCCGGTGCGATCGAACCACGAGAGCTGCCGCGTGGATTTGCCAGCGCTTTGGTAGACGAGGGTTCCGTTGCGGGAGACCGAAACCTGCGCCAAGGAGAGAGTCTCCATGCCATCGACGTCCGTCGCCAAAGTCACCGCATCGCCGCTGGCGCTAAGCTTGGAGGCGTTGAAGCGCTCTCCCTGCAGGATACCGTCGCGGATAAATAAGAGGTAACCGGCGGCCGCGCCGCCGCCCGAATAGACGGCATTGGTTGTGGAGTGGAACAGGAAACTGTAGTTCGGCGAATCGAGCGAACCCGCGTAGACGCCGGTGTCCCGCGCGCTATCGCTCCCTACAAAAAAAAATGAAATGATTGCCGTCCGGCAGAAATTGGGGCCACAGGTGCGAGCGCTCGCTCTTCACGGCGTTCAATGAGGTGACTGCCTGAGGCGCTCCGCCGTCTGCCGCCACACGCGAGAGGCCGCCGGTAGGGCTAGGGGCGAACAAGATCGTTCCATCCTTGTTCCAGGCGCCTCCGCCCGAGAAAGTATCGACCGGACAGATATTCCGTGGCGCTCCGGAAGCCGCCCCATCCTGGACGCGCATCTTTTTGAGAAATCCAGCCGCGAAGAACCCGATGTATGAGCTATCCGGCGACCAGAACGGCGCCGCGGCGCCTTGAGTATCCGGAATCTGCTTCGCATGTGCGCTATCGAGCGCCTGGAGCCACAGCATGCGCTTGCCATCCGGCGCGGTGGCGGACCAACTCAAGCTGCGGCCGTCGGGCGAAATCGCCGGCATTGCCGGATACTTCCCGCCTTCCTGATCGATCGAAAAGCGATAAGCCGGGGCGGCGTTGCGGCCGAGCAAGAGTATCACCGCCGCCACGCCTCCGGCACAAAGCAACAGCGCTGACCCGATGACGATCCATAAGCGCAGTTGTGTTTTCTGCTTCGGGCTTCGATGCGTTGGGCGTGCAAGGAATGGGAGGCGTGTCGGCGGTGTTCCGTGCTCTACGTCCGAGGCCAATTTGGCGGGAGCGCGCGCAGTAAGTTTAATTCCGATACAGCTGTTTGAATTCGCTGCCTGCGTTTGGCGGGATCTTTTGCGAGGCACTGGGCAATCACCTTTTCCATCGCCGGGTGAATGCCTAGTTCCGGTGGCAGCGGCGGCGGCTCGCGTTCCAGAATCGCCGTGTTCAGAGCCAAACCCAGACCCTGAAACGGCGCTTCCCCGGACGCCAGTTCATAAAGAAAAGCGCCGAAGGCGAAGATGTCCGAGCGCGCATCGGGCGGCTTACCCAACACTTGCTCGGGGGCGCGATACCCCGGCTCGATGCTCTCGCTGTATAGCGGTTTCAGTAAGACAGCGCCCGCATCGCAAATCAAAATGGTCTGCGGCGAAACCATGCCATGCGCTAACCCCTGCGCATGCGCATTATTTAACGCCGTTCCGATATCGATTGCGTACCGTAGCGCTTCATCCGGTGAGACCAACTCACGCCGGAGTTTCGCCGCGAGAATCTCACCGGCCACAGGCCGGCCGCTAACGAAATCTGACCGCACGAATGGCGTCGTTCCAGCCAAAATAGTAATTCCAAGTTTACCCTCCGGTAACCTGGAATCACAAAATCAGCCGCATACGCGCGGCCCGTCAGGTGCCGCGCGTTGAATTAACTGGCAACGAGTAATGCGGGAATCTTAAAGGTTCGTGGTCTCTGCTTCGTAGAATTAAACGAGCTTGCGCCCCCGCGTCCACAATTCGCCGGCATCCTGCGCGATGCGGCTGCCTTCTTCGTAAATCGTCTTGACGCGTTGCATGATGTCGCGCGCGGCATCGGCGAATTCAGATGAACGGCCGCTGATCACATTTTGCGCCTTACGCCGCGCCACGTCCCAGCGGGTCCGTTTCGGACGCCGCGAGATGGCGATGCCCAAACCGATCGCGGCTCCTAAAGCGACTCCAAACCAAATCTTGCTCGAATGATTTTCCCAAACGTTGACGCCATTCTCTTGTTCCATGGTAATTTGGCACCCCTCCAAGTTCCAGTGTACGTGTGCCGGAACCTGCGGCTACGCCGTGGAGGTGAAGCCGCGCACCTGCCACAACCACGCTTGGTGAGGTCCGATACCGCGCCTCTGCATAAATCGGGATGCGACCGGCCGCGTCTTAAAGCGGGCGGCATAATGATTCCACGCTTGACTCTGCCGCCCGCCAATGTACAATCCAAAATGGCCCCTAAATAAAAAACGGAAGCGGCGAAGAATGTCTAAAGCGAGAAAACCACGGCAGGCAGTTCCATCGGATGCTCCAGGCTATAACAGCAGCGAGGTGGCCCGCATTTGCGGCGTCAGCCTGCGCCAGTTGCAATGGTGGGACGAGCGGCACGTGGTTTCGCCACGCCAGGCGGGACACAAACGTGTCTACATGACAGAGGAAGTGCTCGAGATCTCGGTGATCGCCGAGTTGCGGCGCAAGAAATTTTCGCTGCAAAAGATACGGCGCGTTCTGCGTTTCCTTCAAAAGGACATGGGAAAGCGTTTAAGCGATGCACTGGCATCGTCATCCAACGTCCATCTGTTAACGGACGGCAAATCTATCTATCTCGAAGAGGCGCCCGACCGCATCGTCGATTTATTGAAGAACGCGCGACAGCCGATGTTCCTGGTGTGCGTCACCGATCAAGTGCGGCGGCTCACCGGAATCGGGGAGAAAAAGCCGGTGCGGTCGGAACAGGCGGCGCAGCGGAGCAAGTCGCGGGCAGTTTAGGCGCCTCCCAACGAAAACTCCATTCGCCGGTTTCTTTCGGGAACGCCTTCGAAAGGTTTACATCGAAGTTGTTCGTGCTGCCTGGCTCGCCGTTTGCGGCATCGCAGTGCGCCTTCCGAGCATCGCGCGCACGACATAGAACGAACAGCCGATTGCTACCGCCAGCGCCGCGTTCACCAGCAGCACGGCGGCGGCGGTGGAAAGAAATGCCGCTGCGTCCCAGGCATTCATCTTCGGCAATCGTCGCCACGTGCTCCAATCGAGCAGGCATAGGCCCATCCACGCGGTTACGCCGGCCAACGCCGGCAGGGGAATGTGCGAAATGAAAGGCCATCCCAATTGCAGAATCGCGACCAGGAACACAGCGTGCATCAAGTTTGAGATGCGCGTCGATCCTCCGCAGCGCACTACAGCAAGACTGCGAGCAGGAATCCCCACGCTGGGAGGCGCGCCGATCATGCCGGCGAACACGTTCGCGATTCCGTAGGCTCCGAGCTCGGCGTCTGCCGCGGAAGCTTTCATGCGCTGGTGGCGCCCCTGGAAGTGTTCTACGACGCGTGAGGTAATCAGAATATTCACCGACGAGACGAACGCCAGCGCGAACGCCGACGGCAGCACGCTGAACGCGTCACGCGGCGTCCATGAGAAGCCTACAAAATCGGGCAGAGACGCTGCGATTGCGCCCACTTCCCTTTCCCGCAGTCCCAATACGCGCGCCAACAAAACCGCCAGTCCGACTCCGATCAATGGCGCCGGAAGTCTAGGCGACCAACGGGCAGCCAGCGTGGCGGCCACAATCACAGTCAATCCGATCAGTAGGGGAACCACGCGCGCTTCGCCAATGCGGTTGAATGCGTTCACGAGTTGGCCCACCGCGCTGCCGGCCGTGCGCGATAGCGGCGACGCGACGCCCAGAATGATATCGAGCTGCGACGAAATCATCATGGCGCCGATGCCGCAAGAGAAACCCGTCACCACCGCATGCGGCACGCGTGTGATGTGGCGCCCCAGCCGCAACACGCAAAAGCCCATCATGATCACCGAGGCGACAATCGACACCTTGGCTGCGCCGCCGATTCCCTGCGTCCGCACCGCCAGCGCAATGAAGGGGACAGTGGCGCTCGCCGTTCCCCCGATGAGTACCGGATTGCGGCCGAGTAGCGCAATGACTGGCGCTGTGATAATCGATGTGAAGACGCCCAACACGGGCGGCAGCCCCATCAACGACGCCATCGCGAGTCCATACGGCAACGCGATCAAAGCGGCGATCAGCCCACCCGAACAATCCCCAAGGAACGGAGTCCAGCCGTAAGAGGTGCGCGCGCCTGAAAAAACCGGCAGTTTCAACCTCTCACCCTCCCCTGAACCATAGACTCTATTAGACACCGAAGCGGTAGCCCGGAAAAGGCCCAAGGGGATTCATAGATTTTATGAGGCCTATTCAAGAGTGGAGGGCGGAACAGGCTCGGGATGCTCGATTGGCGGGGCTCCGGGGGAGATCGCCGGCGAGGCGGTTTCGGGCCCGGAGCCGGGCTCGCGGTTCTCCTGGGGTAAGTAGCCCCGATATCGAGCCAGGCATGCGCCGTAGATTAAGTGTCCGACGATCATCGGCCGGTCGGCGTAGAGCAGATAGACGAGCGGCATGGCGCTCTTCCACAGCACATGGAACGAGAAGTAGAACCACCCCAAGGCGAAGATGAGCGCGGCCAGCAGCGTGCGCAGCGGGCGAGGGCGGTTGCCCAGCGCAGCCGCAAAAATGCATCCCAAAGCGCTGTAGACGATCAGATAGAGCGCGAGACCTGGCAGGGTCCTGGTGCTGAATCCCGCCCCGATCGCATCATCCCCGTAGAAAAAGGTGGCGAAGAGGTTTTCGTTATTCCAGAAACCCCGCCGGTCCCAGGACGAATCGATTCCGAGCCACGCGAGCATAAACAAAGCGCCCACCATGCCCGCTTGCAAGCCCGCTAAAGCGGCGGATAGCGCGTCCACCGGGCGCGCCTTCGACTGCGCTTCTGGGGCCTGAGTTGCGGAAGCCTCCCCGGCGGAAGGCGATTCCGTGGTATCGTCCATAAGTTCAGCCTATCGTGTCGCGAAGAGTAAAGGCAAAAAGGATCGAATGAGCCGCGTAGCCATCACCGGAATTGGAGCAGTTAGCCCGAATGGAATCGGGCGGGAAAGCTTTTGGGAGGCCACGCGCAATGGCGTGAGCGGCGTCCGCCGCATCACGCGCTTCGATCCGGCGCCATTCGTGGTTCAAGTGGCGGGCGAAGTCCCCGATACCTTCGATGAAAAGATCTGGGTGGAAATGCAAGGACCGCCCGCACGTCTCGCGCGCCGTACCGCTCGCCGCGCACGCAGTGAATGAGGCTCTGGCCGATGCCGGCCTCGACGTGCGCGGCATGTCACGCGACCAGTTGCGCGAAATCGGCGTGATCGTCGGCTCGGGCGGCGGCAGCCAGGATTTCACCGAGGAGCAGTACCGCCTTTACTACGGCGGGCATCTGAAGCAGTGCAGCGTATACACCATCCCCACCAGCACCATCGGGACGCTGGCCAGCGAAGTCTCGATGCGATTCGGCTTGCGCGGCATGAGCCACATTATTTCCACCGGCTGCACCTCTTCGACCGACGCGCTGGGCTACTCATTCCGCCACATCAAGACGGGCATTATGAAAACGATGGTGGCGGGCGGCGTCGATTCGCCCCTCGCGCCCCTGATCCTGCGCGGGTTCCAACTGATGCGCATCATGAGCACGCGCTGGAATCATGACCCGCAGCGCGCCTCGCGGCCGTTTTCGCGCGACCGCGACGGGTTTGTTATCGCCGAGGGCGCGTGGTTCTTCGTGCTCGAGGAGATGGAGCAGGCCGTGGAGCGCGGCGCGCATATTTACGGCGAGATTGTGGGGTATGGATCGACCTGTGAAGCGTACCATCGCGTGCGGCTGGAGGAGTGCGGCGAAGAGCCGGCGCGCGCCATCGGGCTTGCCCTCGGCGAAGCCGGCATCCCGCCGAGCGAAGTGCAGTACATCAACTATCACGGCACCTCGACCGAATTGAACGACCGCATCGAGACGCGCGCAGTGAAGTTGGCGTTTAATGGGCATGCTTACAAGCTGGCGGGATCGTCGCTGAAGAGTTTGATTGGACATCCGCAGGGCGCGTGCGGCGCGGCGGGCGTGGCAGCGACGCTGCTTGCCATGCGCGATGGCGTCGTGCCGCCTACGATCAATGTGGACGAGCCGGACCCCGAATGCGATCTGGATTACGTGCCAACGGCGCGCAAGCTGCAGATTGAGAACGCGGTGGCGAACTGCATCGCGTTTGGAAGCAAGAATTCGGCGCTGGCGCTGCGGCGGGTATAAGTTTTTTACCCGAAAATCGGCGCCAGCCTCGCAAGCACCTCGTCCATTACGCTTTCCGGGACGGTTTCGACCTTTCTGCCGTAGCGCGCTCCGAGATCGAGAGATCTCGGCTGGTCGCATCGTACAACGCCTATTGTCCTGGTTCCCGCGTCAGCCAGCGGGACGGCGAAGCCCGCAGTGCGGGCGAAGTTGCCACCGCTGGTAATAGGGAGCACCACGGGGACTCGCGTAACCCGGTTAAAGGCGGCTGGCGAGACGATCAAAACGGGCCGGTGGCCCTTCTGTTCATGCCCAGCAGCAGGGTCAAGGCTCACCAGCCAGATTTCACCGCGCTTCATCGGATCGATGCTTTATCAAATCAACTCGCGGCCCGCGGGTCTCCCACTGAGCCACTCGCGCTCCTCCGTGGTTCGTGCGGCCCTGGGGCGACATTGAGCGAGGAGTTCGTCCAGAGTATAGCGTGGGCGCCGTTGCGGCGCCGCCACCAACCGGCCGCTCTCGACCGAGATATCGACTTTGTCTCCCGCTTGGACGTGAAGGATTTCGAGCAGGGTTGGCGGCACGGCCAGCATCACTGAACCTCCTACCTTTCGCAGCTTCGTGGTGTGCATTGGGATTCCTAAGTTATATTTTAGTATAACCTAGTCTCTATTCTCCGCTTGGCGAGGGGCCACGGCAGACTCTTTCGATCCGTTCCGCCAAGCGCCGTCCCTCCATGCCGCCGTGAGTTCTCAACGCTTTCGTGATCGCCATGGCATCGGCTGGAGTGGGGTCCTCCATAGGCCGCATGTTCCATAACGCCCGCGTCCCGTACACAGAAAACGCGAGCCGGTACAGACCCGTGAAATCCGTCGGTTCTGTCGTCTGGTCCTTCATGGCGTTCCGTTTTCCCATTGGTGCAACGCAAGGTAACGTGGCGGGGCGTTATTTCCGAGAGCGTTCCCTTTTTCAGATTATCGTGAATGGACCGAATGGAGCTTTCACTCCAGTTCCTCAAGTGACACGAGCCCGCGCTTGAGGGCTTGCACGATCGCTTGTGCCCGGTTCTCCACATCCAGTTTCGAGAGCACGTTACCCACATGCGTCTTGACCGTCTCGTCTCCGATCGTGAGCGTGTCGGCGATCTCTTTGTTGGAGCGGCCCAGCGCGAGTTGACGCAAGACTTCCATTTCTCGCGGCGTCAGCTCTTCATGAGGATCGGCGGCGTGAAGTATCTGCCGGCTTACCGAGGGATCGATATAAGTCTTTCCGCGAACAACGGCGCGCACCGCCGCCAGCAAAACCTCGGGTTCCGCGTCCTTGCGAACATAACCCACGGCGCCCGCACGCAACGCTCCCATCATTCGGGCTTCATCGATCGACGCGGTCAACGCGATCACCTTCACACACGGGGCGCGCTCTATAATGCGGCGGATGGTCTCGATGCCGTCGATTCCGCCGGGCATAAGCAGATCCTGCAAGACGACTTGCGGCTTCCACTCCTGGAACCGCTCCAACAACTCTTCGCCGCTAGCCGCGATGCCGATCACCTTCAGATCGGGAAACGACTCCAGATAGGCTTTCAAGCTGCGCGTGACGACGCGGTGATCGTCCGCCAGCGCAATGGTTACAGGATTCATCGCGCAGGCTCCGCGTGCGCGCGGCTGCGAACGCGGGCGCGGAGGTAGGCGGACAGGTATCCGATAAGCGCAATCGCGAACGCTACGGGCACGAGGGGCAAATTGAGCCAATCCCGCCAAACGAGGAGCGGGATCGCGGCTACCAGCGCCACCGCCATCACCAGCGCTGCGCGCCGTCTCTGGACGGGCGGGCGGTTGGCGGCGTGGGGAATCGAAAGTACAACCGACGTACCGCTAGTCGTCTGGCTGGTCAACTCGAGCGTTCCTCCGAACTCCGCGGCGCGTGCGCGCATGTTACCGATTCCCTGGCCACGAGCCTGCTCATTGGGGTCGAAGCCAGCCCCATCATCCTCGATGGTGAGCCTTACCTGCCCATTCAGCGAAGCGAGAGAGACCCGCACTGTAGAGGCTCGCGCGTGCCGTGCGACATTGGCCAGAGCTTCCTGCGCCACCCGTTGAATCGCTTCGTGCTCGCCCGGAGCGAAGGTTTCGGCGGCGGGAAGTTCGCCGAGCGTGAATTCGACTTTCGCGCCCGTGCGGAATCCCAGCGCGTCGCATTGCTTCTTGAGCGATTCGATGAGGCCGGAATTTTCGAGTGGCGCAGCCCGCAGTTGATCGAGCATCACCTGCATCTCGGTCATCGCCTCGCGGGCGGAGTCGCGGACCTGCTCCAAGGCCTGTTTCGTGCCGGCCTCATCGCCGGCGAAGCGAACCTGCGCGGTTGCCGCGGCGGTTTGGATGACGAAGATCTGCTGTTTGATGGAATCGTGCAGGTCGCGCGCCAGGCGGTTGCGCTCTTCCAGTCGCGCGGCTTCGCGTATTTGCCGTTCATATTGGGAGCGCAATTGCACGGCGGAGTGCGGCGCCCCGCCTTCATGTTGCAGACCGGACACGTAGACGATCCAGAGTGTAAAGGCGCAGATTCCCGCCGCGCGCATGGCGGTTTGGCCGAGACCCGGTCCCCAAATGGCCGAGTCTTGCAGTTGCAGCACGTAGAAGACGATGAAATGCGCGATGGCGAACCAGAGGAGGCCACGGCGACGCGTGGGCAGGCCATGGAGCGCGAATGGCGTGGCGCAGCAGGCAAGCGCCATGAGGAAGGATCCGGCGACGCGAATCAGCGCGGCTTTGCCCCACGGCTCGCCGGGCAGGTCGGCGCCGAGCCATATGGTTCCCCAGCCGAACAGGGCGAATCCGGTGAGGCCCATCAGGATGGCATAAGCACGGAAGAGCCAGCGGAAGTTGCCTGGCTCGAGTATTTCTGTGTTGTTCATGCCGTCAGTTTACGGTGGCCGTTGCGATTGCACATCCCCTGGGAGATGCAAGGGAGCTTCCCCCGGTCGGGGGAACTTGATTGAAAACGCGATCTATGGGATCTTTGCCGGCGCGGACAGTTAACCCGTCTTCCGCATAGAGTATTTCGTCAGGAGATCGAGCAGCTTCGCAGCTGCTGCCGGGGGCTGCGCTCCGCTGTTGAGAATTTGCCGGTTGGTCCAACGCTTGCCGTACATCGCCTCGTTCTGATCGACATCGCTGCGCAGCGTTGCGCCGTCGAGCGAAGCGCCAACGAAGGCTCCACGCGCTCGCGACCACGACAAAATCTCAGCCGTCATCATCGCGTCCGTCTGGGCGGTCGCATTGCGTCCCACAGGTCCCGCCGCGGCGGTGGCGTCGGCGCCGATGGTAAACTTATCCTCCGTCATACGCTTCATGCCGCGCTCGTTCATCACGAGCATGATCGACGTCCGAGGATGAGACCCCGATCTGCAGTCCGAAGCTGCCGCCCTCGATGGCGACCGCCGCCGGCGGTCCCCATCCCTGGCCGCCCGCGCCGCGGCAGATGGCGAATCCGCGCCCGTACTTTGCCCCAACGACGAACGCGCCCTTCTTCAGGCCGGGCACGATCACAATGCAGGCAGCCTTGTTGAGCAAGTCCTGCGGAATGGATTTGTCGGGCGTCGACATCACTTCCGAAAGCAGAGCGGCGGAATCGTCCAGCCGTTCGGTGAATTTCGGCTCGTCGGCGGCGTAAAGGAGCGGCGCGCAGATCGCTGCGGCCAATGGGAACGTGAGCAATCGCATGTGATCATCTTAACAGCGCCGCCACGCAAGCGAAGGCCGTAATGCATCGCACCCAGTGCAAGCCTGTGAATTTGACAGCTTCCGCGCCGATTCAGGACCATGAGAACTGACGCCGACGCACGCAATGAAATTCTGGATCACGCTCCTCCTCGCTGCGCCCGCGCTGTTCTCGCAATCGGAGAACAAGCCCGACCCCCTCGGCCGCGATAGCCCGCGGTCCAGCATCACTAATTTCCTCGAAGCCTGCCAGGATCGCGATTACGCCAAGGCCGCGCAATACCTTGATCTCAGTTCCATCCCGCAGTCTCTTCGCAGCCAGCGCGGACCGGAACTCGCCCGGCAACTCGAAGCGGTTCTCAATACCGACCCGCACTTCAGCGTCTTCCGTCTCAGCAGCGACCCACAGGGGGGCCTCCAAGGCGATTCCGGCGCCGCCCGCGTACATATTTCGAGCGCGATGGAAGGCGGCAAGCCTGTCACAGTAGATCTCGCGCATGTGGCGGCCTCGCCAGGCGCCGCCCCCGTCTGGCTCTTTTCCGCCGAAACCGTTTTCGACGCTCCGAGAATGAGCGTTTCTTCCAACACGTCTGCCATCGCACGCCGGCTTCCGCCGTTCCTTTCGACGATTCAGATTCTCGAAACACCCCTCTGGAAATGGATTGCGCTGCTTCTCGGCGCGCTCGTGCTGACCGCAATTTCGCGCCAGTTCGACCGGCTGACCGCGGCTGTGGTCCGCGCCGTCGCGGACCGGCTTCGCTTAGGAGGCCACGTCGGCTGGGTACAAGCGATGCTCGCGCCCGTGCGGGTGTTCATTTGTCTGCTGCTTTTCCGCGCGGGGTTGGAAGCCATTGGCCCTTCGGCGATTGCGCGTCTATATGTCGGCAGAATCGCCGGAGCGCTATTGGTGTGGTCCATCGCGTGGTGCTTTACGCGCCTCGCCGGGATTACATTTGCCCGCGCCGAAGATCGCATGGATCCGGATCGTCGATTCGCCTCGCGTTCCGTGCTGCACTTAGGACGTCGCACAGTCAATACCGCAGTCGTAATTCTCGCCATCTTATTGGTGCTGAGTAACTGGGGATACAATACAGCGACACTCGTAGCCGGTTTAGGCGTCGGCGGCATCGCTATCGCGTTGGCCGCGCAGCAGACCATTTCCAATATCTTCGGCGGGGTCTCGGTGATCGCCGATCATCCCATTCGTGTCGGCGAATACGGGAAATTCGGAGATCTTCTCGGCACACTGGAAGATATCGGTCTGCGTTCTACCCGCATCCGTACGTTAAGCCGCACCATTGTATCTGTTCCGAATTCAACCCTCGCAGGCTATAACTTGGAAAATTTTGCTTCGCGCGATAAGATTCTCTTCAACCCGACGCTTTCTATCAAGCGCGGGGTTCCAGAGGACGGCATACGGACGCTCGTTGAAAACCTTGACAAGATGCTCGCCGATCATAAAGAGTTAGAACTGGTTCCAACTCCCGTCCGCATCGTCGGAATCGCCGGCGGCGGAATGAATCTCGAGATCTTCTGCTATGTATTAATGCGCGATATGAATCGGTTCTACACAATCCAGGGCGACCTTTACTTGGCGATTGATCGAGCATTGTCAGAGGCCAAGGTAGAACTCGTCTAAGTTGTATCCATCTAACCAAACCATTTTTCGCAACCGTTGCGCCGCGCACGAACCTCTGCGCTTGGTTCTTGTTCATTCCGGGCAATTGGGGTCAAGCTGGTTGAGGAGGCTACCCCAATGAAACTGGAATCTTTAAACGATTTGTATATTGCCGAATTGAAAGATCTTTACAGCGCCGAGGATCAGATAGTAAAAGCCCTGCCGAAAGTGATTGAAAAAGCTACCGCGCCGGAGTTGCGGCAGGCCCTGGAAAATCACCTGGAAGAGACCCGCGGGCATGTGGCGCGCCTGGAACAGATTTTCGAAATGCACGGGGAAGAGGCGAAGAAACAGAAGTGTAAGGGAATGCAGGGCGTGCTCGCCGAGGGTGAGGAAATGATAGGCTACGACGCCACGCCCGAAGTGCGTGATGCCGCTATCATCTCCGCCTGCCAGCGGGTGGAGCACTATGAAATGGCCGCCTACGGAACCGTTCGGACTTACGCCGAACAGATGGGCCATGAACGCGCCGCGGCGCTTTTGCAGGAAACGCTCGATGAAGAAGTGGCGGCCGACGAAAAGCTGACCGATATCGCCGCTACCCGCGTCAACGTCGAAGCCGCCCGGCATGCATAGAACATGCATAGAAAGGAGTCACTTATGCAAAAACAACTTCAAGGAAAACGCGTCGCCATCTTAGTTGCAAACGGCTTTGAGCAGGTAGAAATGACAGAGCCGCGTAAGGCGCTCGAAGCCGCCGGAGCGAAGGCCGATCTGATTTCGCCCGAAAAAAAGGAAGTGCAGGGCATGAATCATGATGAAAAGGCCGAGAAGTTCAAGGTAGAGGTCGCACTCGATTCCGCGTCCCCATCCGATTACGATGCTCTCCTGCTACCGGGAGGCGTAGCCAACCCGGACAAATTACGCACCATCCCGGCCGCGGTTAGGTTTGTGGCGGCCTTCTTCGCCAGCGGGAAACCGGTGGCCGCCATTTGCCACGGACCCTGGATGCTTGTAGAAGCCGAAGTCCTGCAGCGCCGCACAGTGACATCCTGGCCCTCACTTCGTACCGATATCCGCAATGCCGGCGGCGAGTGGGTGGATCGCGAAGTGGTCTCGGACGACGGCTTGGTAACCAGCCGCAAGCCCGACGACATCCCAGCCTTTAATCGCAAGATGATCGAGGCCTTCTCGGAAACGGCCCACAAGAAGTCGCAATCCGAGCAAGGGCGTGAGCCGGAAGCGGTCAGACACGCTTAGCGTGATGTAAGTGAAAATGCACGCTACAGCGTCACTTTGTTGGAAGAGGCTGGCGGGATGGCAGGCCCTGCGAATTCCCGCCAGCCAGGTCGAGACCGATGCACTCGAGAGCGTCGTGGGCCCGAATCTTTGTGACTGACGAGATGGTATTCGAATAGTTGAGACGGACAGGGTCCCCCGATGATGGCTCGTTAGTCTGAGTGGAATAAATAACAGCGGTAATTAGTTTGCAAGATTCTTGCGCAGGGGCTTTGGATCATTTATGAAGAAACTTTCATTAGTAATTTGCACGGGCTTGGCGGCCCTTGTGGCTGCCAACGCTCAAGAAACGTCTCACTTTGCTTTTAATGTCGGCGCAGGGTTCACGACGCCGGTCGGAACAACGGGCCACTATGTCGATGAAGGCTGGAACATAGGTGGTGGCTTCGGCTGGAACTTCAATTCATATGTGGGAGCGCTGATCGATCTTAACTACAATTCGATGGGCATCAATAGCACGACTCTGCAGAACGTCGGCGTCCCCGGCGGCGGAGTACATGTATTCTCGGCGACCTTCGATCCAATCGTTCATGTAACGCCTAGATCTCGCGCCGACGTATACTTCACCGGCGGCGGGGGAATATACCATCACACGCAGGATTTTACCGCGCCATCGGAGGTGGGAGTAACTGGGTTCAATCCGTTCTTCGGATTCTATTCCTATGGACTTCCGACTACCGTAGTTCTATCGTCGTACACGGTCAACAAGCCGGGTATCGATGCCGGAATGGGAATCGCGTTCGGCTCCAAGTGGCATGGCAAGTTCTTCGCCGAGGCGAAATATAACCGCATCTTCATGGGCAACTTTCATACGGATTACGTGCCCGTAACTTTTGGTTTTCGCTGGTAGCAAAGGACGTAGACCTTTCGTGATCTGCGGTCTTTCGCAAACCTCGGAAACTTAGTTCTAACTAGCGGCGCAGGCGGGCCTGGGATTTCCGCCTGCGCCATATCATTGGGGCGAGTAATACCCCGTGCGCGAATAGACGCGCAAATCCGCGCCCTTCACTTTCACCGAGATCCGATGATACTTCCCGTCCCGGGTGAACGTCGCCGGTGAATAGCCAAGCATATATTCCGTTCGCAATTCCTTGCTGATTCGAGCGCTGATGCCGGCCAAATCCTCTGCGCTTGCAACTGTAAACATCAGTCCGCCAGTCCTCTCCGAGATCTCCTGTAGTAGCTTCGGCCCATTGCGCTCCTCCGGCGAGAGCTTGCGCGAATCGCTGCGGCTATAGAGGCCCATCGCATAAACCTGGACGTCGGATTCGACCAACGCCGATTCCACCTCGCGCCGGTTCCTCCGGCTCTGGTTATCGCCTCCATCGGAAAGAATTACCAGCGCCTTACGCGGATTTACCGCTTTCCTCATTTGTTTCATCGCCATGTCCAACGCATCCAGCAGCGCCGTCCGCCCGAACGGTTTCGTGCGCAAAATCCGCGTGAGGATCTCCTCCGCGTGCGTGGTGAGGGGCGTCGCCAGCTTCGGCCAATCGCCAAACTCGACCAGGAAGAACTCGTCCTCCAGGTTCGCGGTTTGGAAGAAGGCCCTGGCGGCGGCCGCCGATTGGCGCATCTTATCGTGCATGCTTCCGCTGCAATCGTAGACCAAGCCTACCGACGCCGGCGCGTCATCCATTGAAAAATTCGAGACGGTCTGCGCAACGCCGTCCTCCCACAGTTGAAAATCGTCCTTCGTGAGGCCGGCGACGTTTGCGCCGAAGACATTGGTAACGTGAACTGGAATCTGCACAAGGGCCGAATCCACGCGAATTGCGGCCGTCTCCGCTACGGTGCTTTCGATACGCGGCGCCCCAGCGGGCGCGGGCTTCATTGGGCCTACCGACGAGAGCGTCTGAAAGGCGAAGGTAATGGAACACAGAGGAAATATTGCGGCGAGCGCCCGAACCATGGACCGAGCCATTGGGTGATTGTATATTAACGGACATGTCCCGTGTTGCCCGCTTGTGCAAGCTCGTTGAGTCTCGACGTCTTGGCTCCAAGTTACACTGAGATTTTCGAACCCGCCTCATGAAAAAGCGCATTCTGGTCGTCGAAGACGAAGAGAAACTCCGCCGCGTGATCGAGCTGCAGCTGGCCTCCGCGGGCTTCGATGTGGATAAGGCCGCCACGGCCGAAGAAGGCCTCACGATCGTCGACCGCGCCGACCTGGTGCTCACCGATCTCAAGCTGCCCAACATGGATGGCCTGCAGTTCTCTGCGCTGATCCGCCGCCAGAACTCGCAGGTGCCGGTGATCATGATGACGGCGTTCGGCAGCGTGGAAACCGCGGTGGAGGCGATGAAGGCGGGCGCCACCGATTTCCTGCTGAAGCCGTTTTCGCTCGATCACCTGATGCAGGTGGTCTACAAGGCGCTCGAAATGCGCGCCCTGCGCGACGAGAACCGCCAGCTCAAGGAGGAGCTGGGCCGGCGCTACGAATTCGACAACATCATCGGCCGCAGCGGCGCCATGCAGGAGATCTTCGCCACCATCGAGCGCGTGGCGCCTACGCGCGCCACCGTGCTGCTGGCGGGCGAAAGCGGCGTGGGCAAGGACCTGATCGCGCGCGCCATCCACTTCCATTCGCCGCGCCGCGACCGGCCGCTGGTGAAGATCAACTGCACGGCGATCCCCGAGAATCTGATGGAGAGCGAGCTGTTCGGCTACGAGAAGGGCGCGTTCACCGGCGCCAATACCTCGAAGCCCGGGCAAGTTCGAACAGGCCGATACGGGCACGGTGTTTCTGGATGAAATCGGCGACGTGCCGGGCCCGATCCAGGTGAAGCTGCTGCGCGTCTTGCAGGAGCGCGAGTTCGAGCGCCTGGGCAGCAACGCGACCCGGCACATCGACGTGCGCGTGATCGCCGCCACGAATCAGGATCTGCGCGCGGCGCTGGAGCAGGGCACGTTCCGCGAAGATCTGTACTACCGGCTGAACGTGGTGCCGCTCAACATTCCGCCGCTGCGCGAACGCAAGCAGGACATTCCGTTCCTGGCGAATCATTTCGTGCAGAAGCTCGCGCCGGACGCGGGCTGCCAGGTGGAATCCATCACCGATGCCGCCATGGAAAAGCTGATGGCCTATCATTGGCCGGGCAATGTGCGCGAGCTGGAGAACGTGATCGAGCGCAGCCTGGTGATGGCGACGGGCACCGAGCTGGACGCCGCCGACATCAAGCTGGAAAGCGCTCCGCGCCCGCGCTCGCACGCCGCCGGACGGCGAACCGCACTTTCTGCCGGAGGGACTGACGCTCGATCAATACGAGCAGGAGATCATCCGGGAGGCGCTGCGGCGCGCGGATGGCAATAAGAGCCAGGCGGCGCGGCTGCTGGGGCTGACGCGGAATGCGCTGCGGTACCGGCTGACGCAGATGGGGATGGAAGCATAGCAAATTCACGACAATGGTTGCCCCAGCCGGGCCCCGGCGATCTTCGAAATGAAGGCGCGAACGCAACCTATGTGGATGACGTATCATCGAAATTGAGCGAGCACGGCCATGAAAGTCGAATTGAATCCTGAGTTGGAACAGATGATCGAGCAGGACGTACAGCGCGGCAACTACCGTTCGGTCGATGAGTATCTTGATCGCGCCGTTCGAATCCTTCACCAGGAGGAGGAATTGCTGGCTCTTGACGGCAAGATCGTGGACGAGGAGATCGATCTCGGCATCGCTCAGTTGGATCGGGGCGAGGGCGTTCCTGACGAGATAGCTCGCAAACGGTTGCAAGACCGTAAGGCGCAGTTCATTGAAGGCTCACACCGGCGGTGAAGGGCGTGGTTGTATCGCCTGCGGCGGAAGAAGACGTCTTCCAGATCTGGAAATATTTGTTCATTCGCGGCGGGGCCGAAGTCGCGAACCGCGTCGAGTCGGAGATTCTCAGCGCTTTCGATATTCTCGCGGGCCAACCAAGTCTCGGCCACAGTCGTCCGGACCTCACGAGCGCTCCCGTCCGCTTCTTTGCTGTTTACGAATATTTCGTTGTGTACCGAAATTTCTCGGAAGTGGAAATCGTGCGCGTCTTGCATGGACGCCGGAACGTCAGGCGCATTTTGCGGCGGACCAGATTGGAGTAGTCCTCACCGCAGCACCCCGAAAATCGCCCGCGCCCCCGCATCGCTCCACTGGCTCATCCAGCGCCCGACGTCCGAAAACCCTACGGCCAGAATCAGCAGCATGAACCCGCCGCGGGCGATCTCGCGGTAGATCGACATCGGAATGCGCGCGGCCAGCAGCAGCTTCGATCCATCCAGCGGCGGAATTGGCAGCATGTTGAAGATCGCTAGATACAGACTCAGGCGCACGCCATCGGCGAGGTACTGCGCAAATGCAGGGTAGTGCCCAACCGTGAACAACGCTATCGCGGCCAACACCACCGCCATGATCACATTGCTGAACGGACCCGCCAGGGCCACCAGCAGCAATCCGTTCCAACCGCCCTTGAGCTTCGATACGTCGGACCGTACAGGCTTTCCCCACCCAATAAATCCCCCGCCCAGAAGCGACGTCGCGAACGGCAGCAGCGTGGTCCCGATCCAATCGATATGGGCCAACGGGTTGAGCGTCACGCGCCCATCGAGGCGAGGAGTATCGTCGCCAAGCTTCGTCCCCACCCAGGCGTGCGCGAACTCGTGCGGCGCGGTGAGGATCCACAGCATGATTACGTTGAGAAAGGCTTCCAGCAGGTGAAAATGCATGAATGGTTTACGCGGAGTCTCTACCGCCGTCGCGTGGCAACTGCCCATAACCCGAGCAGCACAACCGCGGCCACAACCGGCGCAACCGCGGCAAGCGTCATTGAGTCCATTGTAGCGGGTGTGCCGCCGGTTCACGCCGTTGATCCCCGGCTACGGCCTATTCTCTTACGGGCGTTCGTGCAGGGCGATATATTAGAAGAAACCCATGCGAGGCACGCGATGGCTCTTGCTGGTGGCAATTGCCGCAATTTTCTGCGGCGTCCTCGTCACCTACCTCGACCAAAAGAGAACGATTAAGGCTGCGTCGCCGCCCAGGCCCCAGGCGCTGCCGGATGAGTTGAACTTCGTCGGCGAGCATACCACATGGAGCCAGAAGCCTCCTAACCGGGCCTGCGACAAATACTTCATCGAGGCCGAAAGCCATCGGCAGTTGAAGGATTCCTCGCGCGTCGATATGCGCGACGTCACCCTCAAGCTCTATAACAAGGATTGCAAGTCGTACGACCTCATCAAAACAGGCGAGGCGTCCTTCTTCTCCAACGAGCACCGCTTCTATTCCGAAGGACTGGTGCAGATCACCCTCAATGTGCCCATCGAAGAGCAGCCGAAGCACGAGCTGGTTTCCATCAAGACGGCCGGCGTCACGCTCGATACTGATTCGGGCCACGCCGATACCGATCAATGGGCCGTGTTCACCTTCGAAAACGGCGACGGAACGGCCACCGGCGCCATGTACGACCCCGACACTCACGAACTGCAACTGAAAAAGGACGTGATCGTGCACCGCCATCCGCCAGACGTGAAACCGATCACGATCGAAGCCGGCAACCTGGTCTATCACGAGGCGACGGGCGAAGTGCTGCTTTCGCCCTGGGGCAAGTTTACGCGCGAGAATACCGTCGTGCAGGGCGACAACCCCGTCATCAAACTGCGCAACCGCGAGTATATCCAGCAGGTCCATGCTACCCACGCGCACGGCACGGATACCTATCCCAACCGCCAGCTGCAATATTCGGCCGACGATCTGCTGATGGATTTCGATGAAAAGGGCGAAGTGCAGAAGATCACCGGCGAAGGCAACGGACATCTACTGGAGACATCGGAAAGCGCCGAGACCACGGTAACGGGCAACCACGTGGAAATGAATTTCGATGTGGAGAGCCCGGCCGGCAAGAAGGAAAGCCTGCTCAATCGCGTGGCCGCCAGCGGGCAGGCCGTTGCGGAAGCCAAACCGCTTCCCGTGCTCGGCAAAGATCTGAGCGAGACTCACATCCTGCGCAGCGAAAATCTGGAAATGAAGATGCGCCCCGGCGGCAAAGACATCGACCGCGTCATCACGCACGCGCCCGGCACGCTGGAGTTCCTTCCCAACCTGCCCGCGCAGCATCATCGCCTGATGTCGGGCAACGACATGCTGATCGCCTACGGCGCGCAGAACCGTATCGACGGCTTCCACGCAACCGACGTCAAGACCACCACGGACCCCAGCGCCGAAGAGCGCAAGAATGCGGAAGAACACAAGCGTGGGCCGCTCCAGGCCTCGGTGACGGCGAGTCGCGAGCTTTCCGCGCGCTTCGATCCCAAAACCAGCAAGCTATCCACTATGGAGCAGCAGGGCGCCTTCGCCTATGACGAAGGCGACCGTCACGCCCGCGCTTCAAAGGCATCGCTCGATAACGGCAATAACGTAATGGTGCTCGATTCCTCCGCCCGCCTGTGGGATTCTACTGGATCCACTACCGCCGACCGCATCCGTATCGACCAACGGACGGGCGATTTCACCGCGGATGGCAACGTAAAATCGAGCCGGTTGCCCGAGAAGGATTCGAAGAAGAACTGGCAACTGCTTAACGGCGACGATCCGTTGCAGGCCCAGGCCGCGCACATGCAATCCACCGATCGCAACACCGTCGTCCACTATCAGGGCAATTCCATGATGTGGCAGGGCGCGAATCGTATCCAGGCCGACAAAATCGATCTCGACCGGAAGAAGAAAGACCTGGTCGCCGATGGGGCCGTGATTTCAAACCTGTGGGAAGAGCCCAAGGAGGAGGATAAGAAAAAGGGCGCCAAGCCAGTACTCACCGTGGTTCGCTCGCCGCATCTGGTCTACACGGATGAAAACCGCCTCGCCGTCTACACCGGCGGCGTGCAGTTAACGCGGCCCAACATGCTGGTGAAGAGCCACGAACTGCGCGCTTATCTGGCCGCCCAGGGCGCCGATGACCGCCTCGAGAAGGCTTTCGCCGATGGCGCCGTGCAGATCGTACAGACTGTCCCTGGGCGCACCCGCACCGGGACCGCCGAGCACAGCGAATATTACACCGACGACGAACGTGTAATCCTGCGCGGCGGCCAACCGCTGCTCGTCGACAGCGTGAAAGGAAAGACTCACGCGGCGGAATTGATCTACCGTCCTGACGATGGTAGCCTTCAGGGGAACGGGTCCGACGGGAATCCGGTGCAGAGCGACCTCATCCGCGACAAGAGAAAGAAGTAGGTCTAGAAGAAATAACCATGGCATGAGCGAACTCAGAACGCGGGAAATCTCCAAATCGTATCGCGGACGTCGCGTCGTACATGACGTTTCACTCAGCGTAAAGCAGGGCGAAGTAGTAGGACTGCTGGGGCCCAACGGCGCCGGCAAGACCACTTCGTTCTACATCATCGTTGGACTTATCTCCGCCGATTCGGGCAATGTTCTGCTCGACGATGAGGACATCACGCACCTGCCGATGTACAAGCGCGCCGGGCGCGGCATCAGCTATCTTCCGCAGGAGGCTTCGGTCTTCCGCAAACTTACCGTGGAAGAGAATCTGATGGCGATTCTCGAAACGCAGCCGTTGCGCAACCGCGAGCGGATTGAAAAGAGGGAGCGCCTCATCGATCAGCTCGGCCTCGATAAAGTCCGCCGCAGCCGTGGCTACATGCTCTCGGGAGGCGAACGGCGGCGCGTGGAGATCGCGCGGTCGCTGGTGATCGATCCGCGCTTTCTGCTGCTCGACGAGCCGTTTTCGGGCATCGATCCCATCCAGGTACTCGAGCTGCAGCGCATCATTTTCGATCTGAAGCGCAGCGGAATCGGCATTCTGATCACCGACCACAACGTGCGCGAAACGCTGGTGGTAACCGATAGCGCCTATATCATCAACGAAGGCCGCATCTTCCGCGGCGGCACTCCCGAAGCGCTTGAGCGCGATCCCGAAGTGAAGCGCGTTTATCTGGGCGAATCGTTTACTTTGCGCGTGTGAATTCGCACTGCGCAAATTCCCGCAATCCGTACAATGAAATTACGATGACGAAACGATTGCTGCTCTCTCTTCTTCTCGCCTCGTCTCCGGCTTGGGGCCAACTGTTTTCCGCCGGCATTAAAGGCGGTGTCCCACTGACCGATTTCTTCAGCACCGTGCAGAGCCAGAATTTTTCGTTCAGCCCAAGCACCAGCCGCTATATAGTGGGACCCACGGCGGAGCTGCATCTGCCGTTTGGCCTAGGCATCGAAGTGGACGCACTATATCGCCACATGAGCTACACCGGCGCGGGGGTATTCCAGGGTGTTACGGCCGCTGCCAACTTCAATAGCGGCAATTGGGAATTTCCGTTATTGCTGAAATATCGCTTTCCCGGCAAGATCGCGCGGCCTTATCTTGACGCCGGCGTTGCGTGGGACACGCTATCGGGCGTTTCGCAAAGCGTGGCGCAATCGATCTCGAATGGATCCCCGACGGTGGTGCATAAGAACTCCACCGCCGGCTTCGTCATCGGCGGCGGCGTGGATCTTCACTTCGTGGTACACATCATGCCCGAAATCCGCTACACGCGCTGGGGCTCCACGCAGGTGATCGATCCGACAACGCTGCTCAAGAGCAACCAAAACCAAGCCGAATTCCTACTCGGGATCACCTTTTAAGTGCCGCAGGCCTCCTGGCCTGCGGTCTACGGTCGTGCCGAACACCAACCTTCCAAACGCCGGCCTGTGCGCGCAATGCCGCCACGCGCGCGTAGTCCGATCCGACCGCGGCAGCATATTCTACTTATGTGAACGGGCGCTGACGGATCCGAGCTTTCCGAAATATCCAAGACTGCCCGTGATCGCGTGTAGAGGCTACGAGCCTAAGCCGCCTTCGCCAACCGCTCCTGATACTTCGCAATAATCACCATCACCGAATACTCTTCCGCTCTTAATCCGTGGCCTTCGTAAGCGGCTTGCTGCTCGCGCCCCTGCGCCATCGTCTCGAACAGCGATCCATCCGCGTACGCATCGAGAATCGCCGGATGCACGTAGTATTTCCGGCAGGTAGCCGGCCGGTTTCCCAATTGACGCGCAACGGTTTTCACGGCGGATACAATCGCCCGCTTCGACGCCGTCGCGGCGGTCGAAGGCCCCGCGGCATCGAGTTCGCGCGCGGCCAGCAGCGTACCGGCCCAGGTACGGAAGTCCTTCGCGGTGAAGTCGTGCCCGGTGAGCCGCCGGATATATTGATTCACGTTCCCCGAATCGATGCGGTGCGTCGCGCCGTTCGCATCCACGTATTGGAAGAGCTCGTAACCCGGCAGGTCGCGGCATTGCTTGACAATACGCGCGAGGCGCCGGTCTGTGAGCGCCACCAGGTGCTTCTGGCTGCTCTTGCCGCGAAACTGAAACTGCAACTGCGCGCCCGCGATATGCACGTGGCGGTTCTTCATGGTAGTAAGTCCGAACGATTCGTTGTCCCGCGCGTACTCGTCGTTTCCCACGCGGATGTAGGTGGTTTCGAGCAGCCTTACCACCGCCGCCAGCACCTTTTCGCGGGGCAGCCCATGGCGGCGCAGGTCGTGATCGAGGCGCCGCCGCATCAGCGCGAGGACGGTTCCAAACGCAATCATGCGGCTGAACTTCGCTTCGTCGCGATGCGCCCGATAGCGCGGATGATATCGATACTGCTTGCGTCCGCGCGCGTCGCGTCCAACCGCCTGCAAGTGCCCATTGGCAGACGGGCAAATCCAAACGTCTTCCCACGCAGGCGGAATCACCAGCGATCGAATTCGATCGAGATCCTTCTCATTGTGCAATGGCCGCCCGTTCGTGCCGAGATAACGGAAGTAGCGCCCGTGACGAGTGCGCCGGATGCAGGGCCCGTTCCCAGTGACGTAGCGCAGTCCGGCCTCTTCGGCGGCGGCGCGCGGTGCGGGCGAAGCCATAGCGCATTACTAGTGCAATTCCGGGGCCGCGCCCAATCTTCCCGCATCGAACAGCCGCCGGTCCATGCGGCTCAGTCCGCGAATCTGCGCTGGCGTCAGGACTGGCCGATGCGGAATCTCGCACAGATATTGCGGAATTGCCCAAGGGTCCTTCTCCGAAGTCATCCACTCGATCCGGTCGAATCGGGTCAAATTTACCGCGCGCGAAAACCCGCGCAGCGTCTTTTCTCCGCGCAGGTTGTAGAAGTGTTCAAAGTACGATATCGCCAGTTCGCGCAGATCGCGATAAATCGGCTCGCGAAACCGCAGCCCGGAAAAATTCGATTTGCCGAGTGCGCCCCAACGGCCGCGCACGCGAAACAGCGCCAGCACGTGGTCGGTGTCCTGCACTGCCTCGAGATCGAACAGCAGCGGCGGATATCCCAACTGCCGCAGTGCGGCCGCGCCGAACAGCGCGCCCTCCATGCAATGCGCTGTGCGGTCGCGCATTACCCGCCGCGGCGAGCGGCAGGTGACGCCGCCCGGCTCCTTGTTGTAAGCGAGTTCGTCGAGAAAGCGCTGGATCCGCGCGGGCGTGTTCAAGCGGCGGAAAATCGCGCATTCGGCGGGCGTAAACGGACTGGCAGGCATCGGCGGCGTGTAACGGAATAGCGTAGCAGCAAGCCGCCGCGCGTTAAAATGCCGGTAGTGCTAGTCTCCATCGCCCCCAAGCAGGAACGTCCGCAATGGCTGCGCGCGCCCGCGCCCGTTGGCGCCAACTATCGCGAATTGAAGGGCCTCATCGAGCGCCTGCGGCTTCACACCGTCTGCGAAAGCGCGGCATGCCCCAATGTAGGCGAATGCTGGAACCAGCGCACCGCGACATTCATGATCCTGGGCAACGTCTGCACCCGCCGCTGCGGATTCTGCGCCGTGCAAAAAGGCGCTCCGCTGCCCGTGGATTACGACGAGCCGCAGCGCGTCGCGGAAGCAGTCGCGACGATGGGCCTGAAGTTCGCCGTGATCACCAGCGTGAACCGCGACGACCGCAAAGACGGAGGCGCCGAGCTCTTCGCCATGGTGATTCATGCGATTCGCGAACGGATTCCCGGCTGCGGCGTCGAGGTGCTCATCCCCGATTTTCAGGGAAACCTCGAAGCCGTCGAGACCGTGATGCGCGCCGCGCCCGACGTGCTCAATCACAACACCGAGACCGTTCCGCGCCTCTATCGGCAGGTCCGGCTTGGCGCACGCTATGAGCGTTCGCTTGGTGTGCTGGCCCATGCCAAGAAGCTGGCTCCGAAGACGCCGGTGAAGTCCGGCCTGATGCTGGGTTTGGGCGAAACCGCCGACGAAGTCTTGCAGACGATGCGCGATCTGCGCGCGCACGGCGTGGATATCCTGACGCTCGGCCAATACCTGCGCCCTTCGCCCAAGCATCTGCCGATTGTGCGCTACGTGCGGCCCGCGGAGTTCGACGACTTCCGCCGCGAAGGCTATGCGATGGGCTTCGGACACGTCGAGGCTGGGCCGCTAGTACGGAGTTCATATCACGCGTCGGATGCGGCGGCTGGCGCGGCGTAGAAGTCACGAGGCTGGGCTCGCAGGCAAGGTTCCCCACGATCAGGCTGGCACGCGCCATAGCCGTGGGAGAGGATTTAAACGGTAAGGAATCCGAGTCGGAGCCGTTTCCCGGAAGCCCCGTTTCGGCACATCAAGAAGCACAAATCGGCAATGGGACTAGACGGACATGTTGATCCGGTTGCCGACCCGCCACGTCGCCTCGGTTGTGCGAATGGATTTTGCGAAAGGACTGCAGTGGACGGCTTGGGCGATCAGACTTGGCCATTCACCGAGCGGCCGACGGTCCGCCCGCTGGCTAGATAAACGCTGCGCGGTTGTGCGCTCCCAATTAGCGGGCTCCATTCTAATTCGCGTGGGGAGCCTTATCGGCATAGTCGGCGACCAATCGCTCCATCGGACTCAGTCGCGCGGTTAATGGCGCTCGGGCACCCACGTAACTCCAATCTCATCTGACGGGAGACATCACCTTGAGTCGAATTTGCGCCAAGTCATAGGCATCGTCACCGATGTTGGTTTTGGGGCTGGGTATACCGGTATAGATGGCGGTGGCGGCGTCGGCCAAGCCTAGCTGCTCGGAGATGCGGCCCAGCACGTAGCGGGCGGAAACGTTGATGCCTTCTGAGGCGTTGAATAACGCCATATACCGGATCAACATCTGGCGTGCTTCCTTCAACTGGCCGGTTTCCGCCAAAATGGCGGACATCGTATGAATCTCAGGGGCGCCGCGGCCCTGGGTGAGTCGCAGGCCGACATTGGCAGAGTCAACATCGGGCTTTAGAGTGCCTGGCTCGAACAGGGTCAGCCACGCGCGGTTGTTCCAATCGACAGCCGTCGCTTTCGACGATTCGCATGCTGCCTGGTAAGCGCGGGAGGCCTCGCCGTACTTATGCTGAATGGATAGCGCACGGGCGCGGGTTCGTTGTGCTGCGGCATAGAGCGGGTCGTCCGATTTTATCGTCTGTGCCAACTCCAGAGCTTCGTCCAGGCGTCCGGAACGCACCAGGGCAGTGCCCATGGCGGTGAACGCAACTTCGGAGGTGGGATAGCGCTGGCGTACCTTGCGCCATAGCGGGAGGGACTCGGCGTCCTCCCGCGACCCTGCGCAGTCAGAGACCCCGCGCACGTCCAGAAGCATCATGCACGAGAACCGGGAGACCTGGCTGGCCTCTGCCGCGCAGTCGGACGGCAAACCAGTGGGAGAAGGCGATAGCCGCACGACCCACAGGCACGCCGGCTAGGAGTCGGACTCGGGTGTAGTACCGATGAAGGGCTCGAACCAGGAAGGGCAACCGACCGCGGAGAGCCTGGAGGGAAGGCCCGAGACTAAGGAGAACGTCCAAGAGCCACACATGCGACCGACACAGGGCGGCCAACGTATGTCCCAGGGGCTGGAGGGCGTGCGTCAAGCAGCGAAAGAAAGGAAGTAGGAAAGGTTCATGGCACTCCTGCACCACCTGACCATAGACCTGGTTCAGGCCTAATGGCCCCAGCCACTACCCTACGGCTTCCGCCATTTGTCAGGACTCCCACGGTCGGTGAAGCGCACGCGCTCAACTAGCGGGGCCTTTCCGGGACTTAGCTCGCGCGCGCGCTCAATTGCTTCCGCCTGGGTAGGCAGGACAGCGCTTGCTCTTTCGGAATTTGGCCTTCTTACGGCGTAATCGCCTTCCGGCCGCCGCTCAACAAACAATTGATCCTCACGCGCATTATCCTCCGAATGCAGGTGGACGGTGTCTCGATTCGCCCCGTTCTTCCGTGTTGCGTCGGCGGAACTCAGACAATGGATAACAGTCGTGTCAACCCTTCCCGCGTATTTTCCCCTCACAGCCCCGGAAAAATCGTAATGCCTTCTCATACCGTCTCCGCCTCTTCATAATACCGCCGCTCGCGGCGCTCGGCTGTTCGCGCGCTGATCAGGCGGATACTATCGGCACGGTCGCAATGGCAAACTACCAGCAATCGCTCACGGTCCGAGTAGCCGATGGTGACGAATCGGCGTTCGCCCTCTGAATGGTCAGGGTCATCCAGCGTCAAAGCCACTGGATCATCGAATACGGTGACGGCCTCCTCGAACGAGATTCGGTGCTTGCGAACATTGTTCCGCGCCTTCTTTTCATCCCATTCGAAGCCAATCTGCATGATCGCCGTTGAAGGCCTGAAGGCAGCAAAACGTTTTTTCCCCGAGGAGAAGTAACGTGGGCATCTTGCTGTTTCGTATACAGACGCCATGCTACCGTTTTTCGAAGGGTGGGCCACCAATGAAGAAATCGGAATTTGAGTGACGCGCAGCGGAGATGAAGGCCCGGAATCTGGCGCGAAGAAAGCGACCAGTTCGGATGCCACGACCGTGGTCGCTTCAAATCGCCGCTCCGCCTGTCACGCAACCTGAAAAGCTTTACGTACGCGACTTCCTCGGCGACGCCGATTTTCAGCGCCTCAGTCTGCCGCTTTCCGCGATCAAGAGGTTGGGCCATGTTGAGACCGACTTGGATGGTCTGCTCGATTTTGGGCGGGCGCGGCTGAATATTTCCGTGAGCCCCGACCACTTTGTTCGCGGCGTTGAGGTCTACGACGCGGTCCTCAAGGCGTCTGCCACTCAGGGCCTGAAGGTAAAGCTGGGCGAGGGATCGGCCCTACAGATCGTCGTCAATGGCGAACCCCTGGAACTTGCGGTTGCCGAAAAGACAGAGGCGCTTCCCGGTTCTCAGGCGCCGGTCGGAGCGAGGCTTCCTAGTACTACTGTGTTATAAACGACGAGCGCAGCAGAAGGGGCAGCAGGGGAGATGTTGAAGCAGGAGTCGGGCAATCCTAATGCGGATAGTCGCGATGGACTGCGGATTATGCCGTTCGGCGCGCGTGCGGCGAGCCGCGGGTCTGGAAGTGGGGAGGAATCTTCGCGGCGCGTAGCTCCAGTCGGCCGGGGCGGGCGTAGGGGGAAAAACGGCTCCGCTCGATCACTAGGAAGCCGTAAGCAGCAATGCAGAGGGTAGCGTGGTGATGGAATCCTCGCCAGCCTCGTCCCTCATAATGCCCCAATCCCAGTTCCTGTTTCAGTTCTTCGTAGTCGCGCTCGATGATCCAGCGGTGTTTGGCTAATCTCACCAGTGCGGTCAGGCGGGTCTTTGCCAACAGTGTAGACAGCCAGTATTTGGCAGGCTCGGCTTCACCGGAAGGCCATTCGATTAACAGCCATTCCTCCGGGTACGGCTCGCTCCGCTTCTGATCCCGGTGCGCGGGTCGGACCCGAACGGCGGCGAAGCGCGACTTCAGTTGTTTTCTGGTTCCCTCCCGCCAGGCAACGATTTTCCATGCGTGAGCAGGCAACGAAAGCGCCACTTGTTTTACCGAAACCGGCTGCTGCTCCGCGTCGCGGTGTAATTTGGTGGGCGGACGCCCTCTGCCCTTCCGCCGTTTTTTCGGTTGCGGCGCTTGGCCGGGCTGCCACACGGTCATGTTCTCGTGGACGCCCACCGCATACTGCAACTCCAGTTCGGTGATCCCCTCCCTAAACCGAGTCTCATTGCCATAGGCGGAGTCGGCTAGAACCGGTCCCGTTGGTATCCCTTGCTCTACCGCGTGGCGAATTTGTGCGAGCGCAATCGCCGGCTTGGTTTGAAAACTAACCTCTTCGGGGATACCAGCGGCTTTACGCCGTTCCCCGTCGCTGGTCCAACTCTCCGGCAGATATAGACGCCACGCCACGGGGAGACTGGCGTGATGGGTTGCCACCGACAAACTCACCGCGACCTGGCAGTTATCCTGCTTGCCCACTTGTCCACAGTACTGACGCGCCACCCCGACCGAATGCGTTCCTTTCTTCGGAAAACCAGTATCGTCCACGATCCAGGCCGCCACCGATCCGGTCCGACTCATCGCCCCGAGCACCTGCTCTCGTACGCTTTCCAGAACGGCTTCGTCGCTCCATGGCGAATCCGCTACCAGATGGTGCAGGGATTGGTGCGTCCGCCGGACATTATCGGGAGCCAGGCGCCCGGCCATCGGCTCGACGCTCTTGCGCTCACCCGGCAGCAGCAGTCCGGCACAGTAAGCCTTTATCGGAGCGCTGCGATCAGCATGCCCTGCGGCTTTCGCCAAGCCATCCGTGTATGCCGCAAGGCGCTTTTCCTGTGGGCTTGGCGCAGAAGACTGTCCCACAAAAACATTCTACATCAGTTTTGTTTTTTATAACACAGTAGTACTAGGAAGCGGCCAAAGCGGCTGGAATCGGCGCCAGAACGCTACTCCGTTGGCTGAAAGACCCTGACTTCGACAAAGCCTATCGCGAAGCGCGGCGCGATGCGGGCTACACCGCCTGAGGCATCTCGGCGATCAGGGCCTTTTGTTCGAGGGCTCAACAGAGTTCTTTGGCCTCAGCGAGATCTCGATCCGAAAAAACGCGCCCATCGGCTGCGCTCGACACCGCGGCTTTGGCTAATCTGCCTCGCGGGAATCCCAAGAGGACTGGATGAGGTGGAGACGCGGATGTATCTCCGGGAAAACGGCGCGTCACTCCAAGGTCTCCAGAGCCTTATCCGGGTGGACTCTGGACCCGCATGCGCAGGCACAAGATAGCTATCGAAATTTGGTATTAACCCCCGCCTCCAGCCGTTCTTCCCGCTGGCGCGCGAGAAGAGCCGTAATGCGCTCGCGGAACTCGCGGTTGTTCATCAGTCTTCAAGCGTAACCTGGGCGCGAAATCAGGGTGCCCCACGAATCTCACATCCGAAATCGATTTGGATCAGACTCAAGTCGCTTTTCGGGTCGTAAGCTCAAGCGGCTTGACACTGCTCTCCGCAAGTCGCCATCTGTAGCGAACATGCGCGTTAGAGTACTTTCTTGAGGACGCAAGAATAATCCATCGCAGACCGGACCCGAATCCAGGTTCTTGGGGATGCCGATGCCAGTTACTTACCAGATCGACACCGCGAATGGGATCGTTCGCACAAGATGCGTTGGCGCCGTGACGCTCGAAGAGGTGCTCGGCCACTTCCGGGATTTGACTCGAGACCCGGACTGCCCGAGGCACTTGGACGTCCTCCTCGACCTGAGCCAAGAAACGTCGCTGCCAGAGAGTCAGGACATGCGGATTGTCGCGTACGAGATCAGCAGAGTGCGCGAGCGCGTTGCGTTCGGGCTGTGTGCGGTGGTGGCCTGCAGAGACGCGCTTTTCGGGATGCTCCGAATGTTCCAGGTCTTCACGGAAGAGGTGTTTGGTGAATCGCGGGTCTTCCGCTCGCTACCGGAGGCTGAAGCCTGGCTGGCAGAACGGCGCGAGGCCCGTGGTTCTCGGGCGGAAGAGAAAGTGCGAACGTCGGGAGGGCTGGCGTGAGGATTGGTTTCGGTGGCCCCGACAGGGCGCGAACGAATGGCGCAGCGGGCGCGGGAATAGTTATCGATAATGAATATTAACGGGCACTGTCGGCCAGTGACGCAAGCGTTCTCAAAAGAGAATTTATTCTGTTTGGCCAAGTCAGCAACGCGCGTGAAGGCCAGTGTTATCCTGGAATCCGCTGCGCTGCCTGAGTGAGTTTTGCGCGAGGTCAAGCCGTCTCACTTGACTGGAGTTTGCCATGAACATATCTCTCCCACCCCGCCCTGGCGTGGCTGGTCGCTTTCGCCTCCATTGCGATGGTCGCGCCATTAACCTACTTGCAAGCGACCGAGGATGGGCCGCCTGCGGCCAGCCGTGACGGTTAGCGACAACGGCAATTCTTGGACGCTGGACAACGGGATCGTCAAGGCGACCATCACCAAGGACAGCGGGTCGATGCCGTCGCTGATCTATCGCGGCATGCAGATGTTGGCGGCCAGCGGCGGAACCTGGGAGCATAATCCGCAGGGCGCGCCCATGGTGACCAATAGGATCACGATCGATCCGGCGACCAATGGCGGCGCGCGGGCGGAGGTGTCGATCAAAGGTCTCTCCGGCGGCACGTTTATGATGACTCGCGGCGCTCCCGGCGGCGGCACTCTCTGCGATATCGAGATTCGCTACTCCCTGGGCAAGGGCGACAGCGGCATTTATGTCTACTCGATCCTCAGCCATCCGGCGTCATACCCGGCGGCCGGGGTGGGCGCGGAGGACCGCTACATCACGCGGCTGAACCAGGACTTCGACTGGATCACCGTGGACAAGGACCGCAACATGCTGGAGGCCGCTCCGACGGACTGGGGCACGGGCGTGGTGGTCCATGCGAAAGAGCAGCGCATTATGAGCAAGGGAGTCTACAAGAACTCCGTCGAGCATAAATACAGCTACTCCGGCATGCAGGGCTACACCAAGGCGTATGGCTGGTCGAGCACGAAGAACCATGTGGGCATGTGGTTCATCAATCCGACGATCGAGTACCTGAGCGGAGGACCGACCCGGCTGGACCTGGATGCGCACTTTGGCGACAACGGGAATCCGGAGCCGATCATCCTCGATTACTGGCACAGCGGCCACTATAGCGGTGCGTCGGCGCCAATTGCCGCCGGCGAGGAGTGGACCAAGGTCGTCGGGCCGATCTTTGTGTATGTGAACTCGCTCGACAAGCCGCGGCCGACGACGCAGGCCGAGCTGGAGACGCTGGCGGCTACCGCGGGCAACCCGACCGTCCCGGCGAGTTGGACGGCGAATGCGAACGCGCTGTGGGAGGACGCCACGGCGCAGGCGAAAAAGGAAAACGCGAAGTGGCCATACGACTGGGTCAAGGGCGTGGATTACACGCCTCTGGCCGAGCGCGGCAATGTGACGGGGCAGATCGTCGCTGGTCGATCCGCTGGCGCCCAAGGGGAGTTCGAAGAAGCTGCCGCATCTGATGGTCGGGCTGACGCATCCGGACTTCGAGACTCCGGCGAATGGGCCTCCGCCCGTAGCGGCCGCAACGGTTTCGGCGGAGGCTACAATCGCGGGAATACGGGGCCGGGAAGCTGGATGCATGACGCGCGGTTTTACCAGTTCTTCAACGATGGCGCCGAGGACGGCAAGTTCACCATCACCAAGGTTCGGCCGGGACCTACACGCTGCATGCGTGTGCGGACGGCGTGCTGGGCGAGTTTGCGCAGGCGAACATCACGGTTGAGCCGGGCAAGACGGTGGATCTGGGCAAGCTGGTGTGGAAGCCGGTGCGCTTCGGCAAGCAGGTGTGGGAGATCGGCTATCCCGACCGCTCCGCCGATGAGTTCTTCAAGGGCGATGGCCAGAACTACTGGCTGTGGGGCTGGAACCTGCGCTATGCCCTGCTGTTCCCGAACGACGTGACCTACACCGTGGGCAAGAGCGACTGGCACAAGGACTGGTTCTTCGAGGAGGTGCCGCACGCGACCAATCTGGCATTTGTGAATCCGGACGCGAAAGATCCGGCCAACCAGCGCTTCGGCTGGGTAAAAGCCGAGTCGCTGGATCAGTATCCGCAGACCGATCAGCACGGCCCCTGGGCGGTTTACGGCCGCGGCCGGGAGACGGTGTGGACCATCAAATTCAACATGGCGAAGCAGGCGCAGGGCCGGGCCGCCCTCCGCGTGGGGCTGGCGGGCGTGAATGGAATGCGTGGCGGGCTGGCTGTAGCGGTGAACGGGCAGAGCGCCGGGGCGATCGGCAGCGGCAGCGATGCGGACAACGCGCCGCTGAGAAACACCGACGCCATTCGCTACAACACCGACCAGGGCCTGTGGCAGGAGCGGACGCTGAAGTTCGACGCCGCGCTGCTAAAGCCGGGAGAGAATACGATGACCTTTACCGTGCCGGCCGGGGATCTGCAAAGCGGCGTGGTCTGGGACTATCTGCGCCTGGAACTGGATGAGAATGTCGCGATCGGCGGTGACACGCCCGCTGCACAAAAACCGCCTCTACCTCTTCGCTGACTTCCGCCATTCGATCCCCCCAACTGCACCGTGTCTGCGCATACACGAGTGGCTTCCTTCAAGTGGTACTATCAAAACCCGCCCCGGGTTAAGGCGGTCCGCATTCCTTGAACTCTTCCGGAGTCAATTACCGCCGCCGACTGAAACTCCGCAATCCACAGACGTTTATCAGAATCGGGCGGTACGATAACTACGCGAATGTGGATACCTGTCGTCGGAGACGAACCTTCGATGGCCCGCACTACTGGGGCCTACTTGCGCCTTTCTTTCTCTCGGCCTACTGGCGGCCTTTTCGTCGTGGCGGCGATCCCAGCCGCACGCAGCTTCGCGATCCGGCCGATGAGCTTCACCGGAACCGGTTTGGTGAGCGGGAACTGGACCGTCCCCTTTCGCAGCTCATAGCCCCTGAGTTCATCTTCGAGCGCCGCGAAAAACGTCCCCGATGCGGCAAACAGCGAATAGTGTTCCTTGAAGCCGGCGAAATACAGCATCGGCTTTCCGTGCAGCTTGTATCCGGGCATGCGATACCCGATGCTCTCCACTGCCTCCGGAACGGCCCTCCTAATCGCGGTGCGTACCTGTTCGAGCTTCGGCCGCAGCGCCTCGGGCTGCGCGGCAATGTACTCGTCAACCGATTTTGGAACGCTTTGTTTCATATCCCTCATTCCATGTTTCGGCGTGCGGATTCTCCTCGCCGTTATCCGTCTGGCCTCCAGTTGCTCCGGCGATCCTTCCCACCCTGCCAGTGTCTCGGGGGCGCAACTTGCACGAGGAGTCGCCTACCCGCCGAAGTGCCCGCGCTGCAAGCCTACGTTTGATTCCGTCGATGTTTGTTGATCAAGGACCTGTTGTCCGAGTTCCAGCGCCAGTGCTAGTGACGACGGGCG
Source organism: Bryobacterales bacterium (assembly GCA_963763545.1). GTDB lineage: Bacteria > Acidobacteriota > Terriglobia > Bryobacterales > Bryobacteraceae > PALSA-243. The sequence continues at coordinate 525,086 of CAVXPE010000030.1, forward strand.
TGGAGATTTGATGGATGATACGGTTGCGAAACCACGGTGAGGCGCTTTGGCGCCGCGGGGCGTCGTTGCATCCACGCGCAAAGTCGATACCACAAACGAAGCAGCGAGTTCAACATTGCTGACTCCTATTCGCGAACACTATCAGAAATGCGCGGCGAACGGAAGAGTCGTTTTTGTCCGTTTCGTAACAGAATATACGCTCATCTTCAGAGGAAGTCGAGCGCGGCGAGCCGTTGGTAGGAGAACGTCCGCCGCCCCCGCGCCGCTGAAGTTCTCTTCCACCACGAGCCGCGCCGCGTAAGCGGAAAGGAATGCACCTTTCCCCGTTTTCTCCGTGGCCGCCACGCGGCCCAGGGATACCGTTTGCTGCGGTATCCAAGAGCGTTCGTAGCGTCCGACGCCGACCTGGAGAAGTTCATCGAGAGCTTTCCGATTGAGACCTACTAGGAATAGCTACCGATATTTGACGATATCAGGCGCCTTGGAACGACACACCTCGCGCATACGTTGTCGCCGCACCGATTCCGCCCGAGCTGTTTTGACAAGGCCAATTTGCCGAACCGCCGGACGCCTAATTCGGCGGCTCCGCTATCATCTTTTTTGCAAGCGCGCTGTATCGCTTGGCGGCCGCGCGTGTCTGTGGATCGGCCGGGCCGAACGCCGCCCGCTGGATCGCGAGGCCGCGGCCGTAAATCCGTCCGGCCTCGTTATGTGGTCGGCAGATAATACCTCAAGACTACCTCGTTCTTGGTTAGCCAGCCAGGCGGAACCCCTCGGCCCTGGTTAAATCGAGCCGGTCGCGCAGGAATTTCCTTAACAAGTCGCCCGAACCTGAAGCGATGAGAAAATCGGGGAGTGAATTTCTGAGAGCGATCATCACGACCAGCTCGGAAGGTGGGATTCCGGGTCTGATGGTGCAAAGCCAGGAGCCGAAGCTGGACCAAACCAGGGCAGGCGCAGCCGTGGCAACGCATTGAAGGACCCCTTGCGCGATCAGAGCGGTCTGGATGAAGCGATGGTAGGGGGCGAGTTTGCGCCGGACGGCATCGCGGTACCGGTCGGTCTTGCGGTGGAGATACTGATCGCCAGAGCGGGAGCCGATTTGGTCCATGGTCATCATCCAGAAGTGATAGCCGTAGGCGCCAAGCGTGCGGACGGCCTGCTTGAAGGAGAACTCGATTTTGAAGCGCAGGCCGTAGAGCCGGATGATCTCGATCGAGTTCAGATCCAGATCCGTGCACAGGAACACGATGCGTCCGCGGTCCGGATGTTCGACCAGCACGAAGCGGGCCAGGCGGCGGATCGGCCTCCACAGCAGATCCAGACAGAGATAACGGATCAGCACGTCCTTTTCGCCGTAGACGGGGCTAGCCCCAATACTGTTCATTTAACGATCCTGATCCGCTTGGCTACATCCAGCCGTCGCGTGCGCTGGCGCTTGCGGGGCCGCAGAGGGTAGTTGCTCATCTTGCGCTTCACGCCGCGCGGGTTGATCCGATTGCGGCTCGAAACAACGCGCTCCTCAAGAATTTCGTCGAGGGTTGCTTCGTGGAACACTTTTCTCTGCCGAGGGGGGAATAGCGCCGTAGCGCGCCATCCGTCGCTGGACAACGTGCACGGAGTGGACGAAGGACAGCCGATCGGGGTCTTCATCGGCCTTCAGGGCGGCTTCGTGCATCAGGCCGCGGATGGCAAAATGCGCCATCAGCAGACCGAAGAACTCCTGCTGGACTAGTTCTGGCGTCTTGCTGCGCAATACAATCTGAGCGCCGCGCAGATGGGTCTTCAGTTCGTCCAGGGTGGTTTCGATCTCCCAACGCTCGTGATATAGGGCAGCCAATTCCTTGGCCGGCGCCTGCTCGTGATCCAGTATGGTGGTGATTAGGCGGTACAGGGGATCAGCGTCTTTCACGTCCTTCAGACGATAATCGATGACCCGCACGACAATCCCATTACGCCGTTTCCGCCGATCGGAGGTGGAGGCGTAGATCCGGCTGAGGTAAGAGCCATCGGATAATCGTTTGTCCACATCCAGATGGGCATTCTGGCGCGTGCGCCAGAGCAAGTCCGCTCCGGTCTTGGCGGCCATGCGCCAGAGTTTGTAACCGGGAAAGAACCGGTCGGCCATACACAGCATTCCTTTGCCGAGCAAAGGAATCACTTCCTCAGCCAGCGTGAGTTCATCGGTCGCGTATCGATCCATGTGCGCGCCCCACAGCACGTGTGTCCCATTCTCCAGCAGTGCTACAAATCGTATCTTGGGGAAAGCACTGGACCCTCGACTGGAACCCGGACGCCCGAAGGCCTTGTCGTTCTCCGCAGTATCGGCGACATCCAGCGTGCTGCCATCCAAACTGACCAGTCGCCATTGCCGGTACCAAGCGCCTTTGGTGCGCTTCTCCGCAATGGGAGCCACTACCGCAGCATAGAGTTTCTTCAGTGGCTCGGCTCCCAGCCGGCTGCGCGCCTGGGAAATGCCGGATTTACCGGCCACCTTCACCTTGGCGGAAGGATCGAGCAGCCACTGCACGCCTTCCAGCAGGCAGCGCAGGACTTCACGGTAGGAGGACCGCATGTAGAGCGCCAGCGCGATGACGTAATAGACCACCACATGCGCCGGCAAGTCGCGCTCGCGGACACTGGCGCGCCTGGTCTGTTCCAGGACCTCATGGATTTTCTCGACGGGAAAGAACTTGGCTATCACGCCGAGGCTAATGTAGTCCGTGATCCGGCTGCCGGCCGGCAACTCCGCCAGAGTGCGTGCCATGAGTGTCTCCTAACGATCGCACCGGGCCGCTACTTCCGCACTCTGCGGAGCCGGATGGGAGGCCAGGATCTGACGATAGGGATAACGTCCGCGGATGGCCCCATTGAAATACCGGCCCTTCGAAGGTGCGTCGAGCAGCGCTTCGAACACCGCCGCGGGAACGCCGAAGTACAGGTAGACCGCCCGGCTACAGAACTCCAGTTGCAGCCGCTTCAGGTTTTCGTCGTAGCCAACCGTCGCAAGTGTGGTTGACTCCACTGTGGCAACGCGCATGGGACACCTCCCTGTTGGAGGCATTCGCCCTAAAACAGAATATCATGGAAATGTTGGTTAAGTGAACAGTATTGGGTCTAGGCCAGGTCTAGAGCGGGTTTTGGAAGTGCGTCTTGGAACTTGTAACTTATTGAAAAGATTGGTTGCGGGGGAAGGATTTGAACCTTCGACCTTTGGGTTATGAGCCCAACGAGCTACCAGACTGCTCCACCCCGCATTCACATGGTATCGTAACGGGCGACCCCCGGTCAAATTTAGTCGCAAATTTGACTCCGGCACCGAGGTCTGAAAAAATGGGAGTTCACCCATCGTGCGGATGTGGCGGAATTGGCAGACGCGCTAGATTCAGGTTCTAGTTCTCGCAAGGGAGTGAAGGTTCAAGTCCTTTCATCCGCACCAAGATTTTAAATGCTTTAATTGGCTGGGGGAAGATGGTCCAGCCTTCTTATTTTGGCGACTGTAGTGGTTTTTGTAGTGGAATGTTCTCCGTCACAGTCAGATTCGCTCTTATCAGCAGCGCTCTTCCCTTAAAGCCCCGTTTTATACAAATTCTTCCGCACAGGCGGAGAAGCGAACTTCTGAACTACTCGCGTTATATTGAAGTCCTGCCAATCGCCTAGCCGAGCCGATGCGCTCTCCCCGCAGCGCTGGAAACGCGTCACCGAAGCACTGTTGCGGAAATTCGCTTGCCAGCACAGCGACACCGAGGCCGCCCGGCAAATGCAAACCGCCAAGCTCGATCTGCTCAAGCGAGTGCGGTTCCTTGCTTGAGTCGATTTCTCCCGCTTCGCCCCCAAGCCTCTACATTGCTGGCCTGGGAAGGGGGCTCAGCAGCTCTCAGACCCATTCCTTCGGGCTCATTCCGTATTGGAATCAAATCCGGCTTTCAGGCTTGCTCCCTATTGAAATCATTTTCCACTTTCAGGCTCATTTCTGGGTTGGAAAATGCTGGTACTACTATCTGAAACTCCTATGTCCACGCAACCGAAGATCTTTTTAACCCCCGAGGAGTATCTGGCGATAGAACGCGAGGCCGAATTCCGAAGTGAATACTGGAATGGCGAGATGTATGCTATGGCTGGCGCGACGGAGCCGCATAATGACATCTGCAGGAACGTTTCTGGACTTCTTTGGCTGCAAATTCGCTCCCGTCCATGCAAAAACTGGGCCAATGACATGCGCGTTCGCACGTCCTCTAATCTCTATACATATCCCGATGAAGTGGTGGTTTTCGGCGGACGGAAGTTCCTCGACGAGCGCCACGACACCCTGCTCAACCCCGGCCTGATCGTGCGAAGTGCTATCACCCCCTACCGAGCGCTACGACCGTGGATCAAAGTTCGAACAGTACCGTGGGATCGAATCGCTCCGCGAGTATCTCATGCTGGCATCCGATCGTACTCACGCGGAACTATTCACCAAACAGCTCAACGGCAAATGGAATCTTTCTGAATGGCGCGACCCCGACGACGTCGTTCCGCTAGAATCGTGCGATTGCCGCCTGAAACTCGCCGACGTTTATGAGAAGGTTGAATTCCTCGCCGAGTAACCGGCCCTATTCCTGCCGTAGCGCTACCACCGGATCCACCCGCGCCGCGCGTCGCGCCGGAATCGCGCATGCCGCCAGCGACACTCCCGTCACCAAGGCTATCACTCCGCAGTAAGTCGGCAAATCCGTCGGAGTGACTGCCACTAACAAGCTTGCGAACAACCGGCCGGCCGCCAGGCTCAGCGCTACTCCCAGTCCCGAGCCCACTGCCGCCACCATCAATCCATCGGGCAAGACGCTCTTCAGAATCTCCCCGCTACTCGCGCCCAAGGCGAGCCGGATACCGAAATCGCGCGTTCGCCGCGCCGTGTGGAATGCCACCACTGCGTACAGGCCGATCGCCGCCACAATCAACGAACCCGTCGAGAATACGCCGAGCAAGCTCGTCACCAGGATCTGCGGAGCGTTGTCGGTTTCGATTTCCTCCTCCATCGTGCGTACGCCCGAGACCGGAATCCGCGAATCGGTCTCGCGGATCGCGGCGCGCACACTCGCCGCCACGCGCGCCTCATCCGCCGCGTAACGCACATAAAGAACGCGGCCGCCTGGATTGGCCGTACCTGGTTGCTCCGGCAGGAATGCGTAGTTCAAGTTTGCGCCTTGCATTGTCGCCATCGCGGCGTTCACCGTCACGCCGACTACCTCCACTGGCCGGCCAAACAGAATCAGCGCGCGGCCCAGCGGCGGCTCTTGCGGCCAAAGCGTATCCGCCAGATGGCGATTGATCACCGCGACTTTTCTCTCACCCGCGACGTCATCCTCGGAAATGCTACGGCCGGCTACCAGAGCGACACCAAGTGTTTCAAGATACCGCGGCCCCGCATCCAGGCCGGCCGTTGTCAAAGTCTGCGCCGCGCCCTGGGCTTGCACGGTCCCTCCCCATCCGCCAAAGTTGCCCGGCGGCACGGCGCTTGCATAGGACGCCGCCACGACGCCCGGCAGGCCGCCCAGCCTTTGGCGCAACCGCTCCAGCAGCGCGATATTCTGCCGCTCGCCCTGCGCCGCGCCCGACGTGTTGATGTTCACCAGCAGCAGATGGTCCTTCGCGAAATGCAGATCCGCCGTGCCAATCAAGTAGAGCGATCGCGAAGCCAAACCAGCGCCCGTCAACAGCACAACGCATAGCGCCAATTGCGCGCCCGCCAGCAGATTCGCTAGCGGTGAGCGCCCCGCAACCACGCCGCGCTCGCCGGCTTTCAGCCACGGCAGCACCTCCTGCCGCCACGCACGGATGGCCGGGGCCGCCGTGAAAGCAAGCGCGCTCAACGCCGCTAGCGCCAGCGCGTATATCGCCACGGCGGAATCGGGCGCGAGGTCCGGCTCGATGCGCGCGCCAGAAGCGAGCGGCGGAATCAGCTTCACGATTGCGCTGGTCGCCCACTGTGCGAAGATCCAAGCCGCAGCAGCGGCCGTTAGCGATAGCACCAGCCCTTCCGAGAACAGGAGCCGCAAAATGCGCGCATGAGGAGCGCCCAAAGCCCGCCGTACCGCCATTTCCCTTTGCCGTGACACCGAGCGAGCAAGCATCAGGTTGGCGACGTTAGCGCACACAATCAACAGCGTCAGAATCCCCACCGCGCCCAGCACCCGCATGAAGAGACGCATCCGCACGCTTTGTATCGGGCTGAACGCTGTCGCCGAATATTCCGAAAGCTCAGGCATTCGCCCCCGTTGCACGTCCGGATAAGCCTGCTGCAAGCTCTTGCCGAGCCCGGCAAATTCGGCCTGCGCTTGCGATAGCGTTGCCCGCGGCGCCAGCCTGCCAATCAGTTCCAGCGCTGCGGTTCGAAGGCTTCCCGCCGCGCCGCAAGTCCGCGCATAGCCTTCAAGCGGTACGCCGATCTCAAAGTGCGGCGCGAACTCCAGGCCGCGGAATCCCGGCGCCGCCACGCCCACGATTGTGGCGGGACATCCATTCACCCCCACCACCCGCCCAATCGCGGCCGCATCGCCATGGAACTGGTTCTGCCAGACGTGGTACGCGAGAATCGCCGCCAGAGGCGCGCGTCCATAAGCCTCGTCGGCCGTGAATCCCCGCCCGCGAACGATAGGCACGCCTATCGTTTCGAAATAATTCTGAGTCACGCGCTGCCCGCGCAACTCGTAACTGCCATCCTTCAGCGCCAGCGTGAAGAATCCGAACCCCGACGCGGCCAAGGGACGCACCGTGCGCGAGTCGAACCCGTAGGTAAGGTACTCCACGTAGCTGCCCTCGGGCTCCTCCGGCATGCCGTTCACGGTGGTCCCAAAGATCACCAGCCGATCGGCCTTCACGCCGGGAGCGGGCCGCGTCAGCACGCCGTGAATCATCGAATAGATCGCCGTGTTGCCGCCGATTCCCATCGCAATCAGCGCGATCGCCGCCGCGCTAAAACCTGGGGACTTTACGAGCGCGCGGAAGCCCAACCACAGATCGCCTGCGATCTGCTCGATTCTTGTCGCAAGCGTTATGGGCTCGCGAGCCACGAACGGGGCGTCTTCCGAATAGAGCTTGTCGATATAAACCTCGCCGCCCGGACCTTGCTCCAAATCGAGCGCCAACAGGTCTCCCGCCGGCAGTTCCTCGAATTGCAGTTTCTCGCCCGGATGCGCCGAAAGCCGGTGCGTGCGCCACCACGCCCAAAACGCGGCTGCCATCAATATCGCTATCAAAATGACGAACCCGCGGGGCGCGTGCAGCGCGGCCACTTCGACGCGCACGCCGTTGTCGCAAAGGAACAGAAACAGAATGCCGTACATCCCCAGCCTTACTTTGAGATTCGCTTTGCCCGGCAGATACGAACATGCAAACGGGACCTTGCGGAACCGTAGCATCGAAGTGAACACCAGAATTGCGCCTAGCAACGCCAGAACCAGAAGATGCTGCCATGGTTGCGCGCCTCGCCACAGCGTAAGATAGATCGCCGCACATGCGATCCATATTGGTATCACCGCCGTTCCCGCCAGCGCCTTACGCGCCGCCGAAAAATAGGCCTGTGGACTGTGGACGGCCGTAACGCGGAAGATCCAGTTCGCCGGCAAGGAAATCGGCAGCGCGAATACGGCGCGCGCGCCGATTACGGCGAAGACCATCATCACTACGCTTGGCGCCAGCAGTGAAACTTCCGCGTCGCCCCAAGTCCGCGCCGCGCCGTAGAGATAGCTTTTCAGATATGCCATCGCGATGGCCAGGGCGATTCCCGCATAAGCCGCCAGGATTAACCGATGCTGCCGGCTACGCGCGATGGTTCGCGCGGTGAAAAGCACAATCGCGCGATCGATCGATTTCGGCAACAGCCTCGCGGCGAGCCATAGCGCGACGCCCGATGCCGCGCGCGAACGGTCGCCGGGCGCGATATCGGGTTGTTCCACGATGCGCCGCGAGCCGCGCTGGTACGCCATCACATACGTGATCGCCGCCAGCCCTACCGCCGATGCCAAAGCCTCTATCGCGCGCATTGCCAGCGGCCCGAACACAGGATGCATCGATCCGTTCAGCATCTGAAACAAGCCGAGAAACCAATAGGTGGGAAGCCATTCGATCCAGTGCCGATGGGCCGGCAACGTCAGACCAGCCACCGTCGCCAATGGTGGTTTCAGAAAGTAAACGCCCAGAATGGCGAAGAACGCGGCAATCTGCAGGAAGCTGGATGCCCGCTGGAACAGCCGGTAAGTCAATACTTGCGCCGCGATTCCTTGCAATGCCAGCAGCGCCGCAGAGATGAACGCGCCTGCCGCTGCCATCACGATCCAGTACGCCGCGAGCGACCGCAAAAAACCCAAGAATCCGCCCGCCGGCGAGAGTACTGCCGGATACGCCAGCCCCGTGAACGCATTGACGGCCGTGACGCTCAATGCCAGCGACGTGGCGAGCGCCGCAATCTTCGCGCGGCAGATCGTCCCGGTTCCCACTGGCAGCGGACCTAATACCAGCGCATCCCGGCGGTCCGGCATCATCGCATTCCACGCCAGCACGGAAAACATTCCGGCGATGGCCATGGTGGTTCCGATGAGAAACTCTTCATCGAGCCACGCCAGCGTCAGCAGCCGCGCGTGCGGCAGCGGCGACGTGCCATAGCGCGGCACAAGATAGAGGGTCAAGACGAAGCTCAGCGCCGCCAGCATGGCCGCGAACTGCCCTAGCAGGGCCTGCAACTCGCCGCGCGTGGAAAGGACCTCGAGGTCAATCATCCGCGAGAGGAAATCGCGATAGAGCACGCGAAATTGTCGCGCGGGGTTGGGCGAGAATTTCATTCGGCTTCCGTTATATCGGAATCCGAGTCATGTGTCAAGCGGGCTGAGGTATGGCGTTACGATTCCAACAACGACCGATACTCTTCCGGATCCAACCCAAACCGTTCCATCTGGCGCGGCAAATCGGCGCGTAGCGTTTCGGGCGTGCTTTCCACCCAGGCGGCGATAACGGTCTCCACGCCCACCCGGTTCTTGCCGTCGGCATCGGCTTTCGCCTCCGCCGCGCTGCGCAGTTGCGACTCGGTGGCGTCACGAACAGGCCGCGGCGTTTGCGCCAGCACCTGGTTCAGAAAATCTTCCGCTGCATCGTTCCAGTTCACGGTCTTATTCTAATAGGAAGCCACGTGTCGCCGAAGCTCGCGCTCATCCTCGTTCTGCTTTGCACCGCGCTGATCCGGATTCGTCTCGCGCCCACGCCGCTCGAGCGCGATGAAGGCGAGTACGCCTATGCCGGGCAATTGATGCTCGAAGGCATCCCGCCCTATAGCCTCGCTTCGAACATGAAGCTGCCGGGCACGTATGCCATGCATGCGCTGATCATGGCGCTCTTCGGTCAGACCATCGTCGGAATTCACATAGGCCTTCTGCTGGTGAACGCGGTCAACATCCTATTCGTGTTCCTGCTCGCGCGGCGCTTGCTTGGCGACGCCTCCGCCGTTGCGGCCGCCGCGGTCTATGCCGCACTCTCGATCAGCCCAAGCGTCGCGGGAACGGCCTCGCACGCTACGCAGTTCGTCGTTCTATTCGCGCTTCCCGGAACGCTTCTGCTCTTGGACAAGAAGTTTGCCCGCGCCGGATTCTGCTTCGGCCTCGCCTTCCTGATGAAGCAGCACGGCGTATTCTTCATTCTCTTCGGCGCCGCTTGGCTGGTCTACATTCGCGCGGGATTGCGCGCCATCGCCCGCTTCGCCATCGCCGCTGCGCTGCCCTACGCGCTCACCTGTCTTATCCTATGGCGCGCGGGCGTCTTCCCGAACTTCTGGTTCTGGACGGTTACCTATGCCCGCGCCTACGCCATGCGCGTTCCCTTCTCCATCGGCGTCGGCCATTTCACGTCCACGGCGTCCGACATTTTGGCCGCCAACCCGGCTCTCTGGGCGATGGCAGCCGCCGGCGCCTTTCTCGCTATCCGCGCGCGCAAGGCTGCGTTTCTGTTATTTTTCCTCGTGTTCTCATTTCTTACTACTGTTCCGGGCTTGCTCTTCCGGGAACACTATTTCATTCCAGTGCTGCCGGCCATCGCCCTGCTCGCAGGAGCGACTGCATCGCAGCGCTGGGCGCGATGGGCTCTCGCGGGCGCGATCACCCTGTCGCTCTTCACCGAACGGCAGTTCTTTTTCACCAAAACGCCCACCGAAGCTGCACGCGAACTATGGGGCGATAACCCGTTCCCCGAAGCGATTCCGGCGGCGGAGTATCTGAGGGCGCATACGGCGGCGGAAACTCCCATCGCGATCCTTGGTTCGGAACCCGAAATCTATTTCTACGCGCACCGCCATTCCGCCACGGGGTACATCTATATGTACGGACTCATGGAGCCGCAGCCGTATGCGCTGCGCATGCAGGAGGAACTGATTCACGATCTCGAAACGCGCCGGCCGGAGTACATCGTCGATGTCGATGTCTCGACGTCATGGTTAATGCGCGAGAATTCGGCGACGCGGATTCTCGACTGGTGGGACACGTACCGCCCTCTGCATTACACGCCGGCGCAATCTTTCGGGGACCTTGCAATATATAGGCGTACCGATTGAACGTCACATTAATTGACGACCAGGACGGGGCAACCCGCCTCCAAGTGGACGCGAGAGCCGTCGAACACCGCAACTGCGTAATGGAACTGGCCCTTGACATTGGCGACAGTCAGAGGGTCCGAGGGCCCGGCACATGAATATGCGTCCATGCCTTCCGTGAACGGGCTCGTGTCCTTGAGCATGATGGCGAACGGTCCTGACGGACTGCACCATTGGACGGTGTCGCCTGCCGCCACGCGCAGCATCGAAGGGATATATGTCATGCTGCCTCGTGTGTCTACCTCGATTTGAATAGTGTGGTTCATAATGAGCGTCTCCTTTTTCTAGTTTTGATGCGTATTCAACAGACGATTGAAGCGTGGATCCTTGCGTAAGTCTTTGAGCGGTGGCGCCCGGCGGAACTCTTCCAGGCACTCGGAGCCGGCTCGAAGGGAGGCCTTGAGCGCACGCAAAGCCCGATCGCGTTGGTGAATCTGTTCATAGACGAGGGCGGCCCGGAATTGCACCGTTCCATCGTTGGGGGAAAGATGGAGGGCCTTCTCGATCTCCGCGGCCGCGATTTTCCGCGCTTTCGGTCGCGACGCCGGGTCGGGATCGATTAGTCCAAGTGCAGCCCAATAGTTCGCCAGCCGGGAGTGGAGTTGGGCGTCCGCCGGGTTGATAGCAATCTCTTTTTGTACAAGATCGATGGCGCGCCGGTAGGCAGCCGGCGCCTTACCGGCAAGCGCGGACGTCCATCGATCAGCGTCCGCCATGTTCCCCCAAAACTCCGAATCGGTGCCGATTAGTTCGGTGGCCTTCTCAAATTGTGCAGCGGCATCCGCGAAACGTCCATCCATGTAATAGAGGTAGCCGAGGTTGCTGCACGTGGCGGCGATTGGCTCGATGGAAATCGATTTCTGGAATTGATCGATCGCATCGTCGTAGCGGCCCATCTTTATGTAGACCGCGCCGAGGTTGCTGTAGGCCTTCGCGCTCGAGGGCGTCAGTTGGATGACCTTCGTGAGATACTTTTCGGCATCAGGGTAGCGTGCATGGTTGAAGTAGAATACGCCCATCTGTTTTAGGCTCCACCAGGCATCGGGCCGCAGATCGATGGCCCTCTTATAAGTCGCCTCCGCCAGATCGATGCGGCCCATCGCGCTGTAGGTAGTAGCCAGTTCGCAGTAGGCATCGGCGCTACGCGGGTCGAGATCGAGCGCGTGCTGAAACTCGCGCACGGCTCTTTCGTAATGCCCGGTGCCTGTCTGAATCATCCCCGCCGTGATGTGAACCGGCGCCAACCGGCTGTTTAAGTGCAGCGCGCGATCGCTGCTTACCAAGGCTTCGGCCATCGATTCGGGATCCCTAATGACGCTGTATTTCCGCCACTGGGCCTCCGCCAGAGCGGCATAAGCCAGCGCATATTTGCCGTCCATAGCTACAGCTCGCTTGAATGCGCCGATAGCATCGTCGATGCCTTCGGGCCGGTCATTCAGCCGGAGGTCTCCAAGGCCCTCGAGGTAGAACCGTTCCGCCCCCGCGGTGTGAACTCCATCGTCCTTCATGGGCTTCCTAGCTTGCGACTGAAGAGCGGGCTCGAGCAGCAGAGCTACCTTATCCACCACCCGGTCCAATAACGCGGCGTCTGCGAGATCGGTTTTCAGAGTCTCGGTCCGCAACTGAGTGACGCTACGGGTATCGACCAGATTGATCGTGATCCGCACGGCGTCGCCGTTCCTGCCCACGCTTCCCGTAATGGCAAGGTTCGCGCCGAGTCTGCGCCAAGCCTCGCCGGTGCTAGTCACTCGCTCCCTACGTACGTCGGTTGCAGGTACTACCAGCAGCGTTCCCTGCTCCATTCTCGTCAGGGAGTTACTCACCACCTCCATGAGGCCATCGGCCAAAGCCCGGTTCTTGGGATCGGCGCCGATATTCGTAAACTCGAGCACGGCGATGCGCTTTTCGGCAGGTAGCGGGCGCACCTGCAACCAATTCGAAACTTGGTGACGAACGTTGGGAATGCCAGCCCCGAACGGAATCCCGGTCAGAAGCACGGCGCCGAGAGCCGCCTTCCATCTGCGCATCGGCCTGGCGCTCGCAGCCTGCGGCATCGTAACCGTGGACTGGTCGCGCAACTCGCCGGATTCCCGTGGGCAGCCCGGCGCGCGAAGGGCGGCGACAACTTCGGCCATGTTCTGGTAGCGCGACTCCGGGACCTTTTCGAGACACTTGGAAACGACGGCTTGGACGAAGCCCGGTACGTCCTCGCGGCGTCGGCCCAAACTGGGCGTGGGCGCGTAGACGATCTCGTGCAATTGCGCCATCGCGTTGGCGCCGACGAAAGGCGGCTCCCCTGCGAGTAATTCGAATAAGATAATGCCGAGCGAGAAGATATCGGAGCGTGCATCTACCAACTCACCCCGCGCCTGCTCGGGGGACATGCAGGGCGGCGTACCCACGGCGATACCGGCTTCCGTAAGACCGGCATTTTCACCCGAGCCGACCTTGGCAAGACCGAAATCGGCAATCTTGAGGCTGCCCTCTTCGGCGAACAATACATTGGAGGGTTTTACGTCGCGATGGACGATTCCGTGACGGTGAGCGTGCGCGAGTCCTTCCGCAATCTGGATCGTCCAATCTATGGCTAGATGGACCGGCAGGATCTCGCCGCGAGCCCCCACTTCCGATAGTTTTTCGCGGAGGCTTTCTCCGGGAAGATACTCGAGAACGAGGAAGGTAGACTCACCAGCCTCTTCCATTCCATAAATCGTTGCGATGTGAGGGTGATTCAAAGCGGAAATCGCTCTCGCCTCCTGTCGGAAGCGCGCGATCTTATCGGGGGAATCCACCACCCGCGGCGAGAGGAACTTGAGCGCTACGAACCGGTCGAGGTCCGTGTCCCGGGCCAAATAGACCACGCCCATGCCGCCTTCGCCCAACTTCCGGAGGACTTCGTAATGAGATAACTTGCGCCCTACCATTTGCAGCTCCAGCTTGTGTCAACATTTGCCCTTACTATAAGTAGCGTTTTTCGGCCGCCGATAGTGACACGCATGCCGACAGCTCTTAAGAGAGCGGCTAGCGTTGGTTTATTTCCGTATCCGGTTAAACCGCATTAGTATGATCACTGGGCGTACTGAGATGGCCACGACCAAACGTGGATCTTAGAGTGCGCCTACCGAAATCGAGGGTTCCTGGCTGTCTACGTGAGCAACTTGAGTGCCAATGAAATAGCGGCGCGCTCGGTAACTTCGGGCGGTCAACCTACTGAGCTTCGCACAATAGAAAGACAACCGCCTTTCTAGCGTCAGGCCGGAAGGCCTGCCTCACAAGGGTCGCTTTCGTCTCCTAAGGGGTTCTAGTTGTCGCTATAATTTGCGAGGATCAATAACTTGGCATTGATTCGCCTAAGCGCCAGATTTCTTGCTTAGCGCGGCTCTCAGATCGAGATTTCGGATCAGGCGATGCAGATAGTTCGGGTGAATACCTAGTAAGCGAGCCGCTTCGGTGTAATTGCCCGCGGTCTGCTGAACCGCTTTTAGAATCAGATCCTTCTTCGAGTCCTTTACGGTTTCATGGTAGTAAGTCCCAACGGAGGGCTGGGCTTCGACCAGTTCTTCGGGCAGATCTTCGGGTAGTACCCACTCGGCGGAGCCAAGCACGACGGCTCTTTCCAGGGCATTCTCCAACTCGCGGATGTTCCCCGGCCAATCGTAATTCATGAGGAGGGCCATGGCGGCCTCCGAGACTCCCAGCACTTGCCGCCGCGCCTTACGCGCATGCATCTGAACGAAATGAGATGCAAGTAACGGGATATCATCCCTTCGCTGCCGTAGTGGCGGCGTGGACAGCGAGACCACTTTCAAGCGGTAATAAAGGTCCTGGCGGAAGACTCCGGACTGAATGGCGGCCTTTAAATCGCGGTTAGTGGCGGCGACCAGCCGGATGTTCACTCGAATGGGGTGAGTACCTCCGACGCGCTCAAACTCACGTTCCTGCAACACTCGAAGTAGCTTGGCTTGTAGCAAGGGAGCAAGCTCGCCCACTTCGTCCAGAAACAGCGTGCCGCCGTCCGCCACTTCAAGTTTTCCCTTCTGTTGCCTGGCGGCGCCGGTGAAGGCGCCCTTTTCGTAGCCGAATAACTCGCTCTCCAGAAGCGTGTCGGTGATAGCGGCGCAATTAATAGCCACGAACGGCCGGTCGGCGCGTTGGCTATTACGATGGATGGCGCGGGCCACTAACTCTTTACCCGTGCCGCTTTCGCCCTGAATCAGAACCGTGGAATCGAGCGGCGCGACGCGCGCGATGAACCTCTCCATCTCGCGCAGCGCCTGCCCCGCGCCCACCATTTCGTGATCGACCGCAATCTCCGCGCGAAGCCGGCAATTCTCGTTTTCCAACCACTGGATGCGGCGTAAGTCCTCCAGAACGAGCGCCGCGATTCCGCCGACGGCCGACAGCCATTCGAGCTGCTCGGGCTCGAAATGCGCCTTGGGGTCCGTACTATCGACATAAAGGACTCCCCGGATCCTCTCGAAGACCACCAGCGGCACGCATAACGCCGCCGTTATCGGGTCTTCACCGCGCGCCGCGGCCGGGTCCCGATTGGAGAGCAGCGGAGACTTTTCACGAAGCACGCGATCTATGAGGGTGCGGCTATACGCGGCGGGCCGATTCCGCTCTTCATGGGAATCCCATCCGCATACGGAGGCAAATTGCTCGCCGTTCTCCCCCAGAAGTAGAATCGCCCCTCGATCGGCGTATAGGGTTCGAGAGATGATTTCCAACAGCCGCTTCTCGAGGGTCTCGAGATCGCGCGTCGATTGGATGGCGGCGCTAAGTTCGAGCAACGCGTTGCGATCGGCCGGCATCGCCGATCAGTATAGCGCTGGGACTATCCAAACCGTTAGCCGGCTATCCGAAAGGATAGCCGCGCCGGCCGCATCCGCGCATCTGAGGCCGGAAAACGAAGCACTTACTTATTGGAGGCTGCATTGCCTTAAGAGGCGCGACCGCAATAAGGAGGTCAATATGAAAAACCTGATAGCACGAATTCTAGTCATTGGAACCGCTCTGGCCGGAGTAGTTGCCGTCAATGCGGCAGACAAAACGATCACGGCCAATGTGCCGTTTACTTTCTACGTGGGCTCCACCGTCATGCCGCAAGGCGCTTACCGGGTGAATGAATTAGCTAATGGCGGCGTGGTTGCGCTTAACACGATGGGCGCCGCCAAAGCTATTACCACTTACGACTTGACCGGAAAGTCTCTGGACGAGGCGCCACGGCTGGTGTTCCGCTGCTACGCCGACACCTGTTTTCTCGCCGAGGTCTGGGCGGGAGACGGGCCCGTTGGGCACGCTCTAAGCCGTTCCAAGCGAGAGAAAGAGCTTGCGCAAAATGGATCGGCGCCAATGCTGGCGGTGATCAAGCTGGCTCTACATTAAAACCATCCGAAAAGTTCGGGGCCACTCCCCATTCGCTCGGGAATCGCGTGCGAAGGTCAACCTAGACCTTCTCACGCGAGTTTTTTATTCCTACAATAACTGCCCTCCTCTTGTTCACCAGTCCCTTAACAAGCTGCCTGATATCGCTATGCCTCCACGTTGCGATTCAGGGCCGCAATCGCAAGCGGTGTTGTTGTTGCCTCACCGCCGATCTATCCGAATCGTTAGCCCGCTATCCGAACGGATAGGCAGGCCAGCCTCATCCGGGGTGACATTCCACGAGAATCAAGCACTTACTAATTGGCCCCCACATTGCCTTAAGAGGCGCGACCACAATAAGGAGGTCAATATGAAAAACCTGATAGCACGAATTCTAGTAATTGGAACCGCGTTGGCCGGAGTAGTTGCCGTCCATGCGGCAGACAGAGCCATCACAGTCAAAGTGCCGTTTAACTTCTACGTGGGCCCCACCGTCATGCCGGAAGGCGCTTACCGGGTGGATGAAGTTTCGAATGGCGCCGTGGTTGCGCTTAAGACGATGCACGCCGCCAAAGCTATCACCACTTACAACCTGACCGGAAAGTCTCCGAGCGAGCCGCCACGGCTGGTGTTCCGCCGCTACGGCGACACCTATTTTCTCGCCGAGGTCTGGGCGGGAGACGGGTCCATCGGGCACGCTCTGAGCCGTTCCGCTCGAGAGAAAGAGCTCGCGCAAAACGGATCGGCCCCCACGCTGGCGGTGGTCAGGCTGGCTCTGCGCTAGAAGCCATTTGACAAGTTTGTAGCCACTCCCCCATTGGCTCGGGAATCGCGGCGAAGCCCCATGACGTTCGACCGCGATTCCCTCTTTTTCCAGGACCTCAAGGTAAAATGACTCTTGCGATCCCGAATCCCTGTCCTTCTCCTTCTCTCGATTGGCCTCCTGCCAGCGCAACAACCTACTCAGCCGCCCTCGACGCCCGCGCCAGCGAGCCCGCAACCACCGCCGCAGACTGTCGTCGTCACCGGAACATTTGAACCACTGGCGATCGACGATCTCGACCGCTCGCTCAGCATCATGAATGCGCGCGGCGCCGAGATCGTCCTGAACACGCTCGTCGACCTGCTCCGGCTCGACCCCTCGCTCGATCTGCAGGAGCGCGCGCCCGATGGCGTACAGACCGATCTCTCCATTCGGGGCGGCAGCTTCGGGCAAACACTGGTGCTGCTGAACGGGCTGCGCCTCAACGATGTCCAGACTGGGCATCACGATATGGACATCCCTGTGCCACTCGACTCCATTTCCCGCGTCGAGGTACTGCGCGGCTCCGGATCGACCGAGTATGGCTCCGACGCCGTGGCGGGAGTCGTCAACGTGATTACCGAACCGCCCGATAAGTTGGAAATTCGCCTGCGCACGGCGATCGGTAGCTTCGGCACGAATCAGGAACGCGTTTCCATCGCCGATACTTTCGGCAAGCTTTCCGAGCAGTTAGCTTTTTCGCGCGATTTCTCTACCGGCTTCATTCCCGACCGCGACTATCGCAACTTACAATTCGCCTCTACCACTCATTACACATCGAGCCTGGGCGCGAGCAATCTGACTCTTGCTTACATGGATCACCCATTCGGCGCCGATCAATTCTACGGGCCTTATCCCTCTTGGGAAGATACTAAGACGTGGTGGCTGGGCTATAACCAGGCGCTAGGCCGGGATACCGATGCCAGCTTCGCTTTCCGCCGGCATAGCGACTTATACGTTCTGTATCGCGACGATCCCTCCATTTATACAAACCATCATGCCGACGAGAGCTATCAGGCGGCCCTGCGGCGCCACCAGGCCGTTTCGCCCGGCATTACGATTTCCTACGGCGCCGAGGCGATTCACGAGTCGATCGTGAGCAACAATCTGGGCGACCATTCGCGCAGCCGCGGCGCGGTCTATGCCGCAATCGATCTGCGCGGCATCAAGCGCCTGTCGCTCTCGATCGCGGCGCGTGAAGAGTTCTATCGCCGCTATTCGGGCGAGTTCAGCCCTACCGTGGCGGGCGGCTACTGGCTATCGCCCGCGCTAAAAGTGCGCGCCTCCGCCAGCCGCGCCTTTCGCGTCCCGAGTTATACCGATCTCTATTACTCCGACCCGTCCAATTTGGGCAATCCGAACCTTCTCCCGGAGCGCGCTTGGACTTATGAAGCCGGCATCGATTGGGTGCCCGCGGGCCGGCTGAGCGCCGAAGCCGCGGTCTTCGAGCGCCGGCTGCGCGACGGCATCGATTACTACCGCACGTCGCCCACCGCGGTGTGGCAGGCGCTGAATATCGATAGCCTCAACTTCACCGGCGTCGAAACCTCGCTGCGCTACCTGGTCGCGCGCCATCAGACGGTTGAGGTGCTGTACACGTGGCTGCTTGGCGTGCAGAACACCGTGCCGTTCGCGGAGACGAAGTACAACTTCAACTACCCGAGCAGTTCCGCCGTGGTGGCGTGGGCCGGATCGTTGCCGTGGCAGATCGATTTCCGCACGCGCGTAGGCGTGCTCAACCGCATCTCGCAGAATCCCTACGCGCTGTGGGATTTCTACGCGGCTTCGTCGCATTGGAAAGTGCATCCGTTTATCCAGATCGCCAACATCACTAGCGCCTCATACCAGGAAATTCAGGGCGTGGCGATGCCTGGGCGCAGCGTCATCGGCGGCTTGGAGTTCCTGTTTCGTGGAAAGTGAAGGATGTGTTTGGCGGTTCAAAATGGCTACCCTCATAGGGGGGTTGCGTGCGCTACACGCTACAAAGACGCCACGCACGCGATGGCGACAGCGACAAAGGAAACTTGGGGGTGAAAAGGCGACCCTAATCAAGATAAAACCCCTAAACCCGTCCATTACAGTTAGTTCCACTATTTTCGCTAGCCCGGTTGAGTAACATTCGGATGGGCGGAATCGCCTAGACAGTATTATTCACATGGCTGCTCACCGCATTTTCAACTATTTGGGGCGCGTCCTGGTCTGCTGGCTCGCCGTCACGGCGCTTCTCGCGTCGGAACATCACGGCATCGTGAAGGCAAACGGAATACCCATTCCCGGCGCGACGGTCACGGCTTCGGAGACGGGGCAAAAGACGCAAGTCACCACCACCGATGACAACGGCGCCTACGCTTTTGCCGATCTGCCCGATGGGATCTGGACGATAACCGTCGAGATGCTTGGCTTCGCTAAGCTGACTCGCGAAATCGGCGTGGCCTCGGACTCGCCGAGTCCCACTTGGGACTTGAAGGTGCAATCGTTGAGCGATCTGAATGCCGCTGTAGCGGCAGCCAAGAAACCAGCGACGACCGCGGCGGCGACGGCTCCCTCCACTCCGGCGACGGCCGCGGCGGGTGAAGCGCCCAAACCGGCGGCCACAGCACAAAACAAACCAGCCGCGACAACACCGGCCGCCGCTGCAAGCAACGGACGCGGCGGGGCCAACAACGGACGGCCGTCCCTCGCCAACGCCTTGGCCCAGCAGCGCAATGGCAACAACGGAGGCGGTGGATTTCAGAGCGTGAATGTAAACTCCGCGGGCGATCAGGGCGCAACACAGGATAATAGCTTCGGCAACGAAAACGTGACCGGCGGCGACTTGGCGCAAAGCTCTTCAGACGCCTTGGTGGTCGGCGGCAGCGTCTCGGACGCCTTGGGAATGCCTCAACAGAACGACTGGGGCTTCGGCGGACGCGGCGGCGACATGGGAGGCTTCGGCGGCCCGGGGGGTCCTGGCGGTTTCGGAGATCCTAACGCTGGTCCCGGTGGCGGACGCGGCGGACCCGGTGGTCCGGGCGGTGGGCCGGGCGGACGTGGCGGCGGCGGAGGGATGATGATGGGCGGCGGTCCGGGCGGCTTCGGCGGCGGACGCGGTGGTCGCGGCGGCGGCGGTCCGGGCGGCGGACGTGGTCCTGGACGCGGCGGACGCGCCAACACGAACTCCTTCGGCAACGGCCGGCGCAACCCGCGCTCGCAATACACCGGCAATGTGGTCTTCACGTTGGATAATTCGGTTTGGGATGCGACGCCCCCATCTATTACCGGCGTCGATGCCGGCAAACCGGCTTACGCGAAGTTCAAGGCGGGGTTCACGTTCGGCGGACCGCTGAAGATTCCGCACCTCTTTGACGATAGCTCTAAGGGCGGAACCTTCACCATCACCTACAACCTGAACCGCTCGCGCAACGACAACACGGTCTTCGGCGAAGTTCCCACGGCGGCGGAGCGCACGGGTGATCTGTCGGGCGCGCTCAGCACCACCACGGGACAGCCGATTATTGTCTACGATCCAACCACTGGCACGCCCTTCGCGGGCAACGTAATTCCCACCACGCGCCTCAACTCGGCCGCATTGGGCCTGCTGGCGTACTATCCGCTGCCGAACCTGGTGGGCAGCGCGCGCTATAACTATCAGTCCGCGCTGCGCAATACCACCAATACCGACAACATCACCACTCGCTTCAGCCACAGCTTCGATCAGAAAAACCAGATCAATGGCGGCGTAGGATGGCAGCGCTCGAACGGCGTCACTCCCAACCTGTTCGATTTCGTCGGATAACACCAACTCCTCCGGAATCAATGCGAACGTAGCCTTTACGCACCGTTTCACGGTGCGGGTCTTCGACCGTCTCGGCTTTACGTTCAGCCGGTCCACCAATACGGCCGATCCCTTCTTCGCCGACAAGGGGATAAACGTGGCGCTCCCAACTTGGCATTCAGGGTACAGATCAGCAGCAGCTCTACTGGGGGCCGCCGGCCATCAATCTGCAGAACTTCTACGATTTGAGCGATGGCAGCCCCTCCCTGCAGCGCAACCAGACGGCCGCCATCAGCAATGCGGTCACCTGGATCCGTGGCACGCATAATATGACCTTTGGCGGCGATCTGCGCTTCCAGCAGTTCAATCCGGTGAATGAATCGAATGCGCGCGGCGGCTTCACTTTCAATGGCGCGGCCACCGCGGCGCCGGGCTCCACGAATACAACCACTTCGGGATACGATCTGGCCGACATGCTTCTCGGCATCCCCGACACTTCGTCCATCGCTTATGGCAACGCCGACAAGTATTTCCGCACGCGCTGGTGGGATGTGTATGCCAACGACGATTGGCGCGTCACCACCAAGTTCAGCATCCAGCGCCGGCCTGCGCTGGGATTATTCGCAGCCATTCACCGAGCTTCAAGGCCGGTTGGTCAATCTGGCCATAGGGCCCGGATTCTCCTCGGCGACGCCGGTGTGCGCAACTTCTACGGTTACGGGATGCGAATCGGCCGATTCTCTCGGATTCCCGAGTTCACTGCTGCGTCCCGATAAGCGCGGCGTGGCGCCGCGACTCGGCTTCGCCTATCGGCCTTGGGTGAAACACTCCACCGTGATTCGTGGCGGCTACGGAATTTACTGGAACACGTCGTTCTATCAGAGCATCGTGAACTCCATGGCGCAGCAATCGCCGCTTTCGACCAGCTTCTCCATCGCCAACACCGTCACCAATCCGTACACCATTCAGAACATTTTGGTGAATGGCAACCGGGTGGAAGCCGCAAACGGCACTACAGCCAATACCTTTGCCATCGACCCGGGCTTCAAGAACGGTTATTCCCAGAACTGGCAACTCGCCGTTCAGCAGAACTTCACCCCTTCGACTCTCGTGACGATGACCTATGCCGGAGTCAAGGGTACCGGTCTGCCGCAGACGTTTGTACCGAACACTTATCCCGCGGGTGCGGTTGGCGTGCCAGTCGGATTGCCCACCGGTTTCAGGTACGAAACCTCGGGCGGCAACTCCAGCTATGAGGCCGGAACCGTGCAGGTGCAGCGTCGCCTGCGAAACGGAATCGGCGGCAACGTCTGCCTACTCCTATTCGAAACTGATGGACGACGGCATGTTGGGCGGCCGCGGCCAGGGGCGGCCGTACTGGCGCAGAACTGGCTCGATCTGAAAGCCGAGCGCGCCCTTTCCACCAGCAACCAGACGAACCGTCTCACTCAGCAGTTCTGCAGTTCTCGAGCGGCCAGGGCCTGCACGCCGCCGCTCTGTTGCACGGCTGGAAGGCGACCGTGTTGAAAGACTGGACCATCGTGACGAACCGTCAGCATTGCCAGCGGATTGCCCGAAACCCCCTTGTTGACCTCGATTACCAGAGGTACCGGCATCTCGGGCCAACTACGGCCTGAAGTGGTCGGGCCACTCTACCCCGCGACGCCTGGATATCCTTTCAATATCGACGCTTTCTCGTCCTCTCTCATTCCTCTCGGGCAGTATGGCGATGCCGGCCGCGACATCATTACCGGGCCCACCCAGTTCACCGTAGGCGGATCGGCCAGCCGGACCATCCGCGTTGGCGAGCGCAAAAATCTCGACATCCGCTTCGACGCCACGAACCTGCTCAACCACTTCGCCTACACGAGCTACAACATGACGTTCGGGACGGCGCAGTTCGGCCTGCCCACCGGGGCGGCGGCAGCGCGCTCCTTCAACATGACCGCGAGGTTCCATTTCTAAATGAGCAAGCGAACAATCCTTTCCACGTTTCTTTCCTGGTTGATGGTTGCGTCCGCGCAACAGACCGCCGCGCCGCCGGCGGCCACGACCCCGCAAATACAGCAGCCGCCCGCCCCGGAGCAAAAGCTTAACGGCGTGCTGGTGCCGAATAGCGGGGCTTCGTTCAGCGTCACGCAGCAGTTGGTCATTGAAACCGTTATCGTCAAGGACAAGCAGGGCAACCCGGTCCTGGGCCTGAAGAAGGATGATTTTGCAGTCCTCGAAGACGGCAAGCCGCAAGACATCAAAATTTTCGATCACGAAGATCTCTCCGAAACCGCTACGGTCGATACCAGCCTCAACACCGAGATCAAGCTCGAAAAAAAGAAGGAAGAGAAGCCGGCCGAGCCTGAAGTGAAGGCGCTCACTGCGAACCAGATCGCGCCCGAAAAGCCCGGCGACCTCAAGTACAAGGATCGCCGCCTGCTGGTGCTGTTCTTCGACCTCACCTCCATGCCGATTCCCGACCAGGTCCGCGCGCAGAAGGAAGCGCAGAAGTTCCTCAAGGGCCAGATGACGCCGTCGGACCTGGTGGCCATCATGACCTTTTCCAGCGACGTCAAAGTGGTGCAGGATTTCACCGACGACCGCGACCTGCTGATCAAGGACATCAAGAACCTGGCGATCGGCGAGGGCCAGGGCTTCGACGAAACCACCAGCGACGACAGCACCTCCGACACCGGCGCGGCCTTCACGCAGGACGATTCCGAATTCAACATCTTCAATACCGACCGCCAGTTGTCCGCGCTCGAAACCGCGGTCAAAATGCTCGGCTCGCTGAACGAAAAGAAGGCGCTGGTCTATTTCGCCAGCGGCATGACCAACAACGGCATCGATAACCAGGCGCAGTTGCGCGCCACCATCAACGCCGCCATCCGCGCCAACGTCGCGTTCTACACCATCGATGCGCGCGGCCTGGTGGCCACGGCGCCGCTCGGCGATGCCACCAAGGGCTCGCCGGGCGGCTCCGGCATGTACACGGGCAGTTCGCGCGCGCGCCGCGCAGAGCAATTTCCAGGGCAGCAGGAAACCCTCTCCACCCTGGCCTCCGATACCGGCGGCAAGGCGCTGCTCGATAACAACGACCTGTCCATGGGCATCCAGCAGGCGCAGAAAGATATCTCCAGCTACTACATCATCGGCTACTACTCGCAGCAACGACAAGCTGGACGGCCAGTTCCGCAAGGTGGATATCAAGCTCAAGTCCCACGCTGACGGCAAAGTATGCGCCGCTCGATTACCGCGCATGGCTACTACGCCGGCAAGGACGTTGAAGAAGTTCACTTCCACCGACAAAGAACGCCAGCTCACCGAGGCCCTGATGCTTGTCCGACCCCGTGACCGATATCGAACATGGCGGCTGAAATCGATTACTTCCGCCTGGCGCAAAGACCGCTACTTCGTGCCCATTTCGGTCAAGATTCCCGGCAGCGAACTGGTGCTCGCCAAGAAGGGCGGCGCGGAGAAGACCGTCGATCGATTTCATCGGCCAGGTGAAGGATTCCAAGACCGGCAAGGCGTGCAGAACGTCCGCGACATCGCCGATATCAAGCTGAACGGCCAGACCGCGGCCGAACTTTCCAAGCGTCCCATCGCCTACGACACCGGCTTCGTCCTGCCGCCCGGCACGTACACGCTGAAGATCCTGGCGCGCGAGAACGAAACCGGCAAGATGGGCACCTTCGAGCGCACATTCACCGTCCCCGACCTGACTACGCAACAGACCGTGCTGCCCATCAGTTCGGTGATCTTGAGCAGCCAGCGCACGGCTCTCAGCGAGGCCGTGTTCAACGCCGAGAAGGACAAGAAGCTGCTGACGATGAACCCGCTGTTCCAGGACGGCAAGAAGACTGGTCCCCAGCGTCACGCGCGTATTCAAAACGAATCAGGAGATGTACGTCTACCTGGAAGCCTACGAGCCTGTGGCGACGTCAACGCAGCCGCTGGTGGCGAGCGTAGCGTTTTATCGCGGCAAGGTGAAGGCGTTCCAAACCGATCCGCTGGAAGTCACGCGAGGGGTTGAACGCCAAATCCAAAGGCGGTGCCGCTGCGCTTCGCGCTGCCGCTGGCAAACATGAAAGCGGGCACGTATACCTGCCAGGTAAACGTTTTTGATCCCACAAATCAAAAGTTTGTGATTTGGCGCGCGCCCGTGATCCTGACCCCGTAATAGAAACCGGCGGGTCGGCATTGCTCTTTCGAGCGCTGCCGTCCCGCCGGTTCGCGCCACTTCAACTGGAAACTATAACTGCAATCGTGGGGCCAGTGGTTCCTAACTACGGATTCACGCCCGTATCCCCTACTTCTCCCGCTCGGCCACCGTCGCTGTGGCACTCTTCTTTAGATACTTGTCATACCAGCCCAGATATCGCTCCAGCCGGTCGCGCTGATAACTGGGCCGCTGGATGCCGTGAGACTCATTCGGGTAAATGATCAGCTGCGTGTCGATGCCCAGGCTCCGCAGCGCCTGATACATCTGCTGGCCGCCCTGCACCGGCACGTTGAAATCGCGTTCGCCGCCGAGGAACAGCGTCGGCGTCTTGATGCGGTCGGCGTGCAGGAACGGATAGGAGATCTTCACGTAGGTATCGAAGTTCTTCCACGGCGGCCCGATCTCGTAATCGTACTGAATGATGTACTGATCGGTGCCGTAGAAAGCCACCGTGAACGCCGTGCCCGCGCCGCTGGTGGCGGCCTTGAAGCGGGTGTCGGTCGCGATCATGTAGTCGGTCAGAATGCCGCCGTAGCTCCAGCCGCCCACGCCCAGCCGCTCCGGATCGGCGATGCCCATCTTGATGACTTGATCGACGCCGGCTTCCAGATCCTCGACTTCATAATGTCCCCAATCGGCGAAGATGGCGCGCGAGAATTTCTGGCCGCGGCCGGAGCTGCCGCGATAATTCACGGCGAGCACAGCGTAGCCGTTGGCGGCGAACCATTGCTTTTCGGAGCTGAACGAATGCGCATCCTGGCCGTTGGGGCCGCCGTGGATGCGCAGCAGCAGAGGAACCTTCGCGCCCGCCGTATAGCCGGCCGGCTTAGTCAGCAGGCCGTGCACCTCCGTGCCGTCCTTGCTCTTGAAGCTGACGTCTTCCGTGGGCGGAATATCGAGCTGCGCGAAGAACTCGTCGTTCTGATGCGTCAACTGCCGCAGCGAACCGTTCTCGAAGGCGAAGATCTCGTTGGGACGCGTATCGCTCGCTGCTGATGAGCGGCCGAGCATCCGCCCGCTTGATGCAGGGCGTTCATCACGATGGGCGGCTGCATCAGCTTCTGCGCCGCTCCGCCGCTGAGACGGAATACGCGCGGGATAAGCGGAGCGATCGTCGGCCACGATGAACGTCGATGGCGCGGCCATCGGCGGTGAAATGGGGCGCGGAGACGCCGCGATCGAGATCGGCCGCGGCCTTTACCAGCGTGGGCTTGGCGCTGCCATCGGCGGCGACAAGCGCGAGGTGCTCCATGCCGTAGGCGCCGTATTTCTTCTCATCGCTGACCAGGAAAGCGATCCACTTGCCATCGGGGCTCCATTCCGGGCGTCCGCGCCCGGCGGGCATGTCGAGCGGGGAGAGCGCCTTCTCCGCCGATGCCGGGCCGCGCTTCGGCAACGTACAACTGCCCTTCGGGGTCGCGGTCCGGATCGGCCGCGTGGTTGCTCATGAAGGCGATCGGTCTGCCGTCCGGCGACCACGAGGGCGAGGATTCGTCGTAGTCTTTAGCCGTGGTCAGGCGGTCGAGCTTTTTGGTGGCGACGTCGAACAGGTAGATGTAGCTGTGGCGGCCGGAAAGCAGGTAGCCGGGGCCATCCTGATTTGAATTTGTAGCGATCGATGACGATCGGTTTGGGCGCTTTGCCGCCGCGGCCTGCGCCCCCGGCGGCGCCCGATTCCGCCGCGGGTTCGGCGTCGGGATCGGGATCGCCGATAACCAGCGCAAGACGCTTCGAATCGGGCGACCACTCGTAGCTTTGCAGGCGGCCCTTGACGTCGGTTAACTGGACTGCTTCGCCGCCGCGGCGGTCGAGAATCCACACCTGGCTGCCGCGCGCTTTGCCGGGGCGGCTGGAAAGAAACGAAAGGTATTGGCCGTCGGGGCTCCAGCGCGGCGTGCCTTCGCTATCCGGGCTCGAGGTGACGCGCAGATCGGTCTTGCCGTCATAGGTGACCATCCAGATGTCGCTATCGTGCTTGTCCTCCTTCACGTCGATGGTTCCGACGGAATAAGCGACCCACTTGCCATCGGGCGAACATTGCGGGTCGCGGACTTCGCGGATTTTGGCGATGTCATCGAGGGTGAGCGGGCGCTTGGCGGGCTGAGCGAAAAGCGCGGCTAGAGAGACTCCAAAGAGGAGCGGGATGCGGCTTAAGTGCGGCATAGTGCTCCAAATTCTAGCATTGCTGGGGTGAGGGCGTCTTTCGACGTTAGAAACGCTGAGGCGCTGAGACAAGCGTAGAGTTTCTTTTGGAATGCGAGGAGTTGCGGAGATGAGAAGGGCAGAGCTCATGCGGCTTTTGGGCTCAGGTGGTGGATGTGGGTTACGAGTTGGTGAGATTTTCCGGTCGAATCTGCGCTCTTAGGCGGCTCTGGGGAACGTCTGGGGGCGCTTGTTGACGTCTCAGGAGCGGCTGATGCGGGCGGCGCGGTCGATTACGCGGAGCAGATCGAGGACTAAAAAACGTACTGGCCGTGGGCACTGGCGGTGAGGAAATCGTCGCCGAGAGCACACGCCTTGGACGTCAGGCCACGGCCTCAAGCTCCATCGTCACGAGGATCGTCGGGCTGGAAGTCGTGCGGCTCGGGAAACGCGCATCGGACCTTCCGACGCCGAAAATGGGGGTTTATCGAGACCTTCCCGATATCTTCGATCCGCGCAGCGGTTAACCTGGGTACCGCGCGAAATCGCAGTTCGCGATTTCGGTTCGAACCGGGTCTTTCGGCATGACGATCCAGGCGATCAAGTAGCCGATGAACCCGACTCCGGCGCCGAACGCCAACGCCAACCAGACGATGCGTATCAGTACGGGGTCTACATCCAGATAGCGGGCGAACCCGGCGCACACTCCCGCGATTTTCTTATTTTGGAGATCGCGCCTGAGTAGAGGGCGCTCGACGCCGGATGGACGGCCGAGGCCAGTGGGCCGGGCACACTGGGAACAATACCGGTCCTTATCCCCCAACTGGTTACCGCATTGCGTGCAGAACATATCGCCTCCGAATCCTAGATACGCGAATGTTCCGTGCGGTGTTCCGTCCTCTCTACGCCCCTCATCCGCCTCAGGATACCCGCCGATATTACCGATATCGTCCTACGCCCCGCGAACTGCCCGGCGAGATCTTTGTGCGAGTGGGCGACGACACGGCCGCAGTTTGGCGAAGCGAGCCTTAACAGGCCGCCCCGTTCCGCGCCCGCTATCATAGCCTCATGCGAGTGCGCGAACTGGCCGAGTGGCTCGGCGCCACATTTGAGGGCGATGGCGAAATCGAAGTGACTGGGGCGGCGGCGCTCGAAACCGCCGGCCCGTCGGAAATCGCCTTCATTGGCACGCGCAAGGCCGCCGAGCAGGCCGGCAGCTCAGCCGCGGGATGTCTGCTCGTTCCGCTCGAATGGCCAAGCCCATCCCCGCGAACCGTGATCCGCGCGCCAGACCCGCGCACAGCTTTCGCGCGCGCGCTCAACCGCTTCTATCCCACCGCCGAACTGAAGCCGGGCGTCCACCCTAGCGCCGTCGTCGGAAGAGACGTGACGATGGGCGCGATGGTCCACATCGGCCCGCAATGCGGTAGTAGGCGACGGCGCGCGCATTGGCGTCGCGACCTCCATCGGCGCGGGATGCTTCGTGGGAAAGCGCGTCGCTCTCGGCGAAGGATGCATCTTACATCCCAACGTGACGGTTTACGACAACATCGATATCGGCCGCGGGTCGATCCTGCACTCCGGTTGCGTCATCGGCGCCGATGGCTTCGGCTATGTGATGGAACACGATCGATGGCACAAGTTTCCGCAAGTTGGCCGAGTCGAGATTGGCGATTTCGTCGAGATCGGCGCCAACTCCTGCGTGGACCGGGCGGCGCTCGGCGTGACCTCGATCGGCGAAGGGACCAAGCTCGATAACATGGTGCATGTGGGGCACAATTGCCGCATCGGACGCCACGTAGTGGTCGCCGCGCAGACCGGATTCTCGGGGGGAGTGGTGGTGGAGGATTACGCGGTGATCGGAGGACAGGTGGGAATCGGCGACAAGGCGCGGATCGGCGCGCGCGCCGTGCTTGGCTCGGGATGCGGAGTTTTGACTTCGAAGATCGTGCCTCCGGGCGTCACCTTGTGGGGCACGCCTGCGCGCCCGCTGAAGCAGCATCTGGAACAATTGGCGAATCTTTCGCGGCTGCCGGAACTGCGCCGGGAATTGATGGAATTGAAGCGCCGTCTGGCGGAATTGGAGCGCGCTTAATGCTGATTGTAGTTGGCGGCCATTCGCGCAATATCGGCAAGACGTCGGTGGCCGAAGGGCTGATCCGCGCGCTGCCCGAATTCCAGTTCGCCGCTGTCAAGATCACGCAATACGGCCACGGCGTGTGTTCGAATCACGGCCAGGAATGCGGGTGCGAGGCAGACGCCGACCATCCATACGCGCTGAGCGAAGAATACGAGCCCAGCGCCACCGATTCCGGCCGATTTTTGCGCGGCGGGGGCGCGCCGCTCGTTCTGGTTGCGTACCCGAGCGGGCGAATTGCGCGCGGCAGCGGCGCCGCTTAAGAAATTGCTGGCGCAGAACGAAAACGTGATCGCGGAATCGAATAGCCTGCTGGACTTGGCTGAGCCCGATCTTTACTTGATGACGCTCGATTTCGCGTGCGCCGATTTCAAAGACTCGAGCACGCGATTCCTGGAACGCGCGGACGCATTCGTAGTGATCGATCGCGGCGAGTGGAGACCGGGCATTTGGGACGAGCGGCCCAGGTTCACAGCTCGACCGCCGAGGTATGTATCGGAGGAACTGGTGGAGTTTTGCCGCGAGAGAAGAAGGTTATTGGCCACCGCGATCTGACGTGAACGCAATCAAGCTCAACGTTGCCTTCGTACTGACGGGCGTGGCTACCACCATTCTCGGTTCCATGACGCCGCTGCTCGAAGCGCGCTGGCGCATCGGCGATGCCGAAGCGGGCCTGCTGTTCACTGCACAGTTTTTCACATCCGTCTGGGGCGCCGCCGCCGTGGGTCCGCTCGCCCGTCGTTTCGGATACGGCGGCGTGGTTGTCGCCGGCCTCGCGCTCACCGCCGTTGGCATGGCGGGATGCGCGCTCGCGACTTGGCCGCTCGGCGTTCTCTCCGTCGCCTGCTATGGTCTCGGGCTGGGATTTGCCCTTCCAGCCGGCAATCTCGCTCTTGCATGCGGCGAAAAGGGCGGCGCCTCCGCTGTTGTGTGGCTGAATTGGAACTGGTGCGTTGGGGCCGTCGCCGCGCCTGCGCTCACTGCGTGGTGCGGCATCGAGACATGGTGGATCGGCGCCGCGGGTTTGTCGATCTGCGCCTTGCTCATAGCCATGGATGCGACGACGGCGCAGCCGCGGCCTACCGTTCTGCCTCCGCGTGACCGCCGGCAAATCTCGCAAGCGGCAATCATGGCCGGCCTCTTCCTGTTTGCATATGTCGCCACCGAGCAAACGGTCAGCGGATGGGTGGCCTCACTGGCGCTCCGCAACCGAGCCACTGCGCAATTCTGGGCCGCCGCGCCATCCATCTTCTGGGCTGGAGTTCTGGCCGGCCGCGCCATTACTCCTACACTGCTGAAGAGACGATTGCCGTCGTCCGTGATATTCGCGGGATTAGCCTTCGCAGCCGCAGGCGCGATCACACTGATTCTGGCGCAGACGCCCGCCTTAGAGCTGACGGCAGGCGCCCTCTGCGGCATCGGACTTGCGCCGATCTATCCGTTGGCGGTCGCGCAGTACGCAGCCGGACCAGACAATACCCGAGGACCCTCAGGCATCGTGTTCGCGGCCGGAAGTCTCGGCGGCGCGGTGGGACCGCTGGCAACCGGGTACCTCTCGCAAATCAGCGGGAGTTTGCGGACTGGATTGGCGATCGCACTGCCGGCAATTGCGGCTATGGCGTGGTTCCAGGGTCGCATCTCGAAACGATAGGCGCCCATTGCGGCGAGGGTAGGCTCACCCTATTGCACGAATATGTTTTCCCCGTCGTGATCGAGCTGCGCGAACAATATACTCTTCTCATCCGGCGAAACGGCTAAGCCGCCGCCGCCCCAAATCGGCGGCTTCGTCATCACGTAGATAGACCGGCTGCGTCCCGTAGTGAAATCGCGGTACAAGATCTCCGCATCGCCGGTTGGAGGCCGACGCTGAATATAGTAGATTCCATTCCGGCCAAGAGCCCAGGTGCCCCAATCGCCATCGCGTCGACCTGTAAGTAACTTCTCCGGCTTCCCATGCCCAATGCCGGAGAGCAAGGGCTGGCGGAAAACATCATAGTTAGCCGGATCGCTCCAGACCAGATATTTGCCGTCCCATGATTCAGCGGAAGAAAAGCCCGGCAAGTTAGTAACTGCAATAGGAACGCCTCCCGCCGAGAGGTATCTTCCATATCTCCGGGCGGCCCGTGCGGTTACTAGCGAAATACACAAACCGTCCGTCTTGAGACCACGCGGGCAAGCTATTCAGATAGTTATCTTCTACTAACGGCCGGACCGGGCCGCCGTCGCTTCCCACAAGATATATCGCGCCGCGCCCCGTCTTATGCCATTCGAACGCGATCTGGCGTCCGTCGGGCGACCATCGCGGATTGCCCAATGCCGAACCTCCGCCGTCTGTGAGGCGCGTAGCGTTAGAGCCGTTGCTATCCGCGACCCAGATTTCATTGGCGCCCGAGCGATCGCTATGGAAGGCGAGCCGGAGCCCGTCTGGCGAATACTGGGGACTGGTGTCGGCCAGTTCGGAATCGATCAGAGGGGTCGCCGCGCCGCTGCCATCCGCGTTGATTCGCCAAATATTGACGTCATAGAAAATCCGCGAGAAGGCGAAGTGCTTTCCGTCGCGCGAAACCGCAGGACCTCCGGCATCAACCACGGAAGAGGTTAACCTCCGTAAGCTGCCGTCAGGGGACCTCCACCAAAGAGCTCGGATTGACCCCGCTCGCCTCGACGATATCACCAGACTGCCATCGGGAGTGAAGGCGAAGCTCGAAATTCCCCGATTGTCGAATGTCAAACGCGTTGGCATGCCGCCGCTAACGGGAATTTCATAGAGGTCTTCCCGGCCCGAGAGGGGTTCAGTACGCCGAAAGACGATCTTTGAGGAATCCGGTGAAAATACCGGCAGGCTATCTCCGCGCCAGCCTATGGGAGGCGTAGTCAAAGTCCGCTTCTCGCCACCTTTCAGCGGCAACAGCACGATGGACGATTTGTGTCCACTAATGGCCGGCTCGGCGAACGCGAACCATTTGCCATTTGGCGACCAGTCAAGCCAGGGAGTCGCGCCACGCCCCAGTTCCGCGAATTTCTGCTCGCCTACACCGACAAAGGGAGCGGTGAATATGGCAAACCGATCCGGGCCGCTTTCGCGTAGAAATGCGATCTGGTTACCATCCGGCGACCAAACAGCGCACATTTCCTGCATTCCATTTTGTTTAGTGAATCGCTCCGCCGTGTTTGAGCCAACCCTCTTTACGTAGATGCCGCGATGAAGGTCCTGCACGTCTTGCCCGTCGTACGACACAAGGTCGCCCGATGGCGAAAATCGTGGTCTGTATTGCGACCCAGACCCTGTGGTGAATGGCGCAGCATGATCCAGAACAGGAGGCCGGTGGCGGAAGAACAGGAATGCGCCGATGGACAGGCCGCCCGCGATCAGCAACGCCGCCACGGCGGCAAACCATACTTTCACGGATAGGAGCGACGGGGTTCCGGCGTTCGCCGATGGGGGCGCATTGATCTGTTGGACGGCTTGCATGGCAAGCTCCGCGTTTTCCGCGACCGCCGCGGCGGTCGGTTCAAAAATGGCGACGTAGCTGCCCTTGGGAATCAGGATGCGAATCGGCGACGAGCGGGACGTGTCCTGGTAATATTCGTCCAGCCGTGAGCGCAGGCGCCGCGCTTCCGTACGTACGATCGGTTCGGACTTGGGGTCGTAGTCCGGCGCGCGGTCGAAGACTTCGATGCCGATGACGGACTCCTTCAGGCTGTCGCGGTCGGCAGCAAGGGTCCTCTCAACCACATATTTCAGAAATCGCGCCAGGCGTTCGGCGTTTGCAAACTCCCTGCTCGCCAAAAGTCGGTTCAATTCGCCGGTTACCTCCTCCTTCAGAGCCGTCGGCTTGAGTTCGGGGGCCACTGGTGCAGAATAGCACGTATTAAATGACGACAATTGTAAGGTACTGATACTAAAAGACAAAACAGGGGTAAGGAATCCTACTTACCTGGGGTAAGCGGGGCGAAATACCCGATGGGCTCCCATCCGCTACTTCCTCGGAGCGTGCGCGGCAGGCCAAACTCGCAATGGCCTTCACAGGAGGAGGCGCCACATGCAATTGAGGAATTTGTTGACCATCCTGATCCTCGCCGCCGGCGGCGCCGCGGGTCAAACCAGCTTCACTACCATCGAAACCTGGAGCGATTTAACCGGCGCTTGCGGATCGCCGGGGCTAAGGGGGTGCATCAGTTTCCATGCGACTTGCACGCCGAACAGCAGCTTGACGATTGACCCGTATACCGGCCAGGACAACTGCGACTTGCCATCGCCGGCCTGTACCATTTTCCCGATTCCGGTGAATAACACCAGTCCAGACATAACCTTTCTGGTGATCACGGATACGCACCTTCTCAACGGTTACAGCACCAGCGACGCCGACCACGTGCGCAATACCTACAACCTAAATCTGCTGCCTTCCCTTGGCTTTAACTGGTCACAGGCGGGAGCAGGATTCGACAACAAGCCTCTGGGCGCGCCTGCAGCGGTGGTGACCACCGGAGACGATACCAATTACGGCCAGCAGACCGATCTCGGCGGCTACCGGCTGCTCTATGAGCCGGCCCTAACCACCGATTCTCTGAATTACATGGTCTTTCCCGGGTTGGGCAACCACGATGTGGAGGGCCAATGCGAATTCGCCAACTGTGGCCGGCGTATGTTCGACTATGTCGCGACAGCGGCCTCCTGCGCCGCGAAGGTCGACAGCACCAGCCATAACTACTCCTGGGACTGGGGTCCCTTTCACATGGTCCAACTGAATGAATGGGCGGGCAGTACATCCTTGGGTTCCGATACGGCGACCAACTATACGCCGACACATGGATCGGGCCTCAACTGGCTGGCGCAGGATCTGCAGAACTCCGTGGGTAACTCAGGCAGGCCGGTAATTCTGTTCCAACACTTCGGTTGGGACTACTTTTCGCTGTATAACAACGATTTCACGGGCCAGACCACGCCTTGGTGGAGCGCGTCCGATCGCCAGCGATTGTTGAACATCCTGGCGCCGTATCACATCGCCGCGTTGTTTTCCGGACACCAACACCAGACCGGAATGTACGGCGTCAACTATACCGATTCCAACGGACACCCCACAATCCTGGACGATTTCACCGGAGGCACGGGCGGGATCGGTGGAAACGGCGAATTCTTCGCAGTGCGCCTGACGCAAAACTTCCTCGATGTACTGCCTTTGGAATGGTCGGACTCGCTAAATGGCACTCAGCCCTTTATGACCAGCGTTGGCGAGGGAAGCGCCGGCCCCGTGTGGCCAGGCTGTAATACAAACGGCGGATGCCAGAGCTGGAATCCGGGCACCGGGCAACTCGGAAGTGGTCCGCAACCGGACGGGACTCCGACTTACCCGCTCTTCAATAACAACGTAAACGGATGCCGCAAGTGGATTGGGCCATCGCTCGCGGCGGCTCCCGTGACTATTTCTTTCGATCCCACCAGCCCCTATCGCGTCATCATTAAAAACAATACCGGGTCGACGATTCAGGGCCCTTTCGCGTTGCAGCTGAACATCCCCTCCGGCGGAACACTCAAGAGCGTCAGCTTCATGGGTTCGTGCTCGCAGGGACCGGCGTATCAGGAGTTCTCCTCGACCCAGTTGACGCCCGGCGCGACCGACGTGTTGACGTTAAACGTCTTGGGATATAGCGCGCCTCCGAACCAAGTCTATAACCTCTCTGATTTCTCTGTGGTTACGCTGGGCGCCGATTCCTTCGTGGCATCGCAGAATCAGGTTACGGTCACGGCTTCGTCTCCCGCCCAGGTCGACCTCAGTACGGTATTCGGCCGCAACGTTGCATTTACGGCCCAGGTTTTTGGTTCGGGCTACACAGTATCGGCCGATTCGACGCAAACGCCCGCCACGATTACTATTGCGGTGGACCCAAACGCCGCCAAGGTGGACCAGACGGTCTCTGTTGCAATCACGCCGTCGAGCGTCGCGTACGGGCCTGCAAAGGTGACCATCAACCTCGGGACGACGCCGATCACCGTCAACTCGAGGGGCGGCGACCCGATATCCGTGGATGGCACGTCGTATCCTTCGTTGCAGACCTTCAACTGGCGTCCGAACGATCAGCATACGCTCGATGCACCTGTTAACCAGGTCGCGGCAGGAACTCAGGACCGCTTTAGCTCATGGTCGAACGGCGGAAGCCAGCATCAACAGGTCACCGTTCCGCTGTTCCCAGCCACCTACATGGCTGATTTTCAGAGATATTTTCTGATAACGCCAACGGTCAGCCCGGCGGCCGGCGGCTCGGTAATTATTTCTCCAGCCAGCGCGGACGGATATTACGCGGCCGGCGCGACGCTAACTGTCACGGCTACGGCCAACTCCGGCTACGTCTTTTCGACATTTCAGGGAGCGGGGTCGGTCCCAGCGGGGAACTCGTTCAGCACGGCCGTCGGGAAGCCCCTAACCTTCACCGCGGTGTTCAAGCCTGTAGGAACTTACACCGTTGAGACAAACGTGCCAAGCAACGGCACGGAAACGGTGGATGGTACGGCTTACACTGGCCCGGCCTCTCTTACCTGGACCCAAGGAACTTCACACAGCTTCTCCGTCCCAACGGAGATCGACCCCGCCGCCGGCACGAGATACATCTTTACCGGCTGGTCGGACGGAACGACTTCCGCCAGCCGTTCCGTCACTGCCGGAGCGATAACCGACTATGTGGCGAACTATCAGCTTCAGTACCAAGTGACGATCGGCGTCAGCCCCACCGGGGGCGGTTTGCTGGCTGGAGGGGGATGGTTCAACGTCGGCGCCCAGGCAAGCTTAGCCGCAACGGCGGCCGCCGGGTTCACGTTCTCAGGCTTCTCAGGCGACGTCACTGGCAGCCAGGACCCTCAAGCATTGACGGTAAGCAAGCCTGACAACGTAATCGCAAACTTCCAGCCAGGCGTTCCGGTTCTTTCGGCCAGCGCGGGTCCACGCAACGATAGCGATCCGGCGGTGAGCGGCTTCACATTCATCCTCAGCAATACGGGTCCCGGAGCCGCGGCCAATGCGCAGATCGATTCGGTGAGCGCAACGACGGCGCTTGGCACGGGCGTTGTCGCGGCGCCGCCCGGACCCTTGGTGTTTGGCACCATTGCGCCGAGCCAGTCCGCCTCGCAGGTAGTGACCGTAAGTTGGCCAAACACGGCAACGCGGGTCGCGTTCACCGTGAAATTCTCGGCGAACGGCGGGACCTATCATGGGCAGTCTACGTTCTATGTGTTCCGGTAATACGAACTGAATTAGATCAGGAGAAAAGATATGCGGATTATCAAACTATTGTGTCTCGCTTGTGCGCTTCTACCAGCCTCCCTCTTGGCGGCGACGGTAACTCTTAATCCCTCGGACGGCAACATAACAGGATTTGCTGGACAACCGGTCGGTTGGGGCTTCACGATCATCAACAGCAGCCCGGTGGAATGGATTTCGTTTACGGAGTCCGTCCT
Source organism: Bryobacterales bacterium (assembly GCA_963763545.1). Lineage (GTDB taxonomy): Bacteria > Acidobacteriota > Terriglobia > Bryobacterales > Bryobacteraceae > PALSA-243. Next base: position 561,569 of record CAVXPE010000030.1, read on the forward strand.
CGTCGGCGAAACGAACCCTTCGCTGGGCGCCTATTCGGATTTCGTCGGTCCGCAGGGCGGACCCATGAACTTTTCGCTGGAACCGTTGGCCCAGTGGACCGAAACCTTCTCAGACGCCACCCAGACGGGAATCGGCGAATACCTGATCGATCCGTCCGCCGTCTCCGGCGCCCAGGATTCCGGGGCGATCCGTGTGATGTGGGAGCAGTTTGCGGGCGATCCCTCGACTTGCAATTGCTCGCCGGCTGCCTTCAGTCAGGACGTACCGTTCCAGGTCACGGTGGCCAATGCACCGGAGCCTAGCGCGGCTTGGCTCGCCGCGGCCGGTTGCGCGTGGCTGCTGCGGAGGCGCCGCTTGCGCGCGTAAGAAATGATTGCGAGCGCGGAGGCGTTGCATCGCCGGCAAGGCCTCCGCGCCCCCACAAAGGCGAGTCGGGAGCGTCGAAATGAGGCACTCGCGGCCATCTGAACATAAAAGTTCCCCTGTGAGATCGTGGCGGCAGCGCAAACACGCCAACCAGATCGATGTGGGCCGACTGGCGCGCCATCCTTAGGAGACTGTCATCGGTGTCACTTAGTCACCGTACTCGCCATGGGCCTGCTGGTGCGCCGCAAGAGTATGAAACCCGCCTGGTGAAAATCTAAAGGGTCTCCTCCGAGGGACGCTTCCGGCTGATAGTTTTCGGAAACCCATCGCGCAATCTCTTGGCCCTTCCCCGGCTCCGCGCCATAGCGCTGGATGCCCGATTCACGCAGGTCACGACTGACAATCGCAACCCAATCGGGAGGATGACGCCTCAGCTCTTCAACCAGGATTCGCTCGTGCGGGCCAGCCACCTCCGGCGTGTAGTATTCAAAGGGTGCTACTGAATTGGGCATGCGCGCCAAGTAGTTAATCATCTCCCCATCGGGCAAAACGAGCAGCGTTTGCCCGGAGGCGGCTTGGCGGAGTTTCTTGCTCGCCTCATCCACCAGCACTCCCCGGGGATCAATTTGCGGCGGAAAGGTGTAAAACCGGTCCCGCCCCTCGCTGACCGCGTACGTCCTCAGCGCTAGGAGTCTGAACGATTCGCCCGCCAGAATGATGACTCCCGGAAGGAGTAGGCATAGCGCGCTGGCTATCGCAGTGCCCGTGCCCCATCGTCCGAAATGCAGCCGCGCCGGCAACTCGCCGAGGAGCACAGCCGGAATCAGCACAGCGGCGAGCGCAGCTTGGTAGTATCCGTAATGGTAGATTCGCCCGTTGAGCGCCATCCGCGCCAGCAGGCCCACCGCCAATAGCGCCAACAAAAAGCGTACAGCCACTGTGACAGAAATGCGGGCACCCTTCGCTTTACGACGGATTGGCACGGCGCCGGCAATGATGTAGACCAGCATCAGGCCTAGCAGGCACCGCCCGACGTTCCGCCAGTTGATGGCATAAAACCCGATCGCTATCATCCCGCTAACAGCTAAGCTGGCGACGATGGCGCGCCCCGTGAGAGTGGCAGCGCGGTCCGCAAACCAAGCCAGCGCGCAGATGCCCGCGATCACCGCGATCGCAATCAGCGTGGCCACGACGTGGCTGATCAGATTCTCGCCGAACCGATCAAACCCGAGGAAGCTTTGCTGAAGGAGATCGGTGGCATGTGCGGCATTCAGCCAGGCCCGGCACGCCATCGATAGGGCCACGTTCCACGGCGCACGAAAGGAAAAATACAGCGCGAACAGCAATGTCGGGAGGGTCGCGCCTGCCAATCCAGCCAAGGCTTCCGATCCCGATATGAAGCCGCGGGCGGACCATCGGATAACGATGCCGGCAACGCAGACGAGCCCTGCGGCGAACAGGATCTCCAGCTTTAGCACGGCTGTAAGGCCGAAGAGCCCGCCGACCCACAACGCGTGGGCCCAAGTGGGAGACTGCAGCCAGCGCGAGATCGCGTACACCAGAAGCAAGCAGACGAGCAGCCCGTGCGTGCTTTCGTGGGAATACGGTGTGGCGTAGTTATAGTTGCCGATACCGACATATTGCCCGAACCCAAAGACGGAAACGAAAATAGCGCACGAAACCAGGGCGGCAAAGGACCCCCAGGCGCGGCGGCAAAGAAAATATAGTGTGATCACGATGGCTGCGAAGATGAGGAGATTGCAGATCACCAAAACAAGCAGGCCGGAGCCGAACATCGCAAACATCGCGGCGTTGACGTGCTGCGAGAGCGGCCCATAGTAGTCATCGACGTCTCGATACATCAGGGCGCCCTGCGAAAGACGCCATGGCACATAGAGTTCCTTACCGAAATCGATTAAAGGGTCGGGCCACTTGCGCCAGGACATCATCAGGAAGAACAGCGTGAGCGCGCCGAGCGCAATGCCGCCCAGCCATTCAACCGATGGGAACGGGGAGAGTGCTCGCGAATTCGTAAAATCTGCGGGTTTCTTTTTTGCCTGCGGTCTTTTGCGCGGCGGCATCCATCCGAGTGTAGCTGACTCGGCCAGCCCAACCCGTAACCTGCCCCTGGGGCCGGAGACCTTGGAAACTTCACCGGACGGACCCGGTCGGGTGAGGCCCTTTTCCCGCCGTACCCCCCGCGCATCCACCGCCCAGCAGCGCTTCGAGCGCGTCTGGCGCGTCTGTATGTCCGGCCCGGGCGGTGTGCTTCGCGGGGTATTATCGTATATTGTGTTTTCATTAATTTCGGCTCGGAGGCTCGAACAAGCGGTCATCCTAGCGGTTGGGGTCATAGATCTGCCCAAGATTAAGATCCGGGAAGTGAGGCAGCACCATCCGCAATGAAGATCATGAGCGGCGAGCCAAGCCATTCGTACGCACCTGAATCTTTTGCACGCCGGGGCGGGCGAGCTGCTCGCCCAGCTCAACATATACCGCTGCGCTACCGTTGCGCCTCATAGTGCTAATGCCGCTCCGGGACGACTGGCCCTCCGCCGCGGAACTCATCCGGCGGCTTGACAAAGCCATTTCTTCCGATGCCTGCACTATGGAGATTCTCCTGGTCGATGATGGCTCCGTGCAAAGATGCGATCGTAACGACTTCCAAGGTGGCTTCTCTGTTGTGCGCGCCATACGGACTCTGCGTCTGCGCCGCAATCTTGGCCACCAGCGGGCAATCGCCATCGGGCTGGTGCACGTTCAACAAACCACCAGCTGCGACGCCGTGGTCGTGATGGATGCCGATGGAGAGGATACACCCGAGGGCGTGGCACAGCTCCTGCGCGCCTATTCCGACACTCATGGCGCAAAGGCAATTTTTGCGGAACGGAGCCGCCGGTCGGAATCTTTTGTGTTTCGATCTTTTTATCATCTCTACAAATTCCTGCATCGATGCCTGACGGGCATCAGTGTACGGGTAGGAAACTTCAGTATTCTGCCCTCCCCGTACCTGAATACGCTCGTCGTGATGAGCGAACTGTGGAATCATTACGCTGCTGCCGTATTTCGAAGCAAGCTTCCCTTTACGATGATCCCGATTCCCCGGGGAACCCGGATCGCCGGAACTTCCAGGATGAACTTCGTCGCTTTGGTTTCCCACGGTCTCAGCGCCATCTCGGTGTTCGGGGACATTGTCGGCGTGCGCCTTCTGATCGGCTCTTTAGCCGGTTCCCTGCTGGCCGGCCTGGGGATGGTTCTCGTCGCCATGATCCGGTTCTTTACAGACCGCGCCATACCGGGGTGGGCAACCTACGCAACCGGCACTCTCGCCATTATCGCGATTCAGATGATCACGATTGCGACGAGCTTTACATTCTTTGTGCTTTCCAACAGGACGAACCTGGGCTTTATTCCTCTCCGGGATTACTCATTGTTTGTGGAAGAGGCCGTGGACATCTATTCTCATGAGTGAATTCAAGTATGTTGGCTCCGAATTGGACCTTTTCGCGGCCGTGTGGAATTGGAAGGCATACTGGTCCCGGCAGATACGGCCGTTTCTCAGAGGGCGACATCCTCGAAGTGGGCGCCGGGATTGGATCGAACACCCGGTTTCTCGATCCCGGCGGCGCCGGACGGTGGGTATGCCTGGAGCCCGATCCTGAGCTCAACGCGCCAGTTAGTCAGGAATTTCGCGGGAAACGGAACCACGGCGCGCGTACGAAACCGTCTGCGGAACATTAGAATCGCTGGCCGACCAGCAGTTCGATACGATCATCTACATTGACGTCCTGGAGCACATCGACAACGACCGTGAAGAGCTGAATCAAGCGGCATCGCACCTTCGGCCTGGCGGTCACCTCATCGTCCTATCGCCCGCGCACCAGCGCCTCTTTTCTCCGTTCGATGCCGCCATCGGACATTTCCGGCGTTACAATCGCCCGATGCTGCGAAGCGATTTCGCCGGCAAGCCTGCGACTCGAACGGATGAGATATCTGGATTGCGCTGGCCTGATCTTGTCGGCCGCCAACATGCTATTGCTCCGGCAATCCATGCCTACCAAAGCTCAACTTCGATTCTGGGATCACTGGATCGTGCCGGTCTCGCGAGTTCTTGACAAGCTGTTCCTTTATTCCGTTGGCAAAACGATCATTGCCGTTTGGCGGGCGGAGTAAATTTCTGGAAGGCTTTGGGAGGCGCACCAAGTGAACGCCGACTAGACGCTGGCCAAAGATATTTTGCTGCTAATCGACGGTCTGTTTGGAATCGAGGTCGCCACTCTCCAAGCGGGCAGGCAGCTATATACTGCAACCTGGGATCAAATCCGTTGCCTGCCGGCAAAGCCTCCGCACTGCCACAGCGGGAAAAATTTCGAGAAATGCTTGCTAGGGCCGATAAGGAAGCATGAGTTCAATTACCAGTTCCTTTCCCAATGGCTTGCAAGCGCAGTTCGGCCCGGAAAATAAGAACTCGTCTGGCAATGCTATTGGCTCGTCCGTAAGCAATCCGGATCCCACGGCGCCATCGTCGTCCGGTTCCGCTACAGACAACACCGAGCTTTCTCAGTTCGCGGAATTAATGAGCGGATTGCGACTGCTTCAACAAACCGATCCAAGCGAATATTTGGCCATCCTGTCGGAGATCGGCTCCAGCATTAGCAACGCGGCAGTAGGCGCGTCCGCAGGAGGAAATGCCGCAGCGGCCAGCATTGTCGCCGAACTTGAAGCGGATCTGAGCGACGCCAACCCCGCGATGCAACATCCGCCGGCGACACAGCCGTCGACCAGCTAAGCAATGGCCCTTGAACCGCGATAAGGCGGCCTGGGCCCAAACCTTACTTATCGTGCTTTGCCATCTGCGCCTGGGCGCTCTGCAGCTTCTGCGTCACCTTGGCCATCTCGGAGGGTTCTACATCCGCCTGGTTACTGTCTTTGTATTCCTTCAACGAGGCCTGCCATTGCGCTACCGCTTCGGGCGTCTTGCCTTCCTTGAAGTAAACGTCGCCCAAGTGATCGTGAACTGTCGGGTCTTTGATCTTTTCCAGCGCGCGAATCAGCAGACCTTCGGCCTCGCTTAACTTGCCCTGGCGGTAGTAGACCCACGCCAGGCTGTCCATGTACGCGCCGTTGGTCGGATCTTGGTCGAGCGCTTTCTTGACCATCGTGTACGCCTCGTCGAGCTTCACGTTGCGGTCGGCCAGCATGTAGCCAAGGTAGTTCAACGCGCCGGGGTTGCCGGGGCTAATCTCCAGCACCTTGCGGAATGCGGCCTCCGATTCGTCGAGCTTCTTTTCATGCTCGTACATAGCGCCGCGCATGAAATAGATATCCGCCCGCTCGTCGTCGGTTTTCGTGAGCTTCTCGGCCGCGTCCAACGCCTTGCCCATGTCTCCATAACGCTTGGCGGTTTCGTAGAGCTGGGCGATCGCAATCTCGACCTTGAGATCTGGAGTCTTTGAAGTGTTGCGCAACTCCTTCACGCCTTCGTCCACCTTGCCCTGATCGACAAGGACAGTGGCGTGCTCGGCGATCACCCCTACGTCTTTCGGATACTTATTCAGGGCCGCGTCGGCTTCGGCGCGCGCCTTGGCCAAATCCTTCGCGTTGCGGTAGACGATGATGATCGCAACCTCTACGGCTGGCGCCGCCGAAGAGTCGATTGCGATGATCTGGCGGTAAGTATCAACGGCCTGCGCCGTCTGATTCGCCTTGACATATAGTTTCGCGAGCTTCTCAAGGAAGATGTCGCGGTTCTTCACTTCATCGTCGGAATAGGTTTTCTTTGCGGTATCGTCCAGGATGCTCTTCAAAGCCGCGATCGCCTGATCGGTTTTATCCTCCGCTTCGAGCACGGAGACCTCTGCGTAGCGCACGCGCGCATCGTTCCCGGCTGCTACCTTAGCGCGGTCGATAGCGGTGCGGGCCTTCGCGGTTTCGCCCTGCGAGAGATAGATTTCCGCTATGTGGAGTTGATATTCCGGATTCCTCGGACTGGCCGCCGAGAGTTGTTGATAAAGCTTCAGCGCCTCCTCCGCTTGATCGGAATACATCAACGCCTTGGCGTACTCCGGCACAACCTGGTCTTCATCCGCGCCCAACTCCAAAGCCCGCTTCAGCGCATCGGCGGCATCTTTGTAATCGTTCAGATCCTCATACGCGCGCGCCAGCGCGAACAGCGTCCGTGGATTCGGGTTCTTTTCCACCGCCGCCTTCAGCTTTTCGGCGGCGCGCTTGGAATCGCCCATCTGCCCGTAAAGCTCGGCCAAACCCACCAGGGCGTCTTCGTTCGAAGCGTCTACCTGCAATGCGTTATTAAAGGACTTCTCGGCTTCCGGCGTGTTGTGCAGATATCCGTTCAAGCGGCCCAGCATCACCCAACTTTCGGCGTCCTTGGGATCCTGCGCCACAATCTTCTGATATTGCTCCTGCGCCTTGTGCAGCGCGTCTTCGTTAATCCCATTGCGGCCGTTGCTAATCGACTGCATGTAGACGTGCGCCAGCATGCGGCGCGCGCCCAGATTGTCGGGATTCTGCTTCAGCATCTCCTCGGCTTTATCAATCGCGTCCTGCAGCCGGCCAACGGCGATATAGAGGTCGCTCAATTCCTCGAAGATCACGTCCTCGTTGGGCGAGAGCTTCAGAGCTTCCTCATAGTTGGTAATCGCCTTGTTGATTTCCGAGCGGCTGTTGTCCGCCTGCCCCATTTCGGCGTAAAGCCGGCCCATCGCGAAGTGGTAGTAGGCGTCGGCCTTGGAATCGGCGGCCGGCGTGGAGTTTGGCATCGAAGCCTTCGACTGAGCCTGCGCGAAGCTCGTTTGCGAAAGGGCGCACCCCAAGGATGCCGTCAGAAAAAGCGCTTTGGCTGAGCGAATCATGCGGATATTACTTTCTTTCGGTCATTGGACTTGCATCCTGCCGAACACCACTTCACCATAGTATAACGGGCCATTGCCCGGAACGTCTCATCTGCAAACCCAGAAACCGGTTCCGTGGTATCCCATACGCATCAAGCCCGCGAGACCCACCCTTTAGCCGGTGACGCGTCCCAGCCGCCTTTGGTTGCGGTCGCCGGACCCACCGGCTCGGGAAAAAGCGCTCTCTCACTCGAAATAGCTACTAAGTTTGACGGCGAAGTGGTCAATTGCGATTCATTGCAGGTGTACCGCCATTTCGATATCGGGACCGCGAAGCTTTCGTCCGCCGAGCGCCGTGGTATTCCCCACCACCTGCTCGATATCGTCAACCCGGACCAAGTCTTTACCGCCGGCGAATATGCCCGCCTGGCCCGTCTGGCGATCGCCGAAATCTCGACGCGCGGACGTCTCCCTGTCATCGCCGGGGGTACCGGCTTCTACTTGCGGGCTCTGCTCGATGGATTGTTCGAAGGCCCGTCGCGGGATCAGGGATTGCGCGACCGTCTTGCCGCTCGCGAAGCCCGCCGCGCCGGATCGCTGCACCGCCTTTTGCGCCGGTTCGACCGCGAAGCTGCCGCCAGGATTCACCCCAACGACATTCCCAAAGTCACCCGCGCCCTCGAAGTCTGCCTGCTGACGCGGCGGCCCGTGAGCCAGCTTTTTCGTGAGGGCCGCGATGCCCTGCAGGGCTATCGAATCTTGAAGATAGGTCTCATGCCCGATCGCGACGAGTTGTACCAATCGCTCGACGCGCGCTGCGCCGCCATGTTCGAGGGCGGTCTGCTGGACGAAGTGAGGGGCATACTCGCGCTGGGATACCCGCCCACCTGCAAACCCTTCGAATCGCATGGCTACAAACAGGCTCTGCAGCTCTTGCAGGGTGAATTGACGCCCAAAGAAGCCGTCTTCTACGCCCAGCGCAACACGCGCAATTACGCCAAGCGACAGATGACTTGGTTCCGCAAGGAAGAGGATATTGTCTGGTTCAAGGGTTTCGCCCCCGCCGCGTGCGAGGCCGCCCTGGCCCGCGCCGCCGGGTTCCTGGGCCGCGAGCCTTTACAATAAAGAAGAATGCGCCGATTGACGCTGCTTGCCGCCCTGTGGTGCGGCGCGCTGCACGGCGGGACAACTCTGGTTCTGCCCTTTTTTAACCACACGCAATCGCAAAATCTCGATTGGATCGGCGAAAGCATCGCCGAATCCATCGGCGATTCGCTTGCTTCGGAAGGCATGCTGATCCTTGGCCGCGCCGACCGCCTCGAAGCCTATCGCCGCCTCTCCCTGCGGCCCGGCGCAGAACTGACGCATGCTTCCATCATCAAGATCGGCCAGGCGCTCGACGCATCCAGCGTAGTCTACGGTTCTTACGAGCTCTCGCCGAATGCGGCCCCGTCGCAATCCAAAGGCACGCTCCGCCTCACCGCACACATTCTCGATCTGAAACACACCCACCTGAGCCCCGATTTCGGCGAATCGGGCGCGCTCGAGGATCTCGCCGCCATCGAGGTGAAGCTCGGCTGGCAATCGCTGAAGCAACTGGACCCGGCAACCCCGCTCACCGAGGCGGACTTCATCAAGGACCGCCCGCCCGTGCGCATCGACGCAGTGGAAAATTACATCCGGGGACTGCTGGCGGCCGCCCCCGAACAGCGCATGCGCTTCTTCAGCGCCGCGGCCCGGCTCGACGAACGCTACTCGCCACCCGCCTTTCAGCTCGCGAAGATCTACTGGGAAAAGAAGGATTACAAGACATCCGCCACCTGGTTCGCGCATGTTATGCGCTCCGACCCGCGCTATCTCGAAGCTCAATTCTTCCAGGGCCTGTGCCGCTTCTACCTCGGCGATTATGCCGCCGCGGAGCATTGCTTCGCTCTTGTCGCCGAGCAGGTGCCGCTCAACGAAGTGTGGAACAATCTGGGCGCCGCGCAGGCGAGGCAGAAGAAGACCGATGCCGCCGCCGTCAGCTTCGCCAAAGCGATCGAGGGTGATAGCGCCGATCCCGATTACCGCTTCAACCTGGGTTTCACGCAATGGCGCGCCGCTCAGTATCCGGCGGCAGTGGAGAGCCTGCGCGCCGCCACCGAGCGCAACCCGAACGATCAGGAGGCCACGGCGCTTCTGGGCCGCGCGCTCAAGCACGATGGTCCCCGCGCCGGCGACCTGCGTAGCGAAAATCGCGAGCGGGTCAAAACGAATTACGAGGAAGAGGCCTACCGGCAGTTGCAGGCGGAGTTGAAGAAGTAAGACAAGCGTCCGGCCTGGCAAAGTCCGACTTGGCGCGGCGCTTGACTTGTCAATCACTCTCCCGGTTCTTCCGACGCGGGTAGTTATCCACCGCCCAACTTCGCGAGCACCGCGAGACTAAAACTAACGCGTTGCGACGGCATGAAAGAGGTAAGCGAATCGGCCGCTCTTGGCGTCTACCCTTTGATCTTGATGGAAGCTCCCGCCGAAAGCCAACCGGGGCCAGAGTTGCTCCGTCAAACGGAGGAAATCTGCCGCCGTGGAAGTAAGGTGAAACTCAAGACAACGCCGCTCGTCTTTCTGCTTCTGCCGGCGCTCGCTTCCGGTCAAGCGCTAAAATTCGACGCCGCTGACATCCACGCCAGCAAGGACGATTTCTCGCACGGCGGGTTTACGGCGGGCGGACGCCTCGAACTGCGCGGCTTCACGCTGCTCGATTCGATCAGCTTGGCGTATGGCGTCGAACGCAACGCCATCGCCGGCGGGCCGAACTGGCTGGACGATGACCGCTTCGACATCAGCGCCAAGGGTTCAGCTTCGCCCGATCCTCAGACCGGCAAGAAGATGTTGCAAGCCCTGCTTGCCGATCGCTTCCACTTGGAAGTCCACACCGCGGAGAAGCCGACGCCGGTATTCTTGCTCACCGTTGCGAAGAAGTCCGTACGCATCGTCCGGTCCGAGGCGTCCAGCGGAAGCTGCGAGCCCACCAGCGAAAACGGCATCATGACCGCTAAATGCCGGGGCGTCTCGATGAACGAATTTGCGAGCGATATTCACCAGTGGGCCGGGCGTTTTCTCAACCGTCCCGTGATCGACAAGACTGGGCTGACCGGCGCCTACGATCTCACGCTGCATTGGGCAACAAACCCCGGGCCAGAACTGAATCAATCGATCTTCAAAGCAATCGAAGGCCAACTCGGCCTGAAACTTGGGCCGGGCATTGAGGCATTGCCAGCGCTCAGTGTAGATCGCCTAGATCGCACGCCGACTCCGAACGTCCCCGACATCGCGAAGCTGCTGGGGAAGTTTACCCAGTTTGAGGTTGCCGATCTTAGGCCCAGCCGCCCCGGAGAGACACAGCGATTCCGGCGATTGCCCGGCGGCAGGGTCGAAGCAGAGGCCATTTCGCTTAAGTTCCTGCTGCTATATGGGTTTATGACCGTCGAAAGCAAGGTGGAGAATCTGCCTAAGTGGATCGAGACCGATACTTACGACTTATCAGCCAAAGCGCCTTCCCCCGATCTCGACACCGAATCTATGCGCGTTATGCTGCAATCGCTGCTGAGCGACCGGTTCGGATTGAAGACGCACTACGAGGACCGGCCGCAGCCTGTTTACGTTCTTACCGCGCCCAAACACGGAACCAAGCTGGTCGAATCCGATGGGTCGGTACGCTCTAACTGCAAGAGTGGAGCAGGGGACGGAGGGCAAACCATATTGACCTGCCAAAATATGACCATGGCGCAGTTTGCCATGAAGGTCGGCGACTTCGCCGGATCCTATTTCGACCGGCCGGTAATCGACAAAACGGGCCTCACAGGCGCTTACGATTTCGCCATTTCCTGGACCTCCAAAGGCCGCTATTTCGGAGACTCGGCAAGCGGCGATTCCACCGCGCAGGACCCGCCCGGCGGCGTCACAGCATTGCAAGCCGTGGAAAAGTTGTTAGGGAGCAAAATCGAGTCACAGAAGCAGCCGCGGCAAGTGCTTGTCATCGATCACATCGAACGAAAGCCCACCGATAACTAATCGCGTTCCGTGCGCTCCGGCAAGTGATTTTCGATTGGCCCTCAGATAAAAAGAGGCGACGCCGAAGCGCCGCCTGAGACTGCGTACTTATCGATCGATGGTTAGAACGTCAGCTTCGCCGCCAGTTGCACGCGACGTGCGGCGCGAAACGCATTGATTTCGCCGAACACCGTGCTGGTAATGTTGGTGCTCGCGAAGCCGCTGGGGTTCACCCAGTTCAGGTAGTTGTAGCCTTCACCGCGAATCTGCATTCGCACCCGGCCGCTCTCTGTGAGCGCGAAATCCTTCATGAGAGCCGCGTCCCAGTTGAAGTAGCCCGGTCCGCGAACGGTGTAGCGGCCGGCATTACCTGGACGCACTGCGCCTTGCGGGGTCGGCTGGAAGCAGGAGGTGTTGAACCAGATCGGATTGCCCGCCGCCGCGATGCCGTTGAATTGGTGCGGGGCGTTGGCATTCGGGTCGCAAACCATATCTGGCCGCGCGCTGGCCCCGCTTGACCCGAGTAGACCGAGGCCGGCCGAATCAAGGTTCGAAGTGGTCACTGTGGAAGGCAGCCCGGTAGAAGCCGAAATGATGCCCGAGAACTGCCATCCGCCCGCGATGCGATCGACCATACTGTGGCCGCGCAGGAACGGCAGCGGATAAACGTAGTTCAACGTCATGATCTGCTTACGGTCGAACGATGCCGGTCCGTATTCGCCCTCGTGCCAGTTATAACTGTTCTGAGGGGCATTGGAACGGTCGGAGCTATTGTCGGTCAGCACCTTGGAATAGGTGTATGCGAACGCGAGAACACCCCGGAGGGAATGATCTTCTTCGCGCTGACCTGTAATGCGCTGTAATTGGAATCGAAGGCCGATTCAATAGTGTTGATGGCGTTGAATCCAAGATAAGGCCGTACGGCGTTGATGCGCGGATCGTCCGCCGTGGTGAAGATGGTGTTGCCGTTAGCGGCATGCAAACCCGCTGCCAGCGCTACGCCCGGAGGCGCCTCGTTGATATCTACATATCCCAGCAGATGCGTGCCTTTTGTGCCAACATAAGCCACATCGAGGATCAGTATTGGCGGGTAACTGGCGCTGAATGTCTAAGCTCCACTGTTGCGTATAAGGTACGTTGGCCGGAAGCTGCGTAGCGTGCAACACTAGCGGCGACGCCGAGACACCGAGCGTACCCGCGGCGACGTTGCTAAAGTTGGCGTTGGAATAGGTCACGGTTTGCACGAACGGCGGGTTGGCGAAGATGTTCTGTTCATAACCGCCGAACAGAGTGGAATCGTAGAAAATGCCATAACCAGCACGGATGGAGGTCTTGCCGCCGCCGATCGGATCCCATGCCAAGCCCAGACGAGGCGCGAAGTTAGTAGTACTCGTTCGGCGCGATCTTGTCGCCGAAAGGAGAATTCTTGCCCCCGACGATGATGCCATTGGTCGAGGGGTTAGTGCCGGTGCCGGGAATGATGTTGCCGGTGGTGGGGTCGATCTTCGGCGCGTTGGCCGCGACATATAGAGCCGGGATCGAAGTTGTCCAGGATCGCCGTGCGAATCGCGTCGGCTGTCCGAAGAACGACCAGCGCACGCCCATGAAGAGGGTCAGGCGCGGGCGTCACTTTGAAATCGTCCTGCGCGTAGGCTTCGTGCTGCCATGCCCAAAGATCGGGCGTGATGTCCGTGGATGGCATGGTGAACGTGGCTACGTTGCCCAGCAGGAAATTCGCCCATGATTGCTGGAAGGCGCTGGTTCCAGTGGGTGCGCCCGTGTTGGTAGAAGGCGAAGCGCCTTCCTGATTGGCGGCATTTTCGGTCTTGTTATAGCGATTCATGGAGAAGCCGAAGCGCAAATGTGTGGCGGCCCTTGATCCAGTTCAGGTTGTCGAACCAGGCGAAGTTCTTGTTGTATTCGTTATACGGACCGTAGCCGACCAGGCTCGAGCCGCTCGTGAACGTGAGCTCGGGAACCACGCCCTGCGTATTGGCAAAAGGCTCGGAGGGGTTGATGTCCGGGCTGTTGCGACTTGGAGCTCAGCCCGGCCGGCGTGGAATTGATTGCGCTCTGCGAGTAGTTGAAGCCAGCGTCGTTGATTAAGGTCGGCCGAAGAATATTCACGAAATGGATCGCCGCGGCTGCGTCCCGGCGAATTGGTATTGGTGGTCGCCACGTAGGGAATTGCAGATCCGGTGAAGAGTCCGCCCGGCTCGGTGGTGGGGATGACGTCGTTCTCGAACTTACCCCAGATCTTGAAATTCTCGCTGAACACGTGATCGACGCGGCCGATTTCCTGGCGGCTGTTGTAGATATTCTGCACCGGGAAAACTGCAGAGCCGTGGTGGCGGCGACGGTGTTGACGCCGGAAAGCGGTAGCTTGCTGAAAATATCCTTGATATAGGCGGCCGCGATTCGGATTGATCAGGTTGGACGGGATGCTGGTCACCATCTGCTGGCACGCGAGTGGTGTAGCTGATGCAAACGGGCTGGCTGAATATGTCCGGCCAGCATGCCCTGCGTCGGCAGCGTGGGGTTGAGAGGTGGTGTAGTTGTGAATGCGCCGCGCTTCCTCGGAGAAGAAGAAGAACGTCTTGTTCTTGTCCTTGTTGTAATGATTCGGAATGTAGACCGGACCGCCGAAGGAACCTCCAAAATCGTTCCAGCGCAGTGGCGGAACTTGGACTTCGCCGTTGACTAATTGACCTTGTTGGCATTGTTGTTCCAGTTGTTGGCGGCCAGCGCATCGTTGCGGAAAAACTCGTACAGGCTGCCGTGAAACTGGCTGGTCGCCGCTCTTGGTGACCACGTTGATCTGCGCGCCGCCGGCGCGGCCGGTATCGGCGGTGTATAGGCTGCGCTCCACTTTGAATTCGGCGATGGCATCCACGCTGGGGAAGGTCATAAGCGTCTGGTTGCTGCCGCGATCCACGTTATCGGCGCCGTCCACCGTCCAGTTGTTGGCCGAGTTGCGGATGCCGTTAATGGAATAGGGCATAGTGGCGGCGGTGCCGGCTGGGCGCGAGTTGCCGATGTAGAGTTCGTCGGTGGTGTTGGCCGACACGCCCGGCATCAGCGACACCAGTTGCTCGTAATTGCGCGTGCCGAGCGCCAGTTCGCTCACCTGCGTGCCTTCAATGGTGGTGGCGCTGGCGGGCGTGCCGAGTTCCACATGCGTGGCATCGGCCTTCACTTCGACGGTCTCCGTCGACCGCGCCGACTTGAAGCGTGATGTTGATCTTCAGATCGTCGTTCACGTTCAGCACGATCCCTGTGCGCTCTTCCATCTTGAATCCCGTGGCTTCCACCTTGATGGAGTAATTGCCGATCGGGAATAAGAGGAGCGGAGTAGTTGCCTCCCGCGTCCGTGGTAAGCGTGCGGACCACCTGGTTGCGGTCCGTATTCCGAATAGTAATTTTGGCATGCGGGACGGGCGAATTGCTCGGATCCAGAACGGAACCCTCGATGGTCCCAGAAATGTCCTGAGCAAGCAATGCGCCGCCGAAGCATGCCGTAAAAAGGCATAGCCCTAGCAGTTTTTTCATTATGTTCACCCCAAAGCGATTGTTGCGAAACGGTTACTGTGCGGTATGGTAACGCAATTCTTGGGGCGAATGGAGCGGGGTATCGATGGCACATGGGGCTTTGGATACGCATGGTCTTGCCGCCAGCCGGCGCCTACCTGCGCTACATTGAATCGCATGCCTTGGCGCGCGATTCTCGTCGACGACGAAGAACTGGCGCGCGGCTATCTTCGCGAATTCCTGTCCGCCCATCCCGAAATCGAAATCGCGGCCGAGTGCGCCAACGGCTTCGAAGCCGTCAAGGCCATCAACGAAGTTGCCCCCGACCTTGTGTTCCTGGACGTCCAGATGCCGAAGCTGGATGGCTTCGAGGTGCTGGAGCTGATCGACCCGGGCCGGCCGTGATCTTCGTCACCGCCTACGATCAATACGCCATGCGCGCTTTCGACGCGCAGGCCGCCGACTATCTACTCAAGCCGTTCACCGCCGAGCGCTTCGAGCGCGCGCTGGAACGCGCCAAATCGGGCGGTCGGGCGACGAAGCCCGTGGAGAGCGCCCCCGCGCGAACTGACGCGCATCGTGGTGCGCGACGGGGCCAAGGTGCACGTGATCCCCATCGAGAAGCTGGATTACGCCGAAGCGCAGGACGATTATGTTGCGCTGCACAGCGATGGTAAGAGCTATCTGAAGCAGCAGACCCATCTCGAGCTCTCGAAGCCATGCTCGACCGCAACCGCTTCGTGCGCATTCACCGCTCGTCGATCGTGAACATCGAGCGGATCGCGCGCATCGAGCCATACTCCAAGGAGAGCCGCGTTGCGATTCTTACCGACGGTTCCCGGCTTCCCGTGAGCCGCGCCGGCTATGCGCGGCTCTTAGAAGCCATGGGCGATTCGCCTGCCCCCATCTGACTGCCGCGATGCCCGC
The DNA here is from genome assembly GCA_963763545.1 of Bryobacterales bacterium. Taxonomy (GTDB): domain Bacteria; phylum Acidobacteriota; class Terriglobia; order Bryobacterales; family Bryobacteraceae; genus PALSA-243. Next base: position 577,274 of record CAVXPE010000030.1, read on the forward strand.
GCGCGCCACAGCGGCTAAGTAGTGTCCGTCGGCCCTTAGAACTGACGGAACACTCCTACCATAAAGCGGTTGTAGTTATGAGTGCTGATGATGTACCGGTCTTCGGCTCTTATGCCCCAGTCCTCGTGTATGTAATAGCGTACGCCGCCACCGGTTTCAAACCCGAACTTCACATCGCTTTTGCCGGACGCGTAAGTTATGACGCCGTTCGGCTGTATGACTTGCTTCTGGTAGCGGTTGTACAGCAAAGCGGGCGCCCCGATGCCGTAGGGTTCCCACCGGTGTTTGATCGGTATCCGAACATGTGCGGCAAGGTCGAAGTCATAAAGCCCGGAACTCCTCGACACGAGTCCTTCGTGATTCACCAGCGTGTAGTTGCCCAGCGGCGAAAAGCCGCTCTCGACGAGGATAATCAGGTAACGGTACACGCTTCCGCCGGCGCTCCCACCGATCGCGAAGTGGGCTCCTGCGGTCCCGGTCGAGACGCCTGCATATGTGCTAAGCTCCGCCGCATTCGGGTCGCCCGCTTGCGCCCATGCTCCCGCGCAAATGGCTGCTCCCAAGGCGGCGATTCGCATAATGGCCGACACGGACACAGACATCCGCACCAGCCGGTAGGAGCGGCGAAGGCATTTCTGCTTCATACGCGTCATGATGCTGCGAAGGGTGAAATGGACGGAAGAATTCGGCAAGAAGTAACGATTGATGATTTACAAGGACATCTGAGAAACGAACGAGGGCTCGCGCCGAAGACAATCTTAGAGAGAATCTCCGGCGCGAGCCTGCGGCGTTTGGTGTTGCTGGATGTTACTTCCTCCTTCTAAAAGACAACTTGCGCTTTCAACTGGATAATGCGGCCGGATGCGTCCGCGCCAACGAACGAACCGAGAATGCTCGTCGGCGGCGAAACCAGCGCCTGGATTGTGCCGAACGAGCCGACGCCCTGCGCGATATCGTTCACGGGCTTGTCGAAATTCGGATGGTTGAACAGGTTGAAGAATTGGAATCCAACGGCTAGCTTGGCCCATTCCCGGGGAAGATTGAAGTTCTTCATAATCGAAAGATCCGTGTCGAAGAAGCCCGGTCCGCGGTATTGATTGCGCGTCTGGTTGCCGAATGCTGTTGGATTGCCGGTGCTGGGCGCGAACTGCGAAACGGCGAGACACGACCCACCGGGATTCGCAGCCGCCTCTCCACAGCCGTTGTAACCAGGTACTATTGGCGTGGCAAAGATAGGGCCGCCAAAGCCGTTTCCAGCAAGAGCGCCGCTAGCTGCGCTGTCGATAACTGTGAATGGTTGGCCGGTGCGCGCGAAGAGCGTGCCGGAGAAATTCCAGCCGCCCATGAGCAGGTTCGGGCCGCCCTTCTTGAAGAGCCGGCGGATTCCATCCTCCCAGACATAGTTAATCGAGAGGTACTGCCGCACGTCATAATCGGCATTCCCATAATTGTATTGACGGATGTTATATGGATTCTGAGGGAATAGAATGCTCGGATCTGTATTCAGATCGAAGGAGTCGTACCCTGCATTGGAAACCATGTCGAGAGCGTGGCTGTAGATGTAGGAGACGCCGAATTGCAATCCCATTGCCAAGCGTCGTCGCACGCCTAGAACCAATCCTGTGTAGTTCGAAACAGCGCCAGTCTGGTACTGCGTAACGGTTTGGAACCGGGCGTCGGGTTTGGTATTGGGAAGTCCTACGAAACCGGGGGCAAATCCGTTCAGCCCGTTGTTCTGAATTACCTCATGGATTCCGTGATTGCCGACGTAGTTCGCGTTGGCAATCAACTGCCAAGGAAGCGCGTACTGCACTTCCAGATTCCATTCCTGATACCGGGCCTGTTGATAGGTCGCGTCCATGGTGGTGAAGTTGGGTAGCTGGAAGAACGGATTGGAAGCGCTAATGGAGCCCACCGTTCCTCCGGAGGCGAATCCGGTGAGTAGAGACTGGTTGGCGTTCGTCGCAATCGTAAAGAGATTACTGGCGGCGCCCGGCGTGACCTTTCCGTTGTTGATCAAGAAGCTATTACGGACCGGCGTATTCGTGGCCATTGCGCCGGCAACCTGACCGGGAAACGCATCGCCGAAGATTCCGAATCCGCCGCGTATCACGAGGTTGTCCTTATTCTTTTTCTTTAATGGAGTCCAGGCAAAACCGACGCGCGGCTGCCAGATGACGGCGGTCGTGTCGGAAAGAGCCTGGTGCAGGTTGGTCTGAATTACCTGGTTATAAGGAACGTTTGGGTCGTGGACCAAGGAGTTGAACGGCGCCACGAGGTTCGCGAAGCAATTGACCTGACAAACCGGATTCGAATTGTGGTCGCCCCGCAGTGTCAGGGTGATAGCGAGTTTCGGGGTGACGCGCCATTCGTCCTGCGCGTATCCGCCCAGGCTGTAATAGGCGAACGGAGCTTCGGCTACCTGCGGGAAGTTCTGTTGGAGATAGTTCCCCGTGCCTCCGCCATTATAGAAATCAAGCAGGTTGAGCTCGGTGATGCGCCCGAACCTGAATGTCTGATAACTGAGATAACTCAAGTCGATCCTGTGGAAGTTTATCCCGAACTTAAAAGTGTGGGCGCCAACCGACTTACTCAGATCGTCGACCAACTGATATTGAGTGACGTTGCGGCCCTGTGGCCAGTTGTAGCCTTCGCCGCCTATGTTCGAAAACAAAGTCGGGCTGAAACGGATCACGGTGGGGAAAACGGCCAACACCGCGTTGTAGTCAGGCGGCCCGAAGCGCGCGCTGTAATACTGGCCGGTGATGATGAACTGATTCACCGCGGTGGAACCGAAGGTATGGGTTTCGCTAATCTGGCCGTTCATCGAAGGTTGCGGGCTGAATGCGTCGAAGATCGAATTGATCGGGTCGGTATAAGTGGGTTGCGTTCCATTGTCGCGCTGAACCTGGACGAAGATGCGGTCGGTCGCCGAGATATTGTGATCGACGCGAGCGCTCCAGACGTACTCTTTGGTGAAATTGCCCTGGTTGGACCGGAACTGGAGAGCGCAGGGGACGCCGGCGCCAAGAAGCGAGAAACCGCCGCAACCGCCGCCCGGCACCGGAACAGCGCCCGGCGCGCCCGGCGCGCCGTTATACAAATGGAAAATATTCTGGTAAAAGGTTGTCGCCTGCGTCTGTCCGGTGGCTTGCAAGTTGGCGAGGGTAGCGTTTTCGAACTGGGGGCTGGGGATTTTGGCCAGCACGTTGGTGGGAAGTACAATACGCGTACCCTCATAGTCGACGAAGAAAAACGTTTTGTCCTTTTGTTTCGGGAAGGGTCCCCCGACGCTGGTCGCCCACTCATTGACGTTCGAGAAGGGCTTGGGATCCCCGGACTGATTGTTGAACCAGTTGTTCGCGTTCATCGCCCGCCCGTTCCAGTAATAAATCGCGTTGCCATGGTAGGAATTCGTTCCCGACTTGGAAACGTAATTGACTTGCGAACCGGCCAGACCGCCATACTGACCGGTGTAGCCGTTATTGACTACCGTCGCTTCGCCAATCGCATTGGAGCCCAGCATCAGGTTCGACGCGCCGCTGTTGCCAAGGTTCAAGTAAACGTCGTTGTTGACCGCGCCGTTAACGGTAAAAGTATTCGACGTAGCAGGCAGCCCGAAGCTCTCAAAGTTGCCGTACCCGCCATTGGTGCTCATCTCCACGCCCGGCGTGATCAAGGCATAGAAGGTCATATCGTTGCCGGAATTTGGCAGTTCGGCCAATTGCTGCGGCGTCACGGTGGTCGAAAGGTTGCCGTTGTCGGTCTGAACCCCTACAGCGAAATCGAGGACCTCGACGCTTGTGGAAGCGCTCTTGATCGGTAGTTGGACATCCACCGTGGTCACCTGGCCCACTTGGACCGGCACAATCTTCTCCGCCGTCATGAAGTTGGCGGATTTCACCGTTATCGTGTAGGAGCCCGGTGGCAGAAAGGAAAAGCGATATGAACCCTGGGCGCTACTGCTTTTCTGCTGCACTGCGCCTGTCCCGTTGTTCTTCAACAGGATGGTCGCTCCCGACATCGTTCCCCCGGAAGGATCCGTCACGGTTCCCACAATGTCGCCCGAAGTCGATGTTTGCGCCGGCAATGCCGGAGCGAAGAGGATCAGGAAAGCGATGGGAAGGAAGGATCTCCGCATTGTCTCGTTGAACATGTCTATCTCCTGAAAACTGTCCGGGTGGCCGCCAGTCCGAGGGTTGATGAGTGGATCAGTCGGCGCGAAGCCGATCGACGGGACCGGATCAACTCACTTAGGCGATCAATTCCGTTACGATAGGCGGGGATGCGAAGGAGATTCGCGCGGGCTCTTTTTTTTGGGGGTACGGCTCTCTAGGACGCCGAGTTTCGTGCGGGGCGGCCCGATTCCCGAGATATTAGGAGGGTGTCGAAATCCGTTGCGAGGGTTTTTGCGGGAAGAGAAAATATTTTGAGTCGCAAGAGTAGGAACGGTATCGGTAGACGTGGGGGAATGCATCGCCCCCGGAATCCGCGATTCGGCCTCGCTCCAGGCCGGCGCCGTTGGGTCGGGAGGGTTTCCGATCCGACGGCGCCCGCGGCACACACTTTGCGCTATCGCGAGGCGTCGAGGGGTTTTGCTCCGCCGCGCTTTCTGTCGCCGTTGTGCCACCGCCGGAGTAGGGGCCGAGCGGATCACGCGATGATTAGGCCGCGAACGATGTTCGGCGCGCTTAAGAACTCCGTTTGACAGGACGACTAGTGAGCGAGTCTCAGTAACGCGTCGGCGATTTCGTTCACGGCGTGCTCTTCTATTCGCCGGCTTGCCTCGCTCTTGGGTAAGGAGGCAAGCTCCAAGTGCACCAGTTCATGCACTATCGTGAACTCCATATCCTTCAACATCGGTTCGTACGCCAGTTTGTAATCCAGCGGCGATAAAACGCTGATGCTGGCAGCCTTTATATTGGTGTCCCACCGAATGTTGCCGAGCGTCTTCGGTTCGAGTTGGTCCGCGCGCACGAGTTCGACCTGGATGTTCCAATCCTTCAAATTCATCCGGTCTTGCCAGGTATGAAGTTTCTGGACTACGAACTTATTCGCGGCTTCTTGGCGTTCCTGTTGCTTCGTATCGAGGTTCGATCCGAAGGTTTGCGTGGAAAATGAGGTGAAAAGAAGAAGTGCGGCGATGCCCGATAAAGCGGCGGCCGCAGGGGTACTACTGAACATCAGTATTGATCTTAACACTCAGAATGTGCGCTAGTCGACCAATTTGGGGGGATTTCACCCATGGGCGCACTTCGAGCGGGAAGAGGCGGACGCGCTCCTGCTCGGGTCATACAAAACTCATAGAAAACAGGGTGGAAAAAATGGAAACTGCACCGAGACATGAAATTCGTCAGTGATTCCGGAGCCGACTCCGGATGAAAACGAAGGAGGACGGCTCGCTCAAGAGCGCTGGCGCCATTGGAAAACAAGGCTTCGGCGCCCATACTTATTGCTTCGTCCGCCCGATTGGCACAACGTACTGCTGCACGTTTGACCTCAAGGCCATCGAGGAGAAGGCCGAGGAGGACAAGGAGAAGGCGACAGGCCCAGGCAGCTCACGTCCGAAATCGCCTTCCCCAAAGACGTCGACAAGAAATACGTCAAGCCGTATCCGAAAAGGAGGCCGGGTGATGCACAATGGTCGACCGCAGGGGGGCGGGACTAACTCGCCCGAGATGCGTTCCTCGGGACGATATAACGGTCACATTATTTCCACTGGAAGTTCTCACGATTCCGTGTCGTTTCCTCAGGATTCAGACTGGTCTGGCAACAGATCCGGTGGGATGGCATACGAGCCACCCGCGTGTGATATAAAAATGGAGATCCGTAAAGATTGGCTCGATCCATGCTGGTCATGATTGCGCGGACAGAACGCCGTGTTGCGCGGCGGCGACTTGAGAATTGTCGATGAAATCAACCCGGACGTATTATCTTTTGTACGTACGGCGGGCGGTGCGATCGTGCTGGTGACACTGAATTGCAGCGACTCACCGCAAATTGTGAGTTATGATGCGGCGAAGATCGGGAGTGGCGGGCAGAGCCTGACGACGCTTGTGCAGTCGTTCGATTCCAGCTCGCCGGCTGAAAGCTTGGATAAGTTAGCGCTGCCCGCTTTCGGCGTCTTCGCTGGCGAAATCCGGTGAGCGCGACATGAGGTCAGTGTTCCACGGTCTGCTCCTTTGGGATGCCTGTGCAGGTCTGTGGGGCCAGCCTGAAATCTCCCGGGCGGCGCGAAGTTGGGAATTCACCGATGCCACCGGCCCGCGAGCGGGATTGTTCGGCGACGAAAAGGGCGACCTCGAAGCGTTCGTTTATCCACTCAAGGTTTTACGCGATTTCCGCCTGGTGTTTCACGCCGGCGGACACGAGATTCCGGCTGCCAGCATCGCGCGGCGTATCGTATCGGCGGCTGCACTCGTACACCATCATTTACAGCGCCGACGATTTTCGAGTTACCGAAGAGTTGTGCGTGCCGCGCAACCTAAGCGGCGTGCTGATCCGGTTAGGCATCGAGGCGCAGAACCCGTTGCGCATCGATTTCCGGTTTACGCGCGACTTTCAACTGATGTGGCCGGGATCGTTCGGGTCGAGTTATGGGCAGTGGGATGCGGCCAAGGGCGTGTACCGTATGGGCGCCGATGGTCAGACCTATGCAGCCGTATTGGGATCGCCGGGAGCAGCCCCAGTCGATTTGGACTACGCCACCAATTATTCGTCGAGCACGGAGGCCACATTTACTTTGGGAACGGTCCACGGGACCGCGGAACGCACGATTGCCATCGCCGCGTCGCTGAAGAGCCTGGATGAGGCGCTGGCGGCATATCGCGATTTGATTGCACGCCCCGCGGCTTTGGTCGACGAGACCGCGCGCTTTTACCGCGACTACCTGGCCGGAACCGTCGGGCTGCGGTTGCCCGACCGCGCGACTCGAACAGGCTTATGACTGGTCGCGCATCAGCGTGGTGAAGAGTTTCGTGCAGAATCCGCTGTTGGGTGAAGGACTGGTGGCGGGCTATGGTCCATCGAAGGGCGGCTACCGGCCGGGCTTTGCCTGGTTCTTCGGGCGCGATTCGTTCTGGACCTCGTTCGCCTTGACGGCAGCGGGAGATTTCGATAGCGCCCGGCGCGCCATCGAGTTCGTGGCCAAGTTCCAGCGGGACGACGGAAAGATTCCGCATGAAATCTCGCAAAGCGCTTCTCTGACGCCGTGGTTTCGCGATTTTCCCTATGGATACAATTCCGCCGATGCTACGCCGCTGTTCATTATCGCGGTTCGCGACTATGTGCAGGCAAGCGGAGATGCCGCCTTCGCCCGCGAGCAGGCGGCACGATTGTGGAAGGCCCTGGAGTTCATGCGCTCCACGTTTGACAAGGATGGCTTCCCCCAAAATCTCAACATCGGACCGGGCTGGGTAGAGGGCGGACCACTACTGCCGGTGCGTCTGGAGTTGTACCAGGCGGCATGTTATGTGGAATCCTTGCGTTCGCTGGCGTGGCTGGCGCGGGTGTTGAACGATGGAGCCCGCGCCCAATCGCTGGATGCGGAGTTCGACGCCAAGCGCCGGTCCATGGAGCGAATGTTCTGGCGCGAACCGGCGCACATCTATGCATTCGGTATCGATCCGGCCGGTAAACCAGTAGACGAGCCGAGCGTGCTGGCGACCGTGCCGATGTGGTTCGGTCTGTCCGAGGAGGAACACGCTTCGGCCATGATCGATCAGCTTGCTCGCGAAGATCATGCGGCCGATTGGGGGATGCGCATCATCTCCTCGCACAGCCAACTCTACGATCCCTCGGGATACCATTTTGGTTCTGTGTGGCCGTTGTTTACCGGCTGGGCGTCGGTGGGCGAGTATCGATATCATCGGGCCGAGGCGGCGTTCGCCAATTTGCAGGCCAACGCGCAACTGGCACTGATGGCGGGCGGCAACACGACGGAGGTGCTCTCCGGAAGCACGGCGACGCCTTTGTCCACCGCCTCACCGCACCAGACGTGGTCGGCGGCGATGGTGATCTCGCCGCTGCTCCGCGGCCTCGCGGGCCTGGAGGTGGATGCCGGTGTCGGCCGCGTGCAATTTGCTCCGCACCTGCCCGCGGATTGGCGCACAATCGGAGTCGATGGCGTGCGGATTCCAACGGGCAAACTGACTCTCGACCTCTCGCGCGACGAAGGCACGCTGAGTCTCAGCATTACGAACGCGTCGCCGCGGAGTGTCGCATTCGAATTCGCTCCGTCTTACCCCCGGTGCGCCAAGCTGACTGCCGCCGAAGTGGACGGCTCAGCTACAACCTGGGAGAGCGAGACGCACGCCGCGGATTGGCATCCGCGCATTCGTTTCCAGGCGCACCCCGGTATGACCCGCGTCACACTGCGGCATTCGGGCATGTTCGGCTACACCATTTCGCGGATGCCGGTCCAACTGGCCGAACCGAGCAGTAACTTGAAGGTGACTGGTGAGCAGTGGACGGAAGCATCGCGAACTCTGCGGATCATCGTATCGGGCTTGACCGGCACGCAGTACCGGTTGATATTGAGCGGCGCCAGTCAGTTGGCATCCGTGAGCGGAGCGCGGCGCGACGGGGCCGATGCGGTGGTGATCGAAATGCCAGCGGGGGCGCCGGGCGTCTACGTATCGCAGGAGGTGACCTTCGGGTTGCGATGAAGCGGATACTCTTTCGTATTCCACTGGCCTTGTTGTTATTGCCGGCGCTGGCTTGGGCGCAGGCTGTGGCGCCCGCCCGAGTCGAAATTGGAAAATACATCGCGGAGACGTGGGACACACTCACGCGTTCGCATCGGGATCTGGCGCGGGCGGCAGTGGATCCGAAGTTCCCAGCGCCTCCCGATGGCCGATGGCCCGTCTATATCCCCGCCACCGCCAATTTTGCCGAAATCCGCCAACAGTTGCAGCGGGAGATGGAACCGGGAACATTCGACAAAATCGATCTGCTGCGTCTGCCCGCGGCCGGAGCTCCCGTGCCAAAGCAGGGCTTGTTATATCTTCCGAATTCCTACGTGGTGCCGGGCGGGCGGTTCAACGAAATGTACGGCTGGGATAGTTACTTCATTGTTCTGGGCTTGCTGCACGATGGGAAAACCGCGTTGGCCAAGGGCATGGTGGATAATTTCCTGTATGAAATCCGTAATTATGGGCGGATTCTGAATGCCAACCGCACCTATTATTTGACCCGCTCGCAGCCGCCATTTCTCACGGAAATGGTGCTGGCCGTGTTCGTCGCCACCAAAGACAAAGCTTGGCTGGCGCAGGCGCTGCCGGCAATTCTCGATACGCACCGCTTTTGGACTTCTCCTCCCCATCTCATCGAAGCCAACGGACTGTCGCGCTACTGGGATTTTGGAGAGGGACCCGCGCTGGAGGTGCTCTCGGCCGAGAAAGACCCTCAAGGGCGCAATCACTACGACCTAGTGAAGGATTACTACCGCTCCCACGATGTGAGCGATTACGATTTGACGCAATACTACGACCGCGCCCACGACCAGCTCAAACCGCTGTTTTACAAGGGCGACCGGTCCATGCGAGAGTCCGGCTTCGATCCATCCAATCGCTTTGGCCCTTTCAGCATCGATATCATCCATTACAACCCGGTGTGCCTGAACTCGCTGTTGTTCCTGATGGAGCAGCAGACAGGTGAAATTCTGGAAGCGCTGGGACGAGGCGCCGAGGGAAAACCCTGGTTCGAGCGCGCCGCGCAACGCCGCGCGCGGATCAACGGATTGCTCTGGGACGAGAGCGGCGGATTATATGAGGACTACGATTTTGAAGCCAAGGTCCGCCGCAATTATCCATTCCTGACGACGTTCTATCCATTGTGGGCGGGCATCGCCACCACGGCTCAGGCGGCGCGCGTGAAGGCGAACCTGGCGCTGTTCGAGCAGCCTGGCGGCCTGAGGACCAGCACTTTCGTGAGCGGCAATCAATGGGACGCGCCGTTTGGATGGGCCCCGCTGGAGATGATCGCAGTAGAAGGACTGCGCCGGTACGGATTCAACGCCGATGGCGATCGCATTTCGCGCGCCTTCCTTTCGCTGGTGCGCGAGTCTTACCAACGGGACGGTGTAATCGTTGAGAAGTATGATGTAACGGCTCGGGGAACTTCAACCGAAGCCGAGATCCGATACGGCTATCGCACGAATGAAGCAGGCTTCGGGTGGACCAATGCGGTTTTCAACCGACTTACTGGCGAGCTTCAGGACCGTCGTTAGTGCCGGGAGTAGTTAGTATCTTTTCTTACGTGTAAATGATGCGTAAGTGGATTTTCTCTCTTTTAAGGGTCTGCTAATTATTTTGTATTGACAGCTTCGTAACTAAGCCGATAGAATACCGCCAGCAGAGTTATTTGGGAGACCCGACGGACCAGTGGCAAGCGTGGAGTAGTTGGTTGCGGCTGGCGAATGGCGGGTTGTGCAGCTACCGAGGCTGCCGAAGATGCGCTTGGTCAGGGGAACACAAGCCGAATTCACGCGAGCCGGCGAATCTCAACCGGTAGCTGGTTCACTAGTCGTAACTCCTGCCAATTACCCACAGTTCCAAAAGTTTAGCGAGGGTTAATCAAGTAAAGATCTGAGTCAGGGTTAGTTGCGCCTCCACATGGAGGAAGGGGATAAAATGCTGAGTCTGCGCAAGTTGGCCCAGTCGGCCATCGGAATTGCTTTTGCCTTATTCTGCTTCAGCGGAACAACTCTTAACGCTCAACAGGTTTTTGGCAGCATCGTCGGAACCGTCACGGATCCTTCGGGTGGCGCCGTGGTGGGAGCCAAAGTCAGCATCACGGATCTGGATAAGGGCACAAAATCCGAGACGGCCACCAATGAATCCGGCAACTACTCCAAGGGACAACTGATTCCCGGGGACTACCAGGTCAGCATCGAGTCGCAGGGATTCCAGAGAGTGATTTCCAGTCGGATCACGGTTCAGGTGGACCAAACCGCCAAGTTCGATGCATCCATGCAGGTTGGCAACGTCACGCAGGAAGTGGAAGTGACTGCCGCGGCGCCGCTGCTGCAGGCCGACCGCGCGGACGTCGCACAGACGTTCAGCGCCCAGCAGATCGCGGAACTGCCCAGCGTCGGACGCAACCTGCAGGCGTTCGAGTTGCTGAACCCAGGCACGGCGCCGATTGGATGGGCCCACGCTTCGGACGAAAATCCTCAGGGCAGCATTCAGATGATCGTGAACGGGCAGGTCTTCGACACCATGGGGTACGAGTTGGACGGGACCACCAACCAGGACCCGATTTTGGGGATCATCGTGATTAATCCGACCTTCGATTCGGTGGCCGAGGTAAAGCAGTCCGTCCAGAACTTCGATGCCGAATTCGAATATACCGGCGGCGGCGTGGCGAGTTACTCGACCAAATCCGGGACCAACCAATTTCATGGCGATGTGTTCGAGTTTTTGCAGGATAACACTCCCGGCTTCACGGACTTCGGCAGGAATCCGTTTACCAACTTGAACCCGACTTTCCGCGAGAACCAGTTCGGCGGATCGATTGGCGGGAGGCTCATCAAGGACAAGCTGTTCTTCTTCGCCGATACGCAGTTGAACCGCGAGACGCAGGGTGGTTCGCTGGTGACCTCCGTGCCGACGGCGCAAGACCGCACCGGCAACTTGAGCGATTGGCTGGCAGCCAGTCCCAATTACCAGATTTACGATCCGGCCACCGGCAACCAGACTACCGGTGTCGGCCGCACGCCATTCCCGAACAACACCATCCCCACCAACCGCTTGAGCCCACAGGCCCAGGCGCTCCTCAGCTATTTCCCGCTGCCCAACACCAGCGCATTCGGCGCCACTTACGAGAACAACTACGACGCCAGCGGCGCGGTAGCCATCACGGGGAACCTGTGGAATACCCGCTGGGACTACTATCTGAACCAGAAGAATTCCATTTTCGGCCGTTACAGCTATGCAGCTTATACCGAGCAGGCGCCGGGCGCGTTCGGCTTGCAGGCAGGCGGCCCGGATATCGGCAACTACGCCGGCAGTTCCAACGCCCTGAATCAGAGCGTGGCGATCGGCTGGACTTCTACGATCTCGCCAACCCTGGTGAACGAATTACGCTTCGGGTACATGAGGTATCACGTGTTCGATGTGCCCAACGGCTATGGCACGCAACCGGCCACGGCGGCGGGTATTCCCGGGCTAAACCTGGATAAGACCTACACCTCCGGCATGCCGGCCTTCGAGATCCAGAACCCCGGCGGTTCGGTAGGCAATTCCGGCGCCGGAGCGTCGTCGACTTATTCACAATTAGGGTATGCGCTTGACGTGAATCAATGTAACTGCCCCCTGACGCAGAGCGAACGACAGATCCAGTTCGTGGATAACGTGACTAAGATTCACGGAAACCATACGCTCAAGTTTGGCGCGGACCTGCGCTACGCGATGAACCTGCGGGTTCCCAGCGACAGTCACCGGGCCGGCCAGGTGTACTTCACGAATGCTTACACCGGTTTTGTCCCATCCGCGGGCGCACAGCCTCAGTTCGGGCTGGCGATGGCTTCGTTCCTGCTGGGCGGCGTGAACAATATGCAGCGGTATGTGAGCACCAGCACGGACGCGGAGGAGCGCCAAAAGCGGCTCTTCTGGTACGGGCAGGATCAATGGCGGATAACGCCCAAGTTAACCGCCACGCTGGGTGTCCGTTGGGAAATGGTATTTCCGGAAAGCGTGAACGCCGCGGGGAATGGGGCCACCCTGAATTTGTCGAATGGCCTGATGTACGTTTTCGGTGTGGGCGGCGTATCCAGCCACGGCATTCAGACCATGAACTGGCACGAGTTAGCGCCACGAGTCGGTCTGGCTTACCAGATGGCCAAGAAGACCGTGGTGCGGGCAGGCTATGGGTGGTCTTATAACCTGGGGACATTTGGTTCCACCTTCGGGCACAATGTGACCCAGAACCCGCCGGTTTTGGCCTACCAGCAGGTGAACAATCCGTCCACGCAACCGTTTGCGGCGGTGTTCAACCTCTCGCAAGGGCCGCCGCCTCCCGCTGCGACAGCGGTGGGCACCAACGGAACCTTCCCACTACCTAATGGGATTACACCCAAGCTGCGCCCGGCTACCATGACCATGCCGGTGGTTTACGAATACAACGCCACCGTCGAACGCCAACTGACGGAGAAGGTAACCGTGAGCGGGGGTTATGTGGGCAATGCCACGCGCCACGGCTGGCTGGGAACCAGTAATAATATCAACCCAAATGAAGCCGAGTGGTTCCCCAACATTCAGCAGGCGCTACAACCTTACGCCTCGGTGTATGGGTGGACGCAGAGCCTGAACTACTACTGCAACTGCACCAACGCCCAATACAACTCGTTCCAGGCGACTGTGACAGTACGGGCTTTGAAGGGTTGGACGCTGCAGGGGAACTACACCTACCAGGTGGATAAGACGTGGGACGGTTCCTACGATACCAATTACTACTTTATCTACGGGCCGCAGAACGGGGCCAGCGGATATGGCGAAACGAGCCTGTTACCGCATAACCAGTTGACGATCGCCCAGAATTTCGACATTCCGTTCGGCCACGGCAGGCAGTTCGGTTCCAAAGCGAGCCGGCCGGTGGATGCGGCTTTGGGCGGGTGGACAATCGGCAGTATCACCACGTTCTACAGCGGCATTGCGTTTTCGCCGACCCTGTCCAACTACGGCCCCAACCTAACCGAGCGCTGGACCGAATAATCGTCCTATGCTGGGAAGCGGAAGCGTGTATCCGGGACCAGAACCGCAACCAATGGATCACGGGATGTCCTAACTTACAATGCACCAGCGGACCGTACCTGTACCCGGCGAGCGGCACTTTCGGCAACTACCCAATCGATACTCTGATCGGGCCGCATTTCATCAATGAAGATTTCTCGATATCCAAGCAGTTTCACATCACGGAGAAGGTGGTGTTCGGTCTGCGAATGGATTCGCGGAATTTCTTCAATCACACCAATCTCGGAGGGCCGAACAACAATGTCCAGAGTCCCACGGTGGGTGAGATCGGAAGCATCGCCTTCAACGGTGTGAACGGCGCCGGGATGAGGACGCTGCAGTTCTCGGCTAATGTCAAGTTCTAGCCCGCGAGCTGACGGCAACTAATTCAATGAATCTCGGGCGGCAATCGCTCGACTGGCTCACGGCCTGTTACTGCTGGTTTGTCCCCTGCCGGCTCGGGGCGCAGGACCGTGCGCCACGTGCCACCCTTCCGAAACGGCCGCCTTCGAACGGTCTCCGATGGGCAGGTCGGTCGGCCTGCCCTCGGTCTACACCGAAGGCCGCATCGACCACAAACCTCGGGAAGCACGTTAACCATCCATCCGCGCGGCTCCAGGTGGAGCATGCGGTGGAGCGGAGCGGTGTGATTGCCGGATACCCTGCAGCTTACTCGGTGGGGGCTGGGATCGTAGGCTACAGTTACATGGTGCGGGTGGGAACTACCTGTTTCAATCGCCGGCCTCCTATTACACACAAAGTCAGCACTGGGACCTGACACCGGGATACGAAACGGATACTTATCTCGATTTCACGCACCGATCTCCAGCGGCTGCCTCTTCTGCCACGCCGGCGCCGTGAACTTCCCCGCGGGAGCCAGAACCAATTCGAGGATCCACCGTTTACGGCAATCTCCTGCGACCGGTGCCACGGCTCGCCGGCCGCGCAGTCGAAGAACCCCGCGCCCGGATCGATCGTGAATCCCGCCAGGCTGTTTGCCGTCCGCCGCGACAGCGTCTGCGAACAATGCCACCTGGAGGGTGTGGTCAGGATATTGAATCCCGGCCGCGATTGGTGGGATTTTCATCCGGGCGATGCCGCTGAAAACGTGTTCGTAACGTATTTGCCCACGGCCTCTGACGACGCATTGCGGGCCGTAAGCCAAAGCGAATTGCTGGCCCAGAGCCAATGTGCCCGCCAAAGCGGGGGACGCTTGTGGTGCGGCACGTGCCACGATCCGCACGCGGATGAGCCGGATCGCGCGCAGGCCGTCCGCAAGGCGTGTCTGGCCTGCCATGACGATCTCTTCTCGGCCCAGCGCCATCCAGCCGCCGCCGAGTGCGTGAGCTGCCACATGCCCCGCCTGCGTCCAACCAACGTGGCCCATGCCGCCGTCACAGACCACAGCATCCCGCGCCTTCCTCGCGCTCAGCCGCCCCAATCCGGCGCGCCCGGCCCGGAACTGAAAGCTTGGCGCGAACCCGCCGTGCCGCTCATGGCGCGGGACCTTGGTCTTGCCTATTTCGACCAGGCGGCCAACAAACATTCCGCCGGCGCCCTGCAGCGCTCCTACCAGATCCTTTCCAAGTTGCCGCCCGATCAGCGGCAGGACCCGGTAGTCGAGGCAGACTTGGCATCCGTGTTATTGCAGCAGAATCAGCTCACACTCGCTACCCAACTGTTCGCCCGCGCCGCGGCTCAGCAGCCCTCCAATGCGCGCTACGCCTATTGCCTGGGAGCTGCGCTAGGCCGCGCCGGCAAAACCGGCGAAGCCATCAAAGAGCTGCGCCGCAGCATCGCACTCGATCCTTCGCAGCCGGACCCTTACCTGGAATTAGCTGCACTATACAATCGGGCCGGCCAGGAAGCCGAAAGCCGCGGTGTGATCCGCGCGTATCTGCGTTTCATGCCCCAGAACATTCGGCTGCGCTCCGCGGAGCAATAATAGAATGATGCCGCTGGGCAAGTGCGGTGTGTTGCTGGCGTTTAGTATTTTCGCCGTCCGGGCGCGGGCCGGCGAGATCACCTTCTATAAGCACATCGCCCCCATCGTCTACCATTCCTGCGCTCCCTGTCATCGCCCTGGCGAGCCCGGCCCGTTTCCTCTGCTCACTTATGCAGATGTCAGCAAGCGCGCCGCGCAGATTGCAACCGTCGTCAGGCGCCGCTATATGCCGCCGTGGCTTCCGGAGGCCGGCCACGGAGAATTCCAGGAAGAGCGCCGCCTCACCGATCAACAGATCCAGACCATCGCCGATTGGGTTCGCGAGGGTGCGCCGCCCGGTTCGCCAGCCGATGCTCCTCCCGTTCCCAAATTTGTTGCCGGTTGGCAACTCGGCCAGCCAGACCTGGTGGTGGACGCTTCCGCGCCTTATCATCTGCGCGCCAGCGGCCCCGATGAATACTGGAATTTCATTCTGCCGTTGAAGCTAGCGGGCGCGCGCTGGGTAAAAGCGATCGAGATCCGGCCGGGTAACAGCGCGCGCGGTGCATCACGCCAATGTGCTCGTTGACCGCAGCCGCTCCGCCCGCCTCGAAGAAAAGCAGCCGGGCGCGGGCTTTGCCGGCATGGACCTGAACATCGAATCCGATGCTTTCGATCCCGACAGCCATTTTCTGTTTTGGAAACCCGGCGGCGCACCGTGGGTCGAGCCGGATGGTATGGCATGGCGCGTCGATCCAGCCACGGACCTGGTGCTGAACGTCCACATGCAGCCCACCGGTAAGCCCGAAACGGTGCAGCCATCTATAGGTCTTTACTTCACGGATCGCCCCGGCACGAAGTTCCCTATGCTCGTGCAACTCGAACACGATGGCGCTCTGGACATTCCCGCGGGCGACCGCGATTTCGCCGTCAGCGACGACTTCGTCGTGCCCATGGACATGGACGTGCTTGCGGTCTATCCGCACGCGCATTACCTGGGCCATGTGTTGGAGGGCTACGCCACGCTGCCTTCCGGAACGCGACAGTGGTTGATTCGCATTCCCGAGTGGGACCCGAACTGGCAGGCCGTCTACCGCTACAAGCAGCCGGTGTTCCTGCCGAAGGGAGCGGTTGTCTCCATGCGCTACTATTACGACAACTCGGCCGCGAATCCGCGCAATCCCCATCAACCTCCGCAGCGCATGCGTGGCGGTAATCAGGCGACGGACGAGATGGCGCACCTCTGGCTGCAGGTGCTCCCGCGCGGAGGAGACACGCGCCTGGAGTTGCAGGAGGCTCTCATGCGCCATCGCCTCGAAAAGTACCCCGGAGAATTCACCTCCCAGTTCAACCTGGGCGCCCTGATGCTGGCGCGCGGCGACCAGACTGACGCGGTCACTCATACTGCGCGGCGCCATTGCAGCGCGGTCCGGATATCTGCGATCGCGCTGAACACGCTTGGCGCGGCGCTCCTCCCCGCTGGGCACCTCGCTGAAGCGGCCGGACTATTCGAGCGCGCACTGGCGTTCAATCCGCGTTACACCAACGCGCGCTACAACCTTGCCAACGCGCTGGCCATGGAGGAACGCTGGGAGCCGGCCGCAAGTGAGTTCCGCAAAGTCCTCGCCGAAGATGGAAACGACGCGGGCGCGCCGCAGCATCTGGGCGAGGTGTTGCGCCTGTGGGGCGATGAGAGCGCGGGCCAGGGCAAACTTCCGGAGGCGGCCGAGCATTATCGCGAATCGCTGGAGTTCCGCCCCAACGACGCGGAGCTGCACAACGATCTTGGCGCCGCGCTGCTCCACCTGGGGCGCACTCACGAGGCCATCACAGAGTTCGAGACCGCACTGCGACTCAATCCCAAACTGGAGCCCGCCCGCCGCAACCTGGAAGCCGCGCGCGCCCGACCGCAACGCTGACCTACTTGCCCGCGTCTTTCTTCTGCAGCAGCTTTCCCAGTTCGGCCTCTTTGGCTTCCTTCACTTCTTCGCCCTTGGCAAACGCGGCCTTGCTGCCTTCCAGATCACCCTTTTGCCGCAGCAGTTGCCCAGCGTATTATACGGCCCCGGATCGTCGGGCCTGTAGCGGATCGCCGCCCGCAGCGCGGCTTCCGCGGCAGCCATGTCGCCTTTCTGCTTCAGCGCAGTGCCCAGCATGAAATAGGCCTCGCCGTATTCCGGCCGCAGATCGATAGCTGCCTGCATTTCCTTGGCGGCGTCCTCGAACGCGCCCGTTTGCCAATATGCGATACCCAGCGTGTAGTGCGCCTCGGCAAGGCTCGGATCCAATTCGAGCGAGCGCCGCAACTCGATCTTCGCGGCTTCGATGTCGTCCTTGTTCTTTAGAGCGAGTCCAAGATCGTAGTGCGCCCCCGCCAGCTCCGGCTCCCGGCGGATGGCCTCACGAAACTGCTCCATCGCGCTGTCGAAATCGCCCTTCTGCATGTACGCCGACCCCAGGTTGACTCGTGCCATGTTATAACTCGGGTCCGCCTGCAGAATCTTCCGGTAGTGTGCGATGCCTTCGTCGGGGTGGCGTGTATTCACCAGCGCCATCGCCAGGTTATTGCGCGCATCGGCATCGGTGGGGTTCAAATCCACCGCGTGCCGGTATGCATCCGCTGCCGCCGCCAGGTCGCCGGTCTTCTGCAACGCCATCCCTAGCGAGTTCCATACAATCCATCGCTTGCCATCCAGCGTCGCGGCCACCCGCAGATACGGTAGTGCTTCCGCATATTGTTCCTGCGATATGAGCGCTTCGGCGATTCCATTCTGGAAATCGAAGTTATCCGGCGCGAGCTGGGCCGCTTTTTCCAAGTGCGGAATGCCGCGCGCACGATCTTGCGCCAGCCAATACGCCACGCCCAGGTGATAGTGTGCGGGCGCGTACTTGGGATCGAGTTCGACCGCGTGCTCGAAGGTCTGGATGGCTTCGTCCCGGCGATTCAATACCGCCAGCAGAAAGCCGACCTCATCCTGCAAGTGAGCCGACTTATCGTCCAGGGCCGCCGCCTGCCGATAGATGGCCAAGGCCCCGGCGGCATCGCCCTTGGCCTTCAGCGCCGTGGCGCGCGCTTCCAGACTGGCCACCGAATCGTCGGCGTGGCAGATCGTCCCGAATGCTAACAGTAGCGCCAGCGGCCGCATTCGGCTTCATTATACTGGACGCTGAGGGCCGTCTCGCTCGGATGGATGAAGTCGGGTGCGCGACATAAAGTGGAAGGCTTGTCAAAACCCCAGCAAACCGCGGCAGATCTGAGCGTACTACTACGCAAGAGCCGTCATTGCGAGGGTTCAACGCGAAGAACGCTCAGACCCCCGAAAGCAAACGCCCGGAAGTCTAATGGAATCTTCGACCGACAGAACTACCGAAGTCGAGTTGCGGCGGTCTTCCACTTTTATGTCGTACACCCGATGAAGTCACCTCCCATGCAGTCTGGGGATAAGTAACTTATCCTTTGCCCTCGGTCACGATAAGAATTTGCTTGGCTTTTACACCCGGGACTTGGTCCACCTGCCCGCTCGGCCAATGGATCTCCAGGTCCGCCTTTTGGGCGGCTCCCAAACCGAAGTGCACCCGTAAATCGCTCTGTGAGATGTAACTGCCGCCGCTGCGGACTTCGTCCATCAGGCGATGGCCGCCGTCCGGCAGGCAGTAAATCCGCGCGCCTATCCCCGAACGGTTCGACTTTACGCCAATTAGTTTTACTTTGAGCCAGTTATTCTTTCCGTCAGTGTCGCAGCGC
Source organism: Bryobacterales bacterium (assembly GCA_963763545.1). Lineage (GTDB taxonomy): Bacteria > Acidobacteriota > Terriglobia > Bryobacterales > Bryobacteraceae > PALSA-243. The sequence goes on from CAVXPE010000030.1 coordinate 596,673, forward strand.
AGCAGTTGAGGAGTGTCGTTCACGCAGTTGATCAGCACGTCGAGATCGCCATCGTTATCGAAATCTCCGAACGCGCAGCCGCGCGCCGATGCCGGTTTCAAAATCCCCGGTCCCGCATCCGCTGATACATCCGCAAAGCGGCCATTGCCCAAATTGCGATACAGCACCTTGCGTTCGCGGTAACCCAGTTCATCATTCGGCTGCCCCACTTCCGGATACACATGGCCGTTGACCGACAGAATGTCCGGCCAGCCATCGTTATCGAAATCGAAGAATCCCACACCCCAGCCCATGAAACGCGTGTTCCGCCCCAACCCCGCCTGAAAGGTGGTATCTTCGAAGCCGTTCTTCCCCAGGTTGTGGTACAAGCTGGAAGTATCGCCTGCAAAATTTGTCTTCACAATATCGAAGTTACCGTCGCAATCATAGTCCGCTACTGAGACGCCCATTCCCGCTTGCGGCTTCCCGTCCGGACTGTAAGCGACTCCCGCCTCCACGGCAATCTCCGAGAAGCCGCCATCATGATTGTTCCGGTACAAAGCCGACGCCGTCGAATCGTTGGCCACATAGATATCGGGCCATCCATCGTTATCGAAATCCGACACCGCCACGCCCAGGCCATACGTGCCGTGCGTCTTCAGTATGCCCGCCTTTTCGCTGACATCCCGGAACGTGCCATCCCCGTTGTTATGAAACAGGACGTTCTTGCCCCCGGTGAGTCCTGGCGGGCCGCACGCCACCATGATCCCTTTAAACAGGCACGGTCCCGAGTCCGGAAGCGGCGCGGTCTTCGGGTCGAAATCGATGTAATTGGCGATGAAGAGATCCAGGTTGCCGTCGCGGTCATAATCCACAAAAGCGCACCCGGTGTTCCAGCGCCGCTGCCCATTGCCGGGATCGGTGGTCACTCCCGCCTTCTTCGCCACATCGGTGAACTTTCCGTTTCCGTGATTGTGCCAAAGAACGCAATCGCCCCAATAACTCACGAATAAGTCCTCATTCCCGTCGTTGTTATAATCGCCTACGCAGCAACCCTGCCCCCAGCCCGTATGCGCCACACCGGCGTTGAATGTCACATCCGTAAACGTGCCGTCCCGGTTGTTCTTATAAAGGCGGCTTACCGGAGCTTGCCCGGGCGCCCATTCCGTTTCGAATCGCGTTCCGTTCACCAGAAAGATATCCAGCCATCCGTCATTATCGAAATCGAAAAATGCGCAGCCGCAGCCGGTCGTCTCCATCAGGAACTTATTCTTCCGCTCGCCGCCGAAAACCGTCTTGGCATTCAGGCCCGCCTCGCGTGCTACATCCACAAAGCGGATTCCCAGAGGAATTCCTTGCACCAGTTGATCGAAAGAAAATACCGGGAGCGTCGCGCAAAGCGACTGGATAAACCGCCTGCGGCGCATGGCGCTTACCTATCCCCCTTCAGCTCCGTCCACTTGGCCATCTCTTTCTTGGCCTCTTCCACTTTGCCTTCCTGCATGAGCGTCTGTCCGAGCAGATAGTGCGCGGACTGGTTCTGCGGATCGAGCTTCAGCGCATGCCGAAGAACTCCTTCGGCATTCGCTAGTTCCTTCTTCTTCAGGTAACCCTTGCCCAGCAGAATAAACGGCGCGCTGTAATTCGGATTCAGCCACACCGATCGCTCCAGCGGCGGCATGGCCTGCTCCCAATCTTCGCGGCGGCTATAGGCGTCGCCCAGGCGGTAATATGCCATCGCAAAACCCGGATTGCCGGCGATTTCCTGGTTCAGCTCGGCGATCGCATCCTCGATCTCCGCATGCCCGATCGCGATTTCCCCTAGCAGAAAATGTGCCTCTGGAATGCGCGGGTCCACCGCCACCGCCAGCTTCGCTTGCTTTGCCGCCTCGGCGTCCAGGTCGTGATACAGCATCATGCGCGCCGCGGTCAGATGCGCCGCCGCGGAATTGGCGTCCACCCGAAACAGCCTGGCGAACGCCTGAACGGCCTTCTCCGGCTGCTGCGTCAGAATATAGGCGTTGCCCAGCATGTATTCCGCTTCGGGCGTGGCGCCTTTTCCCGCGCTTGCCTTTTCCAGCCAGGGAATCGAATCCGAGTACTTCGCCTGCAAGAACAGCGTCTGTCCCAACAGCAGTACCGATTCGCCGTATTCCAGCGTCCCCGGCTTCTCCGTTTTCAGCGATTCCGTAAAATGCGCCACGGCCTCGGGAAACCGATGCTGCTTGTACGCTTCGAGCGCCGCCTCATGTTCTCCTAACTGCAGGAAAAGCAATACAGGCAACAACATGACCTCAGTATACCGGCTTGGACCATCGCTCCGTGCGCACGATGCCTTTCCCTTCCTGAATCACCACCAGTTGATTCGCCGCCACGCCTTTTACGCGCTCTACGCCGCCATTCGTCCAGCGGATTTCGAGATCTGCCGCGCTCGCCGCGCCCAGCCCGAAATGCAAACGGCGGTCATGCACCGAATAAAAGCTCGATTGCGCGTTGACCTCCTGCGCCTGCGTCTTGTCATCGTAAGCCGCCGTCACCCGCGACCCTATTGCACTCCGGTTCGACGCCGTGCCTACCAACAGCACCTTCAGCCAATGACCCGATCCGCTGACGTCGTTGCGCAGCAGCGAGGGCGGTTCATTCATGTTCATGATCAAAACGTCCACATCGCCGTCGTTATCGAAATCGCCGAACGCGCAGCCGCGGCTGGAGTGCATCTCCGCCATTGCCGGGCCGCCCTCGTCCAACAACTCCTCAAACTTCACTACGCCATTCCGCGCCCCCAGGCTGCGGAAGATCAGCCGCGGCGTCTTATAAGGATATTGCGGGAGCACGCGCGCCACTTCCGGATACACGCTGCCCGTAACTACAAAAATGTCGGGCCATCCGTTGTTATCCAGGTCCACCATCCCCGCGCCCCAGCCGATAAAGCGTGTTTCCACTCCGAACCCGCTCCGCAAAGTGACATCCTCGAACAGGCCTTTGCCGTTGTTTTGATACAGCACGGCGGTATCGTCGGCAAAATGCGTCTTGAATAAATCGAGGCTCCCGTCAAGATTGAAGTCGCCCACGGCAACGCCCATCCCCGCCTGCTCGACGCCATCCTCGCTCAAAGCTGCGCCGCGAATGAGTCCTTCTTCGATGAAAGTGCCGTCGCGGTTGTTGCGAAACAGCAGGCTGGGCGTCGAATCGCTGGCAACGTAAATATCGGGCCAGCCGTCGTTATCGAAGTCTCCCGCCACAGCCGTCATGGCGTAGGCGCCGGTGGTCTTGCCGATTCCGGATGTCTGGCTCACATCGCTGAACGTGCCGTCGCCGTTGTTGTGGTAAAGGCGCAGTCGCCCCGTCTTCAGACCGCGCGGACCACAATTCACCGGCACGCCTTTCCAATTGCAGTTCGCATTCGCGCCCGGCTTCGGCGCAGTCGCCAGGTCCAGATCCAGGTACGTGCCCACAAACAGGTCCAGACGTCCGTCCCGATCGTAATCGATGAATGTACAGCCGGACGCCCACTCCGTCCGCCCGGTGCGAATCCCGCTCTTGGCTATCACATCGGTGAAGGTTCCGTCTCCGTTGTTGCGATACAGAGCGCAATCGCCATAGTAAGTGATGAAGAGGTCCTCGAAGCCGTCGTTGTTGTAATCTCCGATAGTCACCGCGCTTGCCCATCCGCTCTGCCTCAGGCCGGAATGCGCCGTGACGTCCGTAAAAGTCCCGTCGCGATTATTCTTATACAGGCGGTTTGTGGCGACCGGCGGCGGGCCTTCCAATCGAGTGCCGGAAAGCACGAGAATGTCCAGCCACCCGTCGTTGTCGTAGTCAAAAAAAGCCACCCCGCAGCCCACCGTCTCAATGATGTAGTCCTTCTTATCGACGCCTCCGTAAATCGTCGGCGCGGTCAGGCCGGCCTGCGCCGCCACATCGTGAAACGAAGCGTGAAAGGGCAGGCCGGATGGCTTTCCCCGCTGCAGGGCCTTCACCCCGCGAGAAGCTACCCCCTGACCGAATAGCGGGCTAGATGCAAGCGTTAAGAACTGTCTTCGATCCATTCATCAGCCTGCTCACGCTCATCAGCACGTTTCGCGTTGCCATGAGTGATTTTCTCAACCGTAAACGATAGGGTTCCGAGTCAGAATGAAGCGGAACGCGCGTGTCTGGGTAAGCTATCAAACCACCCGAAATCTGTTCATCAACATCGTAATCGCAAATATAGGAAACCCGACCTGCAGTTCTCGCAAGCCGCACTTCCACAAGCGTTATTGCTCCAAACCTCCTGCCACGAATCCATGACTTCTCAGAAATCTGGCCGATGCGTACTGCATAATCACGGTATCACCCTAGCAGATCGCTTCGTCTGCGTTTGCAGCAGATCCCTCTGGATCGCGTGGACGCACAACTCGATGAAATAATTTGTCAAGCCTTCCCGCAAATAAAGGCTGCCTGAAGGCTTCAAAATCTTGCTACATTCCGGCGCCGCCTCACATCAGGCCTCACGTCAGAATGTCAGTCGTGCCGCCAAGTTGCCGTGCGCGAACCTGCGCCTTCGGCGGACTAGAGACTGCTAATCGTTCCGAAAGGCGCCGTCCCCAGAATCACTGATGATCGCGGCAGAGTGCTTCCCGTCGCAGAGATTCTGCGCACACCGCGAACGGCTGCTGGATGAGGAGGAGCATGAGAACTTTTCGACTTTTTAAACGATTGTCGAAGCGATACTACAAACAATCAGCGAGCGCAAGTTCACGCTTAGAGAGCTTTCGCCGCCACTGGCGTATAGACCCGCGGGGCCGGCTAGCGTGGCGATCTCGGGCGGCTTGGCGCCCTTCTTTGCAGCGCATCAGATCGATCATCAATAAGAGCCCGCATTGCCGGAACCTGCGCGGCTTCCGCATCGGCGGATCAAATGCGAACGCATATGCTAAGGCATGGCAAAGGCAAAGGAGCCGAGCGCCAAACCTTGAGCAGGACGCCGAACGCGCTCGCTGTCCAATCCGGCTGGGAGTTCGGCTCCCGGATAGCTGCCGATATTTGGTATTAAGGCCGTACACGAATGGGACGGTACCCGGACCCATGCCAGTCAAGCAACCATTTTTCTGAGTGGATGATACGGAGTTGATAGCATGTTAAGGATGCCAGCCAGACCTGCGAATCTTTCTTTGCCCTGGGTCCAAGCGATTGTTGTGGCGGCCTCGCTGCCGTCAGTCGTTCTCGGCCAGCAACCTGCCCGGCACGAGCAGATCCTGGAACTCGTGAATCAGCACGCCGCGCACTTTTCCGCCACTTCGAGGGCCATCTGGGAACATCCGGAACTGGGCTATCACGAAGAGAAGAGCTCAGCTCTTTTGCAGCGTGAACTGGAGGCGGTGGGTTTCCGTGTGCAGGCGGGCGTAGCCAGCATCCCGACCGCGTTTGTCGCGACATTCGGCAAAGGCGAGCCCGTCATCGGGATCATGGGCGAATTCGATGCGCTCCCCGGACTTTCGCAAGCCGCGGCGCCGGATCGCAGTCCCCTCGTGCCGGAGGGGGCCGGCCACGCCTGTGGTCATAACCTGCTCGGGTCAGGGGCAGCTCTGGCGGCCGTGGCGATGAAAGAATACATGGAGAAGAATAACGTCCCGGGCACGCTCCGCTACTACGGCACGCCAGCGGAAGAAGGCGGCGCCGGAAAGGTGTACATGATCAGAGCCGGGCTGTTTCGCGATACCGATGTGGTGCTCGAGTGGCATCCCGGAAACCGGAACAGCGTCCACTACGGCGGCATGCTCGCACTGAACAGCGCCCGATTCCTGTACCATGGCGTCGCCGCACATGCCGCGGCCGCGCCGGAACGCGGACGCTCGGCGCTCGACGCCGTGATGCTGATGGGCAACGGCATCGAGTTTCTACGCGAACACGTTCCGAGCAGTACGCGAATTCATTACATCATCACCAATGGCGGCGCGGCTCCGAACATCGTTCCGGATACGGCTGAGCTGTACCTCTATGCCCGCAGTCCGTCGCTCGGCGTGCTTGACGACGTATGGAATCGAATCCTGCGGATCGCCAATGGGGCAGCGATGATGACCGATACAAGGCTCGAATTGAAAGAACTCAGCGGATCGGCCAACATCTTACCGAACGACGTGCTGGCGAAAGTGGCGCAAAGGAATCTGGAAGAAGTGGGAGGTTTCCTCTACACGCAGGAAGAGCGGCATTTCGCCGAGGAACTACAGAAAAGCCTGCCGTCGGAGAGTGCCGGCGGTCTGGATTCGACGGCGGAAGTCACTCCCCTCAAGAAACCCGATCCGAATTCTCCCCAGGCATCGACCGATGCGGGCGATGTGAGCTGGAACGTTCCGATGATTGGGTTCGGGACTGCGACATTCGTGCCGGGTGTGGCTGCACACACGTGGCAGGCGGCCGCGTGCGCGGGGATGAGCATCGGGCAGAAAGGCATGGTTGTCGCGGCTAAGGCACTCGCGATTACCGGAATCGATCTGTTAACCAACCCGCAACTGGTCGCCGATGCGAAAGCGGATTTTCACAAGCAGATGCAGGGGAAGACTTATAAGTCGGCCATACCGGAAGGCCAGAATCCGCCATTGGACTACCGGAATAAGTAGGTTCCCGCCTCATCTCTGAAGGGCCAGATACGCCTTCCCGGCGCTTACCATGAGCGCGGTGGTGTTTGTTATCCAGTCTACTCGCGTCTTCCGCCAACCTTCCCATCCCTCCGGCAAGCGCTTATGCACAAACATCGATTCGATATCTTCCAGGGACAACGCCGGCTCGCCGTCCAACTCTTTCGCCCCTGGCCGGTTGGCAAAGAAGGCAAAAAGCAAGCCATACTCACCGGATGACCCGACGAGATTGTCCTCGCCCGCGAGTCTGGTCAGCCTTTCATCGAGTTCCCTGTGAAGACTCATGTCATGAGGTCCACGCAGTCTTTCCAATAGATTGGGGCCCAGACTCGCGACGAATTGTCCGAGATCATGAGCCAAAAGCCCCGCTACCGATGCTCCAAACACCTTTGATCTCGGATCCCGGTGCAGATTGTCGGCAATGAACTTCCCCACATCCGAACGCTTGATGAACCCGCCGATGGCCAGGCTTGCAAGCCTTTGAAAATCGGCAAGGCTAAATCGGCCGGAGTCCAATTCCCCCGGGTCTCCTTCCAGAATGCCGCTGTGCCCGGGGTGTGACCCTTGGGCGCCGGGGAATTCCAACGAGAACATGCCGTCAGGCGTCTTTCGATCCAACTGGCCGTTTGGGCCGCGCATGAATGCATGGTTCCCGGTTGCGAACACTGCGAGAACGTCTCCAAGATCCCCGCGACCGGTATTCCCTAGCCGCCGCACATCCTCAATGCTGGCAAGCGGATTCGTGGAATCGTTGCGTACTCGCAAATTACCGGTTGCAACAGCAGCGCCAACGAATGGACATGTAGCCTTCTTTTCCACAATCTCATTCAACGCTTCTTGGCCGAGTTGAAGTGCCTCTTCCGTCATAAGCTCTCTCTTTAAACGCGGATTCTCAATTTCTGATTCCCCAGCACGGATCAGTATATTCCCAACAATCGCCCTAGATCTGCTTGATCCTGCCGCGCGCCACGACAGCCACTGGCGCGGCGGCCTGTTGATTCGGGTTGCGAAATCGAGCCTCGCGAGAAAAGACGCTATCGAGGTCGCGCCTTCTTGCCGGCCTTCATCAACCCGATAAGCTCGGCGATCCGTTGCGCACGCAAATCGGGACTGCGCTTAGTCGCGTCAATCCACCGCAGGTAGTTCTTGCGATAGAAGGTCGCCAGCCCGTCGAAGAACCGGGCGGCGTCCGGCTCGGCCGCGAGTGCGCTGGTAATGTCAGCCGCCAGAGCCTCTCTCTGAGGACCCTCCGGCATAAGCGCTACTGTGACTGGATCTCCCAACTGCAGACTGGCTCCGCGGCGGTATGCCGGCCCGAGCGGCAGAAGGAATCCTTTGCTGAACTGTTCCAGCGCGCCTCTCACTCCCATGCCATTGATCGTGCCTCTGACGTGGTAGCGCGCTCGCGACCCCCAAACCTTCGCCACATCGAACGGCAAGACCACATAAACCCTGCCCTTCTCAGAGCCCTCAAGTCTGGCCTGAAACGACCGCTCCGAGGTGTGCTTCGACTGCATGGTCATATAGTGCCACGCTTCGGCCTTGAGCCGTTTCGCGTAGCGGTCCAGGAAGGTCGGTTAGCTCGTTTTCAGAGAACCCGTCGGCCAGTTGCATCCGTTGAGGACGGTTTAAGCGGCACTCGTATAAGGCAACCCGGTGACGCTACCGTATCACGCCCTAACGCCGCGGTTCGGGCTGACCTGCGTCAGAGCTTTCTACGAGACGCCGACGATCCACTCGGTAGCTGAAAGCGGCGGTCTCACCGACGTCTTCGTATTGCGCTCAGCTGAGTTCTTGGGCGAGTCCGATGAGAAGCCCTTCAGGCCCGCGGATGTAGCAGAGCCGATACGCGTCTTTATACTGGACTACTTCGCCTACGAGCTGCGCGCCGCGCTTGCGGAGCTTTTCAAGCGTCTCGTCGATGTCGTCCACGGCGAACATGACGCGGAGGTAGCCTAGAGCGTTCACCGGGGCGTTGCGGTGATCCGCGACGGCAGGCGGCGTGAGGAAGCGGGAGAGCTCGAGCCGGCCGTGGCCGTCCGGCGTGCGCATCATGGCAATCTCGACGCGCTGATCGCCCAGTCCAGTGACACGTCCGGCCCATTCTCCTTCGATCGTGGCCCGCCCTTCGAGCTCGAGGCCGAGCTCGCGAAAGAAATCAATCGTCCCTCCGAGGTCATCGACGACGATTCCTACGTTGTCCATCCGTTTGAGCGCCATGTGTCCAATCTACAAGGCGCCGTCTAGTCTGACAACGGACCCTTTCCGCAACGCCGAGCACGAGCGGCGTGGATCCTGAGAGATCGCTCCCGAATAGCGCTTACTCGGGCGAATCATGCGCCAACTCGTACAGAGCTAGAGAGCCAATTAACGCCGTTGCACTTTTCGGATGGCGCCTTTGATGTCATCACGGCGGTCGAAACGCACTTCTGGTGGCCTGCTTTGCCGATGGATCTGCGCGAAGTTTTGAGAGTCCTGAAGCCAAGCGGCAGGCTGATCATCATCGCGGAAGTCTACAAAGGAGCAGAGGCCTTGGTAGTACCCGAAAGGTGCGCACCTTTCGGGCACTACCGAGGCCTTCACTTCAATAGCTGCGGAGAGATATTCTGAAAAAACTGATATGGCGCTCCTCAGCGTCGAGGAGCATCGCGAACTGTTAACGGGTGCCGGTTACTCAGACGTTCAGGTCATTACGGAATCAAGCAAAAGGGTGGATTTACTGCATCGGGAGCAAGGGCCTGGTTTCGTAAGGGAGGACGGTCAAGTTCAACGCGAGACGCCCGTCGCTGACTTCCGCATGCCGGTGGCTGAATGGGGGCCGTTAATAGTAAATATCGGTAGCTATCCTGCAACGCGCATTGCCCGCCTTACCTCAAATCAAGGTTCGGCCCGGCCATTTCTCCCGCCTCGATCCACTCCAGACACCTGCGGCTGGACGTGTATACTGGAACACACACTGGAGGTCCTATGCGACGCCGACACTTTCTGTCAGCTCTGGCCGTTCCCGCTGCGTTTGCACAAACCGCTGTTCCCCAAGCGCCGGTTACGCCAGCGCCACGGAGAGGGCGCATCAAACAGGGCATCACGCGCGGCGTGTTCGCCCGCGGCATGAGCATGGAGGATTGCTGCCGCGAAGCCGCCCGCCTGGGCATCAAAGGGTTCGACCTCGATTGGTCCTGCCGACTGGCCACTGCTCAAGAAGTACGGCCTGATTCCGTCCATGTATCCGGCCGGGCCCCGGCGGCACCATTCCCGACGCGCTCAATCGCAAGGAGAATCACGAAAGCTGGAGAAATCGATGCAGCGCCGCCATCGATCGAAGCGGCGGACGCGGGCGTGCCCAACGTCATCACGTTTTCCGGCAACCGCAAGGGCATGGCCGACCGCGAAGGCGCCGACAACTGCGTGGCCTTCCTGAACAAAGTGAAGGCGCACGCCGAGGACAAGGGCGTCACCATCTGCATGGAGTACCTCAACAGCAAGGTGAACCACAAGGACTACATGTTCGACCACATCGCCTGGGGCGTGGACGTGATGAAGCGCGTCAATTCGCCGCGCGTGAAGATTCTCTTCGACATCTATCACGCGCAGATCATGGATGGCGACATCGTGCGCAACATCCGCGACAACTTCCAGTGGATCGGCCATTTTCACACCGGCGGCAATCCCGGGACGGCACGAGATCGACGAAACCCAGGAGCTGAACTATCGCTTCATCGCGCAGGCCATCGCCGATCTGAATTACACCGGTTTCATTTCGCATGAGTATTCACCGGCGCAGGGCCACGATCCGATCGCCACGCTCAACAAGGCCATCGAGATCTGCGACGCATAAGGAATCAGGAAATGCCCATCGTTAAATTACTTTTCGTCTGTCTGGCCGCGGCCGTCAGCTGCCGCCGCGCAAGATCAGTCGCTGCGCAATCCCGCAGGTAGTGCAGAAGGTCTGCGGCGACTGTCACACGCCCGAAAGCGTCATCGGCAGCCACCGTTCGCGCGCGCAGTGGCAGGAGACCATCGATAAGATGGTCACCGGGCAAGGCGCCAAGGGCGACCCGAAGAGTTCGCTGCCGTCCTGGACTATCGTGAGTCAACTATCGGTCCGAATCGGCGGCCCCGCCCGCTCCGCGGCCACGAACGGACGCGGCGCGTGGGCGAGGCGGCGTCCCCAGGCAAACCGGCGGCGCATGGGTCCCGACGACAAACACGTGGTGGACGAAGCCGCGGCCGATCGCGGCCGCAAGGTATGGGCCGCCGAATGCATCAACTGTCACGGCACCTATGCCCGCGGCACGGACAACGGCCCCAATCTGATCCGCTCGGAGTTGGTGCTGCACGACCGCTACGGCGACCACATCGGGCCGTTCCTGCGCAAAGGGACACACGATGCAGAGCGGCGCCAGCGCCGCCACTCTCACCGCCGCTCAAATCGCCGACCTCTGCGCACTTCATCCACCAGCGCGTATACGACACCTGCGCGGTTCGCCCATCTTCGTCATGCACGATATTCTCACCGGCGACGCCCGGCCGGCAAGGCCTATTTCAACGGCGCGGGCCGCTGCAGCACCTGCCATTCGCCCACTGGCGATCTGAAGGGCATCGGCGCGAAGTACGACCCGCGCCACTTTGCTGGCGCGATTCCTCAATCCCCGGCCCTTCCGCTGGGCGAGGCGGTCGCGGAGGCCGTGGCGGGCAGGTGGCCGCGAATCCCGGCAGCCAAACAGGTCACGCTCACCGTGACCCCGCCCGTCGGGACAGTCCGTGACCGGAACGCCCGTGGTTTTCGACGATTTCGATGTCGCCGTCCGCGACGCCGCGGGCGAATATCACGCCTGGAAACGCACCCCCGATCTCAAAGGTGGTCAAGAACGATCCCTACGCCGCGCACGACGAATTGCTGACTCAATACACCGACAAGAATATGCACGACATCCTGGCTTACCTGGTGACCCTGAAATGAGACTCCGCGTCGCTCGCGCACGGCTGGCTTTCCTGGCTTTTCGCCGCTCTTTGGGGGCAGAACGGCCTGGATCCGCGCAAGCTGCTGGAGCCCGCCACCGACACCTGGCCCATGTATCACGGCGATTACTCCGGCCGCCGCTTCAGCACGCTTGACCGAAATCAATTCCTCCAACATCCAATGGTCTCAGCCTGGCCTGGATCTACCGCACCGGCGTCGGAGGCATCAAGGCAACGCCGCTCCAGATCAACGGCGTGCTCTACTTCTCCGCGCCCGACCACGTGTGGGCCGTGGACGCGCGCAACCGGCCGCGAACTCTGGCACTACGCCTGGCAATCCAAGGGCGGCATCCACATCGGCAACCGCGGCGTGGGCGTGTATGGCAACTGGCTGTATTTCGAAACGCCCGATTGCAACATCGTCTCGCTGAATCTCAAGGACGGCAAGGAGCGCTGGCACAAGACCAACTGCGACCTCGACCAGTTCTATTACGGCTCGGTGGCGCCGCTCATCGTTCGCAACCACGTAATCGCCGGCGTGAGCGGCGACGATCTGGACCGCCCCGGCTATCTCAGCTCCTACGATCCTGAGACCGGCGACCTGCAATGGCGCTGGTACGCGGTGCCGCAGAAAAAGGGAGACCCCGGCGCGGAAACTTGGCCCAACGAAGAGGCCATGCGCCACGGCGGCGGCATGACCTGGCAGGTGCCCACCTACGATCCCGAGCTGAACCTGCTGTACGTGACCACCGGCAATCCGCAGCCGGTCATCGCGCACAAGAATCGCGCGGGCGCCAACCTGTTCACCGCCTGCATCGTGGCGCTCAACCCCGATACCGGCAAAGATGGCCTGGTATTTCCAGGCTTCGCCGCACGACACCCACGATTGGGACGCCACCCAGGTCCGGTTCTGATCGATGGCGAAATCAACGGCCAGCCGCGCAAGATGGTGGCGCTGGCGGCGCGCAACGGCTACTTCTTCCTGCTCGACCGCACCAACGGCAAGAACCTCGTTACCAGCCAGTTCGTCCCTACCAACTGGGCCAAGGGCGTCGACTCCAACGGCGTGCCCATTCCCGACCCGGCCAAGATGCCGCAAGTCGATGGCGCATTGGTTTCGCCCAATCAGGGCGGCGCCACAAACTGGCCGCCTGCCGACGCTTCAGCCCACAGACCGGCCTGTTCTACGTTTCCGCTTCGCGCGCCTTCAGCGTCTATTATATCTTCGATCTGGACGAAAACCCGCAAGGCTGGGGAGGAACCGATATCGGGGGCGCTACTGTCGGATCCATGATCCAAGCCATCGACTACAAGACGGGCAAGATCCGTTGGAGCCACCGCTGGGAATCGGGCGCCCGAGCAGGGCTGATGAGCACCGCCGGCAACCTGCTGTTTGCCGGAGACGGCTCCAACAATCTGGTGGCCCTCAACGCGACCACTGGCGATCCGCTCTGGCATGCCAATCTCGGAGCGGGGGTGGGCAACGGCCCAATCACTTATCAGTTGGATGGTGCGCAGTATGTAGTGGTTGCTGCGGGCGATACCATTTGGTCGTTTGTGATGAACCGTTGATTGAACTGCGTATATAACAGAATTCGCACACCAATGCCCCGTGGGAAAGTAACTCTCCTTCCTGAGCTGAGTACGGCGCCCACAATTTGGGCGGATCGCACGCGCACGCCAAATTCCAAAGCGCCGGATGCGCATGTCTCTGGATAAGACTCGGCGGCCAGCATAACCGGCGATCCAATAGGGCCCCAATTAATCATAGGGAAGTGATCGAATCGTCTGGTGTATTCTTGGCTCGTGGCAGATTCCCGTCATCTCGACAACCTCAAAGCCGGCTCCCATCATTGGAACAATTGGCGGGCTCAGGAGCCATCAACGATCCCAAACTTGGTTGGAGCCGACCCAAGGAGGTCCATTGTATTATCGGGGAAAGCAATGAAGGCCACTACTCCGAATCTGCGTTTCGCGGCTCGCGTACTTTCGAAAGATCCAGGATTCGCCGCGGTGGCGGTGTGCACACTGGCGTTGGGCATCGGGGCAAACGCGGCGATCTTTAGCCTCTTCAATGCCATTCTGCTGCGTCCATTGCCTTATCCCAATCCCGAACAACTCGTCGGCCTCGGCCAGTGGCGCAACCAGAAGGGCGAGGGCTACATTCAGACCGGCGTCTCGGCGCCAAACATCCGCGATATCGAGCAATCGGACGTGTTTCAATATGTCGGTTACTACCGGTGGTCTGGGTTCAACATCACCGGCGGGGACCGTCCGGAGAGCGTCAACGGCATCCAGGCTTCTGCCTCGCTTCTGCCGCTGTTCGAGATTCCGCCGATGATGGGCCGGTTTCTTAGCCCCGAGGAAATGAAAAGGGGCCGCGATCGGGTGGCGGTGATCGGACACCGCCTGTGGCAAATGCGGTATGGGTCCGACCCTGCAATCCTGGGCAAGACCATCAATCTCGATGAAAATCCTTACACCATCGTCGGCGTGATGCCCGCCTCGTTCCGCTTCACCTGGGACCAGGAGATGGATGTTTTTGTGCCGCTCGTGCTTACGCCCGAAGAGCGTAGCGAGACCGGGCGCGCCACCTCGCGCGACCTTCAGACGCAAGCCCGCTTGCGCGACGGGATCAGCGTTGCGCAGGCGCAAGCCGCCATGGACGCCCTCGCGGCAACACTCGCGCGGGAGCATCCGGCGGCGGACCAAGGTTGGGGAATCAAAGTGGAGCCGCTGCACGCCGCTTATCATCGCCACATGGAGGCGCCGCTGTGGATCATGATGGGCTCGGTCGGGTTCGTCTTGCTGATTGCCTGCGTCAACGTGGCCAATCTGCTGCTTGCGCGAGCTACGGGCCGGAAACGCGAGATGGCGATTCGCATCGCGGTGGGGGCCAGCCGCGGACAACTCATCGCGCAATTATTGACCGAAAGCCTGCTGCTCGCCGTCACCGGCGGAGCGCTGGGAATCGCGCTCGCATATGCCGGCGATCGGCTGCTGACCGTATTCATGACTCGTTTTCATCTCAACCTGCCTAATGTCCGCGCAGTCGATCTCGACTGGCGGGTACTTCTTTTCAGTTTGGCCGTTACGCTGGCCACGGGGGTGCTGTTTGGCCTCGCTCCGTCGCTTGCGGCTGTGAAGACCGGCTTAATGGAGTCGCTGCGAGAAGCGGGAACGGCAGTCACGGCCGAAGCGGGTCGTCGTCGGCTGCGCAACGGCTTGGTGGTCTGCGAGACGGCGTTGGCGCTGATCCTGATAACGGGAGCGGGCCTGCTGGTTCGTACAATGATCGATCTTGTAAACGTGGACCTCGGCATCGATCCCGCCAACGTCATTACGATGGGGATTCATCTTCCGGCATACAAATACCCGGGTCCTATCGAGCAGGCTGCTTTTTTTCAAAGCCTGATGGAGAGAATCGGGCATATGCCAGGCGTGGACGCCGCGGGCGCGCAGGCAGGCGGCGCGAGCGTTTTCTTTCAGCCGCAAGGCCAGCCCCAAGCCGCTCCCGGGCAGGAGCCGACGGCTACTTTCAAGATCACGACGCCGGGTTTCCTGAAAGCGATTGGAACGCGGATAGTGGAAGGGCGCGAATTCACTGCGCAGGACACCCAGGGAGCACAGCCGGTTGCAATTATCAGCGAAACCGTGGCACGCCGTTACTGGCCCCGGACAAGTCCCTTAGGCAGCCATGTCACCTTGCTTTCGCGGGTCTATTCAGGTAAGGACGCCGGACCGGCGCGGACCCTCGCAATCATCGGCGTAGCGAAGGACGTTCGCAACGAGGACCTTTGGCGGCCGGAAGCCGACATCTATGTGCCGTTCGCTCAAAATCCGGCGCCGGGTGTTTTTCTGGTCGCACGGGCCGCTGGGCCGAACCTGAGCCTGGCGTCGCCGATTCGCGCTGCCGTGCTCTCGATCGACGCTGAACAACCGGTTAATAATGTGCAGCCGATGTCGAAGATTATCGACGAGACCTACGGCGCCATCCGTCTGCCGATGACTTTGATTTGGATTTTCTCCGGCCTCGCTTTGGCGCTTTCTGCGATTGGACTCTTCGGCGTCATGTCGTATAGTGTGAACCGCCGCAAACGCGAACTCGGCATTCGAATCGCGCTCGGCGCGCGACGCGAGGAGGTTCTGCGCCTGGTACTGCGCGAGGGTCTTGCGCTGACGATAGTTGGCATTGCGCTGGGATTGATCGGAGCGGCGCTTCTCAGCCGCTTGATGGCCTCTTACGTTTATGGCATTACCACGACCGATCCGATCACTTTTGCCATCGCCTCGTTGCTCCTGATCTTCGTCGGGCTGCTCGCCACCTACCTCCCAGCTCGCGGCGCGGCGCGCATCGATCCGATCACGGTCTTGCGCTGCGAATAACCATAAGATCGCAGGGGAAAAGGCGCAAGACGACGACATCGGCCCTTCAGCTTCCTCCGTGAGCGTCCGGTTACCGGGTCGACCGTCTGGAGAGAGTGGCGACCATGCCGCTGCCTGGCAAGCAGGTGGGCATTTTGGACGCGCATTTTGAGGCGCGGTAACATACCATCGACAGTCGCGGCCGTCTTGCCCGGACTTCGGGCAGGTGGCCGCATTACGCCCTCAACCGCAGCATTTCTTATATTTGCGCCCGCTGCCGCATGGGCATGGGTCGTTGCGTCCCACGTCTCGCTTACCGGATGATGCGCCGTCGCGCTCGCGTGCCCATGCCATCACATTTGCCGGCGGCTGCCGATTCGCCAATTCGCCTGCCATGAATGCCATGTACGGATCCACGTGCGAAAAGAATTTCTTGTACGCCGCGCAAAGATAGTTTAGCCCCGGCTCGCCATCCGGAGTTTTGATGAAACGGTGCTTGGGGCACTCGCCGTAGCATGCGCGCAGATAGTCGCAGTTGCGGCAATACGCCGGCAAGCTATCGTACTTCGCGTTGCCAAATGCGCAACACCTATGTGGAACTGGAGGTTGTCAAGGTTGAAAGGGAGAGCGACATCATTAGCTCCTTTTATCTTCGCCGCGCCGACGGTCGGCCGTTATATCGCTGGGAACCAGGTCAGTTCCTGCCTATTCGGGTGACGATTCCCGGACGCACGGAGCCCGCTTTGCGGACCTACTCAATCTCAACCTGTTACAACCGCGACTTCTACCGGTTGTCGATCAGGCGCGGTGAGGGAGATGCACTTGTCTCTCAGTTCATGCATACCAATGCGAAGGCCGGCTTTCGTCTTCGCGCATTGATGCCGCGCGGCAAGTTCGTTCTTGATCAGACCAGCAACCGGGCCGTTGTGCTTGTTTCAGGCGGGGTTGGGATCACTCCCATGATGGCCATCGCCGAGTACATCGTCGAGGAGGGTCGCCGCACCGGCATGTACCGGCCAATCCACTTTATTCACGGAGCCCAAAACGGCCGGGTCCGCGCATTTGGCAAGCGTGTTCAGGAACTCGCGGCCGAACATTCCACGCTAAGCGTGCACATCTGCTTTAGCGATCCGTCGCCCGAGGACAAGATCGGCGTCACCTATGACAGTAAGGGCCGCGTCGACAGCGGCCTTTTGACTGCGCTTTTGCCTCCTGGCGACTACGATTTCTACTTGTGCGGCCCGTCCGAGTTCATGAACTCGCTATATTCCGGACTGACGGCGACTGGCGTTCGTCCCGAGCGAATTCACTACGAAGCGTTCGGTCCAGGAACGGTGCTCAAGCCGGAGTTACCCAGAAAGCCGTCCGAGGACTGGAGCGCGAGTGCGGTCCACGTGAAATTTGCTCGGTCTGGGGTCGAGACGACGTGGTCTCGTGAAGATGGCACGCTGCTCGAGCTTGCGGAAGAGGTTGGACTCGCCCCCCCTTTCGGCTGCCGTTCGGGCATTTGCGGGACGTGCAAGACCCGGATTATTAGTGGCGCGGTGGATTATTTGGACGAGCCGCTGGCCGACCGGGGCGAAGGGGAGATTCTAATCTGCTGCTCCGTGCCTAAAAAAGCTCAGGGCGAAGACCAAAATGGGGGCCGTTCGGATGTAATTCTCGATTTCTAACGATAGAGAAGCGGGCCAGCGAATCCAGCAAGCTACACGCCCGTAGCCGATATTCTGCGGCTGGCGAGAGACCGGAAATACCCGTGGCGCTGCTTCATAGATTGCGATTACAAAACTGCCGACCGTCCGGGAGACGTGAAGCGATCGTTTGAATACGCGAAAAAGGCTCTCGGCTAATATCTAGCAGTTGTTCCACACTGGGCGTTAACAGTGAATATCGTTAGCTATCCTAGCGGGATTCGTCGCCTTTCCGGGTGGGGCCCGGCTACGTCAGTACAGCCTTTCCTGCGGGAATCACTCACTTGGCGGAGAATAAGGCGTACACGCTGCGCAGATTCGCCACTGCTTTAAACGGCATGGGAACGGTTGAAAGCTGCCCAACTCGAAAGCGCTCGGCGCTACTCTTGGTTCGAGCCCAAACCGGCGAGCGCCTTCTTATCGATGCGTGCGACGACGTGCACCAACGGATCGACGACCTCAGCAACGTCATATTGGATCGCAGTGCCCAGCACGAGCGCGATTTCATTCGGGGTCAACTTGTAATCGGCCGCCAGCCATTGCGAGAGATTCGTCGTCGCCTGTTGCAAAGCCTCCGGGCGGCGAGTTCGCGATCCCCGACGCCATGCGATACTCAGCGTTTTCCGCGCGCGGCATGTTCATGCCTTTGCCTTTGATCAAGTCCACGGAGAAGCTGAATTCCATCGACGTTTCAAGCGCGTCGCCGGTCAGCTCGCCGGCGCCCTGTGCCGCGTGACCGTCGCCGAGGAAGAGCAATGCGCCTGGATGATTCACACCGAAGTAGAGCGTGACACCTTCGCCGAACTCGCGATAGTCCATATTGCCGCCCCAAGGCCCGAGATGTCCCGAGCGGAACGACTGCTGCTGGGGAGGCGCGACGCCGATGCATCCCAGCATCGGCTTGAGCGGCACCGTATAGCCCTTCATGTGCTCCGACGGCTTGGCGGGACGCGCCACCCCGTGCTCGCGATCCAGGGTCCACTCGCCGGAGAAATGCTCGTCCATTTTCAGGTCGCGGATATAGCCCGGCCCAAGCGCACTCGGGACGATCCCAGTACCGCTGCCAGCCGTGCCACGATTCAAGCGAAGGCGCTTCAGATGTACGACCAGCGTATCGCCAGGCCATGCACCTTCCACATAGAATGGTCCCGTTAGCGGATTGCCACCGGGGGCGCGGCGGACAACGTTCTCGTCGGTGCCTCCGGCATCGACACTTTTGGTCTCGACTGTGTCGCCTGGGAAGATATGCAGCGCTGGCGCGATGTTCCAGGCGAAGTAGTTGTAGAAGGCGGTCGGCTCGAATTTATGCGTCCTTGCCCCGCCAGGAGGCGGCGCGGCCGGGCGTTTTCCGATGAACGTGACGTGCCTTCGAGGTCGGCGCCTTCCCACTTGATCTCGTCGCCATTCATCGTGATCTTCACTTTCCCGGCCTTGGGATTGTGGTTCTCCGTTACGCTGCCTTCGTATACGTTGTCGGTCAGCGTACACTCGAAGCCCTCGTTTTCCCATGTCACTCTAGCCGCACCGCCCTCCTGCGTGACCGAAACGCGGATGTATTGCGGCCCCATTTGATCCCAGGTGAGCAGCCATTCTCCGGCGAAGGTCGCAGTCGGAGGCGCGGAGGCCAGAAGGAAGAGCGCAAAGGTTGCGATCATGTCGTTCATGATCGCATGCATTTTTGTCGGAGGAAGGCTCCAATTCCATGTAGCGAGGTGTGACGCAGGCCGTCACATTAGCGAGGAGCGCCACGAACGCGCCCCCGATTTGTGTTAAGTCAAGATACCGGATGCTATTGTCCGCCTGCGAGCCGCGCGACCGATTCTGCCGGCACCACCGCAGCGTCTCTGCTGGCGAAGGTTGGCGGCGCGAGAGAGCGGTACGATGTAGACTAATCTTGGCCTAATATGCGAGCCGCAGCCTTCCTCCACCTACTCTTGGCCTTCGCAAGCTTCGCCCAAACCTTCGAAGTCGCCACAATGAAGCTCCATCCTCCCGGTAGCCCCGAAGGAACTGCCACCACGCAAACCGGCGGCCCCGGCACAAGCGACGGTGAAATGAAGCAAGTCTATACTCCCGTGGATGCCTTTGGGCAGGACAAGAAACCCAGCCTCCAGGATTATCCGCGGATTCCGTGGGATAAGCTCGATATCGCGCAGTTCAACCGCATCCCCGGCTTTTTCCGCCGCATAATGCGGCACTACGGCCATGCCTGGGAGACCTTTCACATTATTCCCATCGAGAGTGGACGCGGCTGTCCTTACGGTTGCGAGTTCTGCACGGTTACGGGGTTCTTCGGGGATTCCATCCGCTTCCGCACCAACCAGAGCATCGTCGATGAATTGCTTCTCCTCAAGGCACGTGCCCGCGATTCGAATGGCAAGATCGCCGTCTTCTTCGTGGACGACAATTTCGCCATCAACGTGAAACGCACCAAGTCGCTTCTGCGTGACATCATCGCCGCCGGCGCGCAGACGTCAACTGGGTGGACAGATCAGCGCCAACCTTCTCCGCGACCAGGAACTGCTGGACCTGATCGCCGAATCCGGCGGCAAGTGGATCTTCATCGGCATGGAGTCGCTCGACCCCGCCAATCTCGCCAGCGTGAAGAAGAGCTTCAATAAACCCTCCGAATACGCGCCGTGCTTTAGAAGTCTGGCGCAAGCCGCAACGTCTATTGCATCACTTCGTTTATTTTCGGCCTCGATAACGACACTAGCGGAGTGGCCGAGCGCACCTTGTAGCAGATGCGCGAATGGCCGCCGGTCTTGCCCGTCTTCGGACAGATCACGCCCTTCCCGGCCACGCCTCTCTACGATCGGTTAGCCAAGGAGGGCCGCCTCACGCGCCCCAAGCACTGGCTCGAATTCGCGCCGTTCCGCATGGCCCACACGCCATTGAAGATCTCGGTTGCCGAGGTGCAGGATGAAGTCAACTACGCGTGGACTAACTCTTATAGCCCGGCCGCAACCAAGAGGGCGCTCGAATCGATCACGGATGAGCCCGTCCCCTACAAGATCAGCCATTTCGTGGCGCGCATCTTCTTCCGCGGGATCTACTTCCCGCCGAAGGGCGATATGCCAATGGCTGAAACTGATCGCCCAGAATCGGGCTTCCGTCTACCGCATCATCCGGGAGTCCTTCACACAGTGGCATGGCGCCGACGGCGCCGCCCGCCACAGTGATTTCCACGCCGGACCGCGCTACGCTCCAGTAACCGCGCCGTCCGCCGATAAACCAGAACCCGTGGCACAGAGCAGCTACTTCGCAGCCAAAGACAGGCATTCGGTTTCGATATCGCCGATTGAGGCTCATGAGACCAAGGGAAAACTGCAACGCCTTTGAAAGTATTGTGCAGGCTGATCGGCATCGAATTTCACCCTATCGCGATGGCTGCTTAGAGGTTCGCAACGGAACCTGATTGGCCCCGTCGCGCGTTTAAGGCTGCGCCTCACTTCGCCGGCGGGCTCGTGGAGGTATTGGCCTTTGCCGGCGCCGCTGGCCTTGCGCCGAAGCGGACGTCCAACATCGCATTGCGATCGAATTGCACTTCGCCGCCCTTTGCCACGACAGCGGTGTAGACCGACCACGCGAGGCCGTAATATCCGAAAGCCATTCCAACGTACTTGGAGCTCTGCGAGACAGCGGCGCCTACGAGTCCGAATCCCGATATGCCGCCAAGCGTGCGGCCTGAAACATTCGTCTCACCGCCCGTTCCCGCAGTGGAATGATTGCGGCCAGCATCGTTGTCGGCGGCGCGGCTGGCGAGCATTAAGGAGATCACGGGCGCAATGAAGCGCGTCTTCGATTCCTGCGCCTTTACGCCGCCTTCGGAATCAACCTTGATAGGCGCGGCGCCGCTGCCTTCCGCCGCGTCGAGCGTGGCCTGCGTCCGCAGCGCCGCTGGCGTTTCGGCTGGCGCGGCGGGCCTCAGGCTCGCGACCTCGGCGGGCAGTTCCACATTATCGAAGCGGAAGCGGAGTTGGCCGCCGCGATGGAACGAGCGCGCCTTCCTGGCGACGGTCACCGTCCCGGTGAGCACCGTTCCTTCGGGAAGAGCAAGCTTATGGTCCGCCGAGAACAAGGGCGCGGAGACCACTGCCCGCATCGGCTCGCCGACTTTGGCGGATTCCGAGTCGAGCGGCGCGAGTAGACGCATGCGCCCCACAGTATCGGGCGCCGGCTGCAGTCCGAGCGACCCGAGATCCGCGGCTCTTTACGGATTCGGTTCCGAACAGCAACGGCTCGCTGAGCGGCGCATCGACGCGCGTGCCGCGGCGTAAATACTGCGGACGCCAGGGCGACTTCGCCCACAGGAAATCGATGAGCTTCTCTTTCTTGTTGGGCGCGCGGACGATATCCGCCACCCCATAGGTGCGCGCGCTGATCGTGCTGTTGATTCGGTCTTTCGCCGACTGCCTGGCGGTTCCGAGGATTCCGCCGTTCTGGTCTTGCGGCGAGGGCCCTTCCGTTGCGCCTTTTGATTCTTCTTCGGCTTGTTTGAGGGCTCGGCATAGATCGAAGTCAGCGTGGGCGCTTCATCGGTGCGGATCGCGCGCGTGCTGCCATCGGGCAGAGTCAGCATATCGAGCTGAATTATGGCATCGTGCAGCGGAGTGAGGTCTCCGTTGAGGATGGATTGAAACCGCCGCCGTTTAGAGATGGGAATGGTGCGGCTGACCTTGCCGGCGACGACCGACTCGGCGGGCACGACTTCGCGATCGAACGCAAAGACCGGATCGATGGTCTTGGCTTCCAAGGGCGCGCCGGCGCGCTTCGAAATCCGCTGGGTCAGGTAGATGCGCAAGGGCGCGCCCGCAGGGACGTTCAGCGGGTATATCGCGCTTTTCGCTATCGGCGGGTCTTGCCTGGTCCGCAAGCGGAGTCTGGTCCGGCGGTCTGGTAAGCAATGCCTGTCTGGCTTGCGATGTCGAGAGGAAAATAAACGTGATTACGAGGGCTCCTGCTGAGGGTTTCATACAACAACCTGTAGGTCCACGACGCTATCACGTTCCGGCTATGGCCTGGATTTCACAGGCCTGCCGCAATGAAAACGTGCGATACGGTCTGCTTTAATCTCACTGGCGAACGAGGGAGCGGATTGAAGCGCTCAAGCGAAAAGGCCGCGAGCAGTTTGAACGAGCCAAGAGGATTTGAGTTCGACAGGGACGTGGAGATCGACGTCGACAACTTCGCCGACGGCCGCAGTGCGCGAAGGTTCAGAGATGGCTCGAGGAGGCGGTTAAGGACGATCCGGTGGGGTTGGAGGAACGGCGTAGCTTAGCTACAGTTAATGCCGGAACACATGAAGTCAGGGGCGATTTGATCACGATTCACCCCCTCGTTGCCAAGCCCGCCATGATGGACTGGCGCCAGCGAGGTTTATAGTTTCCGAATCGGAGGCAGGACGCTGATACGGAGGCAGGTGCGGAATGCGCGCGGCGTTGCTGTACTCGGCGCCCACGTTCAAGTTCGTACGCGCAGAACGAGGCGGCGGGCAGAGCAGGCACTTGGAGTTGCCCGCCACCAGATTACGCGCGGACAGGGACTGAGCACGAAGTTCGCTGTCGGACTCAACTTCGCGCTGGTGACCATATGTGCCGAATCCTACGCTTAAGCTACCGATGACACCGTTTGGGCCCAATGGAAGATAATTACCTTCCTGGAAGTTGGGAATCGTGACGAACTGAGCGCCGCGAGTTCACACGCTGTCCGGCTCCGCTAGAAGCGCACGGGGAAGAGAGTCGGGCCTCCGATATCATCCACAGCCATGGCAGGCGTTGAGCACTCGGTAACGGCCCCGGGCTTTTAGGGATTGGGGGAGATTAAGGCTGAAAGATGGGGCTTCTGTTTGGTCGGCTCGCGCTCGACCTTGCCCCATGGGCAGGCGCAACGTTGTGGGCTCGCGCCTTCGCTGTTTTGTCTGTTTAAGTGGCGGCGAGAACTCAGAAGGGGAAACATGAGAATCGAAAGATAGCAGTTCCAGCGGTGGCCTTGGCGGCGGCTTGCGTTTGTCTGCCGCGGGGCCGGGGCGCGCGCCGCCCGACGCGCGCGTATGGCTCCGCTTGTCAAGCTGGGGCCAAAAGCAACCGCGGTCAGCGTCGTCGGCGCGAACTACGGTGTCTTCGCGTGCCGATAGTGGGTCAGAACCAGGGCCAGAACTGTTACGATAATGGTATCAGATCAGGCACGCTTATCAGATCGATCCCCTGATCAGCACGGGCCTCGATGGGCGCGGCAAGACGATTGTCATTATCGATGCCTTTCAGTCGCCGAATCTTCTGGCGCAACTGAATCTATATAATGGCTTCTACGGATTGCCGGGCCTAAAATGGACTTGGCGGGCCGCAGAACCCCGCGCTCGGAACTTTTGCACAGATAGCGCCGGCTGGACTAACGCCGTTCGTTGTCGGCGATCCCGATATGACGATGTGGGCGGAGGAGATTTCGCTCGACGTGACATGGGCGCACTCAATCGCCCCAGCGGCCAACATCACGTTGGTGCTGGCGAAATCGGATAACGACGCGGATATCCTGAGCGCGACCAAATACGCGGTGGATCATAATCTTCGGAGACGTGATCTCGCAGAGCTTTGGCGAGAACGAGAGCTGTATGGCTCCGGCCTTGATCTCGCAGCAATACCAGGTTTTCGCGGAGGCCACTACGAAGAACATCACTCTGCTCGCGTCGACAGGCGATTTCGG
>CAVXPE010000031.1:0-89459 GCA_963763545.1 Bryobacterales bacterium
CCTGATCGCCGGCGCCAAGGTCATCGACGGCTCCGGCAACCCCTGGTTTCGGCGACATCGGCATCCGCGGCGATACCATCGCGGCGGTGGGGCTGCTCTGGGTGCGACGCAGGTGGCGCTCGACGCCCGGGCTGGTGGTCGCGCCCGGGTTCATCGACATCCATTCCCACGGCCGCCGCGGCATCTTTCGAAGTGCCCACCGCGGAGAATTATCTGCGCGAAGGCGTCACCACGATCATGGAAGGGCCGGACGGCAGCTCGCCGCTGCCCCTCGCGCCATTCCTCGACCGCGTCGCCAAAACGCCCATCTCGATCAACTTCGCCACCATGGTGGGGCAGGGAAGCATCCGCCAGGAAGTGATCGGCCTGGCCAACCGCAAGGCCACGCCCGAAGAGATCGAAAAGATGAAGGCGCTGGCCGCGCAGGCCATGCGCGACGGCGCGTTCGGCCTCTCCACCGGACTGTTCTATGTGCCAGGCAACTTCACGCCCACCGAGGAAGTCATCGAGATCGCCAAGGTGGTGGGGCGCATGGGCGGCATCCACATCTCGCACATGCGCGACGAAGCGGCGCACGTGCTCGACAGCGTGCGCGAGACCATCCGCATCGGCGAAGAGGGCGGGCTGCCCACGCAGATCACGCATCACAAGATGATCGGCAAGGCCAATTGGGGCGATGAGCGTGGAGACGCTCAAGCTGGTGGAGGCGGCGCGGGCGCGCGGCGTGGACGTCACCATCGATGCAGTATCCGTATACCGCCTCCAGCACGGGCATCGCGGCGCTGTTTCCGCAGTGGTCGCTGGAGGGCGGGCAGAAGTCGCTGGTGGAGCGGCTGGCCGCGCCGGAGCAGCGCGCGCGCATCAAGGCCGTCATCGTGCGAAAACATCAAGGTGGACCGCGGCGGCGGCGACCCGAAGAACATTGCGATCGCCAATTGCTGCTTTCGACCGCACGCTGGCCGGCAAAAACCTGGCCGAGATCACCCGCGCGCGCGGCGTGGAGCCGACCATCGAAAACGCCGCCGAGACCGCCATCGAGCTGCGAGACCAAGGGCGGCTGCTCGGCCGTCTACCACGCCATCAGCGAAGAGGACGTGGTGCGGATCATGCGTTCGCCGTACACCATGATCGCCTCCGATGGCGAGATTCCGGTGTTCGGGCAGGCCTCGCCGCATCCGCGCAGCTACGGCACGTTCGCGCGCGTGCTGGGCGTCTATGTGCGCGAGAAGCACGTGCTGACGCTGGAAGACGCCATCCGCAAGATGTCGGGCTATCCCGGCCGAGCGGCTCAAGCTATGGGATCGCGGCCTGCTGCGCCCCGGCATGAAGGCCGACGTGGTGGTCTTCGACCCCGGCAAGGTGGCCGACCTGGCCAGTACGACAAGCCGCACCAGTATTCGGTAGGCTTCCGCGACGTGATGGTGAATGGCAAGATCGCGCTGCGCGACGATGTGGTAACAGCGGAGCGTGGCGGCCGCGTTTTATACGGACCCTCTTATGGAAAATAGACAGAGGCGTGGACCTCGGCTGGCATACGATTTTGTACAGACCGGCCAGAGGGGATGAACATCGGCTTACCTCGCGCTTACAGCCTCGCGCTCCGCGTTCTGTTCGGCAGCCGCGTAGCGCCGAAGATCGGCTAATGACAAAGTAACCAGATCCTTCTCCATGTCTTCCCCGGTCTCGATCAAATGGACCAGGTGCATGGCGGCAAGGCGCGCGCACCATGCGTCGTCGAGCGGCCGCTGTATTTCGCGCGCAGCGGTCAACAGATCGGCATGCGGCAACGCGATGGTTTTCTCGGACTCGGCTTCGTTGTCGTCCACCAATACGAACTTCACATCCACGGTGTCTGCGTGGCGGATGGAAATCGCGGTCTGGAGCCACTTGAAAAGCACCTGAAATTTGCGCCCGAAGGGATCGGGTCCGGCTTCGAACTGGCGAAAATTGAGCATCTATGGATATATTGTGGCATTTAAGACCGGGAATTCCCATGATCGCAGCCGAACTCATCGCCACCCATCGATTCCGTCTCAGCCGAAATGCCCGATGAGGACCCCAACCGGGCGAAGTGCAGGTGCGCGTTGCCGCCGTAGGCATCTGCGGAAGCGACATGCATTATTATTCCGAAGGCGCGGTGGGCGATACGCCATGCGTGTTCCCCATGGTGATGGGGCATGAGCCGTCAGGCACGGTGGTGAAGTGCGGCCCCGGCGTGACCGGCTGGCAACCGGGCGACCGCGCGGCGCTGGAGCCCGCCCTTTATTGCTACCACTGCGAATTCTGCCTCACGGGGCATCACAACGTCTGCGCGAACATTCGCTTCCTCAGCACGCCAGGACACCCAGGTTTCTTCCGCGAATACGTGAATCTCCCGGCGGCCAATTTGCTGGCGATTCCGCCTGAAATGTCGCTCGAACTGGCGACCATAGTGGAGCCGCTGGCGGTGGCGTTGCATTCCATGCAATTTGCGTCGCTGCGTCCGGACGACACCGTCGCAGTGATTGGAGCGGGGCCGATCGGCCTGCTGACAGTGGCGTGCGCGAAGCTGGCGGGCGCGAAACGGATCTGGGCGGTGGACCCCGTGGCGCACCGGCGTGAGTTGGCAAAGCATATGGGGGCCGACGCCGCGCTCGACCCCGCGGACCTTCGCGACATCGCGAAAGACACAGGCGGCCGCGGCGTGGATTGCGCCATCGATTGCGCGGCGAAGGCGCACACCACCAACGAGGCCATCCGCGCCGCGCGCAACGCAGGCCGCGTGGTGATCACCGGTATCCATTCCGAGACGCATATCGGATTCGAGATGTCGCCGCTGCAGGCGCAAGGAGCTTGACGGTATTCAACGTGCGCCGCTCCAATCACGAATCGCACGCCGCGCTCGAGATGATTGCCGCGCAGACGGCAGTGGTTCGCTCCGCTGGTGACGCACACGCGGCCTATGGAAGAGATCGGCGAGGCGTTCGCCATCGCGGAAGGGTATTTGGATGGCGTGGGGAAGATGGTGGTGAAGCCGTAGAAGCCAGAGAAAAGACGCCAAGCCTCTGCGTCAGCTATTGCGGCTCGATGCGGCCCAATGCCTCGTCGGTTGCCAACTCCAACTCCTCGAACTCATTCTCGTCGAGGTTCCGGATCTTTGGCCTGTAACGCCGACTTGGGGATGGCTCGCATCTGGAATGCCAATGCGACCGAGTCCTGTGGCGACCCCCGACTGATGAGGAGCTTATCAACGCCGTCCCTGCAAGATTTGCGCGGTCAAGGTTCGTAGTAAGCGGAACTACCAGAATCGACTGTAGAGCGCGCGCAAAGTATCGCTCTGCCAAATCACAACCGGCCTGCGGCCCGTTTGCTCTAGAGGCCGATAGCCGCCGAGGTCTGCCCACCAGACCTCGCCCCTCTTCAATTGTGCTCCCCGGCTTCCAGTGAACTTGCCCAATCCGCGAGACCCTGCTCAGCTAGGGCAATGTCTTCTGTATTAGCAATTTTCGCGAACCTTGCCATATCCCATCGGTCAGGGTTCGGACGGCGCATTATAATTATGTTCACCCGTTCGCCGGATCGAAGCCCGAGCTGTTCCGAAGGCCGCAATGCGCCATTCTCGAAATAGGCTTCGACCGATCTCATGACCATAATCGTATCACGCCGAAAAGAAACACGTATCGCCGCGAATCGCTCATCCAAACAGTGATAACTGCCTGATTCCGTAGTGGCAGCACGATTTATCGGCGGCGAGCGGCGATGCTTACAAACAGGGCTAACATTAACCCGACGATTACTCCAAACCGCGGCTCGGGTACGGCCGATGCCGCCTTGATCTCACTCGATTGCCTCCGCAAACTCGAGACGCAGGCTCCCATTCTAAGCCAGGCTGTTTGATGCTTTAACAAGGACCTTTGGAGTGATGTCCTTACAATTCTGATGATAAGTTACAAGCCCAAAGTAAAGGAACTCTTCCGGCACGGATCTTACTTTGCGCAACCGACAGCGACCGGCTTTTACCCTTCGTTCGCCGGCATCCGCTCAACGTCCGGCGCCCTTCTCCCTACCGGTTCAGCCACCGGAGCTACTCGCACCCGACGGGGCCCACTTTCGCCGGTCCCAGAACTGAATCCTGCAAAACTTGCAGTGGTAAAGCGTGCCACCCGCCCACTTCTCGAGTACGTTCAAGAAACCGCGCTCCATCGGGTCGATCTTGTCCCGGACTTTCAGCCTCGTCACACGGTACGTGCCGCACTTGTGGCATCGGCACCGGCCACCCAAATGAAAGCGATAGGGACGCGGGACCGCCTCCAGGCTGTGGCATTCCTTGCAGCGGTACTTCGCCATGAAGCTCAACCGCTCAACGAAGCTACGATGGATCCGGCGCAGTTTACCGCCGCACCGGCCGCATTTTTTCACAGTCCCTGTTATAACCCAATTTGCGTAAGCGTACAATCAGTCCGACAATAGGAGGTACCGCCCTTTTCCGACATTTCACCCATTATGCTCGACCGGATCACTGTGCATGGCGCGCGCCAGCACAATCTTGAAGAACATTGACGTCGAAATCCCGCGCAACAGCCTCACCGTCATCACCGGGCTTGAGCGGGTCGGGGAAATCCTCCCTCGCCTTCGACACCATTTATGCCGAAGGCCAGCGGCGCTATGTGGAAACGCTCTCCACCTACGCGCGCCAGTTTCTGGACCAGATGGAACGCCCGGACGTCGATTCCATCGACGGCCTAAGCCCCGCTATCTCCATCGAGCAGAAGACCACCAGCCGCAGCCCCCGCTCCACGGTCGGCACCATCACCGAGATCTACGACTACCTGCGCCTGCTCTATTCCTCCATCGGCATTCCCCACTGCCCGGTCTGCGGCAACGAGATCTCGTGCCAGACCACCGAGCAGATCCTGCAGCACGTCATGGCGCTGCGCCCGGACGACCGCATCATGGTGATGGCGCCCGTCGTCCGCGGACGCAAAGGCGAGTACAAGAAGGAACTCGAAAAGTTCGCTCGCCTCGGCTTCGTGCGCGCCCGCATCGACGGCGTGCTGCGTACTCGACTCCCGATGACGAGGATCGCATGCCGCCGCTCGATAAGCGCAAGAACCACACCATCGAAGTCGTGGTCGACCGCCTGCTCGTCAAGCCCGGCATCGAGGACCGCCTGCAGAAATCCATCGACGTCGCGACCAAACTGGCCGACGGCCTGGTCCTTATCGCCGTGGTCAACGGCGAAGAGCGGCTCTATTCGCAGAAACTCGCCTGCACCGAATGCGGCACCAGCATTCCCGCACTCGAGCCGCGTTCGTTTTCCTTCAACAGCCCCTACGGCGCCTGCGAGGAATGCCACGGCCTGGGCAGCATATGGACATTCGACCCCGCGAAGATCATCGTCGATCCCGCCAAGCCGCTGCTCGATGGCGGCCTCGGCCCGGGCGGAACCTCGTGGACCGTCGAGCAGCGCGTGGAGGCCATCGCCAAACAGGCCCGCATCAATCTCAAGAAACCGTTCGAGGAACTCTCCGCCAAAGCGCAGGACGCGCTGATGGTCGAAGTGCTCGCCGCCCTGCAGGAGAACTACGACAACGACTCCGACGCCTATCGCGAATGGCTCACCGACTACATGTCGCCGCAGGAGTGCCCGATCTGTCACGGCAAGCGCCTGCGTGCCGCGGGCCTTGCGGTGCGCGTCAAGAACTTCACCATCGCCGAATTTACCGGCCTGCTCCCTGTCGCGCGCGCTGATGACCGTGCGCAATTGGGAATTCAACGATCGCGAGACGCAGATCGCCGGCCGCGTGGTGGATGAGATCCGCCGCCGCCTGGAATTTCTCTCCGCGGTCGGTCTGGATTATCTGAGCCTGGACCGCTCCGCCGCCACGCTTTCCGGTGGCGAAGCGCAGCGCATCCGCCTGGCCACGCAGATCGGCTCGAAACTGCGCGGCGTGCTCTACGTGCTCGACGAGCCGTCCATCGGCCTGCATCCGCGCGACAACGAGCGACTGCTCGAAACCCTGACGCACCTGCGCGACATGGGCAACACCGTGCTGGTGGTGGAGCACGACGCCGAAACCATCGAGCGCGCCGATTACGTGATCGATCTCGGCCCCGGCGCCGGCCGTCTCGGCGGCGAACTGGTCGCCTACGGCGCGCCGCTTGCGATCGCCAATAACGCGGCATCGCTCACCGGCCGATATCTATCGCGGCGCGCTCGAAATCGCCGTCCCGACCGCACGCCGTAAGCCCGGCGATAAGAAACTCGTCATCCGCGGCGCCAGCGAGCACAACCTCAAACAGGTCGACGTCGAAATTCCGCTCGGCGTGTTTACCGTGGTGACCGGCGTCTCCGGCAGCGGCAAATCGACGCTCGTCAACGAAATTCTCTACCGCTCCCTGGCCCGCGAGATCTACGGCTCGCACGAAGAGCCCGGCGCGCACGATTCCATCGAAGGCATCGAACATCTGGATAAAGTGATCCGCATCGATCAAGCCGCCATCGGCCGCACCCCGCGCTCCAATCCCGCCACCTACACCGGCCTATTCACGCTTATCCGCGACCTTTACGCCATGCTGCCCGAATCGCGCGAGCGCGGCTACAAGCCCGGACGGTTCAGTTTCAACGTCAAGGGCGGCCGCTGCGAGGCCTGCCAGGGCGATGGTCTCAAGCGCATCGAGATGAACTTCCTGCCCGACGTCTACGTCACATGCGACGTGTGCCGCGGCCGCCGCTACAATCGCGAAACCCTGCAGGTCAAGTTCAAGGGCTACTCCATCGCCGACATGCTCGATGCCACCGTGGAGCAGGCCCTGCCGTTGATGGAAAATTTTCCGCAGATCCGTGCCAAGCTGCAAACGCTCAACGACGTCGGCCTTGGCTACGTCCATCTCGGCCAATCTTCCACCACGCTTTCCGGCGGCGAAGCGCAGCGCATCAAGCTCGCCAAGGAATTGAGCAAGCGCCAGACCGGGCGAACGTTCTATCTGCTGGACGAGCCGACCACCGGGCTCCATTTCGACGACGTGCGCAAGCTGCTTGACGTGCTGCAGCGTCTGGTCGGGCTCGGCAATACGGTGGTCGTAATCGAGCACAATCTCGACGTGATCAAGACCGCCGATTGGATCGTCGATCTCGGCCCGGATGGCGGCGAATACGGCGGACGCATCGTCGCCAGCGGAACGCCCGAGCAGGTCAGCCGCTCAAAGAAGAGCTACACCGCCGAGGCGTTGCGCAAAGCGCTCGGCAAGGTCCAGGCTGCATGAGCAAATACGAAAAGGCCCCTCTCGATTTCAGCGGGCTTAAGACCGTATCGCTCGCCGAACGCGGCGGCAAGGTCAAAGCCGCGGATTTCGCTATTCCTTACGAAAAGGGCGCGGGCCTTTCGGGCTGGCTCGATTCGCTGCCCCGCATCCTCGCGGGCGATTCCTTCCGCGCGGTGGTGGATGCGCTCGCCGCCGCTCGTGACGCCGCCAAAGGCGGCCCCGGGAAGAAGCCCCGCGCCATCCTCTGGGGCATGGGCGGCCACGTAATCAAGTGCGGCCTCGCGCCCGTGCTGATCGATCTCATGCGCCGCGGCTACGCCACCGGCTTCGCCATGAACGGCTCGGCCGCTATCCACGATTTCGAAATCGCCCTTGCCGGTCACACCAGCGAAGATGTGGAAGCGGTCCTGCCCGATGGACGCTTCGGCGCCGCCGAAGAGACCGGCCGCGAGATGAATCGCGCGATCTCCGGCGGCGCGGCGGAAGGCCTGGGCATGGGCGAAGCGCTCGGGCCGATGGCTGGATCTCATCGCGCCTTCCAAGTACGCCGGATCGAGTCTGTTGATGGCCGCTTACCGCAACGCAATCCCCGTCACGGTTCATGTCGCCATCGGCACGGACACGCCGCACACCCATCCCGCCGCCGATCCCGCTGCCATCGGTGAAGGCACGCACCGCGACTTCCGCCTCTTCGCCGCGCAGGTCGCCGATCTCAACGATGGCGGCGTCTACCTCAACATCGGTTCGGCCGTTGTCATGCCGGAGGTTTTCCTGAAGGCCGTTTCCGCCGTACGCAATCTGGGCCATCCGCTCGGCGGCTTCACCACGGTCAATTTCGATTTCCTGCAGCACTATCGCCCGCGCGTTAACGTGGTCGAGCGCCCGCACGCCCAATCAGGCGGCAAAGGGTACGCCATTACCGGCCATCACGAGTTGATGATCCCGCTTCTGGCCGCGGCCCTCATCGAGCGAGCCAAGTGAGCGACTTTCAACCCCTTTCGCCGGAATCGCTTCCCGAGTGGTCCGCGCCCCCACCGCCTCTCCCTCCGCGTGAGCCGTTTTGGGGTTACCACGACCTGTTCATCTTCCTCGGCACGGCCCCGCTTGCACTGCTTCTCGGCGCCTTTCTGGTGAAGGCTGCATTCGCCATTCTCCGTATTAAACCCGCGACGACAGTGATCGAGCTTCTGCCCGAGCAACTTCTCGGCTACGTTCTGCTCTACGCCGCGTTGGCCGCCATTTTCCGCGTTTGGTACGCGCGCCCTTTTTGGCACTCTCTGGGATGGCGGCCTATGCGTTTGCCCTTCACGCTGATCATCGTTGCCGGCATGGCCACAGGCATCGTGGTTGCGCTCGGAAGCGGCCTCATCCACATGAAGGATGTGCCCAATCCCGCTCACCGATCTCA
Organism: Bryobacterales bacterium; assembly: GCA_963763545.1. GTDB lineage: Bacteria > Acidobacteriota > Terriglobia > Bryobacterales > Bryobacteraceae > PALSA-243. The sequence goes on from CAVXPE010000031.1 coordinate 8,654, forward strand.
TGAAAGGCCGGACCGCGCTCATGCTCATGGCCATCTTCGGCGTTACCGTTGCGCCGGTGGCCGAAGAGCTCGCTTTCCGCGGTTTCCTCCAGCCCCTGCTCGTGCGCAGCCTTGGACCGGTTCCGGGAATTATGCTGACCGCGATTCCCTTTCGGCCTGCTGCACTTTCAGGAATACGGCAATTCGTGGACCCACGTGCTTCTAATTTGTCTCGCCGGCGCGGCGTTCGGGGCGATGCGCCAACTCACCGGATCCACCAAGGCCGCCGCGCTCATGCATGCGTCTTATAACGGCCTATTCTTCGTCGCCGCTTTCTCCGCGGGAAAGGATTTTACACAGTAATGGTTGAAACCGTTCAATGGATCGACAGCGCCGCCGTGATGATCGATCAAACGCGCCTGCCGCTTGAAGAGAAATTCGTCACCTGCCGCACTTACCAGGAGGTGGCAGCCGCCATTCGCGACATGGTCATCCGCGGCGCCCCGGCCATCGGCGTAGCTGCTGCTATGGGCGTCGCCCTTGGCGTACTGGAGGGCGCGCCCTTCGACGTTGTCTGCGACACACTCGCAAAGACTCGTCCCACCGCGGTCAACCTGTTCTGGGCTATCGATCGCATGAAGCGGCTCTACGCCTCGCTCGAAGGCCAGTCTCGCGCCGAAATTTGCCGCCGCATGGTGGCGGAAGCCCAGCTCGTTCGTGAAGAGGATATCGCCATCTGCCGCGCCATCGGGCGCAACGGCGCCATCCTCGTGCCCGATGGCAAGACCGTACTCACGCACTGCAATGCCGGGGCTCTCGCGACCGCGGGCTATGGCACTGCGTTGGGCGTGATCCGCGCCGCCGTCGAAGCCGGCAAGCGCATCGACGTCTTTGCCGATGAGACCCGTCCCTTCCTGCAAGGCGCGCGTCTCACGGTTTGGGAACTGCAGCAGGACGCCATTGCCGCCACCCTCATAACCGACAACATGGCGGGGCATTTCTTGAAATCGGGCCGCATCGGATGCGTGGTGGTGGGCGCCGACCGCATTGCGGCTAACGGCGATGTCGCCAATAAGATTGGAACCTATTCCGTCGCCGTGTTGGCAAAGGAGAACGGCGTTCCGTTTTACGTGGCCGCGCCGATTTCCACGCTCGATCTGACTCTCGCCTCTGGTGATTCCATCCCCATTGAGCAGCGCGCCGCCGCCGAGGTGACGCACGTTTTCGGCACGCAAGTGGCGCCCACGGGAACCGAGGTGCAGAACCCGGCATTCGACGTGACGCCCGCCCGCTACGTGAGCGCCATTATCACCGAGCGCGGCGTAGCGCGCGCGCCTTATGAAGATTCATTGAGCCAATTGATAAAATGAAAAGCATCCAAATGAAACGCGTTCTCACGATATTGTTGTGCGGCATCTCGTCCGCAATATGGCTGGCCGGCCCTGCCGGCTATGGGCAACAGAGTCTGCGCCGCGCACCTAGTTGGGCACTGGCCGACTACAACGGCCAATGGCATGACCTGCTCGATTACCGTGGCAAAGTACTGATCATCGACATGATGAAGACAACCTGTCCCCACTGCGCCGCTTTCGCCGACGTCCTTGCGCAGTTGCCCCAGAAGTATGGCGACCGGGTCGCGGTGGTGGCCGTAGTTAGTCCCAGCTGCCGATAACCCCGAGATGGTGAAGCAATATGTCACCGGCCACAAGGTCAGTTATCCAATTGTTTTCGATGTAGGCCAGATGCAAATGTCATACATCATGAAGCCGAGCGTCGATCTGCCGCACGTCTATGTTATCGATCAGAACGGTTTCATTCGCGGCGATTATGGGTATGGTCTCACCACACGCGATATCTTCGAAGGCAAGGCTTTGTTTGCAGAGATCGACAGGCTGGTAGGGATACCTTCGAAGAAATAGTCCCCCCCGCTCTAACCGGCTTTTCGTTTTCGAGTTGCCGACTTCGCCTGTTTCGAAAGGGCCGCATGGGAAGCTGCGCTATGCCCCTCGCGCTTCAGCGCGCCGCTCACCGCGCGCGAACGCTTGGCAGAGACTTTCTTCGCCGCTCCGGTACGTCCCTTAGCCGAATCGCGCTTCGCCTGCTGGCGTGTACGTTCGGAGGTGGTTCCCTCCTTAGGAGGCGGCAACTTCACCCCGGCTCGCCGCGCCTTCGACAGGCCGATCGCAATAGCTTGCTTGGTGTTTCGCGCTCCGTGCTTTCCCTCACGAATGTGGTCCATCTCTTCGCGCACGAACTCGCCCGCCTGCGTGCTCGGCGCTTTGCCCTCGCGAGCATCCTCGCGCGCGCGTTCGATCGTGCGTTTTTCCGGCATACCACTAATGAAGCAGTTGGCTTGCCAAGGTTAGATTACGCTTGTTGCTTTATGCCGCCGGAAAGATCTTACCGAGATCCACCTGCAAGCTGATCAGCGCGCAGTCGTAAACGCCGGTGACGCGGATGCTCGCGCCGTCCTTGCGAAACACTTTCATCGTGCGCGTACCGGGTAAACGATCCATACTTCGGCCACGCCCTCTTCCAGGTAGGCTTCCGTCTTCCGGTCAATCTCTTCCGCCGAGTTTCCCGCCGATACTATCTCAATCGCCATCATCGGGGATCCCTCGAACCATTCGCCTACTCGTTGGTCGGGCCATGTCGCGCTGACATCTGGAATCAGCCAACCACGGCGAAGCCGATATCCCTTCGCAATTCGTGCGCGCGTGCGAGGAAGCGCGGTTCTCAATAAGTCCAAGAATTCCAGGCCGATATCGGCGTGGCGTTTTTTCGCAACAGGCAAAGAGATCAGTTCTCCATCCAGCAGTTCATGCTTGCCCGGCGTCTCAGGCATACTGAGATATTTTTCCGCGGTAATCAGCGTGACGGCGCCCACAGCGCGATTATAGCCCCCCACCGCCGCTCGGAAAAATGCAACTTCCGCACCCCTCCCGGTCGTATACAGGTTTTATGAACCTCGCTGCCGACATCCGCTACGCCTCGCGCATGATGAGGAGAAGCCCCGGTTTTACAGCGATCGCGGTCGCTGCGCTGGCTCTCGGCATCGGCGCCAACACAGCAATTTTTACGGTTGTCAACGCGGTGATACTCAAGCCATTGCCCTATCCGCATCCCGAGCGCATCGTGCGCCTCGGCCGCAAGTACCCCGATGGCTTCGGGGATTCCAATTCCATTCCCAAGTACATGACGTGGCGCCACAACGACGTCTTCGAGGCTATGACCCTCTACACACAGAGCGGCCCCGCGGTCAACCTTGGCGCAGGCGACCGGCCCAACGAGGTCAAAGCCGGCAGCGTTTCCAAGGACTATTTTCAGGTGTTTGGGTTTGCGCCGTTTCTGGGCCGCTCCTTCACCGAAGCCGAAGATCTACCTGGCGGGGCGCCCGCCGCCGTACTGAGCTATGCCCTTTGGCAGAGCCGGCTCGGTGGCGACCCTGCGATCGTCGGCCAATCGATTCTGCTCAACAAGCGCCCCTACACGGTGGTCGGCGTGATGCCCAAGGGCTTTCAATCCGAACCGGATGGCCTCAATCTCTGGACGCCCTTGCAGGCCGATCCGCAAAGCACGAATCAAGGCCACTATCTCGCTGCCGCCGCGCGGCTCAAGCCCGATGTCACCATCGATCAAGCCCGGGCTGAGATGAAAGTAGTCGGCGAGCAGTTTCGCCGCGCCAATCCACAGTGGATGGACAAGGCCGAAAGCGTCGGGGTAATTCCCATGCGTGAAGCCATGGTAGGCAACGCCCAGCTTGAACTGCTGGTGCTGGAAGGCGCGGTCGGATTCGTTCTCCTCATCGCTTGTGCCAACGTGGCGAACCTGCTGCTGGCGCGCGCGGCCGTGCGCCAGCGCGAGTTCGCCATCCGCGCCGCAATCGGCGCCAGCCGTGGGCGCGTGCTTCGCCAATTGCTCACCGAAAGCGTGATGCTCGCGTCGCTCGGCGGGATCGCGGGCCTGGTTCTGGGATCGTGGGGCGTACGCGCCCTGCTCGCGCTCGTCCCCGGACGGATTCCGCGCATCACGGACGCCGAGGGGATTGTGCATGCGCCGCCCCTCGATGCGGGCGTCGCCCTTTTTACCGCTGGCGTCGCCCTTTTGACGGGCATTCTCTTCGGTCTTTTCCCCGCGCTGCAGACATCCAATCCCGATCTCGCCGGCTCGCTCAAGGAAGGCGGCCGCAGCGGCGCCGGACGCCGCCATGCCTTCGCCCGTTCCGCGCTCGTCGTTTTGGAAATGGCGCTATCGCTTGTGCTGCTTATCGGCGCCGCGTTGTTGATACGCACCTTCGTCGGATTGCATTCGGTCAGTCCGGGTCTCGATCCCCATGGCGTCCTTACGCTGCAGACTTCAATGGCGGGCGGCTCGTACCCCACCACCGCCAGGATCGACGTCTTCTCCACCCAAGTCGAGCAGCGCCTGCAAAGCCTCCCTGGCGTGCTCTCCGCGGGAGCTTCGATCATACTGCCCATGGAAGACGGCGTCGACCTGCCCTTCAATATTCAAGGCCATCCGCCGGCTAAAGGAAAATTCGAAGGGGACGAGCAGTGGCGCTCCGTCAGCGGCGACTATTTCAAGGTCTTTCGTATTCCGCTGCTACGCGGTCGGCTCTTTACCGAGCGCGATAAGGGCAGCTCCGCGCCGTCCGTGATCATTAACGACGCGATGGCCAAGAAATACTGGAAGAGCTCCGATCCGCTCCGCCAGGTGGTCGTGATTGGGCAGGGTCTTGGCCCGCAGTTCGCCGACCCGCCGCGGCAGATCGTCGGAATTGTCGCGAGCGTCTGCGAAAGGGGCCTGAGCGACGGCAAAGTCGGCGTGATGTATATCCCGCAGAGCCAGACGCCGCAGGGCATCACCGATCTCGCTAACAGCATCATTCCGCTTTCATGGGAGATTCGCACTGCCGGCGAACCCATGGCGATGCGCGCCGCGATCGAACGCGAATTCCGCGCCGTCGATGGCCTGCTGCCGATATCGCAAGTTCGCACCATGGATCAGGTAATGGCCTCGTCCATCGGCCGCCAGAATTTCAATATGACGTTGCTGACGGTCTTCGCGGCGATCGCGCTACTGCTTGCCTCGATAGGCATCTATGGATTGATGGCCTATTCGGTGGAGCAGCGCGCGCAGGAGATCGGCATCCGTATGGCATTGGGCGCGAGCCAGCGCGATATGTTGCGCCTGGTTGTCTTTCAGGGGATGAAGCTGGCGGGAATCGGTATCGTGATTGGCCTCGGCGCCGCCCTCGGCCTCACCCGTTTGCTTGGCCATTTACTCTTCGGAGTGAAGTCGAGCGACCCGGTGACGTTCAGCGCCGTAGCCGCTGTGTTAACGGCTGTAGCCGCCGTAGCCACATATTTTCCCGCGCGCCACGCAGCGGCTGTAAATCCAACCCAGGCATTGCGGCAGTAGGGGGGTAGTTTACACTGCCGGCAGAATTCTCCGCAGATCCATTTGGACGCCGATCAACGCAACAATCGTAAATGTCCGTCACCCGAACGTACGAACCGTCCTTGCGAAAGACATCCATTACGCGGGTGACCGGATATACGATCCACACCTCGGCAGAGCCTTCTTCGAGATATGCCTCGCGCTTGCGTTGAATCTCTTCCGCCGAATTTCCTCGGGACACGATCTCAATTGCGATCATCGGGGCGCCTTCGAACCATTCGCCCACTGGTTGATCAGGCCAAATCGCGCTCACATCGGGAATGAGCCAACCGCGGTGAAGCCGATACCCCTCCACAAGCCAGACGCGCTCCCGGCCCAGTGCGGCCTGCAATAAATCCTCAAACGATCGGCCAATCTTGTTATGAAATCGTTTCGCGACAGGCAAAGAGATCAACTCCCCATCAAGCAGTTCATGCTTGCCCGGCGTCTCGTGCATGTTGAGGTATTCTTCCGCAGTGAGCAGTGTGACGGCGCCCATAGCGAGATTATATCCCCTTCATAAAACCGGCGAATCGTTCCCCAGCATCGCCCGCCGCACGATCTTGATCGGCGGAAATCCCTGCTTCAGAAACGAATTGTGAAACTCCTCGAGTGAAAATGCCGCGCCCTTCATCTTCTTGTAATCCTCGCGCAGCTTCAGAATCTCCAGCTTACCCAATGTGTAATACAGGTAAGTCGGATCCGCCGTGCCGCGCTTCGCCTCCCGCTCTCCATTCGCGTGCGTCTGATATCCTTCCTTGACGAAGAAATCGATCGCCTGTTCGTAAGTCATCTTGCCGGTGTGCATCTGGATGCCCACGATATACCGCGCGTTGCGCAGCAGCGCATCCTGCAACTGCCCCAGCCGCAGCTTCAAATCGCCGTTGCCGTAACCTTCGTCGAGCATCATCTGCTCGCTGTAATGCGCCCATCCCTCGGCATTACTGCTGCAACCGATCAGCTTGCGCACTTTGCTCGGAGCATCCTTCAACCACAGAAATTGCACGTAATGGCCGGGATAAACCTCATGAATCGCGGTACTGATAATCGTCCCGCGATTGAACCCCGCCATGTGTTCTTCCACTTGCTGCTTGCTCCAACTTGACTCCGGCAGCGTCACATTGAAGAACGCCTCCTTCGCCACCTTCTCAAACGGACCCGGCGTATCCATGGATGCGAAAGTCGTCGCCCGTATGAAGGGCGGCGTCTCCTCCACAATCGGCAATACCGTCGACGGAATCGTGACGATGTGATGCGCCGTGATGTAATCGCGCAACCCGCCTAGCATCCCGCGGAATGTATCCAGCAGCTTATCCGGCGCCGGATGATCGCGTTCAAGCTCTTCCAGAATCTGCTGCGGCGTCCGCTTCGGGTCGATCTTCGCCGCCACCTGCTTGAACTCCGCCTGATTCTGCCGCAGATTCTGCGTATCCGATCTGCAAGCAGTTTATCGAGCGGCGTATCCACCATCTCGTCATACAGAAGCTTCTTGCTGTAGTTATCCGCGCCGATCCGGAAATCGCCTCCAGCGTGCGGCAGCATCATGGTCTTCAAGAAGATCTGATACGAATTCAACGAAGCGATCACGGCATCGTTCGCGCTCTTGAACTCCGCCAACAATTGCTTGTCGGTGACAGCGTGAAACGCCGAGGGCACGTCGTTCTGGAAAAAGCTCACCTCGCCGGGAAGTTGCTCGATGGCGATATCGACGAAGATACGCGGCAGGATTGCTCAGGTTTTCCCGCGCCGATTGCAGCAGCCGTGGAATCTGCCGTTCTCGCGCGATCGCCGATCTCAGCCGATCCTCCGGGGGCGCGAAGGTACGCGCCATAATCACAAAAATCGCGTTGGTCGCGTACGACGAGTAGTTATCCGGATTTTTCTCCCACCCGCGAATATTTTCCAGACTGAGAATCTGCCCGCGAATCTGCGACAGTACGAGTTCGCGGTCGGCCCCGGCGGACGCCGAGAGGCCGCCTGCGCCGAACTTCTCGACGGCGGCTTCGAACTTCTTCAGGTCGGCGACGTTTGACTGAATCTCGGCCCGCGAAAACGTCGGCAGCGCCCTATCGTATTGATGAAATCCCGCCGATGTCGCCTGTGCGGGATCGTACTTGAACAGCGTTTCATCGAAGTAGCGGTCCGCCAGCTTAGCGAATTCCGTGTCGCGAGTTTGTGCGAAGGACATAGAGGCAAATGCGAAGATAAAAATACGCCAAAGTTTCATAGGCTTACCTTCATTATAAGAACGTGTGGATCGCGCTCGGAATCTTCGTCCTGACTTATCTCGCTCTGGCCGCCGGACGAGTCCCGGGCTTGCGGCTGGATCGCACCGGGCGCCGCGATCATCGGCGCCACCCTGATGATCGCGGCGAACGTATTAACGCTGCGCCAAGCCTATGCTGCGATCGACTACGAGACCATCGCGCTGCTCTTCGGCATGATGATCGTCGTTGCCAACCTACGCCTCGTCGGATTCTTCGCGCTTGTTACAGCGTGGGTGGTGGACCACGCGCACCGCCCGCTCGCACTATTGGGCGGCATCGTTTTGGTGTCTGGCATCCTCTCGGCCTTCTTCGTCAACGACACCGTCTGCCTGGCGCTAACACCGCTGGTGCTCGATATTACGCTTCATTTGCGCCGTAATCCCGTTCCCTACCTGCTCGCCCTCGCTATGGCGTCGAACGCCGGCAGCGTCGCCACCATCACCGGCAATCCACAAAATATGATGATCGCCAGCTTTTCGCATATTGGATACGGCCAATTCACCGCCGCACTCGCGCCGATCGCCGCCGTCAGCCTGCCGATCACCGCCGCCGTCATCGCCATCGTGTACCGCTCCGAATTTTTACAGCGGGCCAGCCTCGACGTGAAACACGGGCCGGTTCGTGTCCATCGCGCCCTCATGGTGAAATCGTTGGCTGTCGCGGCCGCGATGATTGGCGCGTTCTTTGCCGGTTGGCCGTCGCCCAATGCGGCGCTGCTCGCCGGAGCGATCCTTTTGCTTACGCGGCGTATCAAGCCCGAGCGGGTCTATCGCGAAATCGATTGGAGCCTGCTAGCGCTCTTCGTGGGCCTATTCGTCGTCATCGCCGGCGTTGAGCAAACGTCATTTCCGGCCGCGCTGTTTTCCGCCGCTTCGCGCTTCCATCTCGACCGCACCCTTCCCATGAGCCTCTTCTCGGCAGCGCTCTCGAATCTGGTCAGCAACGTTCCGGCCGTCCTCGTCTTCAAATCGTTCGTCTCACACCTGCCCAATCCCACGCACGCGTGGCTAGTGCTCGCGATGTCATCCACCCTGGCGGGTAACCTCACGATTCTCGGCTCTGTCGCCAATCTGATCGTGGCGCAACGGGCGCGCCCACACGTTCACATCGGGTTCTGGGAATACGCGAAGACGGGCGTGCCCGTCACCATCCTCACGCTGGCGGCGGGAGTCTTGATGCTTGGGTTACACTAGCGGTTTGTCATCGCAACTTCGGGCCGCCGGGCACTGGCTGGCGCGGTCGGGCATCCAGCTTCCCAATGGCGGCGTGGCGCGCTATCATCGCGCCGACGCGGGGCTCAACCAGGACATCTCGACGGAGATCACCGGCTATGCCGTGGCCGCGCTGGTGTTGGCTTTTCGAACTACCCAGGATCAGGAATTCCTGGACGCTGCTACGCGCGCCGCGCATTTCCTCACGCGCGTTGCCTGGGACGCGCCCAATGCCGCCATGCCCTTCGAGATCGACCCTGCCGCGTTTACCTACTTCTTCGATTGCGGAATTATCGCGCGGGGTCTACTAGCGCTTTGGCGCGTCACCCGAGAATGCGAACTGTTGGATGCCGCGCAAGCCATCGGTCATTCCATGGCTCAAGATTTCACGCGCGACGACGACAGCACTGGCCAGTGCTCGCGCTGCCCGAGAAGAGCCCGCTTGCGCTCGACCCTGCCCGCTGGTCGCGTAATCCCGGCTGCTATCAGTTGAAATCCGCAGTGGCTTGGCGCGAACTCGGCGCAATTACCGGCGACCCCTTTTGGGCCGGCCTCTACGTGCGCGCCTTGGAGACCGCGATCGCGTCGCACGAATCCTATCTGGACGGCCATACCGATCCACACCAGGCGATGGACCGGCTCCATCCCTACCTCTACTTTCTCGAAGCCCTGCTGCCGCATACCGAACACGCCTCGGTGGTCCAAGAGGGCGCCTCCCTCGTGCGCGCTTCCTTCATTAACCTCGTGCCCCATTTCGAGCGCGCCGATGTCGCTGCGCAGTTGCTCCGCATCCAGTGCGCCGCCGGCTCGCCCGAATCGGAATGCGCCGCAACCGCCGCTCGCGTGCGCCTCTTCCAGCGCGATGATGGCGGTTACTACTTCGGCCGCAAAGCCGGCCGGTGGGTTCCCCATGTAAGCCCCGTGCCCACCGCCTTCGCCATGCAGGCGCTGGAATGGTACGAACGCCGCGAATCGATCGATTGTGCCGCCATCATTTGATTACTGGCTCGCACGCATCGCGGGATTCCTGCGTCCGCGCCGGCCTGCCCGGGCTGCGTCCCCGGTGCGCTCAACAGAATGTGGCATCTCGGTGGTCATCCCTTCGCGCAATGGCCGCGAACTTCTGGCTGCGCAACTCCCGAGCATTCTGAGCGATCTTGATAGCTCGCCCGCCGAAGTTATTGTGGCCGACAACGGTTCGGACGATGGCACAGCCGCTTGGCTACGCTCCGAGTGGTCCACCGTGCAAGTTGACCTCTCGCCCCAACCGCTCTCGTTCGCGCGCGCCGTCAATCGCGGCATCGCCCGCGCGCGATTCTCGCACGTCTGTCTGCTCAACAACGACATGCGGATTGAGCCGGGCTTTTTCGGCGCTTTGTTGCGCGCCTTCGACGATGTCACCAATCTCTTCTGTGCCACTGCGCAGATTCGTTTCCCGGAAGGCATCCGGCGCGAGGAGACGGGCAAAGCCGTCATGGCGCAAGATCGCCCGTCCGATTTCCCGCTGCGCTGCGACGAGCCGCTTCCTGGCGAGGATGGAACCCCCGTGCTTTATGGCAGCGGCGGCTGCTCGCTATATGACGCCGCAAAGCTCCGTGCGCTCGGCGGGCTTGACGAATCTTACGAACCGGCTTACGTCGAGGATCTCGATCTCGGCTATCGCGCATGGCAGCGGGCGTGGCCTTCCGTCTACGTCGCTGGCGCAGTTGTGGAACACCGCCACCGAGCTACCACTCGCCGATATTATACGGAAGAGCAACTCGAAGCCGTGCTCGAGGTGAATTACTTGAAGTTCCTCGCGCGCGCAGTCGCCGATCGCGCGCTATTCGCGCGCTTATGGAAGCAAGCCCTTGATCGGTTGTTGCTGCTTGGCGAAAGGGCCTCCGCGCGCGGGGCGCTAGGCCAGGCCGCAGCGCTCGCGCGATCGGGCGGCCCTCGCCTGTCGCCGGTCTTTCCCGAAGAAGACTTCCTCGCCTTAACGAATGGATGCGCAGCTATGTTTCCCGGAACCGGCGCGAACGTCACCGTTCTCCCAGTCGAGCGTCTCGAGCCGCCGTCGCCCGTGCTACTCCGCGAACATCGCGAAGTGATGCTGGTAGCCGCCGCAGACAGTTCCGACGCCTTCCGCGCCGCACTCCGCTTCGCTGCGCAATGTACGCCGGAGAAGTAGCTCCATCGGGCTAACTGCGGGGTCTGCCCTGGGGTGTAACCTGGACTTAGAGACGTCGCTATGAAAACCTTTCTCTTAGTCTTAGTGGCCGCTTTTCCGCTGTTGGCCGTGGATACCGTGTACCTTCGCGGCCTAGTGAAACTGCCCGATGGCGCCGCGCCCGGCAAAGGTGTAGATATCATGCTGGTCTGCGGCAGCGCCGACCCTGTCCGCATGCTCAGCACTGGCAAGAACGGTGTGTTCAACCTTAAGGCCGAACGCGACGACTTCAATCACATCGCGCGCGCCCTACCCAGCACCGGCATGGCGCTCAGCGAGGGCACGAGTTACAGCGGCCGTTGTGTTCTGAAAGCGGCGCTGAAGGGGTATGATTCGTCTTCGATCGATCTCGCCAGCTTTACAATCGGCAAAGACTTGAAACTGCCGGATCTAGTGCTTTCGCCAGCGACAAAGCTAAAATAACCAGCGGTCACGCATTCGAGAGAAGTACGGCGCGCCAACTCCACGAATCGTTCGATTGTGCCGCCGCTATTTAGTCAAGTTATAAATTAATCCAAACGGATCCCTGACATAGCGTCTCGGAAAGGCCGGCTCGTCCTTGATAATCTCGCAGCCGCTTTCGACCAACCGCCGCTTAGCCTCGCCAACGTCGCCGACCATCACTTCCAGCACGGGCCCGAGCGCCGGACCTCGCTCAATGTATAAGTTGATGTGCCGTCCTTCGAGGTTAATCATGTCGGGCGTCTCGCCGGTAATCTCGAATCCCAGCCGATTCACGTAGAAGAGCGCCGCGCTCTTTGGATTTTCCGATTGAATCAAGATGTCCGTGCCAAATTTATTCGCCATGCACGCTCCACTTTGGCTAACGCCTCACTGCACCACGATATTGACCAGCTTATCCGGCACCGCAACCACTTTCACCACGCGCTTACCCGCGACAAACGGCTGCACCTTCTCATCCGCCATCGCAAGCGCTCTCCATCGCTTCCTTCGCCGTTCCGAACGGCGCGAACACGCGGCTGCGGACCTTGCCGTTCACCTGCACCACGATCTCGGCCTCGTCTTCCTTCGCGAGTTCGGCATCGAACGCCGGCCAGCTCTGCCGAAATACCGGGCCCTCCTTGCCGATCTCTTCCCAAATCTCCTGCGAACGATACGGCGCAAACGGCGCAAGCATCAGCGCCAGCTTCTCCAAAACCTCTGCCATCGCCGCCGGTGAAATACGCGCCTCCTCGGCGTAGAGATCGTTCACCAACTCCATCACCGACGCAATACAGGTGTTGAAATGCCACCGCGTTTCGAAATCCCCGGTGATCTTCTTCAGCGTCTGGTGCAGCTTGCGCAGAACTTTGCGATCGCTCTCGCCAACCGCAACGCCGGCGCACTCCCGCATTGCGCGTCACGAAGCGATACACGCGGCCCAGGAAGCGGTAGATGCCCCTCGGCGCCTTCCGTGCGCCAATCCACTTCCTTTTCCGGCGGCGCCGCGAACAGCACGAACATGCGCGCCGTATCGGCGCCGAATTTTTCGGCCAGCGAATCCGCGCCCACCACGTTGCCCTTCGATTTCGACATCTTGGCGCCCTCGGCGATCACCATCCCTTGCGTGAACAGCCGCCGCGCCGGTTCGCTGTTCGCGATCAGCCCGATATCGCGCATCACCTTCGTGAAGAAGCGCGAGTAAATCAGATGCAGAATCGCGTGCTCCACGCCGCCGATGTATTGATCGATCTCGAACCAATACGCGATCTTCGCCGGATCGAACGGCGCCTGGTCGTTATGCGGATCGCAATAGCGGTAGAAATACCACGAGGAATCGATGAACGTGTCCATCGTGTCGGTCTCGCGCCGCGCCGCCCCGCCGCACTTCGGACACGTCACGTTGACGAACGCGGGATCGTTTTCCAGCGGCGACCGTCCCTCGCCGGTGATCGTGATGTTCTCCGGCAGCAGCACCGGCAGTTGATCCTCGGGAACCGGCACGATGCCGCACTGCGGGCAATGGATCACCGGAATCGGCGTGCCCCAGTAGCGCTGCCGCGAGATGCCCCAATCCTTAAGCCGATACGTGATCGCCGCTTTTCCAAAGCCGCGCTCCTCGGCAAACGCCGCCATCTTCTTGCGCGCTTCCTCCGACGTCAAGCCCGGACCACTCACCGGAATTCTCGACGATGCCGTATTCCGTGAACGGCTCCGTCACGCCCGGTTCGACGCCGAGCGCGCCATCCACCGGCCGAATCACCGGGCGTATCGCGATGCCATACTTGCGGCAGAATTCGAAATCGCGCTCGTCGTGCGCCGGCACCGCCATGATCGCGCCGGTGCCGTAGCCCATCAGCACGAAGTTAGCGATCCAGATGGGTACGCGCTCGCCGTTGTACGGATTCACCGCGTAATGTCCGCTGAAGAAGCCTTCCTTCTCGATATCGCCCGGGTCGCGGTTGGCGCGCGCATCCACCATCGCCTTGGCCTGCGCCTTGCCGGCGGCATCCAGCAGCTTTTCGTTCAGCGGATGCTCCGGCGCCAGGATCACGCACGTTGCGCCGTAAATGGTATCCACGCGCGTGGTGAACACGCGGATCGGCTCGCCCGTCCCCTCCAGCTTGAAATCGATTTCCGCGCCTTCGGATCGGCCGATCCAGTTGCGCTGCATGGTCAGCACGCGCTCCGGCCATCCGCCCTCGAGTTGCGCCATGTCGTCGAGCAATTGATCGGCGTAGGCGGTGATCTTCAGGAACCACTGGTCGAGCGCGCGCTGCTCGACCGGCGTATCTTCATGACGCCAGCAGCAGCCCTCCACCACCTGTTCATTCGCCAGCACGGTCGCGCACTTCGGGCACCAGTTCAAGAGAGCGCGCTTGCGATACGCCAGGCCGCGCTCCAGCATCTTGAGAAAGAACCACTGGTTCCAGCGGTAATACGCCGGATCGCACGTCGACACTTCGCGGTCCCAATCGTAACTGAAGGCGAAGCGACGGTGGGTCTGCTTCATCGCCTCGATATTGTGCAGCGTCCATTCGCGCGGCGGCCGTTTGTTGGCGATGGCCGCATTTTCCGCCGGCAGACCGAACGCGTCCCAACCCATGGGATGCAGCACGTTAAACCCGCGCATCCACTTATACCGCGCCAGCGCGTCGCCGATCGAGTAGTTGCGAATGTGCCCGATGTGGAGCGTGCCGCTCGGGTATGGCAGCATCTCGAGCACATAGAACTTCGGCTTCGAGGAATTCTCTTCCGCCTTGTAAAAATCGGCGTTCTTCCAGCGCTCGAACCATTTCAGTTCGATCTGGGTATGGTCGTACGGCTTTTCCGGCATAATGGCGCTAAGATTTCGGGTGAACTTCCATGGTAGCAAGGGCTCTGCGGCGGGCTTCTCCAGCTTCGCGGTCTTCGGCGACTCAGCGGCTCCTCGGCGGTAGGCTGCGGCCGCCATTCGTGAGCAGAGCAACTCGATGAATTCGTGGACATCGCCCAGAGTCATTAAGGTGCCATCGTTCGATAGCCTCGAAAGATTTGGGAACGCCCAGTCGCGCCCCATCGTCTTCAACGCCAATGGAGGCCCTATGCGACGCCTGTTCTTCGCCCTCTCTATTCTCGCCGTGGCCGCGTTTCCGGCGTCCCCGCGAGTGATGGTGGTCTTCCGCCTCGCCAGCCCGCCGATCCTTGTGGAAGCAGGCCAGCAATTCGCCCTGTGCGTCGCCAACGTGGGCGCTACCAATGTGGATCTTACGTTGCAGTTTGTCAGCGTTCGTACCGGCGCTATCGCGGCAACCAGGGATGTAATCCTACCGCCTCCGGGTGCGAGCGGCCCCATGCCCGATCCATGCCTTGTAACGCCCGCCGAAACCATTGCCGCCGCCGGAACGCCGCCGCCCAACGAACCCCCAATGGTCGTAGGCCTTGTCGTGATGAAGCGCGGCCTCTTCGCGCGCGCAGTCGCGGCGACGGCGGCGATTCAGGTCACCGCTCCTGCTCCCACCGGCGAACGAAAGCTTCTCGCTTCGGTTCCCCTTCACATGGCGACCGCGATCAACGGCCGCAACACGCCCATTGAAACCGTGAAGTAAGATCTTTCATTTAACCCATTGACACTGCGGCGCCCCTCGATAGCCTCACTGCATAACTGACGCCGAAGCTCTTCAAAAACTGCGGAACGTTTGTATCGCGGCTGTCACTGCCGATGAGAACACGGTGACCGGCAAAGCGCGCCTCTCGCCGAGACACATCGCCGGGCGCTCGTGATCTGATTTACCGGTAAACCGCGGGCGCACGGCAATGCGCTTTCGCTGAACGAAGACACTCCGCTTTGATGGGCTGTGCCGGCGGTAGTCTGTCCGAAATCAGACCTGTCACCGACTAACTCACATGAAATTTCTGGTGTGTAAACTCGAAAGTTCCCTGGCCTCGCGGTCGCCGAAACCCAAATAGAGCATTCGCGATTGTCGGCGCTCGTCCATCTCCTTCACCAGACCCGTCAAAGCGTGATGACCGCGGCTTAGATCCGCTAGCTCCCACCCGCCGGCCGCGACCAGCAAGAGCGCGTCGAATACTTCGGCGTTAAGATCCGGCGGTATTCTGCAGCGCATCATGACGCCGCCGGACCGCATTCGCCAGCTTCGGCAGAATGCCGGGATCGTGCGCGATGTGTTCGCGCAGATGCGCCATGCCGAAGGCAACGTGCCGAGCCTCGTCCTGCGCCGCGAGGCCGACATACGGCGGCGGTGACAGGGTCGGGCGCGTGCCGGTCGAGGAACCAGAGCAGCGACAGGAAAGTGCCCTCGCCCAGCACGGACAGCAAGAAACGAGGCGACCGCAAAATCGGGCTCTTCCACCAGCGTCTTGAGCGAAGCCTGGCCACCTGCGGTGGAGAGCCCCAGTTCTTTGCGCTTGAGCAGCGCGCGCCGCGTGAAGACTTCGATATGCCGCGCTTCGTCGGCGGCCTGCAGCGCGAGCACCTGCATCACTTCGCGGAAATGCGGATGGATTTGCGACACGAACCGGCTCGGCACCAGCAGCGCCGCCGTTTCGTTTTCGATCAGATAGGTCATGATCTGAACAACGGCATCTTCCACTTCCAGCGGCAGATCGAAGTCCGCGTTCCACGGAATCGCGGTGGCCGGATCCCACTGCGCCGCCGCGCCCTGCGCGTAGATGCCGGCCTGCATCCGCGGACCACACTTCGATCTTGTCCGTCAAGCGTGAACGCGAACTCGGGCGAGCCGCTTTCTACCAGGGCTCCGCGGGCGGCCAGTCCCCAGCGTTGCGGCGCGCGCTCGGCGACGGCTTGGGCACGGACGGATCCGGCGAGCCAGTGCGCTCCGCGCCCGACCAGCGCGCGGCCGATGTCGAGCCCGCGGTGACGATCTGCGCATCCCCGCGTCGAGCCATTGCAGCTAATGTCCTTCGACGCGGCACCAGGATCGGAGATGCAGTCTCCAGAGTCCGGCGCGGAACCCGAAACCGCGATCTCGCCGCCCGGCCCGGCCAGCCGCAGGGCGCGCTTGATCAACAGCGCGCCACCCTCGTCGAAGCCGAGCTCGCCCAGCTCTACGCGCATGACGGCGGCGACCTGCCGCACAAACGCTTCGACCGAACCGAAGCGGTCCACGGCCTCGTTCAACGCGGCGTAGCCTTCAGTACGGCCCGGCCGCCACTGCTTGAACCCTTCGAGATCGAGCAGCGGCCGGACCGCCGGGTCGGCATAAGACATGCCAAGGAGCAACTCGCGAAACCGATCCACCAGCTCGCGGGGCGCGCCATCCAGGACGGTGAAATTGCAGTGGTCGTACTTCGGCGTGGTCGCGAGCACGCGGGTCGTGCCGGGTTGGATCACGCCCTCCTGGCTGAATAGCAGATGATTGCCATCGATCATGCAAGCCGCATCGGCATCCCCGCGAAGCAGCGCCCGCACGGCGTCCCGCTCGCCGCCGATATGGTCGCCGTGCTTGCCGCGGAGCTGGTCGAATTGCAGCACTTGGAAGTCTTTTCCTGGATCGAGTCCCTGCCCGCCCAGGAAGCTCGAGTGGGATCAGGGTCGCCTGCGGAGAATCCTCCGCGCCTACGGCAACGCGCCGCCCTTCAGATCGGCGACGGCCTGGATGGGACTATCCGAGCGGACCACAATGATCGAAGTGAGATCGCAATCGGTGTCGCGCATCGCGATGGCTTCCGCCTTGCGGCCGGTCGCGGCGGCGATGCGTTCGGATTGGATCCAGGCCAGCGGAGAGTTCCAGGCGACGTGAATCTGGCCCGCGAACTGCGCGTCCACCTGCCGCTCGTAGTTTGAGTACAGGATGTAATCGAAAGGCAGCCCTTGCTTCTCGGAAATAGGCTTGAAACCCGTCCCAAATCATGACGACTTTGGGATCGTACGCAACTGCGCCCAGCAGCAGAGTATCGTTGTCGACATCGGCTCCTCGCTCCTCAGAAAAGCGGCAAGCCGCAAACGGCTTTGCCGATGAAGTCGTACAGAACATCGGTGGTCGGCGCCATAACTCCGGCGGCTCGCGCGTCGCGGAAATAGCGCTCCACGCCGACTTCCTTGCGGAAGCGCCGCGCCGCCGCACACGCGCATCGCGAGGTCCAGCACTTCGTTTGCCGTCTCGCCGGCGCAGGCCTTGCATTCCAGAACTCGCAGCATCGCGTCCGGCCGGCCCGCCTCGATCGCGGCAACGGTATCGTCCAGCAGCGCGCTGGCCATATCCGTCTTGACCCGCATCCGCGCGATGTAATTGCGGATGGTCGGCAGGTCGGCCAGCGCCGAGCCTGTGTCGGAGTGCTTGGTTCGCGCGGCGTGCGCGGCGGTTCTCGCTGTCGCGGCGTTCATGAATCCCACCGAGCAGGCGGCGTTCAGGATATTGAAGAGCGGGCAGGACGATCCCATCATGATGTCGAAGCCTTTGCCGTCCGCGCCGAGCATGGCCGAAGCCGGCACGCGCACGCCATCTGCGGAGACCGGGCAGGAATCGTTGCCGCGAAGTCCGAGCCCTTCAAACGGCCCCTGAACCGCCACACCCGGAGCTTCGCCGGGACCAGCCAGATGGTGCTCATGCCCTCGGCCGCCAAGCGGCTTGGAAGACCAGACGTAGGCGGTTGCATGAGAGGCGGAGGTGACCCAGCTTTTCCGAGCGTTCAGGACGACTCGCCGTCTCTGACTTGCGGCGGTGCTCTCCGGCGCCCAAAAATGGCTGCGCGATCCTGCCTCGCTGAAGGCAAGTGTGCTCAGATGATCTGCCGGCCGCGGCGGCTCGCCGCGAACGTCGGCGGGCGCATGGGCCTCCAAGCACCGCGACGCCGCAATAGTGCATGCATAGCACCATGGCGGTGGATCCGCACTCTTCGGCGCACGCTCCGCACGATAGCGGCCGCGCCGCGGAGCCCAGCCGAGGCCGCCAACTTCGGGGGAACTCATGAGCGCCCAGGAATCCGGCCGGTTTTCAGCGCATCGATCGAATGTTCGGGAAATACTCCATCGCCATCGACCCTCGCCGCATTCGGGCGAATCGTGTCGCGACAGACCCTTTCCAGGGATGATTCATACGTCTGTGGAATAGCGCTCATGATCTCCTCAGTCGCCGCCTCACAGCGACGCGAGGAGCGCGACCGGGAGACTAGCGGTGAATTCTTTGCTCGACGCCGTCGAGCGGATATTTCATTCAGAAACGGATTGTCATAACGGTTTCTCCGGCAGTGTACCACTTGCGACGGAAATTTGTCGCATATTGGCTGCGCCCTGGGCGTGAAAGACCACGGCGCTGAGGCGTCCCCACGTGTTGGCTTGCGTGTAATCGTTGGCGATGGGAGGTGTCGCGGTAGTAGCTACGAGAGCGGTATTTCGGCGTTGGCCCGGCGCAGTTGGTCAACGACGGGATCGCTTTCGCTCTTCTGAACTGCTGGCTTCTGCCCTGGATCTCCCTTCGCCTGGCTCTTGAGAGCCGCCGGAATAATCAGACGGCCCTTCGGATTCCTCGGCCATCTAACTAAGTAGTGGCGCAATCTAGTCAAGATAGGATAAAAATATACTTGACGTACCTGTTGCCAGCGAGGTACGCTGACTCATGCTCGATATTGCCATTTCCGCAGCCCTTGCTATTCTCACGATTGTTATGGCCTATTTAGGGGTGCATGTGACCCTGCACCCAACCGAAGATCCCAAAACCATTCGGCGATATAAGTGGGGCTTTGTGGCGTCAGCGGCGCTGGCGGTGCTCCTTGTTATTTTCCAGGGCGTACGCAATGCGCTATCGCAAGCAACCTTGCAGCGCCAATTGGCCCGAATAGAGAACAATACTCACGAACCGCCAAAGGTGGTTGTGAACGTACCGCCGACAGTCATACCACAACACACTCATGTTGTATGTGAAGATGCAAGACCTCCGACAGATCGGCCTGATGTATGGCTACCTTTTCATGAGGGACAGCAGGCCGCCTTGAACTTAGGATTTGCAAACGCCGGAGACTTTGCAGTACGCGAGCCCTCGACTGGATTTCGTATAGTGCTCGTCCCATTCCATAATTACTGGCTGACATTTAGAAAATTGGCTTCAAGTGTTAATATAACGGGTCCGCAAGGCACTATAGTGGCGCATACAGGTGGAGTTATTTATGCAACGTTTAATGGGCCAAAATTTACTCATGATGACGACGTGAGTGAGTTTTACCTAGGCCACAAAGTACTATGTGATATTGGGCGTGTCCAATGGTCCGATGACACCGGGCGCTATGAGACTGATTGCGGGGGCTGCTTCGTCAGCAACCTTCTTGGCGGGTCCGCCAACTGGCATAACATGCCAGAAAATAATAGTGAGCACAATCTGCATGACTAATATTCACACGAGTCGCAGATGTGCTCATGTCTTTAGCTTGGATCGTCTTCCCGCTGCGTTCGGATTCCCCGCCCGTGGCGATGTCGCTTTCGCGTGCCTCACTCGCGCGTCTAACTCTGGTTTCGATACCTTCATGATCTTTTTCATGGCTTTCTTGAACGCTCGAAATTCCGGTGACGCTTCGAACTGTTCCGCCGTCATAGGCGGGCGTTCCGTTTCCGCCGCCCCTGTCGCTTCGCGCTTACGCCGCTCAACCATGAGACACCTGCCCGTCTTTGCCGGTCAATTGCTTGTAGGTCAACCGGCGTCCGACCACATGTCGCATCACGTATACGAAGCGCTCAATGTCCGTCATGTTCCGGTTATTGTACCGAAAGGTCTGTTCGTCAATGTAGCGGAACAGGTGGAATGGTTCGACGCTCACATAGGTTCCCTTAAGGGGTCGCTTCAAGAGACTCCAGAAGTTCTCGCAATTGTTTGTATGAACGTTGCCGTCAACGTAGGCTACGGCGTGGTCGATTACTTGATGCGCGAATTCATCCAATGCGTCATAGCGACTTCAGGGCATCCGTGAAGATTGCGGAACCGGCTTCAACATTCTCACGCACCAGCGCTTGAAGTTCCGGCTTGCGGCGAGTGCTGCACACTTTCGCGCGAACCGTTCCGCCGCGTTCCAAGATCGCCGCTACAATGGTCTTGCCTTCAGGTCCACGTCCCTGGATCTTCTCTTCGCGCTTGTCAGAGTGCATAAAACGGGCTTTGCCGCCTATGAAGGTTTCGTCAACCTCAATCTCGCCCATCAGCTTGTTGAACGTCGAATCCTGAGTAGCAAGTCGAATGCGCTGAAGCATGAACCAAGCGGTTTTCTGCGTCACTCCAAGAGCGCGGTGAAGTTCCCAAGACGAAATACCGTTCTTGCAGTTCACCAGCATCCAAACAGCCGGGAGCCACTTTTCAAGGGCTATCGGAGAATCCTCAAAGATCGTTCCGGTCTTGAGTGTAAAGCGCGGTTTGGGGTGCGTAACATAGCACTTCCAAAGACGATTCTTGGCGAGGTAGCAGATCTTTTCCGCCCCACAGACTGGGCACTTGATGTTCCCGTTAGGCCAGCGGATCGCAATCATAAAGTCTTTGCAGTGTTCAAAATTCGAGAAGTAGACTATTGCGTCTCGGAGTGTGGCGTGGTCACTCATGTACCTATTGTGCGCCTATTTCGTGGGTACGTCAAGTATATTCTTACCAATCAGTTCCATGGCACGGATGCAATATCAGGGAGACCTTAGCCGCGGATCAAGGGGGAATAAAGGAACCGTAAGCCCAGTCGGGCGCCGGGGCCTACTTTCGATCCACCGGCAAACCTGGCGGCGTTGCACCAAGCCTGCGGTTGCGGCCCCACGCTGCCCCGACCGGAACGAGGAGAATGCAGAATAACGCGGTTACGCCGCCATTGTCACCGAGCATCGGGGCGAGATTGTAGATCGAGACGAGGACCGCATACACGACGCAGGCAGCCAGTTCGCGTCCGGGCGCCCAACGAGCCAGCATCCGACCGATTAACAGCGAGCTAACCAATACCGGCGCGGCGAACCAGATTTTCCACCCTATAGAGTCCACCTGAACATGATTTCCGCTCCTATAGGCCGCGATGAAAAACACCACTCCGTCTAGGCCGGCAAAGAGCAAGTCGATCCCAACGTAAACGGCTATTCCGAGGAGTGCTAAGCCCGTGAGGCGCGCGGGGCGTTCCGCAACGCCACGCCAAAGGAACGAGGCCGCCGTCCGAAAGACACTGACCAGAACCAGACTACGCCCCGAGTCGCCGCCTGTTCCGTCAGATCTCCGACAGTGGACGCGGCGCGGTCACGAGTAGTGACCAGACCAAGAATCCAGTCTGCAATGTGAGCGCTATGCATGAGTAAGTCCTGGGAGTTCGCAACCCTCCAATAAGCGCCGATACGATTGCTGCGCCCGCGTGATCGCCGCCAAGCCTTTGGCGTTGAGTGTAAAATACCGCTTCGCTCGTCCCCCGCGCTGGGGAGTTGGATCGCCCAATCGCGATGAAACCAACCCCTTGTCCTCCAGGCGGTCCAGAGTGGTATAAAGCGCTCCCGGAGCTGGCTCACGATGGGTACATGCGCAAATTTCTGCAGCAATCGTCACCCCGTAGGCGCCGTCGCCCAAGCGCAGAATTGCCAACAGGACGACCTGCTCGAATTCCCCTAACGAATGCGCCACTCGCATTTCAACTACAGAATAGAGGAAACTGCATCGGGCTGTCAAGCCAATTGTTAGTCGCTGCCGTCAAACGCGAACCGGTTAGGCGCGCAAGTCACCCATAGATTCCCGGAAGAGGCTCATATTGTGGGGTGGGTAGGTCAGGCCGGCTCATACGGTCGCATCACGCCACACACTCGGATACCCACCGTAATTGACCGCAACACCGGCTCAGAACTCGAACGCCTCATCACTGACCTGCCGAGGGTTCCTGAAATGATCTCATCGTCCAATGCCGAATTGAGTGGCCGCCCATTTTCATCCTTCTCGGTGACGCCCCCGAAGGGGCCGTGCAGGCGAGTCACAGGAGGCTCTTGCAAAACTCGCCGGGCCTGCAGAAATAGAGTGGCGCCTCCCGCCGCACGGCGCGACGAAAATAGGAACAATTTCAAGTCTGACTTGTTGGGTAGAGGGTTGGAGTAAGTTAAACTGTTGTTCGCCAAAACATAAGAGTAACTACAAACCCAACCCCATATGCAGCTTACCCCACGCTACTTTTTATTGCAATTCGCTCATTGCCTGCAGCAAAGCATGTTCGCTCTGGAGCCGGACCTGGGCCCCCTGCCATCGCAATTAGAATTGCTGGCGGCCATCCTGTCGATGGCGCCTCTCGAGCGACTCCTCTCCGCCCGGCGCGCCCTCACCGGCCGTCCAGCCAAAGACCGGGCCGCCCTAGCCACGGCTTTTTATCGCCAAAGCCATTCTCAACCTGGGCACGACGCGCGATCTGATCGCCCGCCTTAAGGTCGATGAACCCCTAAGGCGGCTTTGTGGGTGGAGCAGCGCGAGCAAACTACCGCATGAGGCGAAGTTCTCACGCGCCTTCGCCGAGTTCGCCGCTACCGAGTTGCCGCAGCAGTTACACGCAGCCGTAATCGAACTGACGCTGAAAGACCAGTTGATGGGGCACGTCGCTCACGATGCCACCGCAATCCCGCTGCGCGAACGCTATCCCGACTCGGCCAAGGCGATGAAGCAGGCGAAGGCGAAAAAGAAGGGGAAGAAGAGCCGGAAAGGCAAGCACGCCAGAGCCAAAGCCGCCGAACGCGGAACGCGGATTCAACGGCAGCGGCATCAAACTTTAGAGAAGATGCTGCACGAGTTGCCGCAGAACTGCGATTGCGGAGCCAAGATCGGCAGCCAGGGCTTTAAGGATGGCTGGCGCGGAGTCAAGCTCCACCTGAGCGTGGCCGATGGACAGATCCCGGTGGGAGCGGTGTTGACCAGCGCCAGCGTGCATGACTCGCAGGTGGCGATCCCCCTCATGGAAATCACGAGCCGGCGCATCTGTTACTGCTATGACCTACTGGACTCGGCGTACGATGCGGAGGCGATCCACGGTTACAGCCTGCATTTGAACCACGTGCCGATTATCGCGCCGCATTCACGACGAGCGACGACCAAGAAACCGATCGAGCTGCAAGAGGTTTTCCCCGGCAAACTGATGCCGCAACTGAGCCCAGCGCAAGCCGAGCGATACAAACTACGCACGATGAGCGAGCGAGTGAACGCGCGGCTGAAGGATGAGTTTGGAGCCAGGCAGATTCGGGTGAGAGGAGCCGTGAAGGTGATGGCGCACCTGATGTTCGGAGTACTGGCGCTGACGGTCGACCAATGGCTTCGCTTAGCGGCGCCCAGCTAAACAGCCGATCCGAGAATAATCAAAACCGAATCAGTTAGATAACTCGAGCCGAGGCGAGCGGAGCCGTGCTCCGATACATAGTCTAAGTGGGTTAGCTCAGGCCACTATCTGGTTCACTCGACTTATCAGAACACAAAAATAGGCGAACATAAGCCGAAGAGCATCCTGAAAGTCACTTGTCAAGGCCCTGAGAGGCGAGTTCTGCAAGTGGGTCACAGAAAACCGAATTTATATTTCCCCTCCCTTCAACCACTTACAAATTTCGCCTCCCGATTCCCGAATTCCCGCCCGCTAATCTGGTCTTGTAAGGAGGTAATGAGTAACTACGAAAGGATCACCACCATGTCTGACCAACAAACCGAAGACACCACCACACAAACCCAAGCCCCGCCCGCCGAGCCTCCGCAGAAGAAAAAAGGCGGCCCCCGCACTCCAGAAGGGAAGCGGCGCTCCTCCTTGAACGCAACCCGTCACCAACTCCTCTCCAAAACCTACATCGCGACCCCCGAAGAGAGCGAGGCATTCGGCGCTCACATGTCGGCCTATCGGGAAGCCCTGGACCCAGTCGGCTTCCTCGAGAGCGAACTGGCCACCCTGATCGCCATGGATCGCTGGAAAATTAAGCGGGCACTTATGATCGAAAACTCGATTTTTGCGAGCGGGTATTTGGACCACGCCGAAGCCATCGATGTCGATAACTCGCAAGTCGCCGAAGCCCTGGCCGAAGCGAAAACGTGGACCGCCGAAGCCCACTCTCTATCGCTCCTGAACACCTATGAAGGACGCATCAGCAGGCGAGCCGACAAGAACATCGCCCAACTCATCGCCATGCAAGCCCAACGTAAAGAAAAATATGTCCAAGCGCAACGGGAAGCGATCCACCTGGTGGAACTCGCGGAAGCGCAAGACGCAGTCTACGAACCCGGCGATGATTTCCAACCCGCCAGCGCGTACGGGGAGTTCGTTTATTCAGCCCCCGAAATCGCCCGCGTCCGTGACCGCAAAAGCCGCCTCAACCTCGCCTGGGAAGTCATCAACCGCCCCGACCGCTTCAAAAAAGCCGCCTAGAACCCAACAAATTTGACCAAAAAACTGACGAATGCAGAACCCGAATCCAAGACCTGAGCCCAGGAACCGCCTCGTGCACTCCACGCCCGCGCTCATCTCAGCGTCTCTGCGCCGGCGTGCAACCCGCAAACGGGCGTCAAAATCGCGCCCTAAACTACTGTCGGCGCCGGCGCATCGGCCTTCAGTTCACCCAAGGACCGCGATCGCCATGCTTCCGCATGTATACCTGAAACTTCTTCTTGGCGCGCTGCAGCTTCCATTGTTTGTAGGCGCCGTTCCAATCGGGCAAGCTGAGCCGCGGGAGGCGGCCTTTGAGATAGACATAGCCGAAGACCATGCCGCCCAGGTGGGCGATATTGCTGACGCCGTCATTGACGCTGAAGGCGAGCAGCAGTTCGATGGCGCCATAGATCATCACCATGTACTTGGCTTTGATCGGGAACAGGAAACCCATGAGCACGGTCTGGTTCGGGAACAGAACGCCGAAGGCCATCAGCAGGCCAAAATCGCGCCCGAGGCGCCGACGGTTCGTGTTCCCCAATTTCCTACCGCGGCATGCAGCGCCACGTCGCAAAGGCCCGCGCCGACGCCGCACAGGAAGTAATACTTCAGAAACCGTTTCGTGCCCCAGGTCCTGTTCTAACGGGACGCCGAACATCCAAAGCGCGAGCATGTTAAAGAGTAGATGGCTGATCCCGCCATGAATGAACAAATAAGTGACAAGCTGCCAAAGAGCGAAATAGGATAACCACCGCTCTGGGTGCAAGCGCGAGCAGCGCGAGATCGTCCCCAATCCATCTCCCGAAGAGCGTGATGAGACGAAAATCGCGACATTGATGACGATGCAGCCACTTTACTCCGGCCGGAAAGTAGCTGTTGAAAAAGGAGGATCGGCGGTACTTATACTGGGAGCGCATGGCGACCTCTGGAATACAGGATATCAGACGGCTGCCTGCGCCGCCGTTCTTTCCATAACGGTCGAGCGCGGAGGAGCACAGCCAGATTGCGGCGGCCGCCGCGCGATCCAGGTCTGCCAGTGCGAAAACGGGCCATCCGGTATGGCGAAGCTGGCCACCCATTTGAAGTTGGCGCAGATCCGCCAGAGCGCCAGCGCCAGCGCGGCAACCGCGGGCGGTTGCAGCAGCGTCGCGAAAACCAGGGCCAGGCGCTGGTTCCGAAGACGTTTCTCGCTCGGCGATGGGGGCTTGGCGAACCGGATGCGAACGACCATAAGCGGTATTTTTTAATCTACCAGGATTGCGGTAGAGTCAGAAAGCGGGCAGTCACCGTACTACAGCAGGAGGCGACATGAAGCGATTGAAAGCGGCGGTATTCGGCGCCGGATTCGTGGGGCGCGTACACATCGAAGCCATTCGGCGGCTGGGCAACGTGGAAGTGGCGGCTTTGGCGGACGACACGGATGAGAGGGCGCGGCAATTGAGCGAGCAGTTGAGCATCCCGAAGTCGGCCGGCGACTACCGGCGCGTCCTGGACGACCCATCGATCGACGCCGTACACATCTGCACGCCCAACGCGCTGCATCGCCCTATGGCGATGGATGCGCTCGCAGGCCGGCAAGCACGTGGTCTGCGAAAAGCCGCTGACGGTATCGGCCGAGGATGCCGGCCAAATGGTCGCGTCGGCGCAGGCGGCCAACCGGCGCAATTGCCTCTTTCACAATCTCCGTTACTACCCCATGGTTCAGCAGATGCGCCGCATGCGCGAGGCCGGCGATCTGGGCGAGATCCTGGTGGTGCAGGGCACTTACTCGCAGGATTGGCTGCTCTACGACACCGATTGGAACTGGCGCCTGGAACGCAAGGACAACGGCCCTTCGCGCTGCATGGCCGATATCGGCTCGCACTGGTGCGATATGGCGGAGCATGTTACCGGGCAGCGGATCGCGTCACTTTGCGCCGATCTCAATACGTTCCACAAAACGCGCAAGCGGCCTAAAGGACCGATTGAGACTTTCGCCGGTAAAATGCTGAAACCGGAGGACTACGTCGAGACGCCAATCGATACCGAGGATTTCGGCGCGGTGGTATTCCGCATGGACAACGACGCGCGCGGCGCGTTCACCGCCAGCCAGGTTTCGGCGGGCCGCAAGAACCGGCTCTCGCTTGAGATCTACGGAACCAAGTGCGGCGTAGCCTGGGACCAGGAACGGCCCGACGAATTGTGGATCGGCAATCGCAATACGCCCAACCAGCTCGATGATCAAGGACCCCTCGCTAATGAAGGAAGGCGCGCGAAGTTACGCCGATCTGCCGGGCGGCCACAGCGAGGGATACGACGATACTTTCAAGCAGGTGTTCCGGCGATTTTACGCGTCGATCGAAGATCCCGCGGCGGCGCCCGAGTATCCGCAGTTTGTGGATGGCCTGCGGCAATTGACGATTCTGGAAGCGGA
Source organism: Bryobacterales bacterium (assembly GCA_963763545.1). GTDB lineage: Bacteria > Acidobacteriota > Terriglobia > Bryobacterales > Bryobacteraceae > PALSA-243. The sequence continues at coordinate 35,942 of CAVXPE010000031.1, forward strand.
GATGGCCAGCAGCGAAAAACGCGCGTGGGTGGACGTGCCTTCTCTTTCGGCTGCCAACGCTGGATAGCCGCTCACGCGCTCTGGCGGCAGCGGGTTTCGGTGGTCAAGGCGATCAGCGCGCACGATAGCAGCGCCCACCCGGCAATTGGAAGGAAGCCCGCCCGGTACGCGGATACGCTATAAATGCGCGCGCCGTGAACCATCGCGCCCGACCAGTTCCAATCGAGAAGCAGACCGATGCCGGGTTGCAGAAGCACGTTGCCCAACATATTGCCGATGTTCGTGGTCGCCGTCACCGTACCCATGTGTTGCGCAGGGACCGATTCGCGGCCGTACGCGAACGCGATAATCACGCAGCCCGTGGCGAAACTTGTGATCGCCGCTATCGCTGTGAAGACGAAGAGGGGAAGCCCGGGAAGGTAGATCATTGCGATCCAGCCAATGGCGCAAACCGCGGACCCGATAAGGTACGCGGGTTTGCGTTGGCCGATCTTGTCGGAGAAGCCTCCGAACACAGGGCTCGCGAGAGCCCAGCAGACGATCATGATGGAACAGATGGTCGCAGCCGCTTTCGGTTCAAGCCCGAAACGCGCCTTGAGAAAGGGAGCGCCCCAGAGGCCGGTGAACGTCATGATCGGCCCCACCATGCCGCCCTGAGCTACGAGAATAAGCCATGTATTACGGAACGAAAATACGCTGCGTAAGCTCTTCCAGATGCCGCTCAAGGTGGCCTTATCATGGACCTGCAGCGCGGGCGGCGCGTAGCTTTCGAGCCCCTTCTGGCTGGGATCGTCTCGCACCACGATCCACGCCAAAACACCGATCCCGAGGATTATACCCGCCGACCCCAGCGCCGTCCCACGCCATCCGAAATACTCTACCGCCAGACGGAGCGGCACCTGTGCGAAGAGCGCGCCCAGATTTCCGAATAGCAACCCAAGCCCGGAAACCGTACCGAACTGGCGATTGGGAAACCAGTGCGCGGCCAACCGCAAGACCACCAGCCATCCGACGGCCGTGGAGCCGCCGATGATCGCGCGGCCGATGCAGGCGAGGGCGAAATGATCCGTCGCTCCGAACAGAAACTGACCGCAGGCGGCCGTTACCGCGCCGCACGCCAGCAGCTTCCGCGCGCCCCAGGAATTGGTCAGGGCGCCGACCGGAATCTGCATCGCCACGTAGAAGTAGAAGTAGAAGGCCGAAAGGTTCCCGAGGCTGGCGGCGCCAATGTGGAAATCGCGCATCAGCTCGGTGGTCATCACGGCGGGCGCCGCGCGCAGGAAGAAGACCGCCAGATAGAAGACAGCGCCGATGCTCCACACCGACCACGCCAGCCACGGGGCCGGATAAGGCTTCGTTCGCGCGTTGGATGCGGTTCCGGTGGACATCGTGCAAGTGTCGGCTTTCATTATCGCCGCAGTGGGTGTGGTGAGCGGACGAAGATACAAGGGGTTACGGTATCGCCACGGTTAAGTCACAGCAGTTGGCGAAGCGGGCGCAGAGAATAACAATGGTGAGACAGACTTCACGCCGCGGCCTTCTGAAAGCCCTGACTGCCGCGCCCCTGTTAGCGCCGGCGCCGGCGTCGACGGCCGTGCAGAACCCCGCACCGGCCGTTCGAGATGCCGGGAATCCCGTGCCCGCCCCTCATGCAGGTTTGCAGGGCTGGGACGAGGATCCGCCGCACACGCGGAAGATCCTGTTCGCCTGGGGCGACAACCGCAACGTCGGCAAGGGGCACACTTCCATCTCGCATGCCATGTCGGTGATCGAGCGAATCGGCTACGAATCGGGTCTGTGGGACACATACATCCGCACGGATTCCGACATGATTACGCTGCGCTCCAAGACGGGCGCATCCGGTCTGCAGGGTGGCCCGCTTACGCTCCGCGAAGCCGATGCGATCTTCTTTATCGGCCACCGGAATATCCCACTGACCGCCGATCAGAAAGCCGACCTGCTGACCTTCGTCAGGGACGAGGGGAAGGGCTTTGTCGCGTCCCACACCGCGCTGACGGCATTCAGTGACACGTGGCCCGAGTTCACCGATATGCTCGGCGGATATTTCGCCGGACATCCCTGGGAGGGTCACTCGGCGCTTGGGCATATCGTCAATGAAGACCCGGCCTTCCCCGCAACGCGGCACTTTCCGCCGGAGTTCACCTTTGACGACGAATACTACATGGTCCGTCACTTCAACCGCGCCAAGTCGCGCGTAGTGTTGCGGCTGGATGTTTCGAAGCTACCGCCCAGGCACGCCTATAACGGACCGGATAACGACTTCCCGGTGGCGTGGGCAAAGACATATGGCAAGGGTCGCGTGTTCTACAGCAGCTTCGCGCACTCGCTCGCCGGCTGGGATGACTCCGACGTACAGCGGATGTACGTGGAAGCGATTCGGTGGTCCATGGGCCTGGGGAGTCCCGATCTGACGCCACGTCCTGTCCCGGCCAGTCAGCGTCCGCCAGCCACGGCGCCGGTTCCGGAGGCCGCGCCGGATCTGAGGCGGTAACGGCGCCGTTACCGTTAACCCGCATCCCAAGCCTGCCAACCGCATCCAACCGGCTGATAATGAATAGACTCATGGATAATTGGCGCACCGCGATCGCCACCAGCGACGATACCCATATCTGGATTCACGGCTATGACGTCACCGACTTGATGACGCGGGCGGACTTCACGGACACGATTTTTCTGCTGCATCGCGGACGCCTGCCGAATTACGGGGAAAGACGGATCCTCAACGCAATCCTGATCGCGGTTGCGGATCACGGCGCGGGCGCCCCCTCGTGCGCTGCGGCGCGCCTGGCTGCGTCGGGCAACCGCCAGTCTCCATCGGCCGCTGTGGCGGCGGGCGTGCTTGCGATCGGCGACGAACACGGCGGCGCCGGTTCGGCGTGCATGGAGTTGATCGCAGCGGGCGTGGAACTCTCAAGGCGCGATTCGATTTCGATTGAAGAAGCCGCGCGGCGGATTACCGCTGATGCTGTCGCGAATAAGAGGCGCTTGCCGGGACTGGGGCATCGCGTGCATTCCACCGATCCGCGCAAGGCTGTCCTCTTCAGGCTGGCGAGCGATGCCAGCGTTACTGGAAAGGGCGTCGCCTTCATGGAGGCACTGGAGCAGGCGGCAGGCGAGAAGATCAAACCGCTGCCGATGAACATCGACGGAGCGCTGGCCGCAGTGCTCTACGACCTGGGCTTCCCTCCCCTATTCGGCAAGCTGATTTTCATCATCGGGCGCGTCGCCGGAATCACCGCCGAGGTGGCCGAGGAATATGCGCGTGAGAAGGCCATGCGCATCCGGTTTCCAGTGACTTATGACGGCGTTCCGCCGCGCGAGATCGACTAATAAGATTTCAGAGGTTTCCCAATGGCACGAGCGATTACCGAAGACGAGAAGAGCTACGCGCAGGAGTTGCTGCAGCGCGCGCGCATAGCCATGTGCATCATTAAGGATTACGATCAGCAACGCGTGGACAGGCTCTGCCAGGCGGTAGGATGGGCGACGGCCAACGAGAAGACCTTTACCCGCCTGGCGCACATGAGCGTGGACGAAAGCGGCCTGGGCGACCGCGCCGGGCGGCCTAACAAGCGCTTCAAGATCATGGGCATTCTGCGCGACGCGCTACGGCAGAAGAGCATGGGTATCATCGAGGAGATTCCCGAAAAGGGAATCGTGAAGTACGCTAAGCCCGCCGGCGTAATCGCTTCTTTGGTTCCGGTAACTAATGCCGCACTGACGGAAGCCGGAAATGGCATTTATGCGTTGAAGTGCAAGGACGCCATTATCTTCTCTCCCCACCCGGCGAGTAAGAAGACGACCATCGAGACCGTTCGTCTGATGCGCGCCGCGCTCGAGCGAGAAGGCGCGCCGGAGGACCTGTTTCAGTGCGTGGAGAAGCCCAGCATTCCGCTCGCCCAGGAACTGATGTCGATCTGCGACTTGACCATCGCCACCGGCGGTCCGGCCATGGTCCGAGCCGCGTATAGCTCTGGCAAGCCCGCGTATGGAGTGGGCGCTGGTAACGCCACTATGGTCATCGATGAAACGGCCAACATCGAGGAAGCGGCCCGCAACACACGCCTGAGCAAGACGTCGGACAATGGCTCTGGCTGTTCCGCCGATGGCAACCTGCTCGTGGAGGAATCGATCTACGACCGGTTCCTCGATCAATTGCAGCACGAGGGCGGCTATCTGGTTTCGAGTGCGGAGAAGGAGCAGCTGCAGGCTGCCATGTGGGACGACGAGGGACATCGCACGTCCAATACCATCGCGCGCCCGGCTGCGGTGATTGCGGACTTAGCAGGCTTCTCGATACCCGCCGGCAAGACGTTTCTGATTGTCCCGGAAGATAAGATCGGCAAAGAGCACCTATTTTCGAGCGAAAAGCTTTCGCCTGTTCTGTCTATCTTCAGATACAGCGGCTTCGAAACGGCGCTGGAAATGGTGCGGCAAATCTATGAAGTGGGCGGCAAAGGCCACTCGTGCGGCATCTACTCGTTCGACGACGAGCACATTCATCGATTAGCTCTAATGGCGCCGGTCAGCCGGATGATGGTGCGGCAGCCACAGTCCAAGGCCAACGCCGGCGCGTTTAATAACGGCATGCCGATGACGTCGAGCATGGGCTGCGGCATTTGGGGCGGCAACATCACAAATGAAAATGTAGGCCTGAAGCACTATATGCAAGTAACTTGGGTCAGCCGCCCGATTGCCGAAGATCGGCCAGCGGAATCCGAGTTATTCGGCGAGTTCTACAATACCGAAGTGCCTTAGTGCGATAGGCCTCCTGGCCTGTCGATGCGCCGCAGACGCAGGCCGGGTGTTACGTGAACCTGCGCCTTCGGCGCAATCGACAGGCCAGGAGGCCTATCGTACGTTCCTCAATTCCCCGGGCGGTAAATATCGTTGATATTCCAATGCCCCGGCGTCGGCGTCGGCGCGTTCTCCATTGGAACCTGAATCACCGTCGGCAGGTTCGACGCCAAGGCCTCGCGCAGAGTCGGGCCGAGCTCCCCGGCCGCCCGAATCGTAATCCCGCGAGCGCCGCACGCCCGCGCCACGGCTGCGTAATCCACGCTGTACGGTTGTCCGTTGCATTCGAACATGCAGCCAAAGCTGGTTCCATAGTGCATATTTTCCAACCCAGCAATGGTTCCGTACGCCATGTTATCCATCACCACCCACACAACGGACAAACCAGCTTCCATCGCCGTGGCCACCACCGACATATTGCTGCTGAAGGCTCCATCCCCGATTAGCGCAACTGCTGCCCGCTTCGGCTGCGCCATCTTCACGCCGAGAACCGCCGAAGGGCCAAAGCCCATGGTCGCCAGCCCGCTGGGCGTGATGAAAGTGCCTGGCACGGTAATGGGAAATTGCTGACCTACGCCGTTCTTATTCCATCCAACGTCGGTGACAATGAATCCATCCTCGGGAACGGCGCGTCTCAGTTCGGCCAGGATGCGCTCCGGACGCATCGGAAACTGATCGGAAGTTCGCTGATGCACCCAGTTCGCCGCAAAGGCCTCTCGCCCGCGCGCGATCTTCTCGCGCAGGTCGCCGCGGCCGGCATATGGCAGTCCTTTCGCGGCCGTAACCAGCGCGCCCAAGCCCTGTTTGGCATCGCAGACCACGCCAAGCTCCGTGGGAAAATTGCGGCCGATCTCGGCGGCGTCGATATCGATGTGAATCAGCCGCGCCGGCGGAATGGCGAAAGTGAAGCGCGGATCCCACGAACTCGAATTTGCCTCCGCCAGACGCGTTCCGATAGCGAGAATCAGGTCCGCTTCGCGGCACATATCGTTGGCGATAGGCGTGCCCCAGAATCCCGTCATGCCGAGCAGGAGCGGGTGCTCTTCGTGCATGCAGCCTTTTCCCATCAGGGTGTGGGCCACGGGAATCTCGAGCGCTTCTGCCAGCGCGGCCAATTCGGCCGTTGCGCGGCCCGAAAGCACGCCACCGCCCGCATACAGCACCGGGCGCTTCGCGTTAGCCAGCGCACTCACAATGCGCTCCGCGACGGCTGCATCCATCGCTGGAGGCGCTCAGGTTCGCGGGGTGCTTATCGAAAGCGTCTGTGAGCAGGTCGGCGGAAAAGATATCCATAGGCACGTCGACCAAAACCGGGCCCGGGCCGGCCGGTCTGGGCAAGATGAAACGCCCGCTCCACGATCCGCGGCAGATCTTCCACGCTGTCCACTCGGTAGATGCGTTTGCAGAAAGGCCGATAGATTTCGAACTGGTCGGCATCCTGGTGCAGGTTCACTTCCTGGTGCGGATGCCGCCCGTAATAGTGCGAGGGCACGTCTCCGGCGATCACCACCATGGGAATGGAATCGAGCGCAGCATTCGCCACTCCCGTAGTCGCGTTCGTCAGGCCCGGACCCAGATGGCTCAACAGCACGCCGGGCTTTCCCGAAGCGCGCGCGTAGCCATCCGCGGCGTGCGCGGCCACCTGCTCATGACGAGAGGAGATGAAGCGGATGCGGCTCTTGCCCAAAGCGTCCAGGAACGCGATTACGGTGTGCCCGCAAAGGCCGAATATCACCTCGACGCCAAGCCGCTCCAGGTATTCAGTAAGCAGATAAGATGCGATTCGCGTTTCCGCATGGGTGGTGACGCCGTTCCCATACTCCAGCACTGTTGCGGTGGCTTCATTAACCTTTGCCATGATATTCAAACCCTCAACGCTCTAAATAACCTATTCCTTGAACGCGATTAGGTCGCGCTTCTCCTGTTAGTTCACTTACTTCAGCGCAAAAGCGATCACGCTATCGGCGTGGCTCCTATCACCCAGGAAGCCTCCGCCGGTTGCAGTAATTACCACGTATTGCTTCCCGTCCTTCCCTTGATAAGTAATCGGAGCGGTGTGCGCGCCGGCATCGATCTTGGTCACCCACAACTCTTTGCCTGTTTTGGAATCGAATGCGCGGAAGCGGCTGTCGTCGGTAGCGCCGATAAACACCAGTCCGCCCGCCGTCGCTACCGATCCGCCGATGTTGGGCCTTCCCGTCTTTTGCTTATCTGCCGGCAGGTCTTCGGTAATTCCCAACGTACTCTGCCACGCGATATCGCCGGTGTTTACGTTAATCGCGAACAGCCTGCCCCACGGCGGCTGGTTGCACGGCATGTTGTGCTCGCCATCCCAGAAGCGATTGATGCCGTTATACCCCGAGCGGCTGTAGCGCGTGCCATCGGCGCTCTTCGTCATAGTATTGAGGCTGCCGAAATCCATGGTGTTGACGAACAGGTATCCCAGCGCGGGGTCGAACGATGGTGGATTCCAATTCCCTCCCCCAATAGAGCTGGGAAAGATCACGCTCGGCGTCGTGGAGTAATGTGTGAACGAACCTTCCACGTGCAGGCCGCCGGGAACGCTATCGAACAACTCGCTGCAATATTTGTTCAGCTCCGGCGTTACCGTTGCCAGGTCCTCGCGCTTGAAACTGGTGCGAGCCAAAGCCGGCGGTTTCATAGGAATCGGCTGCGTAGGCCAAGCCTTGTCCCCGGGCAAGGCGTCGTCGGTGGGAACCTTGCGTTCTTCCACGCCATAGATGGGCTCGCCCGTGACGCGATTCAGTATGTAAACGTATCCCGACTTAGTAAGCTGCCCCACGGTCGGGTATCTTCTTGCCTTTTTGGTTGACGTCGAACAGAATCGGCGGCGCGCATAAGTCGTAATCCCAAGTGTCGTGATGCACCGCCTGAAAGTACCACTTCAGCTTTCCGGTCAAGGCATCCACTGCCACCAGCGAGGTGCCAAAGAGATTCGCTCCGGGACGGTCGCCGCCCCAATAATCCGTCGTCGGTTCGCCGAACGGCATATATACGATGCCGCGCTCGGCGTCGATCGTAAACAGGCCCCAGACATTCGTCCCGGAACGGTTCTTCCAATCGTCGCCCTGCCACGTGTCGCTGCCGGTCTCTCCCGGACGAGGAATGGAATGGAAGGTCCAGAGGAGCTTGCCGGTATGGACATCCCACGCGCGCGTATCGCCCGCCGCGCCGATGCTCGGACCTTCCTGCACGTGCGCTCCAGTGATCAAGACGTTCTTATAAACAATCGGAGGCGATGAAAGCCCGAAACTGGAGTTATCCAGGCCGTTGAGCGCCCCAGGCTTCATATCCACCACGCCTTCGTTGCCGAAACCCGGCACGGGCTTGCCCGTCTTCGCGTTCAAGGCGATTAACTTGCCGCTTGATGTTCCGAAGAAGACCGTCGGCGGAGCTTGCCGATCGCCTGCCCAGAACTCCAGACCTCGCGTGGCGGGTGCGCCGTCAGCGACGCTGTAACTCCACATCTCCTTGCCGGTCTCCGGGTCGAGCGCCACGACGCGCCGTGAGCCGGTGGTCAAATACATCACGCCATCGATAACAATCGGAATCGCCTCGGAGTTTCCGCCGAATCCACCCGGACCTCCAGGGCCGCCGCGCCCACCCGGTCCGCCGCGGCCCCCGCGTCCGCCACGTCCTCGGCCACCCGGAGGCCCGGCGACGGCATCGCCGGCATCGGAGGAACCGGCCGCCGGAGCCGCCGCCACAGGAGGTGGCACGTCCGCATTCATGTGATACGTCCAAACGCGTTCGAGTTTCGTAACGTTCTTGGCGTCGATCTGTTTGAGCGTCGAATAGCGCGTGCCCGCTAAGTCATGGCCCGCCGTGGGCCAGTCCTTCTGAGCGTAGGCCGCCGAGACTGCCCCAAGCCCGATCGCGATAATTGCCATTCGCATGGTGTTCGTAATTGGTCCGGTTCCAATTCTAACTGGGCGCACAAATTTCGTGACGCAAGAGCTGGAAAAGTGACGCGGCTTCAGGCTACCACTCCTCAATCGTCGCGGCTCAAGCTTAACCGTGGCGGTACCGTTACATGGAACCCATTCTTTAGCGGCCGTTTACCGTGAGGCTACCGTTACTTCATTGTTATGCGGGCGGGCGGGTGATACGTTCATAACCAGTTCGCGCGCTGCGCCCCCGTGCGGCGTGCAAAGAGGTCTTCTCGTCTTATCCAGGAGAGGTTAAACGATGCGATTCACCGTCCGAATCAGCTCTTGCGAGGGCCCAGCGGCCCTCGCAACGGCCGCCGCCGGAGGTAACCAATGAAACCTCTCGCGGCCTTCTTTGTAACTGGGATTTTGTTCGCGGGCTCCGCTCTCGCTCAAACAGTCAACGGCAGCCTAGGCGGTACGGTCGCGGACGACAGCGGCGCGGTAATTCCCAACGCCACCGTCACAGCCACTGGAATCGATACCGGCGTGGTCACCAAGACTACCACCAACAGTAGCGGAGTCTACGATTTTCCCAGTCTTCAGGAAGGCAACTACCGGGTCTCCGCGGAGATGGGCGGGTTTAAGCAGTTCGTCTATCGGACGCGTCACGCTGGATGTCGGCGCGCAGGTGAGGCTGAACTTTACGCTCGAAGTGGGCGCCGCCACGACCATCACGGAAGTGACTGCGGCCGCCGAATCTCCCCTGCTGACTACCAGCGCGGTGGTCGGCGGCATCGTCACTGGGGATCAGATTCTGCACCTTCCCCTGATTGACCAGAACGCCGCCAATCTGGCGCTCACCCAGGCTCAATTCGCGGGCGGCATCGGCGGCGGCGTCAGCGTGGCGGGCGGCTCAACCATGACGTTGGCCACCACGGTGAATGGCATCAGCGTTTCCAACAACCGGCTGGATCGGGCGGGCGGCCTGCTCTCGTTCCAGTTGACCCAAACCGTCGACATGGTGGAGGAGGTCAAGGTGACCAGCAGTCCGATCGATGCGGAAAACGGACGGTCGCTGGGGTCGGTCTCGATGATCGTGCGTTCCGGGACGAACAAATTCCACGGCAGCGCGACGGATGGGCTCCGCAATACCGACCTCGATGCCAACACGTTCTGGAACAATTTCTCCCAACCCTATATACCCCGGCAAACCCTGATACGCAATCAGTTCGCCGCGCGTGCAGGCGGGCCGATCCGCAAGAACAAGACCTTCTTCTTCGTTCTCTACGACGGCAATCGGCAGAGGACTTCGGCTACGGCAACCAATACGGTGCTGACGGCGCAGGCGCGGGCAGGGCAATTACCGATTCTTCCCGGGCGCCATCAACTCCAATTACAGCGCCACCAGCAATCCCGTGGTCAATGCCAACGGGATCCCGGTTCAGCCCTCGACCGCGACCGGTCCGCTGCAGACAGTCAACCTCTTTGGCCTGGACCCGAATCGCCCGTCAGCCGACGCAAGCGGCGTAGTGTCGAAGATCGTCGGCGAAACGCCACTTCCGAATAACTTCACCGTCGGGGATGGCTTGAATACGGCCGGTTATACATGGCCGGTCCCGTCGTATGCGGACCTCGATCAATTCACTTTTAAAGTGGATCACTACATCAACGCAAACAATCACCTCAGCGTGCGTGGTACAACACGAGCACCAGTATTACACCAGTACGGCGTCCGTCTTTCCCACCCTCCCGGTGACCGGGGATAACCAGGACCACTCCTGGTTTGCTGTCGGTGAACTTCGACACGACCATCAAGCCGACCCTGCTCAACCAATTCAAGATTGGCCTCCAGCATCCGGATTTGTTGCAGGACAGCGGCGTGTTGGCCTATCCGCAGGTCTATCCGAAGCAAAACAGCGCAAGTCTACATTCCCGGTTTCTCCAGCTTTACCAGCCCCATTCCCGGGAGTATCGAATCCGAGCTGATCGACCCGGTGTACACGTTGGGGGACGGCATGAGCTGGACTCACGGCCGCCACTCCATCAAATTCGGCTTCCAGGTGGATTACACCGCGACCAATTCCTATAACATCAACAACAACGTGACTCCCGCGGTCACTCTAGGCGCCGGCAGCACTGCGGTGTCAGGGAGTCAATACGATTCCAGGGCTGGTTAGCGCAGAACGATACTCTGGCGCAGAGCATACTCACCGATCTCACCGGCTCGGTTTCGTCCATCTCTCAGGGATTCGGCGTCGCCAACGGCAAGAATCCGCAGTGGATCGTGTACCCCTCACGCGCGGCCTTCGAACAGCGTGACGCGAACGGCTTCATCAAGGACGATTTCAAGGTGACCTCGAACCTCACTGTGAACTTCGGTATGCGCTGGGACTGGGCCGGGGTGCCGTGGGAAAAATGGGGACGCATGCTCGAGCCGACGAACGGCTTCGCCGGCGCTTTCGGCATTTCCGGGACGAACTTCAATGCGCTGTGGTCGCCCGGCGCTAGCTGCGAGGATCCCTCACCCAGATGGAAACCGTGGGGGCGCACTCAGCGAATCCCGGCACACCGCTCTACAAGAACTATTACAAGGGCTTTGAGCCGGCCATAGGGTTGAGTTGGGCGATTCCGTATTTCGGACAAAACAAGACCGTGCTGCGCGTGGGATACGGCATGTCGCGCCCAATGACGCTCAGCTTCCTGGACATCAGCGGCGATGTGACGCAATTCGCCACCAGCGCCACGTATTCCGCGGTGGCGCCCACGTTTCTGAACGGCATCAGCCTTCCGCTATCGCCGACCTTCAGCAACCCCTTGCAGGTTTGGCCGCTCAACGATAAGACCCAGAGTATCGCGGTGACCGATCCGAATTTCAAGCCGACCGTGGTCCAGAACTGGAACGCCTCGCTGGAGCGGCAACTCACGCCAGAGCCTGACGCTGGCCGTCCGCTATGTGGGCAACCGCACCACGCACCAGCCCGGGAAGTTTCGCCATGAACACCGTCAACGTGGTACAGAACGGAATCGCGGCGGCAACCGTCCTCACCGCGCAGGGAGGGAACGCGCCCCTGTTCAACCAGATCCTCAACGGAGTCACCTTCCCCGGCATTGGCACCGTCAATGGCACGACGCTTACCGGTTCGCAGGCGCTGCTCCAGTACTCGGGCACTTACGGCAATTTCTGCCGGCAATAGCGCCGGCGGTCTGGCCAGCTTTTTCAACACCACGCCAGGCCTTGGGGCCGGCCGGGACCACGCCGGTCCGCGGTTGGCTGCTCGGGAACGGCGGCTTGCCGGCGAACTTCGTCGTGGTCAATCCACAGTATTCCGGCGTAACCGACGTCTGCGCCTGTCTCAATTCCACCTACAACTCGGGCGTGGTCGAGCTCATCAAACGTTTCTCGCATGGCTTGGTGTTCGATGGGAACTTCGTGTGGGCGAAAAGCATGAGCCTGAACGGCTTTAGCCCTCGATCCCCGGAACTGGAACGCGCAAAGAGAGCCAGGCGGCCAGAAATTCACCTGGAAGGCCAGCGGAACTTATGAGCTTCCGTTGGGTCCGGGCAAGCAGTTCCTGAACGCCACCTCCGGCGTCGCCGGCGTTGTCGATAAGATCATCGGCAACTGGCAGTATGGGGGCATCTTCACGCTGAATTCCGGAAGTTATCTCAGCTTCACTTGCGCCGGGAATCGTCAACGGGGGCACCACGACCCCTGCACCAGTTTGCAGCCCATGGGCAGCGACCCGGGTCACGTAATCCGGACCGGTAACGGCGTGGTCTACTACAACCCCAGCCAATTTACCCAGGTGAAGGACCCTTACTGCACCTCCATTACGAATCAGTTCAATCTGCAAAGCCATTGCACGGACCTGGCCATGGAGTACAACGGCAATATTCTCTTCGAGAATTCCGCATTGGGACAGCTCGGCACGATGGATCTGGTCTCAAATTGGAAGGGGCCGAGCTTGTTCGACTTCGACATGAACCTGCTCAAGCGATTCACGGTGAAGGAAAAGGTTACGACGGAGTTCCGCCTGGACGCCATCTCCGCGACGAACACGCCGCATTTCCCCAATCCCACGACCAGTATCGATTCGACCAGCTTCGGCCGCATCTCGGCTCCCTCGTCGGGCGGCTCGAATTCGTTTACCACGCCGCCGGTTTTTTACGGCAACCGCGTCTTTGTGGCGAATCTTCGAGTTACTTTCTAAATGACGGTAGCCTCCAGGTAAGAGAGAAATGCACAACCTCACTATTCGAACGGGCATTCTGGCCTTCGCCGCCTTCCTTTCGGCTAACGCACAAACCGAATGGACGAGCTACGGCGGCGACCCCGGCAGTCAACGGTATTCCAAGCTGAAACAGATCGACACCAAGAACGTCCAGAATCTCAAGCGGGCATGGACGTTTAATACTGGCGATTCGAGCGGCTTCTTTGAGAGCGCGCCTCTGGTGATCAACTCCGTTGTCTATTTCACCGCCCCGAGCGCCGGCGTCTTCGCGCTGGAATTGGAGACGGGCAAACAAATGTGGAAGTACGAGGCGAAGAACGTCACCCGCCGAGGATTGTCCTATTGGCCCGGCGATGCGCAGAGCTCCCCACGATTGATCACCGGAGTAGGCAACACCATGATCGCCCTCGATCTGAAGACAGGGAAACTCATACCCGGATTTGGGAAAGAGGGCGTGGTAGACATTGCGCCAACCCGAATGGAATCGGCCCCGGTAATTTATAAGGACATTGTTATCAACCCCGGCGTCGGTAATCCGGTGGTGCAGGGTTGGAGCGCCCGGGACGGCAGCAATAAGTGGACTTTCCATACCATCGCGCAGCCCGGCGATCCCGGACATGACACCTGGACGGGAGATAGCTGGCAAAAGGCCCGCGGCACATACGTCTGGGGAATGCTATCGCTGGACGCGGAGCGGGGCATCGTCTATCTTCCGACCAAATTAGCAGGCGGCGACTACTATGGCGGTGAGAGAGTAGGAGACAACCTCTACGGAACTTCCATCGTCGCGGTGGACGCCACAACAGGAAAGCTGAAATGGTACAAGCAGATTGTTCACCACGACATTTGGGACTACGACCTGGAAGCGCCGCCAATGCTATATGACGCGGTCGTCAAGGGCAAGAAGATCCCGGCGCTCGCGGAGACATCCAAGGTGGGGAGCCTCTACATTCTCGACCGTACGAATGGACAACCAATTTTCGGAATGGAAGAGCGTCCGGTTCCACAAACCACAACGCCAACCGAAGTAACGTCACCAACTCAACTGTTTACCGTCAAGCCCGTCCCACTGGCGAGAACATCCATGAAAAAGGAGGATCTGTACAACCTTACTCCCGAGCATGAAGCATTTTGTAAGAATCTCTGGGAAAAGTACAACGCCTACAATGACGGACCCTTCACCCCGTATTCCTCGGATCCGGCCAAGAATTCGGTTATCTTTCCAGGGGCGATCGGCGGCGGCAATTGGGGCGGCGTGTCCTTCGATCCGACAAGCGGTTATATCTTTGTCAATATCCATAACACCGGTCAGTGGGGTCATATGGAGAAGGGCGGAAACGGATACCGCAAGGTTAGTCCCACCAACCGCTTTTGGGATCCGGAAAAACAGTGGCCATGCCAAAATCCGCCGTGGGGAGAGATGATAGCCGTCAATGGCAACACGGGCGATATCGCGTGGCGGTCTCCGCTCGGCAGCTTCGCGGAGTTGGACAAACTGGGCGTCACCAAGACTGGCACCGCAAACATTGGAGGCAGCCTGGCTACGGCCGGCGGATTGGTTTTCATCGCGGCGACCCTCGATCACAAGTTTCACGCTTTCGACATCAAGACCGGCAAGGAGCTGTGGACCGGCGAACTGGATGCTACCGGCAGTTCCCTGCCTACAACGGTAATGGGAAGGAACGGAAAACAATACGTGATTCTGCCGACCGGCGGCGGCGGGTTCTTGCATGCGATGCCCACATCGGACACGATTGTGGCCTTTGCACTGCCGTAGATGCGCGGCGGCTTAACCGTACCGCCACGGTTACTCACACTCGTTTGTCCGATGGCGTGTGCTACGCTTTGCGAATATCACGGTCGAGTGCGCGCAGAGGCGTACGCCAACCTAACTGGAGATCGAATATGAAACACGCGCGATTTGCCTCGTTGCTACTCGCAATCGCTGGCGGGGCCTTGTGGCTGGCAGCCCAACAAAATCAGACTCCTCCCGCCGGTCCTCCTGGCGCGCCGCAAGACCAGGCGGGGCGCGGCGGGCGAGGAGGTGGCGGCCGCGGCGGCGGAGGCCGTGGACGCCCCGGTGGGCGAAAGGTAGTCCTGGCATGGGCCGACACGCGCAATGGAATCGCGCAGCACGATTCCGTCTCGCACGCGCTCGCACTCATCGAGCGCCTGGGTTACGAATCGGGCTTCTGGGACACCTACATCCGCACCGATTCCAATATCGTCTCCTACCATCCGATGATGACCACCGGCCAGCCTGCCAGCGGCGGGCCCAGCCTTACTAATGTCGACGCGATCTTTTTCATGGGTCACCGAGAGATTGCCCTGGACGATCAGCAAAAGGCCGACTTACTGAAGTTCGTCCACGACGACGGCAAAGGCTTCGTGGCGGCGCACGTCGGGATTGACGTCGCTCATGTCGTGGCCCGAGTTCGGCGAGATGCTCGGCGGGCAATTCCAGGATCATCCCTACGGCTCGGTGGCCGGAACCGTAATCAATGAAGATCCGACCTTTCCCGCCACGCGCCACTTTCCGTTGACCTTCAATCTTACCGACGAGTTCTACCAGGTGAAGAATTTCTCGCGCGAAAAGAGCCGCGTCCTGCTGCGCCTCGATACCTCCAAGCTGCCGCCCAACCCGAACCTGCTCAACAAGGACGGCGATTTCCCGCTCGCCTGGGCGAAGATGTATGGCAATGGGCGCGTGTTCTACGGATCCTTCGCGCACGATTCGAAAACATGGGACAACCCGGACATCTATCACATGTATTTCGAGGCCATCCGCTGGGCGCTGAAACTGACGGATGGCGACGCCACTCCTCGCCCCTACGCGCCTGCCAGGTAAAAAGCTTTCAGCGGTCAGCGATCAGCTAAAAGCTGCGCGGGGCGAGGCTTGATATGGGCGCGACCGAGATTTAGCTGACCGCTGACTGCTGGAAGCTTTCACATGGCGTATGATGACACCATGAATTTCCGGGTTTCCTCGTCCGAACTCGGCAGCGACTCCGCCGAAAAGGCCGCGTCACAGCTTAACCGTATCCTCGCCAGCAAAGCCTTTCGCCAGGCAGACCGTCTCAAGCGTTTCCTCGCTTTCATCGTGGAAGAGACCATCGCCGGCCGTGGAGAACGCCTCAAAGAGTTCGTAGTCGGCGTCGAGGTATTCGGCAAGGACGATTCGTTCGACCCCCGCAACGACCCGATCGTCCGCGTGCAGGCCCGCCGCCTGCGTTCGCAGTTGGCGCGCTATTACCGTGAAGAGGGCCAGGAGGACGATCTCGCCATCGATCTCCCTAAAGGCGGATACGCGCCCATTTTCCGGCCTCTGAAGGTGGCACACGCCAAGCGATCCATCGCCCCGGTGCTGGTCAGCCGGAACACGGTTCTGGTGCTTCCGTATGCCGACCACAGCGCGGCCGGCGATCAGGAGTATTTCTGCCAGGGAATCACGCAGGAAATCATCCATACCTTGACCGGGGTCGAGGCTATTCGTCTCATAGCATGGAGCGGCGCGGGGAGCGCCGATCATCCAGATATCCGCGAAATCGGCGAGCGGTTCAACGCCGCCATGATCGTCAGCGGAGCCGTGCGTAAGGCCGAGACCGAAGTTCGCATCACCACCAACCTGATCGATGCGCAGAGCGGTTGTTACGTGTGGTCGGGCGCTATCGACCGCAAGATAGAACATATCTTCGCCCTGCAGGAGGAGGTAGCGCACGCCGTCGCCGCCCAGTTGAAAACGGAACTGCTGGAAGGAATGGAGGCGAGGGGCCAGCGGCATCCTACAGTGAACCTCGCGGCGCACAACCTCTACGTGCAGGGCCGCTATCACCTGAATCAACGCACCGAAGAGGGTCTGCGCAAAGCAGTGGAGTTTTTCGAGCGCGCCGCGGTGGAAGACGCGCAATATGCGCCGGCATACTCGGGGCTTTCGGACGCATACGGACTGTTGGGACATTACGGCGTGCTGGCGCCAGCGGAAGTCTGGACGAAGACCGCGTCGAACGCCGCCTGGGCGGTGCTCCAGGATGAAAATTCAGCCGAGGCCCACACTTCACTCGCTCACGCCAAGTGTACGCAGGACTGGGACTGGCCGGGCGCAGAACGGGAGTTTCGCCGCGCCATCGCTCTGGACCCCCGGTATCCGACAGCTCACCATTGGTATGCCATGTCCTGCCTTGCGCCACTCGGCAGGCTTGACGAAGCTCTCGCCGAAATCCAGGTGGCGCAGGAACTCGACCCGATCTCCTCCATCATCGCCCGCGACCTCGCGCGCATTCATTATTACCGCCAGGATTACGAAGCCGCCCTGGAACACTGCGACCACGCCATCGAGCTGAACCCGCACTTCACTCCCGCATATTGGATCGCTCGGCGTGGTTCAGGAGCAGCGGGGCGATTTCGACGAAGCCGCCGCGGCGTTCCAACGCGCCATTCAGCTCTCGCCGCAAAGCCCGCTCATGCAGGCCGCCTTAGGACGTACGTTCGCGTTATCCGGCAAACGGCGCGAAGCTATGCAAATCTTGCGCGAGCTACGCGAGCTTGCCGCAAAGCGGTATGTCTCGCCTTTTGAAATCGCCTCTCTTCACTTTGCGCTGGGTGAAGAGGGTCAAGGCTTCGACTGGCTCACCAGGGCTTTCCAGGACCGCTGCTTCGAGCTGATTTGCATCAAAGTGGATCCGCGAATGTCGTCGCTCTGGGGCAATCCTCAATTTCAGAATCTGTTCCAGCAGCTCGGGCTGCCATAGGCATCCGCGAACGTCGCACCGTGGGAGTATGATTGCTTCGGAGGAAAAGTTATGTGCCAGATGAAGCGGCGTTCGTTTCTCGGTTCCTCGGCGACGCTGGTGGGCGGCGGTCTGGCCGCGGCCAACGCCGGCCACGGGCAGGATCGCAAACAGGCGACAGGGAGCGGCGTGCGGCACCACGGACACGGCATTTCGCTGATGACCGAGACCGCGAACCGGTTCCTCGCGGCGCTCAGCCCTGAACAGCGAAGCACGGCCACATTTCCCTTTGGCGATGACGAGCGCATGGACTGGCACTATATCCCGAAAGAGCGCAAGGGACTGACGCTGCGTGAGATGTCGCCGTATCAGAAGCACCTCGCCACCGCGCTGCTGGCTTCCGGACTCAGCCAGACGGCGTACATCAAAGCCGTCACCATCATGAGCCTGGAGGACGTGCTCAAGACGATGGAGAACGATAGCGGCGAGCGGCGCAATCCGGAGAAGTATCACTTCACGATTTTCGGCACGCCGTCCGATTCCGGCACTTGGGGCTGGCGAGTGGAGGGGCATCACTTAAGCCAGAACTATACGGTGGCGAACGGGCAGGTGGTGGATGGGCCAAGCTTCTTCGGCTCGAATCCCGCCGAGGTGCGCCAGGGCCCGCGCAAGGGGCTGCGCGTGCTATCGGCCGAGGACGACATGGGCTTCGAGTTGTTGCGCACGCTCGACGAGCCGATGCGCAAAGTGGCGATCGTGGACGCCAAGGCTTACGCCGATATCCTTACAGCAGCCAATCGCAAAGCTGCGTTGGCGGGCCAGCCCTCGGGACTTCAAGCCTCGAAGATGAACGCGAAGCAGTTCGAAGCACTGCGCGCGCTGACCGAGTTGTACGCGCGCAACCTCCCGGACGACCTCGCCCAGCGACGCATGGACCAGATCGACGCCGCGGGGCGCAACGCTTATTTCGCGTGGGCCGGCGGCGTGAATCCCGGCGACCCGCACTACTACCGCGTTCAGACGGCAGCATTTCTGATTGAGATGGACGACACGCAGGATGGCGCCAACCACATTCACTCGGTGTGGCGCGATCTGCGGGACGATTTCGGTGGCGACCTGCTGCGGGCGCATTACGAAACAAGCCATCGAGGTTAGACGCAGGTTAAGCTGGAGCGATGATCGCCAATCGCCCGCTGCTCGCGTCATTCTGCGCCGTTGCCTTCATCTCCGCGAACCTGGCCCAGGCTCAGAACTCTCTTAGTCCCGAAGGTCAAGCCTGGCTCCAAACGACTATAGCCAGCGGCCATTCCGACTTGCGCTGGCCGGATTTCAGCGACTATTCCAAGCACGTTAAGAAATTCTACGATTTTAACGGCAATTCCCTGTGGTGGGTCAAAGGACTGGAGCCAACCTCGCAGGCGCGCCAGGTCATCACTGTGTTGCAGCAGGCGGATCAAAAAGGCCTCTCCGCCGGCGACTATGACGGCCGCTCTGTGGAACGGCCGGGTGGCGAAACTCAAGCCTGCTGCACGCCAGCCGGCGGAGGCCGACGCGGTAAAGTTCGATCTCGCGCTCACCGTTTGCCTGATGCGGTACATATCCGATCTCCACATTGGCAAAGTCAATCCGAAGCATTTCGCCTTCGCTCTCGATGAGGAGCCGAGGAAATACGATCTCGCCGAATTCCTCAAAGACCGCGTCGCCGGAGCGAGCGATGTCTCCGCCGTCTTGGCCGAAGTGGAACCGCCCTATCCCGGCTACCGCAACACGATTCAAGCTCTCCAAACGTATATGAAGCTGGCGGCGCAAGACGATGGCGAGCAGCTTCCGCCGCCCGCTCCGCCGAAGAAAGCAATCGCGCCGGGCGACGCTTATCCCGGCGTCCCGCGCCTCGCTCGGTTACTCCGCCTCGTGGGCGACCTTGGGGCGGACGCCAAGCGTCCCCGCGGGCCGCGCGGTTTACGATGGCACGCTCGTCGACGCCGTGAAGAAGTTTCAGAGCCGCCACGGCCGCGACGCCAACGGACGGATCGACGCAAGAACGTTGGCGGATTTGAACGTTCCATTGAGCCGCCGCGTTCAACAAATGCAATGGACCCTCGAGCGCTGGCGTTGGCTGCCTGACTCCTATCAAAAGGCGCCCATCGTTGCGAACATCCCCGAATTCCGTCTACGCGCCTATGACAAGGATTTCAATATAGGCGTAACTATGAAGGTGGTGGTGGGTAAGTCGTACGGCCACAATACTCCAGTCTTTAGCGAGACCATGAAGTATGTCATATTCCGGCCTTATTGGGAGGTACCGCCTTCCATCATAAGAGCTGAGTTGATTCCGCACCTGCAGAAAGATCCCGACTATCTTGCGAAGAAGGGATTTGAGGTTGTGGATGCCCGCCAACAGGTAGTTGCAGCCGGAGCTGTGACTGGCGAGACCCTGGCCCAACTCCACGCCGGAAAGCTATTTGTCCGGCAACTGCCTGGGCCCAAGAACTCTCTCGGGCTGGTGAAATTCCTCTTCCCCAACAGCTACAACGTATACATGCACGACACTCCGGCTCCGGAATTGTTCGCCCAGTCACGGCGCGATTTCAGCCACGGCTGCATCCGCCTGGAAAGGCCCGCCGACCTGGCCGCCTGGGTCCTGCGCAACAATCCGGGCTGGACTCCGGAGCGCATTCACGCCGCAATGAACGGAGATAAGCCCAAGCAAGTGAACCTCGCGCAGCCGATTCCAGTCTTGATCGTATATGCCACTGTGATCGTGCTAAGCGACGGGGTCGTTCACTTCTACGATGATATTTACGGTCACGACGCCTCCTTACAGAAGGTACTTGCGAAGGGTTATCCGTATCCAGGGTAAGTTTATTTGAGGTTAGGGCAACGATTCGATTGCCGCAGCGCGATGCCCAGGTCGCTCGCCTGCTTCGCCATTACCGGAGACAGGCGGCTGAGTGGAATCGATTGGTACAATTCGCAAACTGCTGGCCAGGTCCACTTTCGCGCGGCGCAGACCAGGTTGCTATTGGCCTCTGAGGCCGCGTTGAAGGTCATGCGGAACCGGCTTTCGGCATCGTCTTTCCTCAGGCGCGTCCACGCCTGACAGGCATCAAGCGCCGCACAAGTCTGCCCGCGCCGGCCCTGGACTTCGCAGAGGCCCGCATAGGTGTCAACCAGCAGGCGCTCGTACTGGTCCTTGTTGGCGGCGTCGAATTTCCACCCGGCTCCCACCGTTCCAGCTATCTCGTACCAAAACTTGCCGCCAGCCCGTCCCAATGATCCGAGCCTGCCCCACGAAACCGCCGCGGTAGAATACAGCAAGATGCTCAAGTGGTCAGATGTTCTACAACTCGCCAAAGATGGAAATCCACCTCCCGACCAGAAGGTGGTCAGGACCGAATCGGAGTGGCGTCAGCAACTGACTGACGAGCAATATCGCGTTACCCGCAGAGCGGGAACCGAACGCGCTTTCAGCTCGGAAATGTGCAGCCGGTTCGAGCCTGGACTCTACGCTTGCCTGTGCTGCGATACCCTACTCTTCGATTCAAACGAGAAATTCGAGTCCCACACCGGATGGCCTTCATTTACGCAACCAATCAAAGCCAATGTGATCGCATACCGCTTCGACGGCCCCGCGTTCTTGAAGCGAGTTGAAACCGTCTGCAACACCTGCGACGCCCATCTGGGACACGTCTTCCCCGATGGCCCCGAACCGAGCGGTCTACGCTACTGCATGAACGCGGTTGCCCTCAAAAAGTCCGAAAAGATCTGAACCGTCCCGCGGGCGCACGTCGGTTGGACCATGCGGTCAGCCCCGCCTGTCCGCTATTGCGATTCCGCGCGCTTCAGCCTGATCCCGCCGTTGTTCGTTGTGATGTGAATCAGGGGTCCTCCGGTACCTAAGTCGAATTCCAGGTTTTGCGGGCGCAGATTGCCGGCGAGCGTCATGGGGAAGTCGGATTGGATATGACCGTTTCCGGTCTCGGCCTTGACGTGGGCGGAATAGTAAGACGGGGTTGTGAGGGTGACGGCGCCGTTGTGTGTACTGATTTCGAGTTGGCGGCCTTCCCACGTTCCGCCTGCGAGATCGGCTTGGATTGCGCCGTTGACGGTAGTTCCACTGACATCGCCGGCGACGCGCTTGAGATGCACAGCGCCGTTGCTAACATCGAAGTGCAGGTTGCCGCGGACGTCGGAGATGGCGACCGCGCCGTTGTGGGTCTTCACGGTCAGATCGGTGGTTTGCGGGACGAAGATTTCATAGCTGACGCTCCACGAGGAGTTCTCGCCGCTTTGGGGCCCATTGGCATGCACCTGGCCGCCGGAACCGTCGATGAGGACCTGGCTGGCCGTGATGGCGGCAGACGCTTGGCTATCTGCGTGAGTTTCGATGCGCGCGCGAACCAACACGTCGCCGCGAAGGGCTCCCTTGACGGAGACGGCGCCGTTACAAGCCTCTTCTACGGCCAGGCGGCCGATAAGAGGGGTACGATTGCTCGCGGATTTCGCAGTGGCGAACCCTATCGCTATCGTAACTGCCGTTGTCGCAGCTGAGTTGGTGCTCGGTGTTGTCCTGCAACTGCGCGAACAAGGGAAGGCCCGGAACGGCGAGGGCCATGGAAGCGGCGAGGTTAAGCAGAGATTTCATTCAAAATCCTCCTGGCGGCCAGCGATGAGTTGGCGATGCGCGGCCGTCCAGGGTGAATACTGGCGAAGCGAAGAAAGGTTACATAAGCGCAGGCAAAGCTACATTTAAGCGTGCGGAGGCTGGCGCACGCCACTTCTCCGGGGGTTTCCGCCGATCGACGACAAGAATAGGAACCTTCCGCGAAGATCCCGACCCGACTGGCAGGGTGGTTCCGCCACATGGCTAATATCAAGCTTCGAACTGCGGGCAGCCGGCGAATCTCACCTCTGGAGTCCGTCCCATGACCAGCGTGGGATGGTGAGGCCGATCGGCACTTCATCGGCGGACTGGTGGTAGCGGGACATCGTTGTCGTGGTCGCCCAGGCGAAGTAGTCGTGCAGCACTTGTCGCAAACCATCGTTGTTGGCTAGTCCGACATCGGCGAGAGCCTGGTCGAAGCAGGCAATCGCGCGGCGATCCATTTCTTCGTGCTCCCCGTTCCCACTGTGCATCTTGACGACGGTGGTCTCGTCACCATAGGAATCGGAATACATGGTCGGGCCGCCGAGTGCCTCGGCCCAGTAAGCGGCGAGACGCTCGACATGGTGGGGATGGAAGCCGTGGCTGAACGCATGAGCGACCAAGTCGTCGGCCATCACCCGGCGATGCCAGGCGTCGGCAAGACGGCGCAGACCGTCACTGCCACCCGCCTCCTCGAAGACAGTTCCCATGCAGTCATGATGACAATCCTCTCGTGTCTATGCAAGACCATCGCCCAGCGCACTGGATTCGTTGACAATCGCCACCTCCAAGCGCTCCGGCTCGATTGCCGTCGCTGAAGGTCTGTTAGGCGATTAGCGGAATACCCATGGCGGCAAAATAGTCCGAACTGATGGTCCGTGCGGATCTCGGTTGAGGCTGCCCTTAGATCCAGCAAATCCAAACGTAAAAAAAGCGCCGACATCAGAGGGTGGCGGCTTGTTCACTGTGGCGGCGGCTTCAACTGCCGGCCCCGACTATGCTGTCGAAGCCCGGATGCGGACACACACATACAAGAGGAACGTTCTATCTCACGAATGCAAGTTGCAGGTTGCGTATCGGGCCAGGGTTTCACCAATCAGATATGGGGCTCGGCACGCTACGCGCACGTCAATGGCGAACTTATGAAGGCAAACCATCACCCCTTATGCAAGCTCTGTTAATCCACCGGTTGTGATCGGCAACTCGCCCATAATTCGTTCATACTTGTGTACCCGTTTCCATCTGTTAAGTCCTGCGGCACACCTGTATCTAGAGGATGATATCTGCGCCGGACTCGACTTTCCCACTGTCTCACTTGCCGGTTGCATGTCGTACTATTTACAAGTCTCACTCCCGCCGTCGAGCATCAGGCAACCTAAGATAGAGAAGAGTTGCACAGCGCCAATACCTGGGCGCAAGCGCTTCTCGGAATGGAGGCAAGAACTCACCGTGAAATCTATTACAAGAGGCTTGAACTCGAACCGGCGATGGTTCATGAAGAAAGCGCTGGTGGCTGCCGGGGCGGCGAGCGCCGGCGGGCTACTTCTGGGCAGCGGGCCACTGACCAGAGGAGATGCGGCCCTGTTAAGCTTCGCCGCCGCGGCCGAGATTCTGGAAAGCGATTTTTGGATTCAATACAACGAACTCGGAGGGATCCAAGACAGCGCCGTGCCAGGTGGGAGCGGGAATCCCACTTACACCGCGAAACTCCAAGTCCTTGACTCGGACTTCCCGCAATATGTTCACGACAACACCCATGACGAGATCACTCACTATACATTTTTAAACGCGTATCTGGTGTCCAAGGGTTTTCCCGCGGTTAATCTCGATCCGTTTCGAACCTTGCCGAGCAGCAGAGCCACCGGATCAAGTGCAATGCCGCGGCTAACCAATCTCATGCAACTCACTCTGGATACCAGTTGGTGGACGCGGTATCGCAGCACTGCGAATAACCCCGATCTGGATCCTACGTTCGTGTTCCCCCAAGCCGTGCCGGGCCTGGCCTCCGGGCAGTTTACAGCGATTCCCAGAACCGACGCCGACCTGACGCCGGATTCGCATATCCAGGCCATTGCCAACACGGCAGGGTTCCACATGCCCACCATCGAGCAAGGTGGAAGCAGCCTGTATCCTTCCATGGCCCAGAGAGCCAGCAGTGTGGAAGTATTACGAATCTTATTGAGCATTGGGCCTACGGAGACAATGCACTTTCAAACCTGGTCCGACAAAGCCGGCAATGCGCCGCCTCTCACCGACCCGACGAATGGACTCGTGTTCCCCGATCTCAATTCTCCTCCCTTCGGCGGGCCAACATACCAAACCAACCTGATCATGCCCGAGCCATGTCCGTTTCTGAGCCGAAGCCTGCCGCCATGCTCGATCATCCGACCAACGGCGACGGCGGGAATTGCCATGGGAGTTGTGAAGTTTTTGACTGCCATGGGGCTATTCATCGGCCAGTCCCCCGCCTTCTTTGAGATGTTGGGCGCTCTGGCGGCAGAAGCCGATGACGCGAAACGCAGAGTGGGCGGCGAAGAATAGCGCTGCCGACCGCGGTTCTCTGAGCGCATGCAAACTGCTTAATGAGTGGAGTCTGCGAATGCTCCTTCTGCTTTCAGGCACAGATTTGGGGGGAAATGTTTTCGCCATTCGGGGGCGTTCGCAGACTGGAGGAAGCAGTAGGAGCACTTGTTGAAGTCGGGAACGGAAGACGCGCCAGCCTATAGTCATGTCGGAACAGCACGGGAAGGCTCGAGGCTCATGCCCACTACTGCTCGGTTAAGGAGTCCAGCACTGAGACTTTGGCCAGCGGCGGAACTGTCTATGACTCCGACACCCTCTACCGCCAGAATCCCGCCGCTCGGGCGAGACGGCAAGGGACGCCCCAGAGCCAGAGTATCGGCCTTCGGTGCGCCTGAAGGGCGTGCTGCAACTCTTCTTCCCGGTTCGCTGGGATCAACGGTTTACCGACAAACGGCGCGAGTCTTCAGCTCTATAGTCAAAATCCCAAAACTGGGCGACCCCGAAGAGTGCTCTCACGCTTACTCGATTCGCTCGTCTCATTGCTGAGCGTGGCTATCCCGCAAACCGGATCAAGACTAAAGTCACCGTTCCGGACCCCATCGCGCGCGGCGAATTCAATATCGGCGCCAGCAGAACAAATACCTGCGCCGATTCTTTACCCAAAGACACTCACCCGATTTCGGTAAGCTCGTGATCGCCGCGGGCCTGAAGTTGAGGGAACTCGTCGTCATTCCCCAACTCGCTCTCAGCGCCACTATGTGACTCCGCTTTTCTGCCCGTCCCAGGAAGACCACCGAATCGGCAACAGAAAGGTTGCCGTGAAAACCCGGGTAATGCCATTCACCGCTTCGCCGCACCCCCGAATATGAGATCTGACCCACACCGGAATCCCAGACGAAGGGCTCGGCCGGTTTACCCCGGTTTGCGGGTGTATACTCGAACTTCGGCTTGGAAAACGAAATCCTGTATCGTCTCCCCGGAATACCCCAAAAAGATGCCAGTCTACGCGTACATCAACCCCTTCATGGGCCTGGTCCGGACCGCGAACCCGACCTTCGAGCGTGTCAAGCGATCTTCGCTTCGACCGTTGATCGATATCTTGAACAGTCCCGCGGGCAACGCAGCCGCCGTGCGTCCGCTGATCACGGCTCTGCCGGTCGACAAGACTAACCAATACCTGGAAGCCCTTTACTATCTCTTTGCTACGTATCCCGGTTTGGCGGCGCATGCCGCCGATCTGCACCTCGCCCAGGACGACACGACGGAAGCAGTCAGATACCCGCTCACCGCTGTCCCGGGAAATTTCCGGCCGGCCGATCAACATGCCCGGAATCAGATTTTCGTCACGCCGGTTTCCGCTCGAACCGGGCTCACGCTCGAGCAATACATTTTGATCAACGGCGCCACCACCAGCGTCGAGTTGATTCACCTGTCCAGCCATCAGCCGCCCATGGACCAAGTCTTCGCCGGCAAGAGCTGCGTGAATCACATTAAGTCCGTGCTGCAAGTGGCCAACTGGATGGGTTGCCCCGTTTGTTGCCTCACTATGGAAGCGGGTTCTAACGTCACACCCGAATTGCGAGTGGTTTATAACGGCTCGAATAGCACCCGTGCGCTGGTCCAGGACGGCCATATGGGCACCATCGACGCGGGCCTGCGCAACTTTGTCACGCAACGCGCGAATCTTGTAGTTATGGGCTTCGACGGCAGCGTCTGTGTCTTCGCCAATGTATTCGGCGGGAATGAGTACATGGCGCCGCTCACGCCAATTTTTACGCCACCGTTCCGGCCGCCCTTGGCGTCGCTGGCCAACGTCGTTATGTCGCGCGCCGGCATAGTCTCGAACGGCCCGCTGTACTCCCCGGCATCCAGCACTTTCGGCAACGCCGAGTACGGTTTCCTCTGCGGTAAGGGCTGAGAGGAAAAGTGGCCGGCGAATCATCTGTCGGACCTCTTGGGAGCCGTTCCGCTTTTGGGGTAGATGCTCGCAACGCTCAGTCTCTACGAACAGGGGTCAATCGCGTTCTCGGGCCCAACAAAGCCGAATTTCAAGTCCAGACCAGCCGCCCGGGGTCGCGTCGCGCTCGCCCCATCAGAACAGCCCGCTGGGTTCGTTCATTGGAGCGCCCCTGCTGCCCCGACCGCTGCCCCCCAGCCTCTGACCCCGGCCGCAAAGCAGCCTCCGGCCTGCGTATGCGGTGAGATAGAATCGCAGCAAGCTACCATGATCCGACTCCGCATCATCCTTTTCGCCGCGCTTGCCACCGCCTCCTTCGCCCAAACCGTCGACCCCAATCTCTACGCCGGGATGCGCTGGCGGCTCATCGGGCCCTTCCGCGGCGGCAAGGCCACCATGGTCTCCGGCGTCCCCGGCAATCCCGCGGTCTACTACATCGGCACTGCCGGCAGCGGCGTCTGGAAAACGGTCGATGGCGGCCAGGTGTGGACCTGCGTCAGCGATGACGTGCGCCTCACCGGCATCGGCGCCGTTGCCGTCGCGCCCTCGCGTCCCGACACGGTGTACGTCGGCGCTTCCGCCGGCCCAACCGCGGGACTATACCGCTCCACCGATGCCGGCGCGCACTGGGACCTCGTCGCGCTCCAGGGCCACGCGGTCAGCTCGATCGTGATCGATCCGCATAACCCCGATCTGGTGATGGCGGCCGCGGGCGATACCGGCGTGATGCGCACCGCCGATGGCGGCAAGACGTGGAAGTCCGTTCTGCCCGATGCGCAAATGGGCGGCGTGTGGCTGGTCTTCGATCCCGATAATCCGAACAACGTGTACGCCGGCACGCGCCCCGCCGGCGGCGGCGGGCGCGGCGGCGGCGGTGGCGGCCGCGGCGCTGCTCCGGTAATGACGCCCGCAACCGATTCGCAGATCTATCGCTCCACCGACGAAGGCGTCACCTGGAAAAAGACCAGCCCCGCCGGATTGCCCGGCGGCAACTTCGGAACCATCGCTCTCGCCGTCGCGCCCGGCACCAATGGCCTGCGCGTTTACGATTACGTCGCGCAAGGCATGTTCCGTTCCGACGATGGCGGCGAGCATTGGACGCGCGCCACCGACGATCCGCGCCTGATCGGCGGCGGCCAGTTCCACGACGTCATCGTCGACCCGCGCGACGCCAACATTCTCTTCGCCACGCAGACTTCGCTCTATCGCTCCACCGACGCCGGCAAGACCTGGGAGTCGTACATCGGCGCGCCCAGCGGCGGCGACTTCAACTATGTGTGGATCGATCCCACCAACGACAGCTACATGATCCTGGCGGTCGATCAGGGCACGGGCGTCAGCATGGACGCCGGCCGCACCTGGACCACCTGGTTCAACCAGCCCACCGGCCAGATGTACAACGTCACCACCGATCACGGGTTCCCGTTCTTCATGTACTCCGCGCAGCAGGATAGCGGCACCATCGCCACGCCCATCTTCGGCCGCGGCGGCCAGATCACTTATCGCGACTGGTACACCACCAACGGCTTCGAATCGGCGAAGATCGTGCCCGATCCGGCCGACCCGAATTATCTGTACGCCACCGGCTGGTACGGCTCGATTCTGCGCGTCAACAAGATCACGGGCCAGACGCAGCATATCTTCGAGCGGACGGCCAAGTATCGCGAGAGCGGGTCGCCGCCGATGGGCTTTTCGCCGCTCGATCCGCACACTTTCTATCTGGCGACGCAGTATCTGCTCGCCACGCACGATAAGGGCATGCACTGGGAATCCGCTGAGTCCCGATCTCACCGTCGTCCGCGGCGGCGAACCGAGCCGGCGCCCGCCGGCGGACGCGGAGGCCGCGGTGGACGCGGCCGCCATCAGTTCGCTCGCGTTTTCGCCCAAGGATGCGAAACAGATTTGGGCGGGCACAAGCAATGGCCTCATCCAATTGACGCGCGATGGCGGCGCGCATTGGAACAACGTTGCTCCGTCCGATCTCGGTCAAGGCTCCATCTCCGCGCTGGACGCCTCGCCCAGCGACCCCGCGCGCGCTTTCGCAATTGCCGCGGCCGGCGGCTTCGGAGGCGGTGGCGGAGGTGGACGCGGCGGCGACGCAGCTCCCCCGCGCATTTATCGCACCGACGATTACGGCAAGACCTGGAAGATCGTCAACGCCGGCCTGCCCAACAGCGCGGCGCACGCCGTGCGCGAAGACCCGGAGAATCGCAACCTGGTTTTCGCCGCGCTCGAAACCGGCGTGTTCGTTTCCTTCAACGGCGGCGATCACTGGCAGTCGCTGCAGCTGAATCTGCCCGCCGCGTGTTGCCGCGATCTCGCCATCGAGCAGAACACTCTGATCGTCGCGACCTATGGCCGCGCCTTATGGGCCATCGACGATCTCAGTCCTCTGCGCGAGCTGGCCGGGAAATCGGCGCAGATCGCCGCATCGAACGCCTACCTCTTCGCGCCCGCGCCCGCCATCCGCATGCAGTGGGACACCTACACCGACACGCCCTTGAATCCCGATATGGCCGCGGCGGAGAATCCGCCCGATGGCGCGGTCATCGATTATTACTTGAAGTCGCCGCCCGCGGGCGAGATCAGCTCGAAGTCTACGATTCGGCCGGCAAGCTGGTGCGCGCGTATTCCAGCAGCGGCGCCGCTTCGCTCGGGCTACAAAGTGAACGTGCCCGATTACTGGCTGGCCCCGCCTCCGTCCTGCCGAAAGATGCGGGCCTGCACCGCTTCGTGTGGGACCTGCGCTATCCCGATCCCGATCAGCTTCTCTACACCTACTACGGCATCCACGTCAATTACTTCGAATACACGCTCGCCGACCACGCCATTCCGCACAACACGCCGTGGCACGAGCCGCAGGGTCCGATGGTCTTGCCCGGTCAATATCAGATCGTGCTCACTGTAGCGGGCCAGAAGTATCGTCAGCCGATTACCGTGAAGTTCGATCCGCGCCTGACTTATTCCACGCAGGAGTTACAACGCAATTGGATCTTGCGCAAAAGATCGCCGCCGGCATGACCGCCACTTATGAGGGCTATAACCAGGCCGCGCAATTGCGCAAAGAGTTGGCCGATCGCATCGACCAGCTGAAGCAGCCGGGAAAATCGCCCGACTCGCTCGCAGCCGCGCAGGCTCTGGATCAAAAAGCCGCAGGGTTGACCGATGCCGCCGGTCCTCCTCCCGCGTTTGGACCCATGAACCGCGACCTCACGCGCCTGCTGATCGCCGTGGATCAATCCGATTCGCCGCCCGCCAGCGAGATCGTCGAGACCTATGCCGGCATGTGCCAGGAGACTCACGCCGCGCTCGATCGCTGGAACGATCTGCGCGCGCAGGATCTGCCGAAACTGAATGCCATGCTCGCCCAGCAATCGCTGCCGCCGCTGACCGTACCCGGCCGGCCTCTATCGGCGCCGGCTTGTGGTAACTGATGACTAAAACCTGGGTGCGCACGCTCGCCATTTGCCTCGCCTTCGCGCTGGCCCTCGCCGGCACTTTCGTCTTCGCCTATCGCGCCGGCCGCGAGGCGCGGCACATCCACGCGGCCAATGAGCCTATCCGGCCCTGGATGTCCATCCCGTTCATCGCCCACGCACATCACGTCCCGCGCGGCCGTACTGTTCCAGGCAATCGGCGTCGAGCCCCGCCAACCCCACGACCGCCGCTCCCTCCGACACCTGGCGCATGATCTCAACCGGCCCGTTCCGCAGTTAATGTCGCAAGTGCAGCGCGCCATCGATTCCGCCGCGCAACCCCCGGGCGGCCCACCGAAATGAACGATCAGCTTCTGGCCTTGGTGTCGCAATACGGCGCGCCGGCCCTGTTCGGAATTGTTGCCATCGCAGCGGTCGGGTTGCCGCTGCCGGTTACGCTACTGCTGCTGATCGCGGGCTCGATGATTTCGCAAGGCGCCATGAACCTGTGGGTGGCCATCGGCGCGGCCGGCGCCGGTTCCATCTTGGGCGATCAGGCCGGCTACGCCATCGGCCGGTGGGGCGGCCCGAAGGCCGTCGCCAAACTCAGCAGCCTGGCCGGGAAACACGGCCGCATCGAAGCCATCGAGGCCAAAGCCAAAGCCTGGGGCGGCCCCGGCATCTTTGTCACTCGCTGGCTGCTCAGTCCGCTGGGACCGTGGATCAATCTCGCCAGCGGCACAGCGGGCTACCCTTGGCCTCGATTTCTCTTTTGGGACGCCCTCGGCGAACTCACCGGCGCAGCGCTGTATATCTCCCTCGGCCGCTATTTCAGCGATCGCGTGATGGCCCTCGATGGCGTCTTGGGCAATGTGACATGGGCCGCCGTAGCGCTGCTCACCGCGATTTTTCTTGGGGTTCGGCTCGTATCGTATTTGCGTCGAAATGCAAGACAATAGAACAATATGACTGCTACCAGACCCGGCGGCGTGTGGGCCCCCGCCATCACGCCTTTCAAGACCGATCTCTCACCCGACCCCGAACGTTTCGCCTGCCACGCCCGATGGCTCCTCGCCAATGGATGCACCGGTCTCGCCGCCTTCGGCACCAATAGCGAAGCCAACTCCCTCAACGTCGAGGAGCGCATGAGCCTGCTGGAATATCTGGTCTCGCACGGCGTCCCGACCGCCGCCCTCATGCCCGGCGTCGGCTGCTGCGCGCTTACCGATACCGTGCGACTCACCGCGCACGCCGTCGGATTAGGCTGCGCCGGCGTCCTGATGCTGCCGCCGTTTTACTACAAAAATGTATCCGACGAAGGGCCTCTTCCGCAGTTTCTCTGAAGTGATCGAGCGCGTGGGCGATGCGCGCCTGCGGCTGTACCTTTATCACATCCCGCCGGTCGCGCAGATCCCGATTTCGATTCCGCTGATCGAACGCCTTCTGAAGCGCTATCCCGAAACGGTCGCCGGTCTTAAGGACAGCTCGGGCGATTGGAATAACACGAAAGCGGTGCTCGATGCATTCGCCAAAACCGGCTTCGACGTGTTTGCCGGCAGCGAGGCGTTTCTGCTCGCCAACATGCGCCACGGCGGCGTCGGCTGCATCAGCGCCGGCGCTAACGTGAACGCCGCCGCTATCCACCGCGTCTTCGCGAACTGGCGTTCGCCGGAAGCCGACGCCATGCAGCAGGGGATCAGCGCGACCCGCTTGATCGTGCAGAAGTATCCCGTAATCCCCGCGCTAAAAGCCATCGTGGCGCGCGCCTTGTCCGACCCGGATTGGATAACGGTACGCCCGCCGTTAGTCGAACTAACTGCCGCGCAACGCGATTCGCTTGCCGCGGATCTGGATGCGCATGGCTTCGCCGTCGCCGCTTAGTCACTGCACCGGCACGAGCACCGTATTACTGGACTGCCCGTTGATCGTAACGCTAACGCTCGCGTTGGTTCCCGAAGTCGCCGGGTCCGTAATCGCGAACTGCACCACGTCGATGCCGACGCTACCCGCCAGCGCGAAGGCGGTCGTCGCGGGAGCTGTCGCGCTCCCCGCCGACACAGTAACTGCATCCACAATGTTATAGACCGGCGAGGCCGGCAGCGCGAAACCTTCCAATCGGGCCGGATTCGTGGGGCCGAAGCCGGTGCCGTAAATGGTGATGGTCTCGCCCACCTGCGCCGGCGCGGCGGCCGTGACCGCGGATCCATCCGCATGGTAGGCCAGTGCGAACGCCTGCCCATTGATCGATTGTTGGAACAATCCCGGCGCGTTGCGTACCACGTTGAAGTTCACCAGCACGTTCGGCTGCCCTTGCGGCTCAATCGTCAGGGTCTGCGCGCCCAGGGCAATACCGTCCGGCAGTTGAAAATTGATCTGTCCCGGCGATGCGAAAAACAGCGGCATGAACTGCTGGCCGATTGTCACCGTCACGCCGCCCAGCGTTTGCGGCAGCGGGTTGGCCGCGCCCACGGACGTTCCCGGGCGCCAGGTTCGCTCCAAACACCGATACCACCGAACCCGGCGCGACTGCCGCGACCGGCGTGCTTCCCGCGCCGTTTTCGACTCCCGTGGGCGCGACGTATGGAACTTTGTCCAGGATCGCCATCACCGCGCGCGGCGCCGTCATCGCTACGGCGCCCGCTGGCGACATGCCGCTCAGGTCGCCGCTCCAACTGCGGAATTTGAACCCCGGCAACGGCGTAACACTTACGTTCACTGTCGCCGCCGCGCTATAGAATCCGTCGGGCGAAGCCGGCTGCACCGTCCAACTCACCGATGCCGGTGGATTCGAACCCATCGCCAGATAGTTCATCTGCTGGTAATTCGCATACACCGTGATTGGGTCTGGTCCTAGCGTCACGATCAAGTCGCCCGGGCCGCCGGTTGCGCTTCCCGTCCACCCGGTAAGATCGAGCCGTGAGTTACTCCCGTTCGGAACCGAAGACGAAGCGCCGATATCGATCTGCGTCCCCACCGGCTGCTTCACATCGCACGGCGTGGCGCAAGCGTGTCCGTTGATCGTAATCGCCGCGCCCGCGATTGTACTGGTCACGGTAAGATGCCCCACCGGCGTGTAAGTCGCGACATAGCGCATTCCCTGCCCCACGGCGCTCGCCGGCACGGTGACACTCTGCGTCGCCGCGCCGCCATTCGACCATCCGGCGAATCCCCAGACGTGACCCGTGGAATCGGTCTGTTGAGCGGGGGCCGAAAAACTATGCGTCTCGCCAACGCCCCAAATGAAGTTATAAGGTGGAAGCGTGCTCACGCCGTCCACCGTCAGGTTCAAACCGCCCGGCACGGTAGTGAATGTGGCGCCAACGCCCGCGACGTAATTCGCCGTCACTGTATCGGGCGTGCTCATCGAAGCTACTGTGTAAGCGTGCATCGCCGCTCCGCCATCGCTCCACGAAGAGAACACCCATGGTTTCCCTTGCGGATCTACCTGCGGCGTGATCGCCGCGATGGTGTGGACCGTGCTGAATCCCCATTGCAGCGTGTAGGGCGCGGTAATCGGAGCCCGGTCCGCCAATACCGTCAACCCTTGCGGCGCGGTGGAGATATTGATGTTGCGGGTGGGTGCGAACTCGCGGAAAGATCGATATCGGCCCGTTCATCGTAACCGTACTCTGAAAGCCAAGGATGCTCTGGTTCGTGGCCGTCGCCCATCCCGTGAAGACATAACCATCATTTGGGATCGCCTGTACCACCACGATCGAACCGGCCTCGAAGAACGACTGCGAATCGCACACTTGCGCCGCGCCGTTCACATACACCGTTCCCGGAGTCGCCGCGTTCGAGTTGCCGCACGGATAAAAGAGGACGCTCAATTGATATTGCAAATCGAATTTCGCCGTGTAAAAGGTAATCGCGGGGTCGGCCGTGATAGTGAGGATGGGTTGCGTGAACGAACTCCCCGGCCCAGTTCCAGCTATTGAAGACCATCAGCGTACCGGACGCGCCGCTAAGTTGCGACGGAACCGCGCTCAATACGTGCTTGCTGCCCTGCGGCCAGACCGCGCTTGTGGGCTGGTTGTAATTCTGCCCGTCCACGCCGTACTGCGCCCCGGCGGGGCTTGTGCTTATGGTGGTGATGGAGCTTGTCTGTGCCGGGGCCGCGGCGGCAAACGCCGCCGCCATTGCCGCAATCATCGTGATCCGGCCCGATAGATAACCCAGCCTCATGGTCCTTAATGCCGAAGTATAGAGATAACTCCGCTGAAAATACACGGACTAACTTTGGTAATTCCGTTGCTGCTACCCATTTCGATCATTGATTCCGCGTAGCTCTCTGGCATGTAATCGGTACCGAATCTTATGCATTGGAACGGCATCCTCGACCTTCACTTTGCGCGTGATGTTCTTCGCGCCTCCCGCGGCGACGGCGGCTACATTCGGCCAGGTAGTGGCCATCGGCGGAGCAGCCTCCGATATCGCGCTCGATGAATCGCGAGGCCTGCTCTATATCGCCAATTTCGGCGCGGCCACTATCGAAAAGATGTCTCTCTCCATTACTCGATACAA
Source organism: Bryobacterales bacterium (assembly GCA_963763545.1). GTDB lineage: Bacteria > Acidobacteriota > Terriglobia > Bryobacterales > Bryobacteraceae > PALSA-243. Next base: position 70,677 of record CAVXPE010000031.1, read on the forward strand.
AGCTCCTTCAACGTCGCCCCCCAGCCCGGAGCGCTGGCCATCTCGCAGGACTCGCAATATCTGCTGGTCGCCCACTATGCAAACGGAGCCACCAGTCCGCAGGGCTCCAATCTCATCACCCTCATTCATCTATCCGATGGGTCGCGCTTAACTTTCACCACCGGCGACCCTCCGCTCGGCGTCGCTTTCTTTTGCACCAGCCGTCCTGCATCTCGCCGCAGGCGTTGATCGTTACCACCACCAGCGTGCTGCGGTTCGATCCCGTGTCCGGACAGACCGCCGTCATAAGCGCTTTCGCCAACCTCGCCAATACCCTGCCGGTGTCGCAGGGAACCCTGCCTGGCCAGATCCTGCAAACCGCGGTGGCCACATCCGCGGATGGTATGACGGTCTGGGGCATTGGCGGCGCAAACACCGGCAGCCAGGTGGTGTTCAGATATGACGCCCGCGTCAATGCCCTTGCCGGCGGCGCTTATGTAACTTCACCGCCGCTGCTGCCGCGAGTCAGCGTGGCCGCGGATGGAAGTTCCGCCATGATTGGTTACAGCTTGATTGACGCCGGCGGGAACATACAGGGACGCTATCCCAATGTAATCGCATCCAACACCATCACCGGCTCGGCCATCGATTCCAAGAACGGCATCATATACGGTCAATTCCCCGATGCAAACCAACCTACTGGCCCCGCAACCTTCTCCTCCACGCCGGCAGGGTCGACATCCTCTGTCAAACTGCCGGCGCTCCTTCTCATGGATCCGAATCATCTGGCGGTTCACGACCGTCTGATCATGCCGGAAGATATCGTGGGGCGGGCTGTACTCAACGCGGCGGGAACCATGCTTTACGCCATATCGGAAAGCGGCGTAATGGCGCTGCCCGTAGGAAGCCTGAATAAGTACAATCGCATCGCAGCGTCGGCTGGAAGATGTGCTGGTTTCGACCAATTTTTGCAATCGTACCGCGGTGACGCAAAGTTTCACGGTTACCGATCCCGGTGGCAACCACACCGATTTCCGGTTTCCACATCCCAGACGGGGGTTTCCATTTCGCAATCCTCTGGCGTAACGCCGGCCACTGTGAGATGTGAGCGTCGACCCCAGCTGCATTCGCGGGCTCCGGCGGCACGACCCCAGTGACCCTAACCATTTCTTCCGCTAAGCGCGGTCAATCAGCCTAAGCCGGTTCGCCTGCTATTTAATAATCCCGACCCGAGCCAGCGCGGCACGGTGGTCGATCAGCCCGGGAGTCTTGAGCGACATTCTTCCCGACGCCTCCCGCAATCGGTATTACGTTCTGCGCCAGGATCAGAATCAGCTTCTCATCTTCGACGGCGGCTCGAATAACGTTGTCGCGACTCTCCCTACTGCAACATCGCCCACCATGATGTCGATGACCTCCGATCAGAATTACCTGTTAGTCGGACACAACGATTCGCAGTACGTTACGATTTACGACTTGAACGCCATGGCGCCCGTTACTCCGCCCATCGTTCTGCCCGGCGGCCACTACTGCCCGCTCCATCGCGGCTTCGAACGCGGCATTGCTGGTATTGGCTCGCAACGAAGCCAACGGCTCGGGCATCAGTCGATTCCATCGATTTCGCGAATCGCACTGCCGCGCCGCTTCAAACGCTCGGCATTTACAAGAACGCCGTCAATCCCGCGGGCGTGCTGACGGCGTCGCCCAATGGCAGCACGATCTTGCTGGCATCGCCCGATGGCAATGTCATGCTTTATTCCGCTGCTGCAAATACGTTTGTAGCTTCGCGCAACGACTTAGCGTCGCTATCCGGCGCCTTCGCGGCATCCAATTACGGCAATTATATCGTCGGAGGCAATGTCTTCGACGCGTCGCTGGTGCCTGCCGGCGACGATGGGAACCTCCGGCAGCGCCTCCTCCGGCTTCTACTTCATCGATCAGGGTGGCTTCATGGCTTCGGCCGCGTCCAACTGCTAGCGCCGGAGTCATTCAGCGCGTCAGCAATGTCACAAAGGCCTCACCGGGCCGCCGGTCTTGATTTCCGAAGCGCCGCTGCTTCCCAACGCCGCCGCCGTTGCTCCAGTTGCCGGCACAGGAACGGGGTCCGGATCCGGCGCGGGCACGAGCACCGGCACAAGCAGTTCCACCGGAGCGGGCACCACAACGCCCACCAACGGATCGGGAAGCATCAGCAACTATGCCCTGGCGAGCTTCACCCGAACAGTCGCTCCGATGCCCAGGTCGGGAACCGTCGCCGTACTGACTACGTCGGGCATCACCGTGCTTGCGCGAATTACGACGCTGCCGTGGCGTCCGCCCGTCCATTTCGAGCATCGTCAATGCCGCCAACGGGACACAGCCGGTCGCGCCGGGCGGACTCATCAGCATCTACGGAAATCAGATGAGCCCCGTGAATATGGCCACCAGCCAGATTCCGCTGCCTACCGCGCTAGGCGATTCCTGCCTCAGCGTCAACGGAACACCCGTGCCTCTGCTTTTCGTTTCGAGCCAGCAGATCAATGCGCAGTTGCCATTCAACGTCAGCGGCAACGCAACACTTACCATACACACTCCTGGCGGCATCAGCGACAACTATCTCTTCACCGTGAACCCGCCGCGCCGAGCGTTTTCCAGAGCGGCGCCGCCGGTCCGGAAACGGGCTTGGCTACCATCGTACGCGCGAGTAACAGCCAGCTCGTTACCGCGACTAACCCAATCCATACCAACGACACATTAATCATCTTCCTTACCGGGATGGGGCAGACCACGCCCCAGGTGCCAAGCGGGATGCCGTCGCCTTCGAACCCTCTTGCTCTGGCGAATATTACGCCGAACCGTAACGCTCGGAGGCATCGTCGCTGCGGAGTAAGTTATGCCGGTCTGGTCCCCGGTGAAGTTGGCGTATATCAGATCAATGCAACTGTTCCCACGGGCGTCCCGCAGGGGTTGAGCATTCCGCTCAATATCAATCAGGGCGCCGCCAATACAACATTGAACGTCCGCGTAGTGAATTAGGAGTTACCATGCGAACCATCGTTTTATCGATCGTCATGATGTCGGCGGCCTCGTCCGCCTTCGCCCAGCAATGGGAATTCGGCGCCCTGGGCGGCGGCGGATTTCTCAGCAACGTCTCGGCCAATGGCGGCGTCCATAGGCAACGCGACTGCCGGTTTCGCGCCAGGCGCCGCCTTCGGCGCATTCATCGGCAACAGTCTCAACCGCAATCTGAGTGGCGAAATCCGCTACGAGTATCTGCAAAACGATCTTCGCCTCTCGAGCGGCGGCCAGAACGCGCAGTTCGCCGGGGCGGCTCACGCCATTCACTACGACGTCGTCTACCACACCAGCCGCAAAGAATCGAACATGCAATTCTTCGCCGCGCTCGGCGGAGGCGTGAAGCTTTTCCGCGGCACGGGCGCCGAAGAGGCTTATCAGCCCCTGAGCCAGTTCGGTTACTTCACCAAGACGCAGGCTATTAAACCTATGATCAGCGTTGGCGGCGGAGTGACTTACCGGCTCTCGAACCGCCTCTTTCTGCGCGCGGAAATCCGCGATTTCATCACGCCGTTTCCCACCGCGGTCCTGACGCCCGCTCCGGGAGTGAAATTCGGCAGCGTGCTGCAGGATCTCGTACCCATGGTGGGCTTGAGTTACGTGTACTGATGGCCGGGGACTTCAGCGTCAAGCTGCGCCGGCCCGGTGGTATTCTTGTTGCAAATGGCGTGGCGCGGCGTTGCCGTTTCTTGCATAGCGGGCTCTACTCTTGTGCGCTGGCGTGCTCTTCGCGCAGAAGGCCTTCCGCGAATATCCGGCATTCGAGTACAACAACTTCCCCATCCCGCCCGATTACCAGGAAAAGACCGAGTGGGTCTTCGGCCGCCTGATGTATCCCACCATGCCCGGCGTACACGGGCGCGGCCGCTTTGGCCGGTTTGGCATGGCCAACGATTGGAGGCTGGGCGGGCGCGGCGTTTATTGGACCATGGACTATCCCCGCTCCGACCGCCATTTCTCGCAGGCGCTGCGCCGGCTCACGCGCATCCACACGCGATCGGTGGAGGAGCCCATCAACCTCGACGATGGCGACCAGATACGATTGGCCGTGGCTTTACGGCGTCGAAGTGGGCCACTGGAACCTCAGCGACGCCCAGGCGCATGGCCCTGCGCGAATTCCTGCTTCGCGGCGGATTCTTCATGTGCGACGACTTCCACGGGACCGAAGAGTGGGCCGTCTTCACCGCCAGCATGAAGCGCGTGTTTCCCGACCGGCAGATCGTCGACCTCGAAAACTCCGACGCCATCTTCCACGTCATCTATGATCTCAGACGACCGCTACCAGGTGCCGGGCGAGCAGTACGTGCGCTCCGGTCGAACTTACGAATACGACGGCTACGACCCACACTGGCGCGGGATCTACGACGACTATGGGCGCGTGATGGTCGCCATCTGTCACGATATGGATCTCGGCGATTCCTGGGAGCACGCCGACAACCCCGAATACCCGGCGCAATTTTCCCAACTCGGCATCCGCATCGGCGTCAATTACGTGACTTATGCGATGAGCCATTAGCGCGTAATAGCCGTTCGATCCTATCGGTTCTCACGAGCGGGCAACCATTCATCGGTATTTTTCATCTTGCGGCCGATCTTTTGATATGAGGGATTTTGGTCGCGAAATGCACGGGATAATGAAGCCTTGTTCACAATATAATGCCGCCTTTGGACCGGCTGTGGGATCAACGCAATCGCGCGACAGTCTTGGTGCTGAGCGGTTTGCTGATCGCCATGATCGCACTCGTCGATTGGCGGACCAAGCCTTATGTGTCGCTCGGTTTTCTCTACCTGTTTCCTATTATGCTCGCAGCGGCGTTCCTGCCGCGATGGTTCGTCGCCTTGCTGGGCGCGGCTTGCGCGACGCTGGCGGAGGTTTTCAGTTCTCTTGAACCGTCCTGGGTTCGTCTGGGCTTTGAGACCTTGGCGTTGGCCGGATGTGGGCTATTCGTTGGCGAACTGGTCCGCAATCGCCGTCTGAACATGGTCGCCCAGGAGCGATTGAAAGCGTTGGTGGAAACGAGCCCCGCGGCCATTGTCACCGTGGATGAGCTCGGCTTCATCGAACTCGCCAATCGAGCGGCGGGGGAAATGCTGGCGCCGCGAGACGGACAACTAGCCGGGAATCCGATCGCCGCTTTTCTGCCGGATCTGCATCACGCATTGCGGCGGGAAGAGGCGCCGCAGTTCCGCGCGTCCATGCAGTGCCGCGCGCATCGGGGCGACGGCGAGACCTTTTTGGCGGATGTCTGGTTTTCCACCTACAAAGAAGGACAGGCTCCGAAGCTGGCCGCGATCATCGCGGATGTAACCGAAGAGAGCACAGCGGGCGCAGCAGGTTCCGGTTTCGCGGATCATCCGGAACGCGCGGTATTGAGTGGCCGGGAGACGGAGGTTCTACGGTCGCTGGTGCAAGGCCTGGCGAATAAAGAAATCGCCGCGCGTATGGAGATTTCGGAAAGCGCGGTGAAGAACACCATCCAGCAGCTTTTCGCCAAGGCCGGCGTGAGAACGCGAAGCCAGCTTGTTCGCGTTGCGTTGGAACAATATCGGAGCATTCTTTAATTGAAGGTGAGCATAGGCTTTGAGACGTCCGCCACCCGGCCAATCGAAAGATTAGCGGTGAGAATGGCCAATAATCGCAGGATTAAGCGCTCAGTGCCGCGCTTCGTCCCGACGCAGCGCTATGTGTGCGGTCCAAGTGGCCTTCCAAAGCGGCTCGGACGATCTGGCTTCGCGTGCGCACTCCCGCTCTGCGGAACAAGTGCTGCACGGAAGCCTTGACGGCGCTTTCGGAAAGCCCTAAGTTCACGCCAATCTTCCTGTTGGTTAGCCCCCCGACAATCCCCTCCAAAACGACGCGCTCACGATCGGTCAAACGAAGCGCCGGGTCATCTTCGGATTCAGGAACAAGATCGAACAGCCGGTCCGCCATCACGCGGATGACTTTCGGATCGATCCAAACGGCGCCCGCCGCGACCAGCCGGACGGCTTGCATGAGCCGTTCGGAAGCATCCGATTTCAAAAATATGCCGGAAGCCCCGGATTTGAATGCCGCCGCCGATTCCCGCGCGCCCGCCGCGCCGGTAACGATCAGGAAGCCGCCGCGATAGCCCGCATCCCGCGCTGCGGTGATGAATGCATACGAGGGTTTACCGGCCAAGTGCAGCTCCAACAGCACCACATCCACGGGGGAGGCGCGCATGATCTCAATCGCCTCGTTTGCATCTCCGCACTCGCCCGCCACTTCGAAGTCCGGCTGCGAAGCGAGAAACCGGCCGAGGCTGGTTCGAAACAGCAATAGCTCATCAAGTAACACGAGGCGAATTCGATTGTCTTCGGCTTGTTGCTTCATAGCCACTTCTTCCTGCACTGAGTTCAGATTAAGGTGCACCGCCGCCTTCTCCAAGCACCTTACCCGAAAGATGTTCGCCTCGGACGCTAAGACTTACTTTCTCGCGAAAGATTAGCCGTTCAGCCAAGTCAAACCGAACGATTATCGAACGACTAAGCCCGTGGCCGGAAGATGGCTGGAGTCTGGCGCCTGCAGCGCGGTATCAACGAGGTTGGAGCCCGCTTTGTTTCCTATGAGGATCGCCACGATACTCGCAGCCACATTCTTCGTGCCCGCGAGCTTCGCTCAGACGTCGCTTACCTGGCAACAGGTGAAGGATCAGTTCGAAAGCGCGAATCCCACGCTGAAAGCCGCCCGTATGAACATCGATGAATCGCGGGTGGCCGAAATCACGGCGTATCTGCGCCCCAATCCCGATGTGTCCTTGACCCTAGATGGCTTTCAAGTTACGCCCAACCAGGGAGTTTGGCGTCCCCTCAGCGGGGTGGTGGAAACGCCCGGCGTCAGTTACCTCCACGAACGCCAGCACAAGCGTGAACTGCGCCTCGGCCAAACCAAGGAATCTACCACCATTGCCGAATCGACTTATCTGGATCAGGAACGCGGTCTGGTATTTAACCTCGGAGCGCCTTCGTACAAACCTTGCAATCCAAAGCTGTCTTGCAGAACGCAAAGGAGAACCTGGATTACTGGGATCGCGAACTTGGCCTGAATCGCAGGCGTCTCGCGGCCGGCGATCTGGCGCAAATCGATTTCGACCGCCTGGATCTGCAGCGCATTCAGTTTGAGTCCGATTTTGAGACCGCAATGGTGAATCTGCGCACAGCGAAGATTCAACTGCTGATGCTGCTGAACGACCGCACCCCGATCGACCGGTTCGATGTCACCGGCCGGTTCGATTTCACGGACGCGTTGCAGCCGCTCGAAGAATTCCGCAATGTCGCGCTGGAAGCGCGGCCGGACCTGAAGGTCGCCATACAGAATGTGGACTTGGCCAAAGTCACCCATCAACTGGCGGTTGCAAATGGCTCGACCGATCCAACATTCAGCGTCTGGTATCTCGCATAATCCTTCGTTCGCCAATCCGTTCGCGAACGAGACTGTCGGCGGAAGCATCAGCATTCCACTTCGCATTTTCGACCGGAATCAGGGCGAGAAGGCGCGGACCCAAATCGACATCCGGCGCAATGAGCGACTGCGCGACGCGGCGGAAGCGCAGGTGTTCAACGACGTCGATTCAGCCTACTGGACGTTGGTGCAGAACGTGAATCTTCTGCGGCCGTACAAAGCGAAATATCTGAAGCTGGCGAGCGATACTCGCGACCGGGTGGCGATTGCCTATCGGAACGGCGGCGCGTCGCTGTTGGATTATCTGGACGCCGAGAAAGCGTATCGCGATACTCGGCTGGCTTATGTGAATCTGATTGGCTCTTATTTGACAGCCGCAGCGCAAATGAATATGGCGGCGGGCCGGGAGGTCATCCAATGAATCGTTTAAAACTGATCGCAAGCTCCATAGGTTCGGTCGCGCATTTCCGTACTTCTTACTCGCGGTGAGCATGGCTCTCGGGCTCGCCATACGGCTGCGAAAAGAAGGTGCGATGCGCGACAAAAAACGCCGGCGGAACGGGGCCGGTGACGGGACAGGTTGTACCGGATCTGGACTCCGAACAATTTCAAGGTGGATCATGCAGAGCGGTTTCCGCTGGCCACTGCCGGCGAACACATCGCCGCGCCCGAGCTCAACGTAACCGGAGTGGTGAACCCGGACGTATCCCGGCAGGTGCCGGTGCCCTCGCTGGCCACTGGGGAGATCGTCGAGATCGACGTACGTCTTGGCGATGAAGTGAAGAAAGGGCAGCTTCTTTTCAAAGTACACAGCACCGACGTCTCCGGCGCCTTTTCGGACTATCGTCAGGCCGTGAAGAATGAGGAACTGGCGCAAGCTTCAACTCAACCGCGCCAAATTGCTGTTCGAGGACGGAGCGATTCCCAAGAGCGCTCTGGAAACCGCCCAGAACGCCGAAGACGATGCCCGTTATCGTTCTCGATACCACCAAAGAACATCTCCACCTGCTAGGGTCCGATCCCGACCATCCCACGGGAATCGTAGATGTGTACGCGCCGGTAGCGGGAGTCATTACCGATCAGGAGATCACAATCCTTCGGGCGTTCAGGCGCTCACGCCGCCGAACCCGTTCACGATCTCCGACGTATCGCATGTGTGGATCGTCTGCGACGTATATGAGAACGACATGGCTCAGGTGCATGTGGGCGAGTACGCGGACATTCACCTCGCCGCCTATCCGAACCGCGTTCTCAAGGCCCGGATCTGCAATATTCTGCCAATCGTCGACCCGAACATTCGCACGGCGAAAGTGCGGCTGGAAGTGGAGAACCCGGGTCTCATGCGGATCGGCATGTTCGTCACTGCGACCTTCCACGGCGCAGACGGCGCAAAAGCGCGCCACTGTGCCAGCAACCGCGATTCTTCATCTGCACGACCGTCAGTGGGTCTACATGCCGATCGATAGCGGGCGCTTCCGGCGCGTGGAGGTGGTCGCCGGGGACATGCTGCCGGGCAAAATGCAGGAGGTGCTGCGCGGACTTCAACCAGGCGACCGCGTGATCACGAACGCTCTGGTGTTTCAGGACACGGTGGAGCAGTAGATGATTCGGCAAGCTGGTCGATTTCGCGCTGAACAACCGCTTCCTCGTGCTCGCGGCGGCGGTGCTGCTGTTTGCCTGGGGCGCGGTCTCGTTCCATCAGCTTCCGGTCGAAGCCTACCCGGACGTGGCGGATAACTACGTCGAGATCGTCACGCAGTGGCCTGGGCATCTCCGCGGAGCAGATCGAGCAGCAGGTGACGATCCCGCTCGAGATCGTAATGAATGGCATTCCGCATGTGACGCATTTGAGGTCGTTTTCGCTGTTCGGGCTGTCCGATCTTAAACTGATTTTCGACGACGAGGAAGCCAATGCATGGGATCGCGAGCGCGCGCTCGAGCGGCTTTCGCAAGTCACGCTTCCGCCCGGTGTGTCACCGCAAATGCAAACGGACTGGAGTCCCGCCGGCCAGATCTATTTCTTCACGCTACACAGCACGAATCCGGCGTACGACGTGATGGAGTTGAAGTCGCTGGAAGACTGGGTAGTGGAGAAGAATTTCAAGGCCGTCCCCAATGTCGTCGATGTGGCAAGCTTCGGCGGCCCGACGCGCGAGTATCAGGTTCGCGTGGATCCCGATAAGCTGGTCTCCTACGGTCTCAACATCGCTCAGGTGGAGCAACAACTCACCAATAACAACGCCAACGGCGGCGGAAGCTTTATCGAAGCCGGCTTACAGCAGATCAACATCCAGGAAGTCGGCCTGGTCAAGGATGTACGCGACATAGAGAACACTGTCCTTTTGACCAAGAACGGCACGCCGATTCACGTGCGGGATATCGCGGTGGTCTCCCAGGGCGAGAAGATTAGGCTGGGGCAGTTCGCGCGGTGCATTCGCCACGAAGACGGAAAGATCGTAGACAACCCAGACGTCGTCTCGGGCATCGTGCTGCTGCGCAAGGGCGCTGAGGCAGAGGCCGCGCTGCAGGGAATTCACGAGAAAGTCCAGGAGCTGAACTCCTACATCTTGCCGGCGGGGGTGAAGATCGATCCGTTCATCGACCGCAGTGACTTAGTGCATTACACGACGCACACGGTGCTGCATAACCTCACGGAAGGCATCTGTCTCGTGACTATCATCCTGTTCCTGTTTCTGGGGAACGTCCGGGGCGCGATCATCGTTGCGCTGACCATTCCGTTTTCGCTGCTTTTCGCCGCGACGTGCCTGAACCTGAAGGGCATACCGGCGAACTTGCTGTCTTTGGGCGCGTTGGATTTCGGAATGGTGGTGGATGGCGCGGTGGTGATGGTGGAGAATATCGTCCGACATTTGAGCCGCCGGGACACCGATAACCGGACCCCGAAGCAGAAGATCTTCGACGCGGCGCATGAGGTTCAGCGGCCGGTCTTCTACGCGATCGGGATTATCATCACCGCGTACCTGCCAATCTTCACTCTGCAGAGCGTGGAAGGGCGGCTCTTCAAACCGATGGCGTGGACGGTGGCATTCGCGCTGTTGGGCGCCATCATCTTCTCCATGCTGATCGCGCCCGCGCTTGCGAGTCTCTTCTTTCCGAGAGGTACGCACGAATGGCACAACCCAGTGACGTTGTGGCTGATCGCCATATACCGCAAGGGCCTGAGACTGGCGATCCGGCTGCGTTACCTGACGGTGGGCGTCGGCGTGGCCAGCCTTTGCGCCGCGATTTATCTCACGGTGGGCGGAGTGATCGGGTCCGAATTTCTTCCGCACTTGGATGAAGGCTCGTTGTGGGTACGCGGAACACTCGCGCCCAGCACCGGCCAGACAGAGGGCGTACGCCTCTCGAACCAGGCGCGGCTCCTGCTATGCTCCTGGCCTGAAGTTACTCAATGCACCAGCCAAACCGGGAGGCCGGACGATGGCACCGATACAACCGGCTTCTTCAACACCGAGTACTTCGTCGACCTGAAGCCAAAGGAAGAATGGCGGCCGGCTTTTCACGAGAACAAAGAAGAAGTGATCGCGGCCATGAATCACGAGCTTGAGAAGATTCCGGGCGTGATCTGGAATTTCTCGCAGCCCATCGCGGACAACATGGAGGAAGCGGTGAGCGGCGTCAAAGGACAGCTTGCCACCAAGGTCTATGGGGACGACTTGGGAGTTCTCGAAGACAAAGCCAATGAAGCGGTCAAGGTCATGGGGAAGGTGGCGGGAATTCAGGACCTGGGAGTCTTTCACACGCTGGGGCAACCGAACGTTAACTTCGTGGTGGATCGCCTGCAAGCCGCGCGCTATCAAATCAATGTCGCGGATGTGCAGGACGCCATCCAGACCGCCGCCGGCGGGAACGCTCTCACTCAAGTATTACAGGGCGAGGCGCGCTACGACCTAGTGATGCGTTACCTACCGGAATATCGCAATACAAAGGAAGCGATTGAGAAGATTCGCCTTCTTGCTCCCACGGGTGAGCGCGTTTCTCTGGCGCAGCTCTGCAAGGTGGAGGAACGCGACGGTGGTTCCGAGATTTACCGGGAAGGCAACCAGCGGTATGTCGCCATTAAGTACAGCGTTCGTGGCCGCGATTTGGGAGGCGCTGTCGAAGAAGCCATCAAGAACGTATCCGCACAGGTGAAACTGCCGCGCGGCTATCACATCGATTGGGAAGGCGAGTACGTGAGCGAAAAGCGCGCCGAAGCGCGGCTGCTCTTCATTGTGCCCATCACCATCCTGCTGATCCTGATCATTCTCTACAGTATGTTCCGCTCGTTCAAATGGGCATTTCTCATTTTGCTCAATGTGATGCTGGCGCGCATCGGCGGCCTGCTGGCGCTGCTGATTACGCACACGAATTTCAGCGTGTCCTCGGGCGTGGGGTTTCTGGCCCTGTTCGGCGTGTCAGTGCAGACGGGCGTGATTATGCTCGAATACATCAATCAGCTTCGAGTGCGTGGGCACACCGTCGTCGATTCCGCAGTGGAGGGCGCGGTGTTGAGGCTTCGGCCCATCATGATGACCATGCTTGTTGCGACGCTGGGTCTGTTGCCGGCGGCGATGTCGCACGGAATCGGTTCGGACTCGCAGCGGCCGTTCGCGATTGTGATCGTGGGCGGTTTGATTTCGGACCTGGTGATGAGTATCTTCCTGCTTCCTACGTTGTATGTATGGATGGCAGGCGTGAACGATGTACTGCCAGAAGTGGAGGAAGGGTTTGAGGAGGGGATGTAGGCGCCAAGAACGACTTACGCGATGAGCCAGCAGGGTCTCGCTGCTACGCGTGCGCGCCTACGCGCGTCATCCTCTTTTGGCCGACGCTTGGCCGTTCCTCACAGCAGAAGACTTAGTTCAATCTCGGTGCCCCCTCCCGGGACCGATTGCACCTGCAAGCCCCCACGCAGTTCTCCGGCGCGATATTGCAGGCTCTTGAGGCCGCGCCCCGCACGGGGATGCTGCGGATCGAAACCGCGACCGTTATCTCGAATCGACATCCGAAAACGTCCCTTAACGGCTTCGATCTCCACACGGACTGCGGTCGCCCCCGCGTGTCGGGCCACGTTCGTGACCACCTCCTTGAAGAACAACAGCACATGCCGGCGCACAGCGGGCGCCAGTTCTATTTCAAGCTGTTCGCCGCAAGGCGAAAAAAACTCCACGCTTCGCTCTTCGCTTTCGAGCATGCTGAACGCAGTTTGCCGCAATCGCAGCACCAGGTCTGCCAGGCGATCTTCGCGTGGATCCACGGTCCAAACGATATCCGTCATCGCCTCGCGCAGAGATCGCGCACGGCTGGCAATGCCATCCAGTACTTCCAGGGTCCGCGGACGCTCCTGTAACTTGGCAACTTCGCTGAGGATGGCTATCTCGGCGAGGCCGGCGCCCAAATCGTCATGGAGATCGGCCGCCAGACGCGTACGCACCCGCTCCAGTGCCAACAGATGATTCAGGCGATACCGGTGCAAGGAGAACGCTGCGCTCCCGATGACAAGCATCACCAATCCTAGAAACCAGCTTCTCCGCCAGAAGACGGGCAACACCTGGAACGCCAGAGTCGCCTGCCCCGCGCTGATTTGACCCGACTCGGTGATGCTGCGAACCGCGAAGCGGTAACTTCCCGCGCCAAGGTTGGCGTAGCGCACCGTCTGGGCATCCGAGGGCTTGCTCCAATCGGCGTCGGCGCCTTGAAGCCAGTATTGGTAGCGAAGACTCTCACCGATATCGAAGTGTAAGGCGCGGAACTCCACTTCCAGATTGTTATGGCCCGGCGCCAGATCCATGCCAGTCACCACGGGTTCTCCCATCTCCGAAATCGGATATGGCTCGCCACCCACGCGCAAGGCACGTAGCAGCGGGACAGGCGTAGTCAAAATCGGCTCGGGCTCGGGTCGGTAGCGTGCGAGGCCATAGAACGAAGCGAACCAGATATAGCCATCGTGATCGCGGAAAAGGAACTGGGTGTCGCCAGGTGGGAGACCGCTCGAGGAGGTGAAGTGGCGGAGGGCTGCGGTCTTGGGATCCAATCTATCTACCCCACGCCCTCCCGCCACATAGATGCGCCCTCCCTCATCCTCAACCAAGGCAAAGACGTGCTCACTCGAAAGTCCCTGCTCCAGACCGTAGTGTTGAATCTGTGGTGCGGCCGCCGCGGGATTGTCTATCCGACCGACGCCGCCCTGGCTGGATCCGATCCACAATCGCCCTAGGCTATCCAAAAGCAGGGAATTGATTGCGCCGCGGGGAACGTCATGAGTAACAAGTTCGTAACCAGGTCCGTGAAAGCGCACCAGGCCGCTGGGATACATACCCGCCCAAACGTCGCCTGAGTTATCTTCCGCGAACGAATGCACGGCGTTCGTAATCGTGGAACCTGGGACTAAGTCGCTTGTTCGAAACCCTTGCCATCGACCGCTAGCGCGGCTCCAATGGCCCAAGCCATCGGCGGTGCCGGCCCAAATATCGCCGCGAGAGTCCAGAAATAATCGCAAGACCGTGGAATTGGGCAGCCCGTCGCGAACGGAATAGACCCGCTCGGGCAGCTTCCCCTTCAGATCGCGAGCGTCCATGGCAGCCGCATATCGTACTACCCCAGCGCCGCTCGCCGCCCACCAGGCGCCCTCACGATCTTGCACCACGGTCTGGCCTAGCGCCCAGGTATACCCGGGCATGGGCACTCGAAGCGGGGTCGGAACGAAGCGTGGGCCACGGAGTTCATTGAGCGTCCACTGCCCGGTGATCGCGTAAAGCGTGCCTCGGAGGCTCTCCGCAAGACCAAACACCTCGTCCGATTCCAGACCCTGGGCTCGGGTAAACAGTTCAAATGACCCCTCCGAAATTCGGACCGCCCCCCGCGTTCCAACTCCCACCCAAAAATTGTGCCGGACATCTTCTTCCATGGCCCTTACGTGGTCGATGGGAAACGTATCGGAGGGCGTATAGGCCAGCACGTCCGGCGGCGAGGTGTCCGGACTGAATCGGACCAGTCCTGTGCTTCCACCAATCCAGATCTCGCCCCGCTCGCCCTGGTAGAAAGAACTGATCCGTCCCGGTATTTTGCCGGGAATGTCTTCGAGCGGCAGTACCCGCGGCGGCTCGGTTTTGGTGTCAATGCCTGCCACGCCTAAGCCGCCAGCCCACAAACGGTCATGCCCGTCAACAAGCATAGACTCGATGAGCGCCATGGTACCGGGGATGGGCAGGGAATCGATTTCTCCGCCAGGACGGCGTCGAAGAAGGGCTCGCGGCGTCGCCACCCAGAGATTTTGGCGCGAATCTTCGGCCAGAGCTGACACTTCCAGGGGGCCCGAATCACCCAAGGGAGTTACCCTCGGACCGCGTTCCCCATCCTGGGGCCGGAAGCGGTAAAGTCCTGCGCCCGTACCGCACCAGATGGTTCCGTCGTGGTCCTCGTGCAAAGCTTGGACATCGTTGGACTCCTTACTGTCGCCCACTCGAATTGCGTCGAAGGCTGGAGCATGCCCATGTTGGTTATGGAATCGCCCCAGGCCGGCGCTAGTGGCGAACCAAAAGTCCCCCCGCTGAGTCTCGATCATGTCGGACACCAGCCGGCTCGGCAGGCCGTCCCTCGTGGAGAAGTTGGTGAACCGATAACCGTCGAAGAGAGAGATTCCCTCGACCGTGCAAAACCAGAGATACCCCTTGGAATCTCGGTGGATCTTCGTCACCCAATTCCGCACTAGGCCATCCTGAGTGCTAAAGATTCGGAACGAGGGTTGTTGCGCGCGGAGCGAGTGAGCGGTCGCGATCGCGAGGATTAGGAAAAACCGAAAACGGCATCGCATCGGGTTGGCCGGCGCCAGTCAACGTCGGCCTTCAGGATACTCTACCAGGGTATCCGGCAAGTTCCGAATTCCGCTCGTCCTGCCGCCTTCGTTCACGAACTCGTTCAGAGCGACCTCGACGTTACCACCGCACCTGGGCCGCAACCATGTATGGTCCTGTTTCGCTGCAAACACCAGGGATACATGGTGAGCCCAACGGCGGCTGGCTCATAGTCTGCTGGCGGTCAATTTTGCTCAACCGCATAAAGATGCGATACGCCGCGATACAGGCGCCCGAGCATACAAACCCAGCAAACGCGTCCAGCGCCACACGAGGGAGTTCGAGCATCTGCAGTTCGAACCGTCAGCACGGGCCAACCGCATGTTTATGCGACTGCCACTTTCGCGCGATCCCTCGTATAGTGGAGGTTCGCTGGCGGCGCGGGTGCGGTTCCTATGAAAGCGATACCGTTACCTGGCATTGTTTTTCGTCGCTTCGAGGAGAGACAAAATGAAACAGAAGCTACTCACTATGGCCGGAGTACTGGCGCTCCTGGCGGTTCTTGGCAAATACTATGCTCAGCCGGTATTTGCTCAGGTGCGTGCGGCGCTGGTCAGTGACGTGGACAATCCCGCCCGCGGCTATGTCCAATTCAGCAGGTTTGTCGGACCGCCAACGGGCACCAGTGTCCACGAGTGGACCCAGGACCTGCAATATGCGGTGCCGGCGGGGAAGCGGCTAGTGATCGATAATATCTCGGCAGTGAGCTTCGCGCTTTTCACTAATACTGTGACGACCCCTTTTCTTCTCGTGATCGGGAATAATGCTGGAGATTGCAATAGAAATCTTTTTCCCAGTGCTTTTGACGAGGTTATAATTGGTAATCGCGCTGCTGTGAGCGTCCCGCTCGTTTATAACGGGTTAGACGATAGCGCAAGTCCGAGCAGTAACTCGTATGGAAATTCGATGCGCGTGCAGGCATACGCCGACGCGGGCCAATGCCTGGGCGGACGGTTTACCACCTCTTCGTTTCTAACGTTCCCTTCGGCACTCGCCGTGACTGTTTCCGGCCATCTTATAACGCCGTAAAACTGTCCCCACCACCAATTCGGTATTCAGCGATGGAACACCGGCGTAGTTCAGCACGCGTCGGACTTCAACGCCAGATTGCCGACTTTCTGCTGGCAAGCGGAGTATGAGTTGCCCTCCCCGGAGGACACTTGGTCAACCGGTAGCCGTCGAAGAGAGAGATTCCCTCGACCGTGCAAAACCAGAGACAGCCCCTGGAATCCCGATGAATCTTCGTCACCCAATTCCCCACCAGGCCATCATGAGTGCTGAAGACCCGGAACATGGGCTGTTGCGGGCGAAGCAAGTGACCGGTTGCAATCGCGAGGATTAGGAAGAACCGAACACTCGCCACCAGCGCCGCCCTAACCGCTTGCGCAATGGCCGGGCCTGCGCTGAAAACGCCTACTATCATCACCAGCACCACGAAACCCGCCGCCATCAAAATACAGTTCCTGAATCGAATTCATTTGAGATCTCCCTTTCTGTTGAGCGTCGAGTTTGTTTTCTCCCCACGAGGGGCCGCCAGGCTCTTTGAGCCCACCGCTATGGGGCGATCGCGGCGCACGGGCCGGTGGTGCAGTCCAGCATGTACCCCTTCAGATTAAAGTCGATGAAACTGATTGACTCAAGACTACCGAGTTCTCACTATTCTGACAACCGCTCCTCCTTTACTGCTTCCTGTCCGTTTTCATCTTTAGCTGAGATCGTTCAATCGACAGCGTGATCAATCGGTCGATGAGCTTTCTGAAGCGTTTGAAATTGGAGACCTCGGCCTTCACTTGGGACACGAATGCGTCGCGGATATACTGCGTATGCCCCTTCCCCCGATGGGTGTAGCTCAGATGCCAGTACGCCCCGTATGTGGTCTTGGTCTTTCGCGCCTGTTTACTCAGTGAGCCTGGCCGCAATGCGCCGAGCTTTCCGATCTCCCGTTTGATTCCTTGAATCGCCTCTTCCAATCGTTCGAGTTTATGTTGAGTCATATGTATCATTATTATGATACATATAAAGCTTAAGCAACAGCAAAGGAGACCGGAATGCGGATTTGGACGGAGTGGTGGTCTTGGGTGGCCCCGTTGCGGCCGGCCTGCTCGAGGTTGCGCAGCTTTCTTTGGCTGCTGACGGCGCTCGCGGGCATTTCCATCCGCTGTGACCTTCTCGGAGTGACCAGCATCGTTCGCGCACTCGGTCTGGGCGCTCAGTGCTATGACCGGCTGCTCGACTTCTTCCACTCCCGTGCGGTCGACCCGGATGCCTTATGCCGATGCTGGGTGCGCGTCGTCTTTGCGCGGATGCCGGGCATTCATCGCGTCAACGGCAGACCGGTGCTTCTCGGCGATGGCCTCAAGATCCCCAAGCGTGGCCGTAAGATGCCGGCGGTGAAACTCCTGCACCAAGTCTCCGATTGCAACACCAAGCCCGAGTACATCATGGGACATTCCTTTCAGGTCGTCTCGATCCTGGTGTCCGCGGCCGCCACGTTCTTCGCCGTGCCTCTGTCCGCGCGCATTCACGAGGGACTCGTGTTCAGCAACCGTGACAAACGGACTCTCCCCAAGAAATTCCTCTCCTTGGTCGGGGCTCTCGGGATTGCCGAGCCGGTCTACCTCGTCGCCGACGCCTATTACGCCTGCTCTACGATGGCCTTGGGGCTGACCCAAGCCGGAAGCCATTTGATCTCCCGGCTTCGCAAAACCTGCGTCGCGTTCGAGCCGATACCGCCGACTGTGGGCCAACGCAAGCGCGGTCGTCCCAGGCTGTATGGACCCAAGATCCACTTATTCACCCTGTTCGAAAAACCAGATGACCGCTGGATCACGACGGCTAGCCCCGTCTACGGCGAAAAGGACGTGCTGATCCGTTATCTCTGTCTGGATCTGCTGTGGAGGCCGATCCGCCGCCTGGCCCGCTTCGTGCTGGTCGAACATCCGGACCGGGGACGCATCGTGTTCCTGTGCACGGATCTGGATCTGAACTCGATCGAGATCATCCGGCTCTACGGCCTGCGCTTCAAAATCGAGTTCTCCTTCAAGCAGGCCGTCCGCACGCTTGGCGCCTACGGCTATCACTTCTGGATGATGACCATGGACCAAATCGGCTCCCGCTCTGGCGATCAGTATCTCCACCGCAAGACCGACCGGTACCGCGATGCCGTCCGGCGCAAACTCGCCGCCTACCATCGCTTCATCCAGACCGCTCTGATCGCGCAAGGGGTCCTTCAATGCGTTGCCACGGCTGCGCCTGCCCTGGTTTGGTCCAGCTTCGGCTCCTGGCTTTGCACCATCAGACCCGGAATCCCACCTTCCGAGCTGGTCGTGATGATCGCTCTCAGAAATTCACTCCCCGATTTTCTCATCGCTTCAGGTTCGGGCGACTTGTTAAGGAAATTCCTGCGCGACCGGCTCGATTTAACCAGGGCCGAGAGGTTCCGCCTGGCTGGCTAACCAAGAACGAGGTAGTCTT